>NZ_NCUO01000012.1:0-600000 GCF_002096495.1 Streptococcus oralis subsp. oralis | reverse complement strand
CTGGTTACACTGCCGTTGTATCACACCGTTCAGGTGAAACTGAAGATTCAACAATCGCTGACATCGCAGTTGCAACTAACGCAGGACAAATCAAAACTGGTTCACTTTCACGTACAGACCGTATCGCTAAATACAACCAATTGCTTCGCATCGAAGACCAACTTGGTGAAGTAGCAGAATACCGTGGATTGAAATCATTCTACAACCTTAAAAAATAAAATAGTTCAGTGAACTATTTTATCCCGAACCTTGAAATTCAAAAGTTCGGCCGTTGATTTAACAACGTTTTTAGCCCCTCGGATTTTTTCCGAAGGGCTTTTTTTCTGTTCAGGGGGCAAAAAGGGGGCAGTGTTTATGGTATAATAGACAAAAACACTTGTATTAGGAAGAAATTATGTCTAAAGAGATTGATATTGAGTATTACCACCAACTAGCACTGCAAAAGCAGAAGGAGCACCGCAAAGTGTTAGCTAATCTAAAGAAAAAACCTCCTAAAAAATTAGATAAGATTGCGCAGCAGATTCACCAAGAAGTCTTTGCAGAGATTGATTGTACTGCCTGTGCCAACTGTTGCAAGACTTTGGGACCAGACTTTAAAGAGGCAGACATCACCCGTATCGCTAAGTACTTTAAGATGAAATTACCAGCCTTTGAAGCAGAGTTTTTACAGGTGGATGAAGATGGGGACAAGGTTTTCAAATCCATGCCTTGCCCCTTTCTAGGAGGAGATAATCTCTGCTCCATCTATGACGTTCGTCCCAAGGCCTGTCGTGAATTCCCCCATACAGACCGTAAAAAGATCCACCAAATCAACCATTTGACGATTAAGAATACCTTGACCTGCCCTGCAGCCTATCTCTTTGTTGAGAAATTAAAAGATAAGTTATAGAATTTACACCTTTAAATCTTGTACAAAGATTCTAGGGTGGAAGTATCTTGTATTTGTTAGAATATAGATAGAATTGAACACGGCCTAAAAGCTATGCGAAAAAGAAAAAATTACCTAGAATCAGAAGAACCAGCGTTAATTTTCCAATTTTCACTTTGCTTTTAACGACCTTTGTATCTTGTGGAGGTAAGAAAAGAAGAATATGATGCATCAATTCAATCAAACCATGGATTATTTGGAGCAGCAACTGACTGGAGAAGTGGATATGAAAAGATTTCAGCAGTTATCGGGCTATTCTTATCCTCTTTTTAGCAGAATCTTTTCCATCATGGCTGATATGACCTTGGCAGAATATTTGCGCAATCGCAGGCTATCAGAAGCTGTGACAGACTTGCGGGAAGGCTCTGAGAAAGTCATTGACATAGCAATGAAATACGGCTATGAGTCTGCTGACGCCTTCAGCACAGCCTTCAAGAAATTCCATGGTGCAACCCCCTCAGAAGTTCGAAATGGAAAACCTTATCGGGTCTTTCCTAGACTTCAATTATCCTTAAAAATTACAGGAGGAAAGAACATGGATATCAAGATTCAAAAGAAACCTGCATTTACCGTGGCAGGCGTCCTATTGGAAGCTATTGACAATAGCAAATGCCCGTCTGCTTGGGAGCATCTCTATGCCCATCACAGCTTGGAAAGCCTAGAAAGTTTAGGCAGTGGCCAATCCTTTGGCGTCTGCTCGGATGTCAAAGAAGGCGAAATCATTAACTATATGGCTGCTTATGATGTGACGGATAAAACTAAAGCAGAAGAACTAGGTCTGTCCATCAAAGAAATTCCAGAAGCTGAATATGCCATCGTACCAGTCAAGGGGGCTATACCAGCTAGCATCCACCATGCTTGGAAATACGTCTTAGAAGTCTTTTTCCCGGAAACTGGTTATCGCCATTCAGGAGCCCCAGACTTTGAAGTTTATTTCAAAGGAGATATGTCGTCCCCAGACTACCAAATGGAACTCTGGATACCAGTCATCAGGGACTAGATCATTTTCTGATTTTTTATAAAGATGCAAACCGAACTCTGTAGAAAGAATCTCTACAGAGTTTTTAATTGTTGACATTCATGTCTGTAAACAAACATACCATAATTTTTGTTTGGATTTTATGGGGTATGAGAATAGTTTTCTCGGTATAATAGTCCCATAGAAGATAAGGAGGCAGAGGAATATGCAGATGTATTTTGGAGATGTGTCGCTTTGCTATAGCTATTCATTGGCTATGGCACTGGATGGCTATGGCTATGACTTTAAAGCAGATTTTTTAGAGGCAATTATGGTGATGGGAAATGGCGCTAGTATCGTAAAGGAAGATGAGGAGCACCCTCTAGTATTCTTTGATAATGGAATGCCAGACCTTTCCATCTCCCATTCCTTAAAAATACTAGGGTTTGACTATGAGGATTTCTATCTAAAAGATGGAGCGGAAGTAGATTTGGAAGAGATTAAAGGAAAGTTGGAAACATTTCTGTCCAATGGATCTGTCGTACTGGGGCCTCTTGATATGGGCCATCTGACCTACAATCCCAATCACACAATCCTTTATGGTGTGGATCACTTTGTAACCGTGTATGACATTGATGATCAGTACCTCTATTTGCACGATCCAGCTGGTTTTGCCTGTATGAAGGTTGCTTTTAATGACATACTAGAAGCATGGAAGGCAGAGGCTATTGACTATAAGCGCGGAGCCTACTCCATGTGGGGAAATTTTAAGAAGGTCAAGAGTCCTAGTCAGACTGAAATCTATCAAGAAACAGCAAGGATTATGAAGACCCGATATCTGAATGGTCAAAGTGGTGTGTTGGAATGCTATGCAAAAGTAGTTGCTGAAAACGGCTTAAATACGGAGCAAAGACAACTGCACCAGTATTTTAGCTTTAAACTTGCAGCTGTTCGAAATCTCTATCTCAGTAAGTTCTTAAAAGATCATGATCCGAAAGGGGCAAGATTAAAAGAAGAATTGGCTACTCTATTTAGCCAAGCCCACCTTTCATGTTTAAAAGAAGATTACCAAGAACTATCCAACTTGCTCTATCAGATAGCAGAAGTAGATGGTCTCTTTAAAGATTTATATGTAAAGTAGTGACTATAAGCATAAAAAAATAGTTCGTAAAAGCGGTTTTTCGTAAAACGAAGAACTGCTTTTTGATTATGGTATAATGAAGTAAGAAAATACCTTAACCTACTAGAAAACGAAGGGAGAAAACCTATGCCTAGACCAAAAACAAAAGAGGAGTTAGTGTTAGCCTCTAAGGAAAACTATGAAAAACTTAATCTCCTAATTTCTCAGTTAAGTGAAGAAGAGCTACAGACTCCTTTTGATTTTTCAAAAGACCAAAAGAAAAAAGAAGCTCACTGGAAAAGAGATAAAAATTTACGGGACGTTCTGATCCATCTCTATGAATGGCATCAGTTACTTTTGAGCTGGGTTTATTCTAATCAAAAGGGACATGAACGATCTTTTCTTCCTGAGCCTTATAATTGGAAAACTTATGGAGAAATGAATGTCGCTATTTGGAAGAAGCACCAGAAAACATCTTTAGAAGAAGCGACTAAACTACTAGAGCAATCGCATGAAGAGGTTTTAGAGTTGATGGAAGGCTTCAGCAATGACCAACTCTTTACCAAAGGTTTCTATAAGTGGACGGGAGGGACAAGTCTAGGTTCCTACTTTGTCAGTAGTACCTCCAGTCACTATGACTGGGCTCTGAAAAAACTCAAAGCTCATCAGAAAAATTGTAAGAAACGTTAATTGAAGAGTTTATGAAGGTTGGAAAATCTTCTTCTAAGCTTCGAATAGCTTAGTTCTCGTGATTTTTGAGCTCTTCTAGCTTTAGAATCCTTCAAAAATTAAAATTTAAAGCTGTCATAGACTTAGAATAGATCTAAAAAATATATACAAATGCAATTCTAAACTTAGAATTGAATTTATATTAAAGTGATTATACTGTTCGATACTTAGAATGACTTGATTCTGAGAAATGTTGACTAGAAAATGGATCGAATGGCTTTTTTCTGATATAGGATGATAGATAGATGGGTGAGATGATGAACATACAAAAAGAGAAAGTTAGAAAAGAGTTGATGTCCCTCTGTTTGGGAGAGTTCACAGCCGTCCTATCTATTTGGTTTTGTTTTTTCCTTTTGAAAAATAGGCTTGGTGATTGGAATGGTTTGATCTCTATTCTTCATCCGTTGTCTTTACTGACATTTATTTTGCTTCAAGGTTCAATCTATTGGGCGATTTTGATTAGAAGACTCTCGAAACCTCAGTTCGGAAGTGAAAATGTCCCTAAACTATATGGTGTGCTCAGAATACTAGACCTCGTTTTACTTATTTCAGGCTTTCCTTTTATTGTCTGGAATGCACAGAGTGTCCTAGTGACTATCTTAGCCACGTTGATACAGCTTTTTGCCCTTATCGAATGGGTTAATTATTTCCTCCTACGCCTATCTTATAGTTTGAACCCTCTTGTTTTATGGAAACGAATTACCAAGGGAAAACTTGAAAAAAGCAGAATAGCCAAGGAGTTGGGGTAGGGGGAATGAATGTATGTTTTAGATACTATCAATATAGAACTTTAGTTGACGTTAAATAATATTAAAAATGAGTAGGAGAATATCTATGTCTGTAGGGTTAATGGTTGGTTATAATTGGTGGACTATAGGAGAAGGGAGTCTTTTTAATTCATTCTTTTCGACTATTTATGTTCGCTTAGAGAATAATGAGTGGGGAAGTAGATACCCAGTAATAATGAATAAGCTTTACTGGGGAGATGTTCCTTTTGAATCTGTTGAAAGAGGAATAGCTGAGTTGGTATCTATCCAAGAGGAGTTGAAAAAATTTCTCCCTCAGGATGTTATATGGGATTTTGAAGATTTGTCACTCACTCCTCCTTGGGGAAATAATATCGCAGAGCATATAACAAATTTATCACATTATTTCATAACGAGTTCCGGAAAAGATTTAATAGAAGTTTTGCTGACTAGTTTTAGATTTGCACTTGAGCACGGTCAAAATGTGAGTGTAAAAAGTATTTGAAACTCAATAAATCAAAGGTTCATTTATGCTATAATGTTCTTAATGAATTTTCAGAAAGGAAACTCAATGTCCTACAAATTTCTACTTTTCGATCTCGATCACACCTTGCTTGATTTTGATGCTGCTGAGGATGTGGCTTTGACGCAACTTCTAAAGGAAGAAGGAGTTGCGGATATTCAAGTTTATAAAGACTATTATGTTCCTATGAACAAGGCTCTCTGGAAGGACTTGGAGCAAAAGAAAATCAGTAAACAAGAACTGATTAACACGCGCTTTTCTCGTTTATTTGCTCATTTTGGACTGGAGAAAGATGGTAGGTTACTGGCCCAGCGTTACCAATTTTACTTAGCCCAACAGGGACAAACTCTTTCGGGTGCTCATGAACTTTTGGATAGCCTCATCGAATGTGATTATGACTTGTATGCTGCGACAAATGGGATTACTGCCATTCAGACGGGTCGTCTGGCTCAATCTGGTCTGGCTCCCTATTTCAACCAAGTCTTTATCTCTGAACAGTTGCAGACGCAAAAGCCTGATGCACTATTCTATGAAAAAATCGGTCAGCAGATTGTAGGATTTAGTAAAGAAAAGACGCTGATGATCGGAGATTCCTTAACGGCTGATATTCAAGGAGGCAATAATGCAGGGATTGACACTATCTGGTACAATCCCCATCACCTCGAAAATCACACACAAGCCCAGCCAACTTATGAAGTTCATTCTTACCAAGACTTGCTGGATTGTTTAGATGCTTTGTAGTGATTTCCCTAAGAGGTGTTGATATGGAAATTAAAGTCATTGAAGAGATTGATAATTTACTAAATCTCATCGAGCAGTATCAGTTAAAGGGTGTGGTTGCTCAAGTAAATTCGTT
The DNA here is from genome assembly GCF_002096495.1 of Streptococcus oralis subsp. oralis. Classification (GTDB taxonomy): domain Bacteria; phylum Bacillota; class Bacilli; order Lactobacillales; family Streptococcaceae; genus Streptococcus; species Streptococcus oralis_CU. The sequence continues at coordinate 594,140 of NZ_NCUO01000012.1, read as the reverse complement.
AAAAAAGTTAAAGTATATCTTAAGCAATCATATAGAGTTAAGTACTCGAGAGAAGATGAATATCCACTATTCCCTCTTTCTCCCTAGGGGTGGTTTATCTGAACTCTACTATATGGACGCTAATCTTGAACGGATGATGTCTGTAAATAATCAACTTTCCTATGCTATTGATACAATTGAAAAGTTTTTAATGGCTGATTGATACTGTGAATACTAATGTCAAATAATAGGGTCAATAACAGTATATATAAGAACTGTAAAAAGTGGTTTCAATAGCCACTTTTTGCTATAATAGAGGCAGTAAAAACGAAGGAGTAGTAAATTATGTCAAAACCAGAACTTTCTCTTTATGAACCATTGTATACACTAAAGGAAGTTGATCAAAATATCTGGATAGTAGATGGTGATTTGATTCAAATGGATATGAAGGTCTTCAAACTACCTTTTCAGACACGTATGACAGTAGTTAAGTTAAAGGATGGAAAACTCTGGATTCATTCTCCAATCGCGCCAAACGAGGAGCTCTTTACTGAACTGGATGCTTTGGGCAGAGTCGCTTACCTGATTTCTCCAAATAAGATTCACTATGCCTATATTGCAGATTGGAAAAAAAGATATCCTCATGCGCAAACATGGTCTAGTCCAGGAGTTGAAGAGAGAGCGAAAAGTCAGAATGTCAAGGTGGTATTCGATGCTCCCTTAACAGATAAGGCTCCTGACCTATGGTCTGATGAGATTGATCAGCTTATTTTTAAGGGTAGTTCTGTGATTGAAGAAGTGGTGTTTTTTCATAAATCAACTAAAACACTCATTGTAACGGACCTTATAGAGAATTTTGAATCGGAAAAAATATCCAGTCCAATCCGCAGAAGATTTTGTCGTTTAGCTCGTGTAACAGCCCCTGATGGACAAACTCCTATCGATTATCGGATGACTTTTTTAGGAAGACAAAGGGAAGCAAAGGTTTCCTTTTCCCGTATGTTAAACTGGAAACCGGATAAAATCATACTTGCACATGGTTTATGCTTTTTTAAAAATGGTACGGATGAATTAAGACGTGCTTTTAGATGGATACGATAAAGGAGAGAAAGATGCAACACTCATCATGGCATGCTTTGATTAAGGAGCAATTACCTGAAGGTTATTTTGGGAAAATCAATCAATTTATGGAACAGGTCTATGCTCAGGGAACTGTCTATCCACCTAAGGAAAAAGTTTTTCAGGCTCTCTTGACTACACCGCTTGAAGAAGTGAAGGTGGTGATTCTAGGGCAAGACCCCTATCACGGGCCAGGTCAGGCGCAGGGCTTGAGTTTTTCTGTTCCTGACTCTATCCCAGCTCCGCCATCCTTGCAAAATATCTTGAAAGAATTGTCGGATGACATCGGAGCTAAGAAGTCCCATGATTTGACAGCTTGGGCTGAGCAAGGTGTCTTACTTCTCAATGCTTGCTTGACGGTTCCTGCTGGGCAGGCCAATGGTCATGCTGGGCAGATATGGGAGCCATTTACAGATGCTGTGATTCGGGTTGTCAATAATCTAGACAGACCGATAGTCTTTGTACTCTGGGGTGCTTATGCACGCAAGAAGAAGGCCTTGGTTACCAATCCTCACCACTTGATTATCGAATCAGCCCATCCTAGTCCTTTATCGGTTTATAGAGGATTTTGGGGTTCCAAGCCTTTTTCCAAGGCCAATGCATTCTTAAAAGAGACAGGACAAGTGCCAATCGATTGGTTTAGATAAGGAGAGAATATGCCTCAGTTAGCGACGATTTGCTACATTGATAACGGAAAAGAACTGCTCATGCTCCATCGCAATAAGAAGCCCAACGATGTCCATGAAGGCAAATGGATTGGTGTGGGTGGAAAGCTAGAGCGAGGTGAGACTCCACAGGAATGTGCAGCGCGTGAAATCCTCGAAGAAACAGGGCTCAAAGCCAAGCCAGTACTTAAAGGTGTTATCACTTTTCCTGAATTTACACCAGATTTAGACTGGTACACCTATGTTTTTAAGGTGACAGAGTTCGAGGGTGACTTGATTGACTGCAATGAGGGGACCTTAGAATGGGTTCCCTATGATGAAGTCTTAAGCAAGCCAACTTGGGAGGGTGATCACACCTTTGTTGAGTGGCTTTTAGAAGATAAACCTTTCTTTTCAGCAAAGTTTGTTTATGATGGGGATAAATTGTTGGATACCCAAGTTGATTTCTATGAATAAAGGAGAAAGCAGATGCTACTAATCAAAAATGGTCGTGTAATGGATCCCAAGTCTGGTTTGGATCAAGTGTGTGATGTTTTAGTGCAAGATGGGAAAATTGTCAAAATAGCTGCCGAAATCAAGGAAGAAGGAGCAGAGCTAATTGATGCTACGGGCCTTGTTGTTGCGCCTGGACTAGTCGATATCCATGTTCATTTCCGTGAACCTGGTCAAACTCATAAAGAAGACATTCATACTGGGGCCCTAGCAGCCGCTGCAGGTGGCTTTACAACCGTTGTCATGATGGCTAATACTAGTCCAACCATTTCGGACGTAGAGACTCTTCAAGAAGTTCTCCAATCTGCTGCCAAGGAAAAAATCAATGTCAAAACGGTTGCGACCATTACTAAGAATTTTAATGGGCAAGACCTGACAGACTTTAAGGCGCTTTTAGAAGCTGGAGCTGTTGGTTTTTCTGATGACGGTATTCCACTTGAAAGTAGTAAAGTTGTCAAGGAAGCCATGGAAGAAGCCAAAAAACTCAATACCTTTATCAGCCTTCATGAGGAAGATCCCGGATTGAACGGTATTCTTGGATTTAATGAAAACATCGCTAAAGACCACTTCAAGATTTGTGGTGCGACAGGGGTGGCAGAATACGCTATGATTGCGCGTGATGTTATGATTGCCTATGCAACCAAGGCTCATGTTCATATCCAGCATTTGTCTAAGGAAGAAAGTGTCAAGGTAGTGGAATTCGCTCAAGGTTTGGGAGCGCAAGTCACAGCAGAAGTAGCGCCACAGCATTTCTCTAAGACAGAAGCACTTCTCTTGACTCAAGGTAGTAATGCTAAAATGAATCCTCCGCTTCGTTTGGAATCAGACCGTTGTGCCGTTATCGAGGGTCTCAAGTCAGGTGTTATCACAGTTATCGCGACAGACCACGCGCCTCACCATGCAGATGAGAAAAATGTAGAAGATATCACCAAAGCGCCATCTGGTATGACTGGCTTAGAAACCTCTCTTTCTCTTGGTTTGACTTATTTAGTGGAAGCTGGTGAGCTAAGCTTGATGGAATTGCTAGAAAAAATGACTGTTAATCCAGCCAAACTTTACAACTTTGAAGCTGGTTACTTGGCTGAGAATGGTCCAGCGGATATCACTATCTTTGATGCTAAGGCTGACCGCCTTGTGGACTCCCATTTTGCTTCAAAAGCTGCAAATTCACCATTTATCGGTGAAACTTTAAAAGGGCAGGTCAAATATACCATCTGTAAGGGACAAATCGTTTACAAAAACTAGATGGGATTCTGCTCTATAAACTATAAGAATAGAGAGCGTATATGTATCGAACCCATCAATTTAAAGATAAGTTTATTTTATTTCTTAAGATATTTTTTCCTATCCTGATTTATCAGTTTGCCAATTATTCTGCCTCTTTTGTTGATACAACCATGACTGGGCAGTACAATACCATGGACTTGGCAGGAGTATCAACTGCAACGAGTCTATGGAATCCTTTCTTTACTTTTTTAACAGGGATTGTTTCGGCCATGGTTCCCATCATAGGCCATCATCTGGGACGGGGCAAAAAGGAAGAAGTAGCATCTGATTTTTACCAATTTATCTACTTGGCTTTCGGACTGTCTTTGGTCTTGCTTGGCATGGTAGTATTCTTAGCGCCACCTGTCTTAAACAACATCGGACTAGAAGCTCAAGTGGCGGCAGTTGCAGTTTCCTATCTTTGGTACCTGTCTATCGGGATTATTCCCTTGTTGCTTTTTAGTGTCATTCGGTCATTGTTAGATTCTCTTGGTTTGACCAAACTATCGATGTATCTGATGCTCCTATTACTTCCGCTCAATAGTGGTTTTAACTATCTCTTGATATATGGAGCATTCGGTTTTCCTGAGCTTGGTGGTGCAGGAGCAGGGCTAGGAACTTCGCTAGCCTATTGGGTTTTATTGGGCATTTCCCTGCTTGTTTTGTTCAAACAAAAAAGATTAAAAGCGTTACATCTTGAAAAACGGATTCCACTCAATATAGATAAAATCAAGGAAGGTGTTCGGCTAGGTCTACCAATCGGGGGAACCGTCTTTGCTGAAGTAGCTATCTTTTCTGTGGTTGGCTTGATCATGGCTAAGTTTTCATCGCTCATCATCGCAAGTCACCAGTCAGCTATGAACTTTTCGAGTCTCATGTACGCTTTTCCCATGAGTATTTCCTCTGCTATGGCGATTGTTGTGTCTTACGAGGTTGGGGCTAAACGTTATGAGGATGCAAAAACCTATGCTCGTCTGGGGAGAGTAACCGCCCTTATTTTTGCAGGTCTTACCCTGTCTTTTCTCTACATTTTTAGAGATCGTGTTGCAAATCTATATGGAAATGACCCTCAGTTCATTGAAACAACTGCTGTATTTCTAACCTACAGTCTCTTTTTTCAGTTAGCTGATACCTTTGCGGCTCCGCTCCAAGGAATTTTAAGAGGGTATAAGGACACTATCGTTCCTTTCTATCTTGGCCTAATCGGATATTGGGGAGTAGCGATACCTCTAGGATATCTACTAGATCAGGTAACTGACTTAGGGGCATTTGCCTACTGGATTGGGTTGATTGCCAGCTTGATTGTTTCTGGTTGTTTGTATCAATGGCGTTTGAAAACAGTAATGAAAAGATTGAGCTAATTTTAAGAAATTATCCCGAAAAACAACTTTGTGAAAAAATGCTCTAACTAGAGAGAATCCCTGTTTTAACAGGGGTTTATTTTTTTAAATTGTGAAATTTTATTAGCCATATACTTTGACAGTGTATACTAAAAAAGGTAAAATAGTAAGGTAAGTACAAAGTTAGAAAGGCAAGATTATGTCAACTTTAGATAAGAATCTTTTGCTAGAGATGTTCCGTAAGATGGAAGAAATCCGTCACATGGACTTAAAAATCGCTCAGTTAGTGAAAAAGGGGAAAGTTCCCGGTATGACTCACTTTTCTGTCGGAGAGGAAGCTGCTAACGTCGGAGCGATGCTGGCTCTTAATCCAGATGATCTGATTACCTCAAATCACCGTGGACACGGGCAAGCTATTGCTAAGGGGATTGACCTCAACGGAATGATGGCTGAAATCCTCGGGAAATACACTGGAACCTGTAAAGGAAAAGGTGGTTCTATGCACATCGCTGACCTGGATGCTGGGAACCTCGGTGCCAATGGTATCGTTGGTGGTGGTATGGGAATCGCTGTCGGTGCAGCCCTCAGTCAACAAATGCAAAACACTGGAAAAATCGTCGTTTGCTTCTTTGGAGATGGTGCGACCAACGAAGGTGTCTTCCACGAAGCAGTCAACATGGCTTCTATTTGGAACTTGCCAGTTGTTTTCTACTGCATTAACAACGGTTATGGGATCTCTGCGGATATCAAGAAAATGACCAATGTAGAGCATATCCATCAACGTAGTGCGGCATATGGAATTCCTGGAATGTTTATCGAAGATGGGAACAACGTCATCGATGTCTATGAAGGATTTAAGAAAGCTGTAGATCATGTTCGTGGTGGCAATGGCCCAGTCTTGATCGAAAGTGTAACCTATCGCTGGCTTGGTCACTCATCATCTGATCCTGGTAAATATCGTACGCGCGAAGAAGTGGAATTGTGGAAACAAAAAGACCCAATCGAAAACCTTCGCAAATACCTCATTGAAAACAATATTGCAAGTGCAGAAGAATTGGAAGAAATTCAAGCACAAGTCAAGGAAGCAGTAGAAGCTTCTGTTAAATTTGCAGAGGAAAGCCCATTCCCACCACTAGAATCAGCATTTGAAGATATTTACGCAGACTAAGGAGAAAGAGATAAAAATGGAAACAAAAACAATGTCCTTCCGTGACACCATTATCCTTGCTATGTCTGAGGAAATGCGTCGCGATGAAAATGTATTCTTGATGGGAGAAGACGTCGGTGTCTTCGGAGGAGACTTCGGAACTTCTGTCGGAATGCTCGAAGAATTTGGTCCAGAACGTATCCGTGACTGTCCGATTTCTGAAGCTGCCATCTCTGGAGCAGCAGCAGGAGCAGCCATGACAGGACTTCGTCCAATCGTCGATATGACCTTCATGGACTTCTCGGTTATTGCCATGGACAATATCGTCAACCAAGCTGCTAAAATACGTTATATGTTTGGTGGGAAAGGTCAGGTTCCAATGACTGTACGTTGTGCAGCTGGTAACGGAGTTGGTTCTGCAGCTCAGCACTCTCAGTCTCTAGAGTCTTGGTTTACACACATCCCAGGTCTTAAGGTTGTAGCTCCAGGTACACCTGCTGACATGAAAGGACTTCTCAAGTCTTCTATCCGTGATAACAACCCTGTTATCATCCTTGAATACAAGTCCGAATTTAACCAAAAAGGGGAAGTTCCAGTTGATCCAGACTACACAATCCCACTTGGGGTCGGGGAAATCAAACGTGAAGGTACAGATGTAACAGTCGTTACTTATGGTAAAATGCTTCGCCGTGTGCTTCAAGCAGCTGAAGAATTAGCTGAAGAAGGAATTTCAGTTGAAATTGTGGATCCACGTACCCTCGTTCCACTTGATAAGGATATCATCATTAACTCAGTGAAGAAGACTGGTAAGGTGGTGCTTGTCAACGACGCTCACAAAACAAGTGGCTATATCGGGGAGATTTCAGCAATTATTTCAGAGTCAGAAGCATTTGACTATCTAGATGCACCAATCCGCCGTTGTGCAGGAGAAGATGTGCCAATGCCTTACGCGCAAAACCTAGAAAATGCAATGATTCCAACAGTTGAAAGCATCAAAGATGCAATCCGAAAAACTTATAACAAACAATAGTACATAACATAAGTGAAATTATGTAAATCTATTAAGGTTTTTAACTTTAGTAACTTGAGATATGTTTTGTATCCAAGTTGTTTGTAAAGTTGCGACAGTTTTTTGACGAATCAATACTATTCGACAAAAAACTTAGTAAGTCTGCTAGGTTGACCGCCTGATAGCGGCAACCGTAGTAACTTGAGACATGTTCCGTGTCCAAGTTACTTGTAGAGTTGAACACGGGCTAAAGTCTGTGTGAAAATAGGAAACTTTCCTAAAAACTAAAGTTTTTTCGTCAAGTTTCCTATTTTCACTTTGACTTTTTCGCCCTTTGTATCATAAATAGAATTGGAGAGGTCATGGCTGATGACAAGCTAAGAGCGACTCCTGCGGCTAGAAAGTTAGCGGATGAACTAGGTATCAACCTCTACGACGTTTCTGGCTCAGGTGCAAACGGTCGTGTCCACAAAGAAGACGTGGAAACTTATAAAGACACAAATGTGGTTCGCATTTCGCCACTTGCAAAACGAATTGCCCTTGAACATAACATTGCTTGGCAGGAAATCCAAGGAACTGGTCATCGTGGTAAGATCATGAAGAAGGACGTTCTGGCCTTCCTTCCTGAAAATATCGAAAACGACACCATCAAGTCTCCTGCTCAGATTGAAAAAGTGGAAGAAGTCCCAGACACTATCACTCCTTATGGTGAGATTGAGCGTATTCCAATGACACCAATGCGTAAGGTTATCGCCCAACGTATGGTTGAATCCTACCTAACTGCGCCAACCTTCACACTCAACTACGATGTTGATATGTCAGAAATGTTGGCTCTTCGTAAGAAGGTCCTTGATCCAATCATGGAAGCAACTGGTAAGAAAGTAACGGTTACAGACCTTCTTTCTCTCGCTGTTGTTAAGACATTGATGAAACACCCTTACATCAACGCTTCATTGACTGAAGATGGCAAGACCATTATCACTCATAATTATGTCAACCTTGCTATGGCAGTTGGGATGGATAATGGATTGATGACACCTGTTGTTTACAATGCTGAAAAGATGAGTCTTTCAGAGCTGGTTGTAGCCTTCAAGGATGTCATTGGTCGTACATTGGATGGTAAATTGGCTCCAAGTGAGTTACAAAACTCAACCTTCACAATTAGTAACTTGGGAATGTTTGGTGTTCAGTCCTTTGGTCCGATTATTAACCAACCCAACTCAGCAATCCTCGGGGTGAGCTCAACAGTAGAGAAACCTGTAGTTGTCAATGGTGAGATTGTCATTCGCCCTATCATGAGCCTGGGATTAACCATTGACCACCGTGTTGTAGATGGTATGGCTGGTGCTAAGTTTATGAAAGACTTGAAAGCCTTAATTGAGAACCCAATCTCAATGTTGGTTTAAGTCAGCTATTGTTATTTTAGAGATTTAGAAGGAAGTAAGACATGGCCTTAGAAGTAATTATGCCAAAAGCCGGCGTGGATATGACAGAAGGACAAATCGTCCAATGGAATAAAAAAGTCGGTGAATTTGTAAAAGAAGGAGAAATCCTTTTGGAAATCATGACTGACAAAGTCAGCATGGAATTGGAAGCCGAAGAAGATGGATACTTGATTGCCATCCTTAAAGGAGATGGTGAAACTGTTCCAGTAACTGAAGTTATCGGTTACCTTGGTGAAGAAGGGGAAAACATCCCAACTGCTGGAGCAGCTGCACCAGAATCAAAACCTGCACCTGCAGCTAGTGCCTCAAACGACGACGGTAAGAGCGATGATGCCTTTGATATCGTTGTGATTGGTGGAGGTCCTGCTGGATATGTGGCAGCAATTAAAGCAGCCCAACTCGGTGGTAAGGTTGCCCTTGTTGAAAAATCTGAACTCGGTGGAACGTGCTTGAACCGTGGATGTATCCCAACGAAGACCTACCTTCACAACGCTGAAATCATCGAAAACATCGGTCATGCAGCAAACCGTGGTATCGTCATCGAAAATCCAAACTTCACTGTAGATATGGACAAACTTTTGGAAACTAAATCTAAAGTTGTCAATACCTTGGTAGGTGGTGTTGCGGGTCTTCTTCGTAGCTACGGAGTTACTGTTCATAAGGGTGTTGGTACGATTACTAAAGACAAGAATGTCTTGGTAGATGGTTCTGAATTGCTTGAAACCAAGAAAATCATCCTTGCTGGTGGTTCAAAAGTCAGCAAGATTAACGTTCCTGGTATGGAATCTCCACTTGTGATGACCAGCGATGATATTCTTGAAATGAACGAAGTTCCAGAAAGCCTCGTAATCATCGGTGGTGGGGTTGTCGGTATCGAACTCGGCCAAGCATTCATGACATTTGGTTCAAAAGTAACTGTTATCGAAATGATGGACCGTATCGTTCCAGCTATGGATGCGGAAGTTTCTAAGAATCTTCGCTTGATTTTGGAACGTAAAGGTATGACTATCTTGACAGGTACAAAATTGCAAGAAATCATCGAGGAAAATGGTCAACTTCGTATCAAGGTTGAAGGAAAAGACGATATCATTGCAAATAAAGCTCTTCTTTCAATCGGTCGTGTACCAGACCTTGAAGGAATTGGCGATGTTGAGTTTGGATTGGATCGTGGTCGTATTAAGGTCAATGAGTACATGGAAACTTCTGTTCCTGGAATCTACGCACCAGGTGACATCAACGGTACTAAAATGTTGGCGCACGCAGCCTTCCGTATGGGGGAAGTTGCTGCTGAAAATGCCCTCAAAGGAAACCATGCTGTTGCTAAATTGAACTTGACTCCAGCAGCTATCTACACTCTCCCTGAAGTAGCAGCAGTAGGTCTGACTGAAGAACAAGCACGTGAGAAATACGATGTTGCAATCGGTAAATTCAACTTTGCAGCCAACGGTCGTGCCATTGCATCTGATGCTGCTCAAGGTTTCGTAAAAGTTATCGCTGATAAGAAATACGGGGAAATCCTTGGTGTGCACATCATTGGTCCTGCAGCCGCAGAATTGATTAACGAGGCATCAAGCATTATCGAAATGGAAATCACTGTTGAGGAAATGCTGAAGACTATCCACGGACACCCAACCTACTCTGAAGTGATGTACGAAGCATTTGCGGATGTTTTAGGAATGGCCATCCATTCACCTAAGAAAAAATAAAACGAAGATAGACTAGGCTGGAAAGATGTTTTCCAGTCTCTATCGTATAAAGGGATATCATGAAATATATTATCAATCATTCAAACGACACTGCTTTTAATATCGCCTTGGAAGAATATGCCTTTAAACACTTACTAGATGAGGATCAAATCTTCCTTCTTTGGATTAACAAACCTTCTATCATTGTTGGTCGTCACCAGAATACTATTGAAGAGATTAACCGTGATTATGTTCGAGAAAATGGTATTGAGGTGGTCCGCCGTATCAGTGGTGGTGGAGCTGTTTACCACGATTTAAACAACCTCAACTACACCATCATTTCAAAAGAAGATGAAAACAAGGCCTTTGACTTCAAGAGCTTCTCAACTCCAGTCATCAATACCTTGGCTCAACTTGGTGTTAAAGCTGAGTTCACAGGCCGTAATGACTTAGAAATTGACGGTAAGAAATTCTGTGGAAATGCCCAAGCCTATATCAATGGTCGTATCATGCACCACGGTTGCTTGCTCTTTGACGTTGATCTGTCAGTCCTTGCTAACGCCCTCAAGGTTTCAAAAGATAAATTTGAATCAAAAGGTGTGAAATCCGTTCGTGCCCGTGTAACCAATATTGTCAATGAATTACCAGAAAAAATCACAGTTGAAGAATTCCGTGATTTGCTATTGGAATACATGAAAAAAGAGTATCCAGAGATGACTGAATATGTTTTTTCTGAGCAAGAATTGGCTGAAATCAATCGTATCAAGGATACCAAGTTCGGTACTTGGGACTGGAACTACGGTAAATCACCTGAATTTAACGTCCGTCGTGGAACAAAATTCACCAGTGGTAAGGTCGAAGTTTTTGCCAACGTCATTGAATCAAAAATCCAAGATATCAAGATCTATGGGGACTTCTTTGGTATCGAGGACGTTGCAGCTGTAGAAGATGTCCTCCGTGGAGTGAAATACGAACGTGAAGATGTCCTCAAGGCATTAGAAACTATTGATATTACACGCTACTTCGCTGGTATCAGCCGTGAAGAAATCGCTGAAGCGGTAGTGGGGTAAGGAAAAAGAATCCATTTATGATGGATTCTTTTATTAGGGTTAAACTTAATAATCATGCTGATTAGATTATAATAGTGATGAAAAATGAAAAGGAGTTATTCATTATGTTAGAAATTCCAGTAGAAAGTCTTAATCTATTTGAACAGTTAGACCGCAATGTTGTTGCTTTTTATAGAAATGAAGAAATTTCTCAAACTGAAAGTTTAAATATAAGCATCACACAAGAACATTATGATAAGAAATACAAAGAGCTTCAACCTTTAGGATACCAAGCTGTTCAAATACCTCTGGGAATGGCTTTAGATAATGTAATCCAGCAAGCCCATTTTCAAAATCTTATAATTGGCGGTCTTCTCCCCGATGAAATCAAAGTAAACAAAGGGGACTTAATGTCTTTGAAGGACATTGTTGATAGTTTTTGTATTATGTTTGCTGCAGCAAATAACCGACTTGAAAATAGTAAGGCTTATGAATTTATGAAAGATAAGACAGTGTTCTTTATTGGTAAACTGTTAACTGACGATCTTAAAAATGGTGACGAAATTTCGTATATGGGAATCGAAAGAGAATCAGCTGATGGTACTTCTTATGAAGCAGTAAAATGTTTTCTAACTAAAGAGAGTGCTGAGCAGTACAATGATTCAAAAAAACCAGTAAGCCCAGCAAATCTAGCCTATCTGCAAGCCTTTTGGGGTAAACCAGTAATTATAGAGCCTCACCGTAACTACTGGATTGAGTTTAAATAAATAAAAAACGAAAGATAAAGGAATTGGTCTTTCGTTTTTTAGCAATAGTTGCTTTACATAATTTATAATATGTAACAATCATAAACTATCTAAAGCATTCTTTTGTTCATCATTGACGATATGGGTATAGAGGTCAGTGACTTGTGTACTGGCATGTCCTAGCTGATGGCTGACCAAAACTTGCGATTTAGTAGCATCATAGAGCCTAGTCGCTAGGGTATGGCGTAGTTTGTGTGGAGTTACACGGACTTTGAAGTCCTCAGAGTACTTAGCAACCATCTTTTCAACACTAGAAGCATCAATACGATTGGGAACGCCTCGATATAAGGTCAAAAAGAGAGCTGTATCTGTCTTTTCCGTCTTATAGCGTTGATTTCGAATGGCTAGATAATTCTCTAGGTAAGGCTTAGCAAAAGCAGCGACATTGACAGAATCACGTTTCCCCCCTTTTCGAGTGACATCGATCACCATCATTTTGAGATTGAGGTCTCTTAGATCTAGATTAACAGCTTCAGATAAGCGGACACCAGACGCTAGGAGAAGGGCAATAATGGCCAAATCACGTTCTTTGTTCTTATTAAATGATGAGAGAGCGCGATTTGAGAGCTGTTGTGGGTACTCCTGATCGATATAAGTTAGAAAACCTTCTGTTTCATCACCTAGAAAGAGTTTTTGCTTGATGTTTTCAGCTCTAGCAGCAAGTGTTTCTTTCTTTTTCTTGGTTGAAACTTTCTTCATTACATTACGATAGAAATAGGGTTCTCCCAGGTCGTTTTCAACCTCCTCTGTTAGATACTTGTAAAGACTAGAAAGTGCTGATAAGGTCCGATTGATGGTCGTCTGAGATACACCTTGCTTGGTTGTATTAGCATTCAGCAATGGACGTTCACGTAGATATAGGATAAAAGCTTCCATATCTTTCTTAGACATATTTTCCAAGACAGATAAAGGAATATCAGACATTTTATCAGCATTTGAAATTCCAGACTCTAAAACCCAGCTGAAAAATCGATCGTATTCCTTGAGATATTCGTACAAGGTTGTAAAACTGTAGGGCACAGCAAGCTTGGATTGGTAGTATTCCAGAACATACCAGGGCATGATTTGTTTTAGTTTGTCGATTCGTTCCAGTAAAATCTCACGTTTCATGTATTTTCTCCATAATTAAGTCTACTAGTAGTATAGCATAGACTCATATATTTTTCAAGAAAATTATAGTTTTTCGGAAAGATGTTATAAGTGTTTGATGGATTCTAGAAAAAACAAAGACCTGGTTCCACAATCATAAGAAACAGGTCTTTTGTGTGTATGTAATCCGGCAATATGTTTATATTTCAATTTCTCTAAAATATTGCAATTGCCATTTTTGTGTTGCTCGAGCTGTTGTATTTAAATTTGAGCACCAAGGAGGATAAAATCGCATAGACATTTTTCCATTGCTATCTTTTGTCGACAGAATGTTTTTACGAATAGCCACCTCGTTTGGAATAATGAATAGTCCCCTCTTATCATTATCAATGATAACGATTATAAGTTCATTTCCTAAGTCCTCATTGGTATAAGGAATGTTCTTGTTGTTTTGGTCTTTTTTCCAAAAAACTGTAAAATATCCTTCTTTTTTTGGTGTTCTTTTTGCCAAGCGGCATCTTTTATACCCTTGCTCTTCCTTTATCTTGATAAGAATACCTTCGTATTTTTCATTGTATTTTTCTTCAATGAAATCAAAATCACCATAAAAATTATATAAAACATCGAGTATTTTCATTATGATGTATGTCCTCCTTAGCAAATAACTTTTCCAAAGAATAATACTGTTTCCAACAAAATCAGCTACCGACTCTATGCACATCTTTTTTATGTATTACCATATAGCAGGATACCAAGATGATGAAGATTTTAAGCAGGTAGGTTTCGGATCGATTAGTGTCTATGGTTAGCTGAGACAAGACATTAATGATCGAATGTGTCATAACGCAAATCCAGAGATTCTTTGTTTTGTTATAAAGAGCTGAGAGTATGAAAGAATTCGTCAGCAATCCAAATAAAAACGGTAGAATTTGCAGAGTTGCTAGGGAACCATCTATGTAAAAGAACAACAGATGCCAAAGCGCCCAGCTGAAAAAGGTTAGGATTGTTGAGTAAAAATATGGCAACTTTTCTTGTAAAATTGGTTGAAAAACATATCGCCATCCAATCTCTTCTATACCGCCAAAAACAATAAATTTGAAGAACATCAAAAATGGGAGATACCAGCTAAATTCTACTATTTGCCCACCAAACATTAGAAAAGAAAAATCAAGGACAATAAGGAAGAAAGATAATAAATAGTGTTTATAACTGGTATGAATGTTAAAAAAATCGTTAACGATCTTCTTAAAAGGAATATGAAAATAGTGATTTGCAACAATGATTCCCCAAAGTGCTGAAGAAATGCCACCTAGAATGATTCCTAAAATAGTTAATAGATTGGACTGAACAGAAAAATGATTCAAGAGAAAGAAAAGGAGACAAACTGATACTAACTGGCTAAATGTGCCTAGCAAATATACTGCAATTGCCTTATTTCTTTTCATAGAGAATCCTTTCAATTATATTTTACGTAAAATAAATTATGTAAACAGAACTTATAACAACAAATCTTTGACTTTTCCAATTTCACTTTTTGGAATAACTAGGTGAATCATATCACCCAGATACATTCTAGTTGAGACGTTAACTGTTTGGCTCTTGCCATTATGGACTTGGGTGGTAATGAGTACGTTATGTGGCAAGTTGAGTTCGTGAACCTGTTTTCCAGCGATTTTGTCAGACACAGGGATTTCTATGAGGGTGACTTCTCCTTCGTCTGTTGCTTCTTCTGGCAGCATTTTTTCTAGCATGGCCTCATAGACTGGTGCTCCCTTGAGCAAATCCATGACGATGTAGGCGACCAAGGTCACTAAGCCCAGTGGCATGAGGTTGCGAATATCTCCAACCATCTCAGTTACGAGGATCATGGCAGTTAAGGGAGCCTTGGAAATTGCCCCAAAGTAGCCACTCATTCCCAGAATGACAAATATAGGGAATTGCTCCTGACTAACAAGCCCAAGGTTGACACAAATGACACCAACTAGGGCACCAAGTAAGGAACCAAGCGCCAAAATGGGTAGGAAAATTCCTCCTGGGAGGCCACTTCCATAACTAATCATACTCCAAACAAAGCGGATCAAAAAGTAAGCTAATAGAACTTGGAAACTAAAATTTTGCTCAGTTAGGGAAAGAACCAGCTGATTTCCACCACCAAGGATTTGTGGCAAGAAAATCCCGACTGGTATGATAAGGATAAAGGCTAGGATTGGATAATAAGCTTTATCCAAATGAATTTTTTGACCAATCCAGTCATAAATTCGACCAACATTGAGTACAGCTTTCTCATAGAGAAAACTAGAAAGCCCGAGAAAAACTCCCATAAGGAGGTATATCCAATACTGGTCTAGGGTCATGAGAGGAATGTTATCTGGCATATCCAGCACAGGTGTTAGCCCAAATATGAGCAGAGAAACAAAGTTTGCTACGATGCTAGCTGCTAGAGTTGAGACCCAAAAAAAGCGGGAAAAATGGTGATAGACTTCTTCTACAACAAAGAGGAGACCTGCAATTGGTGCATTAAAGGCAGCGGCTAAACCTGCAGCAGCTCCACTGGCAATCAGGGAACGTTCCTCTACTGGGCTAGATTTGAGCCACTTGGCGATACCTTTACCACCAACTGCTCCAAGTTGAATACTTGGCCCTTCCCGACCTAGCATAAGGCCACTGGCAATAGCAAGAATACCTAGAATATATTTTTTCCAGAGGACACTCCACCAGTTAAGAGTCATTAGTCCCTTTAATTCGGCTTCGACTTGAGGAATTCCTGAACCCTTGATATCTTTTTCTGATCGAGTTAGTTTCGCACTAAGCCAGCAAACGATTAAATAAAATAGACCAATGATAAAAAGATTGCGCACTAGGTGCGCTTGATCTTGATAGAGGCCTTGTATCAGATGAAAACCCTTTTCGATTAAGAAACGAAAAGATCCGACGATTAGCCCGACGACGAGACCAACAATGATTCCTCGTCCAACTTGGGATAATATGGTGCTTGAGGCAAAGGCAAATTCTTTCTTGGAACTGAGTGTTTCTGACTGTTCCTCCATAATCATTTCCTCTTACTTGTCTTTCTTAGTTGAAACCAGTGTTTTGACTGGTTCAAAACTGGTTCGGTGAATTGGGGTGACACCTAGTTTTTCCAGTCCTTCTAGATGTTTAGCTGTTCCGTATCCTGCATTAGCTGTAAAATCATATCCAGGATATTGCTGATCATAGTCCTTCATCAATTCATCCCGTGTCACCTTGGCCACTATAGATGCAGCTGCGATCGAGAGAGAGTTTGCATCTCCTTTGATGATTGCTGTTTGAGAAATCGGCAACTCCAGTTTCATGGCATCTATCAAGAGGTGCTCAGGTTGCGGACTGAGCTGGGAGATCGCTTCTTTCATGGCTAGTTTGGTTGCTTCATAGATATTGACTTGGTCAATGACTTGATTATCCATGATACCAATCCCGATTGATAAAGCTTGGTCTTGAACGGCTTGATAAATATCCAAATGTTTCTTTTTTGGGATTTTTTTGCTATCGTTGAGACCTCTGATTTTACAATTTTTTGGTAAGATTACCGCTGCAGCGACTACAGGTCCAGCAAGAGGACCGCGGCCGACCTCATCAACACCTGCAATTAGGCTCAATCCTTGCTTATACAGTTCTTTTTCATAGGAAAGCATAGTTTCTAGGCGAAGGTCTTCATCCAGTTCAGCCTGAATGGCTTTTTTACGCTTGTTGATTTCCTTTTGAACTCCAGAACGAGGATCTTTTTCCAGTTCAGGAAAAAGGGGATTGTCTAATTCTTTGACAGTGGCAAGAAGGTCTTTGATTTCTTTAATCGTCGTCATCGATGTCATCCAATGTATCTAAGGTATAGTTACCGAGCTTTCCATCACGGACTTCCTTTACAAAGAGGCTGTAAAAGCGGTCGTAGTCGTCTCGGAAACCAAGGGCACGTGTCATATCCATGATGATAACAGGTGCTTCTTCTTCTATCTTCATTTGTTTGAAGCGTTCAGCTAGCTTTTCTGGATAATGTTTTTTGAAATAATCAAGACCAAAAATGGTCACTTCATCCATAGGAAGCAACTGGTCTTTAATGGCTCCAGTCAAGGCTAGTTTCAAAGCAACGGTTTCGTCTTCAAATTTAGGCCAGAGAATCCCTGGTGTGTCTAAAATTTCAAGGTCTTTATTGGTTTTAAGCCATTGTTGCCCCTTGGTAACACCTGGTTTATTGCCTACAACCGCAATCTTTTTCCCAGCCAAACGGTTCATGAGAGTTGACTTACCGGCATTTGGAATTCCGATAATCATGGTCCGCAAGGTTTCGATCTTGATACCTCGTTCTTTCTGGCGTGCAATCTTATCAGCCATGAGCTTTTTAGCGGCATCAGTAACAACTTTTACAGTCACTTGCTCTTTGGAGTTGATAGCCAGAGTTTGGATTCCCTGTGATTCAAAATACTGACGCCATTCTTTGGTCATTGCGGGGTCAGCCAGATCTGCCTTATTCAAAATCAAAAGCTTTGGTTTATCCCCAACAATCTTAGTTAACATAGGATTTTGACTAGATAAAGGTAGCCTAGCATCCACCAAAATCGTCACAAAATCAACAAATTTTAAATTCTCCTGAACTTGCCGCCGAGCCTTAGACATGTGACCCGGAAACCATTGAATAGTAGCCATAATATTTTCCCCTTCCGACTAAAAAAAACGTAGTAAAAACGTTTTCTTTCTTACTACCTATTCTATCATAAATGAGGAACTTTTGCACAGGCTTTGACCACAATAAATGACAAATAGTATAGGTGCGAAACATCCTTGATGCCAGTCAGGATTTACTTGACTTTTTTTGCTAACAGGTATATACTTAGTGTATACTAATTCGTGGAGGTAGAGCAATGAATACAGTAAAGACTCGGAAGGTAGGGAATTCTCTCACTGTGACCATTCCTAAAAATTTAGGTATGACAGAAGGTCAAGAAATGGTTGTCTACAAAGGGATTGACGGAGTCATTGTCTTAGCTCCAAAACTGAAAGATCCTTTTGATGGGATTACTGATTTGAGAATGACAAATGATTTTGAAGGGGTAAGATCACTTGATAGCGAAATCTGAGTATATTCCTGAAAAGCAGGATATCATTTGGCTGGACTTTGATCCATCAGTCGGTCGGGAGATTCAGAAAAGGCGACCTGCCTTGGTAGTTTCTAGGAGAGAATATGCCTTGCAAACTGGATTTGTGGCTGTCTGTCCTATCACTCACGGCCAACGTCGTTTGGCAGAAAAAGGCTTGCTCGTTCCTGTCTCATCGGACAAGGTAGATGGCGCTGTCAATCCATTTCAACTGTATACCTTTGATTTTCGGATGCGTAATGCTCAAAAAATAACAAGAATGGACACACAATGTTTTCAGAAAGTCGTCCAACTTTACCAGTACATCTTCGGAGATACATAAATCCTACCATGCATAGACAAGGTAGGATTTTTTCTATATGAGTAACCTATCTAAAAACGGATGAAGGCAATTTGTTAAAATTCCTCTAATCCAGCTTTCTTGTGCTGATGATAGATGTTCTGCCTGAAGGCATTCTTTTAGAAAATCGCGGACTTGTTCTGGTGCAATTTCAAACTCAAAGGCTCTCATCTTGTAGAAAAAATCGATGAGATGCTCAGATAAGTATTCATCTGAAAAGAGTACTTCTCCACTTTTTCGATATTCTAATAGAAGCCGAGAAAATCTAGCTTTTTCATCAGGCAAATCCCGAAAATAGGAATTAAGAAGCCAAGTCTGCTTCTGCTTTCGTTCAATAGGATCTTGATTTGCAATCCGCTGATCCTTTTCCAGCTCTTTCTGGTTTTGTTTAGCCTTGATAGCCCGTTCTTCTCTATTTTTTCCAAAGAGGATTTTTTCCCATTTTCGTTCTTCTTGGGTCAAGGTTTCTGTAAAGCCAAAGTAATCTTGATAGGCTCGTTCTGCAGGTCCCATGGCAAGAATGAGATTGTCAGCGTATTGCTTGGCGATTTTATCTCTCTTCTTGCGTTCTTTCTCTGCTTGAATCCGTAGATGCTGCTCGTAGTCGATTTTCTCCTTGCCTAGTTTGACAAGGTAGAGTTGGTCATCGGTCTTACCAAGTAGAAAAGGTTTGATACACTTTTCCAGCACTTCTTCCATACGAGCCTTCTTCTTTGGATCTGCCTTGGTCCAACTTCCGCCTAGAAAGACCTCTAGGAAGAGCTGATAGTCTCTCTCAGGCGCGAATTGATTGCCACGATTGGCTTTGAAAACACCTTTCTCCCAAAACCATTTTAGAAGTCGCTCGTCAAAATCGCTTTTATTAACTTTGATTTTTTCCTTTTTCTGAGCCTTTTTGGTTAGGTTTTCAACTTTTCTGAGTAGTTTTTCTTCCTCTTCTAGTTGCTGATCGAGGCTAATACGATGAAAATGGCGAACACAGTCGCTTCCTATAGGAAAGAGACGTTGGCCTGTAACTCCGTTAAAGAGTTCGTAAGAGTATTTAATGGCATTTCCGCAGATACAATTACTACGCCCAATACCATTAAAAATCAAGGAAACTTCATTCCATTCCTTGGTAGCTTGATCCCAAGTATCAGCTTTTGAAGCTTGTAAAACTGCATCGTGCAGGGATTTTCTAACTGGAAGTGTCATGAGGTCTCCTTTCTAGATTATATTTTTACAACTTGTACCTCATCTTTGCCGAGCAAAATCAAGTATTTTTCAATGTTTTCAATCGAATAGGCTCGTGATAAAGCTTCTCCATAGAGCGCTAACTGCCCACGATAGCGTTCAATAAGCTGATTTGGTTGATCGTAACGGTCAGTCTTATAGTCAAAGAGGACAATTCGGTCTTGATAGAGTAAATACCCATCTAGAATCCCACGAACAACAAAGTCTTCCTGACTCTTTTGATCTTTTTTGAGCATAGAGAAAGGTTGCTCGCGGTAGAGATGGTCGGTATTAGCGAGAATCTCCTGACCAAGTGGTGTGTCAAAGAATGCAAGGATTTTAGAAAGATTGATCTTATCTCTGACACCTGGGCTGGTTTGAACTTGTTTGAGAGTTTCTGTTAGACTACCAAGTGTTGGTTGCTGACTAAGATCAATTCTTTGCATGAGTTCGTGGATTGCACTACCAATCTCAGCTCCTGTTACCTTTTCTTTAGTTGAAAAATCTGGTAAATCAAAGCTGATTTGCTTCTCCGGTGATTGAGTTTGGTTAGTAATTTCTACCCCTTCCATATCCATAACAGGTTCATAGAATTTCTTGATCTGACTTGGAGTTTGGACACTAGGAAGCTCAATGGCTGCGCGGTGAAGAGTATTATAAACTTCCACCTCTTTCAGCATTTCCAAAGCTTCTTTGATAGTTTCTGACTGGCGATTGTCTGCTTGAGAGCTATCTTGGAGAGGGCTCTTGTTTTCCAATTCTCCGATAGCTTCTCTAGTCAACTGGTCTTCACCAACAAAACGATAGCTAAAGTTGAGATTGTCCTTGGTAAATACTTTACTGATAGCCCAGACCCAATCTTGGAAATTTCTTGCTTGCAGTCTGGTATTGCTATCTAATTTTCCGTTATTTGCTGCTGGGTATTCCTTGGCTTCTAACTTTTCACGAGACCCCTTACCGACAAGATAGAGCTTTTTCTCAGCCCTCGTCATTGCAACATACAGCAAACGCATCTGCTCTGAATAGCTAGCCAATTGCAGTTCTTTCTCATTCTGCGTATAAGTTAGGCTAGGAATGGAGAGTTTGATAGTTTTAGGATAGTGTGCTTCCACTGCTCCTGTTTCCACCCTGGCAATGTATTTGACACCAAGCCCATTTTGACGGCTGAGAATGACGTCTGACATTGAGTCTTGCTTGTTGAAGTCCTGATCCATGTTGAGGATAAAGACGTAAGGAAATTCCAATCCTTTGCTCTTGTGAATGGTCATAAGTTCCACGGCATCTTTAGGCGGTGCGACGGCTACGCTTGCGAGGTCATGCTGGGCTTCTAGAACTTGGTCAATCATACGGATAAAACGAGACAAGCCCTTGAAATTACTCTTTTCAAACTGATCTGCTCGCAGAGCTAGGGCATAGAGATTGGCTTGTCTGGCTGGACCATTGGGCAAGGCCCCAACATAGTCATAGTAAAAACGGTCATTATAAATCTTCCAAATCAAGTCATAGAGAGAGTGGGTTTTGGCATACAAGCGCCAAGAATCCAAGATATCAATGAACTGATTTAATTTTTCAGCTAGAGCTGTATAAATCAAGTTTTTCTGGCTTGTTGCCTGTTTTTGAGCATTGACCAGTTTCTCATAGAGATTTTCTTGTACCTTATCTTCTACTTTCTGAAGGGATAAGCGTGCCAACTCGTCCTCATCAAAACCAAACATAGGAGACTTCATCAGAGCAACTAAGGCATAGTCTTGCAGAGGATTGTGAATGACGCGCAGGGTGTCCAGCATGACTTGTACTTCTAGGGATTGGAGGTAATTGTTTTGCTCTCCGTCGGTTTTAACTGGAATTCCGTACTCAGACAGAGCTAGGAGGATCTGGTCATTTCGACTGCGACTGGAAGTCAAAAGGGCTATTTCTTTAAAGGCTACACCTTTCTCTTGATGGAGCTTCAAGATTTCCTTGATGACCAGACGCATTTCTCCAGTGAGTTTCGTTTCTGCTTGGCTCTCTTCCTCCTCTTGCCCACTATCGTCCTTGTCGTATAAGAGAAACTCTGCCTTGTTCTCAGGATTGGGAGTTAGTTTGCTATTGGCAAAAACAAGCTGGTGCATGCTGTCATAGTTGATTTCTCCAATCTCTTGGTCCATGAGTCGTTCAAAGACATGGTTGGTTGCAGATAGCACTTCCGAACTACTACGAAAATTTTCCTTGAGGAGAATCAACTTGCCTTCTTGAGGATTATGCGCATAGCGTTGGAATTTTTCATTGAAAATCTGCGGATCTGCCTGACGGAAACGGTAGATAGACTGCTTGATATCTCCCACCATAAAGCGATTGTGACCATTCGACAGCAACTCCAGCATCCGTTCTTGAATGTGGTTGGTATCCTGATACTCATCGACCATGACTTCGTGGAATCGTTCCTGATAAGCCTTGCGGACTTGTGGGAAATTCTCTAGAATTTCAATGGTGTAATGGCTGATATCAGCGAATTCAAAGGCATTCTCCTGGCGTTTACGTTCACGATAGGCCTCCACAAAATCACTCATAAATGTTTGGAAGGTTTTAGATAACTCCCAGGTGTCTCCATGATAACGCTCTTGATAGTCGAGAATGGTTATCTGGTCTGACAGTTGTCCTAGTTTAGCAAACTGGGCCTTTCTCTCATCGTTATAGGCATCAGCCAGTGGCTTCAAATCGGCCTTACGACTAGAATTAGCTAGAGCTCGACCATTCTTTTCTTTCGATATTGCGACAACACGCGTAAGCACTGCTTGATAAGCCTGGCTATCGGACTCTTGATTTATGGAGCTAATTTGATCCAGAACCTGTTGAACAGCTTCTAAATAGGTAGCTTTGGGAAACTCCTTGGCATCATTATCCAGATGATAACGGAAAAAGATTTCCAAATCCCAAAGCGCCTGCTTGATTTTCTCAGTTAGTTTTTCTTTTTCACTAGCAAAATCAGCTTCTTCAAACCCTTTGAGGAACGAGTCACTAAGCCATTTTTGAGGATTACTAGTGGATTGAAGGAAATCATAAATTTTGTAGACTTGCTGGCGCAGACCTCTTTCATCCTTGCCACGCCCAGCAAAGTTCTTGACCAATCGACTAAAGCTCTCTTTATTTTCACCTTGGTAATGATCTTCAAAAAACTGATGAAAAACTTCGTTCTTTAAGAGTAACTGTTCACTTTCATTTTGCAGAATACGGAAGTTCGGTGCGATATCAATCAGATAGCCATGTTTTCCTAGGAATTTTTGTGTGAAGGAGTCCATGGTTCCGATGGCAGCGTTTGGCAGGTCTGCCAACTGGCGTCCCAAGTGTTGTTTGAGATCGACATCAACGGTTTCTTGGATTTGCTGGCTGATTTTTTTCTCCAAGCGTTCCTTGAGTTCAGTAGCAGCCTTGACGGTAAAGGTCGAGATAAAGAGTTGACTGATTTCTACACCACGGGCTAATTGGTCCAGAATGCGCTCTGCCATGACAAAGGTTTTCCCTGAACCAGCAGACGCTGAGACTAGGATATTTTGCCCAGCAGTATAAATGGCTTCGATTTGCTCGGCTGTTTTCTTCTGTTCCTTGTTCGAACTCGCTTCTGCTTCTTGCAATTTTTGAATTTCTTCCTCAATTAAAAAGGAAATGGGCTTCATCGATTCAACTCCTCTCTCATTTTTTCAAACCAAGCTTGCTTGAGTTTTTCTCCGACCAGTCGTTTGCCATCGGCTAGGTCTAACTTTTCTAGGAAACGAGCTTGACCAAAATGGTAATTAGCTTCAAATCCTGTAATGGCTTGATGTTGTTGAACGTATGGGGCAATACTTCTTCCGTTCTCTGTGTATGGATTGATGGCGAACTGACCTTGTAAAATCTTCTCAGCTGCCTTCTTGTAAAGATGGGCATTATAGTCTAGTAAGAGCTGGAATTCCTCGCCTGTCAGCTGATTGGCCTTGTTTTTATTGTAAAATTCGCCTAAATGACTACTTTCTTTCTCTAAAAAGAGGCCTTGATATTTCATAGACTTGCTGGCTTCTACTACCGCTCCTGCCAAACTCTTAACGGTCAAGAGAGATTGGACTGATTCAGCCATTTCCAAGTACATGGCACCGAAAAAGTTCTGCTCCCCTTCTCTTTTTAGGGCAGCAAGATAGGTGGGCAGTTGGGAATTAAGCCCATTAAAGAAATGAGGAAACTGGAACTGAGTAAGACTAGACTTGTAGTCTACCACTCCTAACGCTCCATCAGCTTTCAGGCGGTCAATACGGTCAACCTTGCCTCGCACATGGACACTGCGACCATTATCCAACTGGATAAAGGCCTGATCCTTGCCACCAAATGTTGCCTCCTCTTGGATGGTTTCGACGGCTGGATTATGACGAAGGATGTGGCCCGTAGTTCGCGCGACATCAAGTAGAACTTCCTTGGTAAACTGGGCTTCCAAACTTTCCTGATAAATGGCTTCAAATTCGCGTTCTTGACTGGTTTCTTGGATAGCTTGTTCCAGACGTTTGTCAAACGGATTTTCAGCAGGCAGTTTCAAGGCACGCTCAAAAATACGGTGCAAGAAATTCCCGTGACTGCGAGCATCTGGGCGCAGGCGCAATTCTTCCTGCAAACCTAAGACATAATGGAGGAAATAACTATATTCATTGCGGTAAAATTCTGTCAAACCAGAGGTAGACAGGTAAAACTCTTTGTCAGCAGGATAGAGAGCCTGCAAGGTATCCTTTGCTAATGGCTTGCTACTTGGACTAGTTGGGAGGGCAGGATTCGCAAGGCCTTTTTGGTCAAGTTTTTTCCCCATGACACGCGCCAAGACAGTGACAAAAGTTAAATCTTGTTCATTTACACTAGAATCCGCTTGCTGATGATAAGCAACCAGACTGGACAAGAGACTGTGATAAGAACCCATATCTTCTTTACTAAGATTTTTATGGTTCATTCTCTTTTCTCTTCGGCTAAATCCAAAACTTACCAGTTCATGAAGATAGACAGATTCCTTACTCTCATTTTCATTGAAAAGACTTGGAGCGGATAACACCAACTGCTTACGGGCAGCATTGACTAAAGAAAGCATGGTATAACGATTTTTCTTGAGGTTTTCACTGCTTGCAATCAGCAATTGTGCTCCCTCCTCTGTCGCTTGGTTTAGGCTTTGTCTCTCTTCGTCTGTCAAAAGGCTAGTATTTTGCGCAATTTTTGGTAAATGATCCTGAGTCAGTCCAATGGCATAGACAAAGTCAGCGGTCAGAGGTGCAATCAGATCGTAACTCTGCACCAGAACAGTGTCCACTGTCGCTGGAATAGTGCGATACTGAGATAAACTCATTCCAGAGTGGAGTAAGGATAGGAAGTCCTCCAGACTCACTTGTGAACCATCAAAAACGGTCGCAAATTGTTCTAAAACATGACAGAAAGCTTTCCAAACTTCAGCTTGTCTTTCCTGCTCTAGGACTTCCATAGTGGATGTTAAAGCTTGCATCTGCTTGCTTAAAGCAGCGTTTTTTAGAAAAGCACTCCACTTTTGCAAGAGATTTTCAGCCTTCTGTTTCCGACTGGCAAACAAGGTTTCAAGTGGCGCCAAAACTCGCAGACGAATGGCATTCAAACGTTCCAAATCAAATTTTCCATGGTGGGATTTTGTGAAGATTTGCTGAAAGGCTGACAAGCCATTGATACCAAGATAGCGGAGGTATTGCTCAAAGGCATCGATATCAGCTTGACTGAGGTCAGTATACAAGCCTGTTCTGAGAAGATTAATCAAATCCTCCTGACGGAAACGGTAGCGTTTTAAACGTAAAATTGACTCCACATACTGGGTCAAGGGATGATGAGCCATGGATTCGCTTCTACCAAGATAGAATGGAATCTGGTACTGGTCAAAAATGGTCTTTAAGGATAACTGATAAGAAGCCACATCACCCAAGAGAATACGAAAATGCTTGTAACTCAGTTCTGGATGGTCATGTAATTTCTGACGAATGCTACGCGCTACTAACTCCAACTCTTCCTTTTGCGTCAAGCAAGACCAGATTTGCAGGTTTTCCCTGTCTTTCTCATCGATATCCAAGGTGAGTTCTGAAAAGTCATAAGAAGACTCCAGCAAACGAGAGGCCTTGTCAAAACTATCCATTTTCTCATGAGTCTGAGAACGATCCTGAGCAGGTGTTTGGTATTTTGTCCCCAAATGATGAAGAAATTCCACACTGGCTTGATAGAGATTCCCTTCAGTGAACGGACTGATATAGGCTTTCTTGCTTGCATAAGCCCCAATAACAATCTCAACACCTTTTCGATGGAGCAGATCCACCACATGCTCTTCCTCAGCAGAAAAACGGGTAAAACCGTCAATGACCAGAGCAAGCTGACTAAAATCACTACCTACCTTGTCATTCTCAATAGCCTCAATCAAATGGGACAACTGACTTCCCTGAGCCAACTGACCTTGATTGAGATAGGCTGTTACTTTCTCAAAAATCAAGAGTAAATCTGCTCGTTTATCCTCATCCGTCAAACTTTCCAAGTCCAAAAAGCTCATCTGAGCAGTCGTCATCTCATGATAAAGTTCAACCAACTGCTGGATAAATTGAGGATCTTGTTTAATCGCACCATAAACACGTAAATCCTTGGAATCGAGTTCCGCAAGGCACTTATAAAAAGCCATCCCAAGACCAATATCATCAAGACTGGTCTTGGCAGGCAAATCATTTAAAACCAGATAACGAGCCATTTGAGCGAAACGCGTGACGGTAATCGCAAAAGAAGCCTGCTGGGACAAGCATTCCAGCACGGCGCGTTCCTTTTCAAAAGAAAGAGAGTTGGGGGCGATGTAGAAGATACGCTTGCCCACAGCAACTAACTCCTCTGCCTCTCTAGTCAGAATTTCTGTCAAAGAAGTCCGAATATCAGTATAAAGTAATTTCATCTCAGCCTCGTTTGCTTTATCAAAGTTTCTTACTCTATTATAGCAAAGTTCGCTTCACAGTCCAAATCCAAAATTTTAGTTGACAATCATTTAACTAGGAAATCAATCATACTCCATCATCCACTTTCATATGCTGAAAGATATAGAGGAAAAAGTCTTTGGAAACTTCAAAATGTCCATAACGAAGTCGAGAAGTATAGTCTTTCCATTCAGGATGTTGTCTGGCTATTTCTATGAAGCAATCTTTGACTGGCTGATAATACTCGACATTTCGTCTAAAGGGAAAGAATCCTTCAAATTGCTCTACTTGATAGGCTTTGTCATCTATAATTTTACCTACGGCCACAAAAGCCTGTAACTTATCTTGACCATTCATATCGTATTTTGGACTATAGTATAAAAGATAGTCACCTTTTTTCATACGATTTAAGGGGCCGCCCTTTCCATGACAGACCTGACAAAAATTTCCCTCAACTCCTCTTAAAACATGGTTCTTCGAAACAACTCCGACCCAATATCTAGGCATTTTTATCCTCCAACACTGCTAACATGCGATTAAAACTTTCTCTATCGTTAGATAGTTTTTCAAAAAATTCTTCATCAACACCTTCTACTAAAGGTAAAGCTTGATTGACCTTCTCCGCGCCAGACTTCGTCACTGAGACCAGTTTTGCCCGACTATCCTTTGGGTGTTGATCGCGTTTAATGTAGTCTTTCTTCTCCAGTAGTCTAACAATCTGGGAAACCGTCATGACATCCATACCGGTGAACCGAGCAATATCAACTTGCGTTACATATTCCTCTCTATTGGTCAGAAACAAGAGCGAGGTTAAAACGATAAATTGAGGCAAAGTGAGACCAACTGATTTCAAGACTCTTTTTAAATTGCTTTCCCACTTGTTGTAAACTTTGATGAAAAGAAGACCTGTAGACTCTGTTTCATCATTTTTGTAAATTGAATTAAAGTGATACTTTGACATTATTTCTCCTAAAATATTAAGTATACATATTATATAAGAATTTACTTTGTTTTTCAAGAAAAGGAAAGCTGAATTTTACAATTCTGTCAGACATTTCATAGTCTATATGCTATAATAAAAGCAAAACACCTAGAAAAGGAAGTCTTATGATTAAACTACTAGCCTTGGATATGGACGGAACCCTCCTCAATGAGGCCAAGGAAATTCCGCAAGCCCACATCACTGCCATTCACCAAGCCATTGAAAAAGGTGTCAAACTGGTTCTCTGTACAGGTCGCCCGCTTTTCGGTGTCCTTCCTTACTATAAAAAATTGGGACTGGACCTCCAGAACGAGTATGTCATTGTCAATAATGGTTGTTCAACCCATCAGACCAGAGACTGGAGTCTAGTTGACTGGCAAGAACTTAGTCCAGCTGACATCGAATATCTCTATGACCTATCAGAAAAAAGCAACGTCCAGTTGACTCTTTTTGATGAGAAACATTATTTTGTCCTCGGTGGCAAGCCTAATCAAATCGTTCAAAATGATGCCAAGTTAGTCTTTTCAGACCTGACTGAAATCTCCCTTGAGGAAGCTACTAGTGGCAAATATCGGATGTTCCAAGGTATGTTTTTAGGAACAAAAGAACAAACAGACGATTTTGAGCAGCGTTTTGCGATAGAACTCTGCCAACGATTTAGCGGCGTTCGTTCGCAGCCTGTCATTTATGAAGCCATGCCACTTGGGACGACAAAGGCTACTGCTCTTTCTCGACTGGCAGCGATTTTGAAGATCGAGCCCTCAGAAATTATGGCCATGGGCGATGCCAATAACGATATCGAAATGCTTCAGTTTGCAGGACTTGGCATTGCAATGGGAAATGCTAGCGATTATGTCAAGTCCCTTGCTAATGACGTTACAGCCAGCAACGAAGAAGACGGCGTCGCGCGTGCGATTGAGAAGTATATTTTATAGTAAAAAAGCCCAGTTTATGTCAACTGGGTTTTGTTTCTTTTAAGAATCACAAAACTTTAGAAACTCTTTAGAAATACTTGAGCTTTCTTTGATTTCTATAGCTTATACTAAAGTTAGAAAAATAAATCAAAAGGAGAAAATCATGAAAACAGTACTCGAAATTCATGGACTGACCAAACAATTCGGCCAACAAGCTATTCTTCAAGATCTTAGTCTAACCATAAAAGAGGGAGATATTTATGGTCTAATCGGAAAAAATGGAGCAGGTAAAACTACTCTTATTAAAATCATTACACAACTACTGTTTGCGGATAAAGGAACTGTTTCCCTCTTTTCTAGTCAATCGGAAAATGAGTGGACCAAGGGCTTATCTCGAGTAGGTTCAGTTATCGAATCACCTGTAGCTCATAATCACTTAACAGCCTATCAAAATCTGAAATATTATTGTATGATTCGTCATATCCCAAATGCTGATAAGGTGATTCATGAGACCTTGGACTATGTTGGCTTGTCAGATACAGGGAAAAAAGTCTTTCGTGATTTCTCACTAGGAATGAAACAAAGACTTGGCATTGCCATTGCCCTCCTATCAAAACCTGATTTCCTAATTCTTGATGAACCCATTAACGGTCTCGACCCAATTGGAATCAAAGAATTTCGTCTCATGATCCAGCGGCTCAATCAAGAAAAAGGAATAACTATCCTCATCTCTAGCCATATCTTGTCAGAGCTCTATCTCCTAGCTAATCGCTTTGGTATTCTGGATCAAGGTAAGATTATCCGTGAAATCAGTAAAGCTGAGTTTGAAACACTGAGTGAGGATTATATTGTGCTTAAAACAAGCGACAAAGAAAGAGCTTGTCAGGTATTGAAAGAACAAATCCAACTCCAGTTTAAGGTTGTCAATCCTGACAATGAAATCCATATCTTTGGTAATGAACAAGATGTCAAACAGATTCTCAAGCAACTAACTTTGGCCGATGTTGCTATTGATGAGATATACTTTGCCCGTCAAAACCTAGAAGAATACTTTACGCAATTGGTAGAATAGGAGAAAAATCATGATACATACCATTCAAGCAGATTTTTACCGTCTTTTCCGCTCCAAAGGATTCTGGATTACAGAATTCATTCTCTTTGTACTTATGTTACTGGGTGCTACTATCGGAGCTACAGGACATCTAATGTCAGTAAATACTACACCTGAAACAGAATTTCCGACCAAAGGTTGGGACGGCGTTCAAGCTCTTATCAACGCGTCTAGCAATGGTTCAAACCTCGTTTTTCTCTGCATCGTCCTGGCATGCCTCGTTCTTGGAGTTGATTTAATCGGCAAGCTTTATAAAAATAGTTTGACTGTCGGCGTTTCTCGTACAGAGTTTTTCCTTGCTAAATCCTTTGTTCTAGCAAGTATCGCTCTCTTGCAGCTCATCGCCAGCCTTGTGATTGCCTTTATTCCAGCAACTATCTTAAATGGATTTGGGACCATGCCTGATGGATTTATTGGCAATCTATTGATAACCATTTCCCTTCAATTCCTTTGTCTCCTTGCTTGGCTTTCCATCGTTTCCTTCATTCTCTATGTTAGTCACTCTTATCTAGCGGTATTTATTGGTTATTTGGTCAGCTCTATCTTACTTTCTATTCCAATTCTTGTTTTCCCAGACATTGAAATTCTACGATATTTAATTCTAGATTTTGCCTATGCTATGACTACTAATAGTCAAGCTATTCTCTATACCATCACGGTTTGCGTAACGGTCATACTTTTCTTCTCTTTCAGTGGACTGATTATTTTCAAGAAGAAAAGCTTATAAAAAGGACCTCCTCTAGGATATAGAGGAGGTTTCTTCTGTTAAAGATAGATAAAGACCGAAAACCATTCTCCATCAGTGGCTAGCTTCATTTCCGCTCCAAGAAGATGAACCAATTCCTCAGTAATATAGAGACCTAAACCAGAGGATTCTTCGGTATCTGACATATTTTCAGAATAAAAACGATTGCTGAGATTGTCTATATTCTTGATAGGTTTTTTGACTAGGTTATCAATTTCCAAAACAAGCCTATTTTCTTCCTTTTTCAAAGAAAGTCGAGCCTTCTCCTTGCCGTGCTTGAGAACATTTCCAAGGAGGTTTTGTATAATTCGATCAAGCAAGTCCTCATCAGTCGCCGTTTTCAACCCTGGTTCAACGTTAAAATCAAGAACAATATGTGAAGATTGAAAAACGTCGTAATAGGCTAAAGTTTTTTTCGTTATAAAAGTTGATAAATCAAGTTCTTCCAGTTTCGGTTTGACTGCTCCTTCCATCAAATGACGGTATTCGAGGAGAGCCTCCAAACGTTTGGAAACCAAATCTTGATGATGGGCTATTTTATTTAAGGTTTCTGAACTATTATCGGGATGTTTTATTAGTTGCTGGGTATATCCTGAAGCGATTGTCAAAGGTGTCCGAATATCATGAGCAATGTTACTGATTGCCATATCTAGGGTGCGTTTTTCACGCTTCATGATTAGCTGATTTTGCTCCACTTCTTGAAATAGATTCTCAATTTGGTTATGTAGACGCAAAATGGTCTTTGAAAAGAAATTTACACCGATCCTCTTCATGCTACCAGAGCGAATCTTTTCTTCAATTTGTCTGCTTAAATCTCTAATTGCTATATGATAGCGAATCAAAGAAATCGCCAAAATGATGTTAATGAGGAGTAATATTGATATCAAAATGTAATTCATTATTTGTCTCCTTTTAATCGAACACCAACTCCCCAAATGGTTTCGATGTATTCGTGATTCGGATCCAGTTGGTGCAGTTTTTTACGGAGATTGCTTAGATGGGTGTTGAGCGTATTGTCTCCTGGCAGGTAACTTTCTTCCCAAATCAATTCATAGAGTTCTTCTTTGGTGAAGATTTTTTTAGGATGCTGGAGTAACATTTGGAGAATCTGGCACTCTTTCTTTGCAAGGCGAATGGTTTCAGTTGCGTTACTTATTTCAAAACTATCCGCATCGAACTGGATATTTTTAAAGTTTTGTACAAGGTTATCAATTTCTCTTCGATCTTCTGACTGATGTTCACCACTTTGGCGTAATTGCACGGTGACTCTGGCAAAGACTTCGTCCAAATCAAAAGGTTTTACTACATAATCATTGGCACCATCTAAGAGATATTGGCTGATGAGCTTTTTATCACTCAAAGCAGTAAGCATGATGACCGGAGTCTGGCTAGTTTGTCGAATAGCTTGCAAGACTTGGTCGCCATTTTTCCCAGGGAGCATGATATCTAGCAAGACGAGATCGATGCCACCTTTGTCAAATTGCATGATACCTTCTGTCCCAGAAAATGCTTGAATCACCTCATGTTCCTCTGAAAGAAGGGTTCTTAAGATTTCCTGGATTTCATTATTATCTTCAACTACAAGTATGTTCGCCATAAACCTCGTCCTTTCTAAAACTATTATAACATGTTTTGTTGGGAATTCCAGATACAGAAAAGCTCCTCTAACATTTTAAGTTAGATGGAGCTAATGGGAATTGAATCTACTTAAGCAAATAAGCAATCAAAGTTATAATCCATAGATGAGCTGGGTAGAAAATATAAAAGAAATATTTACTCCAGACGGTTTCCTTACCTCGCTGTCCATTATACAAGACCATAAAAGGAAAAACGGTGATAAAGAGCCAGTCAGAATTGTAAAGCATCATTTCCAGTGTTTGGTACCAAGTGTCGTATATTTGGATGGAAGTCACTAACAAGAAGGCCCACAGAAAGGCATAGAGGAGATTTCGCAAGCCCTTGCGATTTCGACAAGAGTAACTAATCAAGAGAAATGGTAGCATGGTGATGCCACCCTCGGTAAAAAGACACCCGAAAATCAAGAGCCCAGCAAGCCCAATACGACGCCACAACTTCTCCTTTTTATCCAACTCTTTTCTGGGAAAACCAATCCAAAGCATGGTGACACCGATGGCCAAAGTCAAGAAAATATTATTAGTAACCATTACACCCTTAGAGGCAAACAGAGTATTGAGAAGGCTATTTCCAGCAAACATGATCAGCGCCCAACTCCAAAGACGGATGAGGTAGTTTTTCAAATTTCGAGTATGGATGAAGCCTTCCATAGCCATATAGACAAACCAAACTCCGACACAACGGGTCAAGGCGTGAAAGATACCTTCCCACAAAGGAGAAACGATTCCGGTGATATGAGGGATATGGTCCAGAACCATTACTGCCGTCATCAGATACTTCAACTGCGTTGCATTCCATTTTTTCATAATAAACCTCTTTCTTTTTGATCTACATAGAGTATAGCATACATTTCCACGTATAATCGTACACCCATCTTACATTTAAAAAGCCTATCTTACATTTTTGTAAGACAGGCGTGAATATCAAAAATTTATTATGAAAGTTACCTTCTAGTCTGTAATTCGTTGGTACATTTCTGGTCTTCTATCACGAAACAGTCCCCAATTTAGGCGCTCGCTTGCTCCCTTATCAAGGTCATAAGTTGCTAACAGAACAGCTTCTCCTTGTCTTTCAGCTCTCTCTAGAATAGCTCCTGTTTCATCCGTCATAAAGGAGGAACCGTAGAAGTCAAGACTGGAACTCTGTCCACCATTTTCCTCACTAGGAGTGACTTCTTCCAAGCCATAGCGATTGGCTGCAATAACTGGGACAATATTAGCTGCTGCGTGCCCTTGCATGGTACGTTGCCAGTGACCACAACTGTCCGTATCTAAGATAGGCTCTGAACCAATGGCTGTAGGATAAAAGAGCAATTCAGCACCATTCAAAGCAAGACAGCGCGCTGTTTCAGGAAACCATTGATCCCAACAGATACCAATCCCAATCTTAGCGTAGCGAGTATCCCAGACCTTGAAGCCAGTGTTGCCAGGCGTAAAATAAAACTTTTCTTGATAATAATGGTCATCTGGTATGTGGGTCTTCCGATAGACGCCCAGCACTTCTCCATCAGCATCAATGACGGCGATTGAGTTATACAAGACATTGCCATCTTTTTCATAGAAACTGATCGGTAAAACAACCTGTAATTCCTTAGCAAGCACTTTAAAATGCTGAATGGCTGTATTTTCTGTCACTGACTGGCCATACTGGTAGTAGTCATACTGGCGTTCCTGACAGAAATAGGGACGTTCAAACAGCTCTGGCAAGAGGATGATTTGTGCGCCTTGTTCTGCAGCCTGACGTACTAAACGCTCTGCGGTTTGGATATTTGTTGTCACATCCTTGGCACATTGCATCTGGATCGCTGCAACTCTTACATTTCTCATCTTTTTCTCCTATTCTGGGATTTGTTGGGTGATACAGTGGATATTGCCACCACCTAAAAGAATATCTCTGGCTGGTATTCCTACGACCTTACGGTCTGGGAAACACTTGCTGAGGATATATAGGGCGACTGGGTCGTTTACATCCTGAAATTGTGGCACTAAGACAGACTTGTTGGCAATATAGAAATTGACATAGGAAGCTGCCAGACGCTCACCTGCATAACGCTCTTCTTCCCCTTCTTCATAACTATAGCCCGGCAAATCCTTTTCGGTTACAACTTGATGAAGCGCTGGGATTGGCAGTTTATGAATAGTGAAGGGACGACCTTTTGCATCCGTTTCCTTCTCTAAAAGGGCAAGGTCAGCTGCAGACATGGCATACTGGGGATCGTTTTGATCATCTGTCCAAGCCAAGACAAGTTCTGCAGGACCAACGAAGGCAGCAACATTGTCAATGTGTTCATTGGTTTCGTCCTGATAAATACCATAAGGCAGCCAGATAACTTTTTCAGCGCCAAGATAGTTCAATAATCTTCTCTCGATTTCCTCTTTACTGAGATGAGGATTGCGACCAGCGCTCAGAAGGCAACTTTCAGTCACAAGAATGGTCCCTTGACCATCGCTATGGATCGCGCCGCCTTCCAGTACAAAAGGTTTGGCATCGTAAACAGGAATTTCCAAGGCGTCAGCAAAACTACTGGCTACTTGGTCATCCTCTTCATAATCTTGGTAGAGGCCATCGACAGCACCACCCCAGGCATTAAAAGACCAATCGACTGCCAACTTTTCTCTTTTATCATTGACGAGAATAGTCGGCCCAGTATCACGCGCCCAGGCATCATTAGTAGGAATATCTAAATAAACAACCTTGTCTCCTAGATAGGATTGGGCTTCAGATAGATAATCCTGCTCCACCAAAAGATAAACAGTTTCCCCTTGGGCTATGGTCTTGATAATCTGGCTAAATGCTTCTTTTGCAACCTTTCCTTGAAAAGGCCATGAACCTGGTCGAGTCGGCCAGATCATGAGGGTGCCATGATGGGGTTCGTACTCTGCTGGCATACGATAACCTGCTTTTTTCGGAGTTTCTATCATGATAATCTCCTTTTAAAGTCTTGATAGCCAAAGGCTTTGACTAAGCTGCAGTCTCCCTGCTCGTCCATAAGATAGAGACTTGGCAAGCCAATACCATTAAAGGTATTATTTTTGACAAAGGAGTAGATTGCCATGTCTTCAAAGTAAAGTCTATCACCGATTTGGACTGGATTTTCAAAACTATAATCACCAATCACATCACCCGTCAGACAGGTATTGGAAGAAAGTCTATAGGTATGGGCTTTTTCCTGCGGTTCAAATCCATTTCTCAAAGGTGGACGATAGGGCATTTCAAGTACATCTGGCATATGGCAGGTCGCGGAGGCATCTAAAACCAAAATATCCATACCGTTTTCGACAATGTCCAATACTTCAGTTGCTAGATAACCCGCATTGAGCGCAATAGCTTCACCCGGCTCGATATAGACTTCAAGATTGTAAGTTTCTCGAATTCTTTTAATCTCAGAAATCAGCAAATCCACATCGTAGTCTTCTCTGGTGATGTGGTGTCCACCACCCATATTGAGCCATTTAACTTGATACAAATAGGGTCCAAACTGCGCTTCGACTGCTTTCAAAGTTGTCTCTAAATCATCTGCCCCCTGCTCGCAAAGGGTATGAAAATGAAGACCATCCACCAAGTCCAGCAAATCACTAGGAATCTTGTCTATAGTGACTCCAAAACGGGATCCAGGTGCACAAGGATCATAGAGCGCGTGATCACCTTGGGTAGAACATTGAGGGTTGAGGCGCAAACCGACACTGATACCAGCCTCTCGGCAACGAGGACCATGTTTACGCAACTGTCTCTCTGAGTTAAAGACGATATGGTCCGTTATCTCCAGCAATTCCTCCAAGTCTGCATCCTTGAAAGCAGGTGCAAATACATGGACTTCCCCCGGAAACTCTTCTCTAGCTAGCTTAGCCTCATAGAGACCACTAGCCGTCGTACCTGACAGATACTGGCTAATCATGGGGTAGGTTTTGTAGAGAGAATAAGCCTTCTGGGCCAGTAAAACCTTGCAGCCCGCTTCTTCCTGAACATATTGTAGAATGCGACAGTTTGCTTCTAACTTGGCCAAATCAATGACGTAAGCTGGTGTGGGTACTTGTTCTAACTTCATTAGTCCACCATTTGCGGATTTTCTACCACAACCCAAGGCAATCCGTACTTATTCAAAGCTTCCATGAATGGATCTGGATCCAATTCTTCAAGGTTATAGACTCCAGCTTGTTTCCAAGTACCGTTCATAACCAATTTTGTCCCAATCATGGCTGGAACACCAGTCGTGTAAGAAATGGCTTGTGAACCAACTTCTGCGTAACATTCCTGATGGTCACAAACATTGTAGATATAGATGGTCTTTTCAACACCATCTTTGACACCTCTAAAGATACAGCCGATATTGGTTTTTCCAACTGTACGTGGGCCAAGGCTGGCTGGATCAGGAAGCAAGGCTTTCAAGAATTGAATCGGCACAATGTCTTGTCCATTAAAGTTAATAGCATCCGTACGAAGAAGACCAACGTTTTCCAAGCATTTCATATGCGTTAAATAAGATTGACCAAAAGTCATAAAGAAACGAATGCGTTTGACACCGGGAATGTTCTTGGCCAATGATTCAATTTCTTCATGGTGAAGGAGATACATGTCTTTCTGTCCAACTTGAGGGAAGTCATACTCACGCTTGATAGACATAGCTTCGACTTCGACCCATTTTCCATCTTCCCAGTAAGAACCTGGCGCAGAAACCTCGCGGAGGTTGATTTCTGGGTTAAAGTTTGTTGCAAATGGATAACCGTGGTCACCACCATTACAGTCTAGAATGTCGATATAGTGGATTTCATCAAAATAGTGTTTGAGAGCATAAGCTGAAAAGACACTGGTCACACCTGGGTCGAAACCAGAACCAAGAAGAGCAGTCAAGCCAGCTTCTTTGAATTTCTCCTGATAAGCCCATTGCCATGAGTAGTCAAAGTAGGCTGTAAAACCAAGTTCCTTGCAGCGTTTTTCATAGATAGCACGCCATTCTGGGTCTTCTGTGTCCTCAGCCTCATAGTTGGCCGTGTCGATATAGTGGACACCTGTCGCCAAACAAGCATCCATGATGGTCAAGTCTTGGTATGGTAAAGCTACGTTCAAAACAGCTTCTGGCTTGTAGCTTTCAATCAAGGCAATGACCTCTTCTACATTGTCAGCATCAAGAGCAGCCGTCTCAATCTTTGTACTTGTTTTGCCTTCTAGTTTAGCTTTCAAGTCATCACATTTTGACTTGGTACGGCTAGCAATCATAATCTCTGTAAAGGTTTCGCTATCTTGGCAAATCTTTGAAATAGCAACTTGGGCAACGCCCCCACATCCAATAACTAATAAACGACTCATTTTTTTCCTTCCTCTTCTTCTAAAATGTCCTCTACATACTTGGGCAACATAAAGGCACCAACATGTAAGTTTGCAGTATAGTATTCCGTGAAAAGCTGGCGTTTTTTCCAGCCTTCCTTGTCAAAATCTTTGACAGGATGGTATTTTTTCGATGCAAATCCAAACAACCAATAGCCAGCTGGACTGGTTGGGATATGCGCCTGATAGACCCGACTGATTGGAAAGGCTTGATTGACCTTGCGGTGCATGCTTCGGCAAGCTGACTCATCCTCGTCAAAGAAGGGACTCCCATGCTGATAGATCATGATTCCGTCCTCTTTCAAGGCTCTGTAACTGTTTCCGTAAAATTCCTTGGTAAAGAGCCCTTCCGTATGTCCAAATGGATCTGTCGCATCGTTGATAATGATATCGTAATCATCCTCACAGTTTCGTAAAAATCTCAGTCCATTTTGATAGTAAATGGTAACACGAGGGTCATCTAGCCCTGCAGCAAAGTCTGGGAAATACTCACGACAGACCTCAACCAACATCTCATCTGGTTCCACAATATCGATTTGCTCTAGTTCAGGATATAGGGTTAATACTTGGGCAACACCGCCGTCACCACCCCCAATAACCAATACTTTCTTTGGATTTGGATGGACAGCCATGGGTACGTGGACCGTCATTTCATTGTAGACAAAGTCATCTGCATCTGAAAACAAGACATGCCCATTTAAAATCAGTATTTTCCCAAAAGCTGGCGTATCCAAGACTTCGATATCCTGCCATTCACTTTTTCCAGCATAGAGTTGCTTGGCAGTTCTCAAGGACAATTTCACATCTGGAGTATGAACTTCAGAAAACCATAAATCCATCTAGTTCTCCTTTCTCTTAATGACGTTGATGTGATTGACCTCTGGATCTTCCGTCCCTTGGAGGGAGCATCCACGTTCTTTGGCAAATAGGATATAATCCACAATGTCTCGTGTAATGCGTTCACCTGGTGCTAGGATTGGAATTCCTGGAGGATAGCACATGACAAATTCCCCACAGACCTGTCCAACAGACTCATCCAAGGTTAAACTTTTTCTCTCTGAATAAAAGGCTTCCTGAGGAGAAAGGACTAACTCGTGTTGAATATATTCTCCAGCAATCAAGTCCTTCCCATCTCTCGAGTAGAGTCTCTTGATATCCGCCAAAGCACCGACCAAACGTTCGATGTCTTGGATGCGGTCACCAATGGAAATATAGGCCAAGATATTCCCAATATCACCAAATTCGATCTGAATGTCGTATTCATCTCGGAGGAGGTCATAAACCTCAATACCTGTTAAGCCAATACCCTGAGTGTAAACGGACAGCTTAGTCACGTCAAAATCACAGACCGACACACCGTCTATTAACTCTTTTGAGTAGGCATAGTAACCACCGATAGCATTGATTTCACGACGAGCGTATTCGGATAGCTCAATGACTTTCTCAAAAGACTCTTTGCCACGAAGAGCTAAGTTCCGTCGAGAAATATCCAAACTAGCCATCAACAAGTAAGAGGCTGATGTAGACTGGGTCAGGTTGATGATCTGACGAACGTACTCAGGATTCATCTGTTCCCCGATAAGCAGGATGGAACTTTGAGTCAAACTCCCACCAGACTTATGCATAGAGACCGCCGCCATATCAGCGCCAGCATCCATAGCAGACAGTGGCAATTTGTCTGTAAAATGCAAATGCGCTCCATGGGCTTCATCTACTAAAACCATCATGCCAGCTTCGTGAGCCATTTCCGTTAAACCCTTGAGGTCTGAACAAATTCCATAGTAGGTAGGATTGTTAATTAGGATAGCTTTAGCATCTGGATGTTCCTTAATGGCCTGGGCAACCCGGTCATTTTCAAGACCTAAAGCGATGCCGATTTTAGGATCCACACTCATCTCGATATAGATGGGTATGGCACCACATAGAACCAACGCATTGATAGCAGATTTGTGGACATTTCGTGGCAGAATAATCTTATCTCCCGCCTTACAAGTCGAAAGAATCATGGTCTGCACGGAAGAAGTTGTCCCTCCAATCATGAGAAAGGCATGCGCCGCTCCAAAAGCATCCGCTGCCAACTCCTCTGCATCCCGAATAATCGAAATAGGATGACCGAGATTATCCAAGGGTTTCATAGAATTGACATCAATGCCAACACATTTTTCTCCTAACAGTTCGACAAGTTCTGGATTTCCTCGTCCACGCTTGTGACCTGGCACATCAAAGGGGACAATTCTTTTCTTGCGTAGCTTGACCAAGGCCTCGTAAATTGGGGCCTGGTTTTGATCTAACTTCTTCAAGACATACTCCTTTACCATATTTTTAGCACCTCAAGAAGATAAAGGCGACTAAAGGTTGACTTATGAAAAAAGAGCAGGTTTTCACCTGCTCTGCAATCTTCTGACGTGTGTATTTTGGTTTCTGTTGAGTATGTCTGTTCCTGATGTTTCCTAACTCTCTAGTAGCAAATATTACGTACTTTATTGATCGTTTCACAAGATGACGTGTGCTTTCACCACACTAAAATTTATGAATTAGGACAAGCGTCCTAACATCAACTTATAAAAGTAGGCTTTTAACCCTATCAATAATGTGGCTTCTTAACCACGCTTCGGCATTCAACCCAGCCTGTCCGTAGGCATTTTTTACTCGGGTTTATATTTGCTAGAAAACATCATCTCATTTTCTAAGCCTAATAACTATATCATGTTTATAAGAACTTGTAAAGGATTTTGTGAAACTTTTTTAAAGAAATTTATTTTTTGTTCGTCAAATTCTGTTGAACTATAAAAGGAAATCGCTTTAAAACGTCAAAGAAGTAAGAAAAAAGAAACCACAACCATTAGCTACTTCAATAATCTTAAAGTATAACTTGATATTGAAAATCAATTCTTTTCATCAGATTTTATACATATTTCCAGCTAGGTAGTGTGAATCAACTGCTCTAATTCTACTTCTGAAAGCTGTCCTTGATTGTAAAGTTTTCTAAGTAAGTCCTCATCTACGGTAATTGAATAGTAATCCGTCACAAACTCATGAAATTTCTCAAAACTGTCAAAGAAATAGGATAACAACCATTCGCCACCGTCCTGATCTTGGTAGGTATTTTGATGCTCTTGACCGTCATACCAGATAAAAAAGGTTGTTTCATCTTTTTGCTCTTCTGAGTAAAGGTTTTGATACTTTTCATCCAGTCCTTTATAAAATCCGTCTATGATGTCTTGATTCCACTCATCCGCAGCAAACTGACTCAAACTGCTTTCATGATCAAAGCCTTTTATAAGAATTATTTTTTCAGTAAAGATCACATCTAGAGAATCACCTGAACCGTTGTCGATAAGGTAACGAACCCCATAGCTTTCCTCAGTCTTAACGATCAATCGAAGCCAGGTCTTATTTGGATCTGTTCGATACTCATCAATGACAAGCAAGGCATCTAAACGCGTCTTTGCATTTTCCCATTCAATTTTTCCCATCTCTTCAATCCTCCATCTTAACGTTTAAAATCTATTATGCTTACAAATTCTATAACCAATTTCTATCTATCCCATCCGACTACACTGTGGAATATTTCCTCCACCAGACAAATCATCAGGTGTTCGATTTTCTAGATGTGCATTCATCAGGCACCTGACTAACAGTTGGTAAAAGTAGTTAACAAATAGTCACTAGGACATTTCCTTTGAGAGTTAAGATTTTCTTATAAAAGTCCTTCATTTTTACAAAACAGGTTCGAATATCATCCTTGATTTCTTCCTCTTCTTCAAGATAATCCCAAATATCGGGGTATAAATCTGCCTTCTTGCATGCTTCCATGCTAAAGTCTGCCAAAGCCCTATCCATGTCAAAATTCTATAAAGCTTGAACAATCTCAGCTATCTTTGAGTGTTCAGTATAGGCTATATATTCTGACACATTTTCTAAAGGGGTCACTCCCAAGACAGCTTCTCTCAAGGGGTCGTCATCCATAAATTCTGAACTACTAAAACCTGTCATAACAAAGAGTAAGGCATCCCACATTTTGTCAATATCTATCAACGTATCATTTCCCTCAGGATAATCCTCTACCAAGTCAAGCAAATCCTCTTCTTGACAAGAATACCGCTTTATTTGGCTTAATTCATTATCAGATAGATATTGATAATTAGCAATCATTCCCATAATGTTTCCTCCTATTAGTCCCCTTTCTTGAAAAAGGCAAGAAATCTACTGTTTTTGGACACTCCTCCTTATTTCTCATTCTCATCTTCCGTCACTTCCCAGACTTCTGACTGATAACCCTCACCATCTATATCATAGCGCTGCATATAGCCAATAAATCTTTCCTTTTTATTTGCCTTACCAGGCTTGAGAATGTTTACAGCCCAGAATCCGATAAGAATGACAACTAAAAGTGCTACTACTGTCTCCATACTACTTCTCCCTTGCCTAGCTTAATATCCTTCAACCCACTTTTCATTATCCATAATGAAAGGTTTGGCCAGTCCATCACCTGTATAATCCGCATACTTTGTAGCTAAATACTTGTAACAATCTTCCTTGCTCTCAAACTTAATTGCTTGATAAGGCTCTTCAAAAGTCAGTTTCTCTACAAATAAGAAACCCTCCTCAGCTGGCACTAAAACACCTACGTGCCCAACAAAAAGATACTCTCCATCCAAATTATCATGCAACACAACAGACAACATTCGAGCTTTATCATTGAATTGAAACTGTGAGAAGA
Source organism: Streptococcus oralis subsp. oralis (assembly GCF_002096495.1). Classification (GTDB taxonomy): domain Bacteria; phylum Bacillota; class Bacilli; order Lactobacillales; family Streptococcaceae; genus Streptococcus; species Streptococcus oralis_CU. The sequence continues at coordinate 551,995 of NZ_NCUO01000012.1, read as the reverse complement.
ATTTCTCCATCTTCTGCGCATGAACTTTTACATCCATCGTTGCTTCCGTCGCTACCCTAGAAAATAGAATATCAAACTCTTCCTTATCTTTCGCATCAAATACTTTTCCCTTATCGATAGCATCGTTATCCACAAAAAGTAGCTGATCATTCTTTTCAAGCTTTGGAATTGTGACCGAATTTTTCAAGAGCGCATAGCTATTGATGCGGCAGTTGGTTCCGACAAAGTCACCCTTTTTTTGATTCCATAGATTACTAATTTTCTCTACATCGTATTCTGTCTTCGTAAAGGAGGCAAAATTTCCACTTAAGCCAGTGGAGCCGACAGTCGCATTATAGTCTGTGACAAGATTGAAAAATGCCTCAACACTATTTGGGTCCAAGTGAGCTGATAAGAGAGATTTGACCTCTTCGGTACTGACTTGACCGTTTAGATTGGAATATGAAGCCGTCCAAGGAACTTTATCTGAGCTGGTCTGTGTCTGGTTTGCAGCTTCAGTGCTCGTATTATTTTGCTGACAAGCAGCCAATCCAAGAAATAAGGGCAAACACAGTCCCAAGGCTACTACTTTTCTCGTTCGTTTCATGAAATTTCCTTTCTAAAGCAAAAGTCTCTATTTTTCTTTAAACACTCTTCACTAATACCTCATCCGATAATCCGTGACTTAGCTTTATTATACTACATAAGTCAAAAAAAGACTGCACGAATCACCTATTCATTACAGCCTTTTTAATCCTATTTTTTATTGAATCACAAAACCTTTAGGCAATATCACCAGTTGCTGCTCCAATACTTGGCAATGACTTGCTAGAGCTACAACATCACTATCTACAAGATAATTTTCAGTTGATTGGTTAAAAACAGCTTGGATTTTTTGTCCATCATAATCCCATGCCAGAGATACCACATCTGGCTTGATTTCTTTCAGTCTATAGGTCCCGTTCTGAATTATATCTGAGACACTCTTGCGAAGCTGAATCAACTTCTTCATAAAATTAAGCATGTCATTACTGTCTGAAACACGTTCCCAAGGCATGACACGACGACAATCTGGATCTGGTCCTCCACCTAACTCCAACTCTGTTCCATAGTAGAAACACGGTGTCCCTCTTTGTAAAAAGAGGAAAGCAAGAGCCGACTTAACGAGTTGAACATCTTCCTTGGCAGTAGTCAAAATGCGCTCCGTATCATGCGAATCCAAAAGATTGAACATCACTTCCGAAATCTGTTGTCTATAGTACATAGACTGGCTATTGATTTCATCGATAAATTGAGGTGTCTTCTTAGTCCCTCGCAAGAAATAATCCTTGATACTGTCAGAGAGAGGATAGTTCATGACTGCGTGGAATTCATCTCCATTTAGCCAGGGCTGTGAAGTGTGCCAAACCTCTCCAAGAATATAAAGGTCAGGCTTTTTAGCCAAGACAGCCTTATGGAAATCTCTCCAAAATTGATGGTCTACTTCATTGGCCACATCCAGGCGCCATGCATCGATATCAAACTCTTCAATCCAGTAAGTCGCAACGCTTAACAGATAGTCTCTCACTTGAGGATTGGCCGTATTGAGCTTGGGCATATAGCTGGCAAAGGCAAAGGTATGGTAAGGGAGTTTTCTTGGGTTTCCCAGCTTATCCTTGGTCACGGGGAATTCTTGAACATGGAACCAGTCTTTATATTCCGACTTTTCACCATGCTTGAGAACATCCTGCCATTGTGGAGACTGGTCCCCGATATGATTGAAAACAGCATCCAGCATGATTTTCATGCCCCTCTGATGGGCTCCCTCCACCAGTTTACGGAAAGTTCCCTTGTCTCCAAAATGATGGTCAATTTCGAAATAATCCGTCGTATTATACTTGTGATTGCTTGGGGATTCAAAAATCGGACAGAGATAAAGACCTGTAATCCCTAAGTCTTGCAAGTAATCCAGATGGTCAATAATGCCCTGTAAATCACCACCAAAGAAATCGCTCGTCTTTGGCTTGATAAAGGAATCCCAAGCTAGCGCACCTTCAGGTGAAATCTCAGGATTGCCATTAGCAAAGCGTTCTGGGAAAATCTGGTACCATACCATCTCTGCTACCCAGTCAGGAACATGGCAAGCATCAATCTCATGGATATACGGAATTTTAAAGCCATTTCCTTCATAATGAAGGTTTTCTAGCGTATTTTCAACACATCCCTTATCGCCATAGAAAATACTCTGACCTTGCTTATCCTTGAGTTCAAAGAGATACTGGAGTCGCGCATAGCCCACTGAAACTTCTGCTTGCCAGTAATCAAATAAGGCATCAGAAGTTACTTTGACCATCTCCTTGTTTACTTCATAATGGTCCTCTAAAAAGATAAAAGGATCACCATAATGCAAATGGATGCTTTCAATATCATCTTTCTTAGTCCGGATACGAATGTGCATTATCTTATCCTTATAAAGATAAGCATACTCCGACTCTGTTCTATGGTAAATGGCAGTCAATTCCATTGTTTTGTCTCCTGATTTACTTTCATTCATCTGTAACGCAAACGCTTTCACCTTTGTTGTTCTAGTATACTACTTTAAAATTTTATTTTCAAGACTAGTCCGTAGTTTTGAGTGGATTGTTTTTCAAAATAAAAAAGCAGCCAGTCTTACAACTTGCTACTTTTCAAATGATGATTTTACAAATGTCTTTCCAGCCAATCTATCTTTTTAAAATCTTTATTGTTATTGTGGTCATTTCGATAGGAATCTTGGGAAGAAGCCTTGTATATACTGAAATACTGTTCCAAACTTGGAACACGAAAAGTGATGTCCTCGAGATGAATCAACTCTATATCTGATTCCGAAACTCCTGCAAAATCAAGTAACGAATCGATACTTCCAAATTCAACACTCACTCTATCCTTTTGGAATTCATGCTCATGAATATCTGTTAAGGCGTAGCCTAAGTCTTTCATCACTTTCATTATCTTGTCCCAGTCATAAATTCTGAGATGATCAGGTGCTTCCCAACCTCTAGGGTCACCAGGCACATGAATGTCAATGTCAGACGGCTGCCATTCTTCATTTGAACGGTATTCAAACCCCAATGACCCCATGAGCGTCGGAGTGATTCCGACTTGGTTTAAATGAGAACAAATTGTTCGAAATTCATCAAATAGAGAATTCATTCCTCCTCCAATCGTTGATATAGAACTTAATTTCGTTGTGAACAATAAACTAATTTTTACCTTCTACTCTTTCGGTTTTGAAAATACTTCTACTCGTTGAGCTAGGACTTTGATTTCTACAGGTAGGTTATCCGATTTATCGCCGTCAACATCTGACTCCAATTCACTATCTGAAGAGATTTTAATATTACGTGCTCTGATATACTCAATATTATCATTTCCGACAACATCTCCTTTTAGTAAATCAGGAATAACGGATAATTTAGAGAATATAGAAGCATCTTTTAGAATCAAAATATTGGCATAGCCATCTTTGTCTTCTTCAAAGATTTTCTTGTCAGCGAAGTAATTTGTCAAGAGAACCAAAACATGGCTCGCTTCACCAATATAATTTCCGTTTTCTGTCTCAACCTTAATGTTAAAGACCTGATCCGTCATGACAGACTTCATGGTATTTACAGCATAGGCAAGAATACCAAATTTTGTCTTATCCTCGATTTCAACATTATGAATCGCCTCAGGCAGAGAACCGATACTAAATATATAACCAAAATAGTTGTCATTCGCTTTACCGATATCAATCTTGTTGGTTAAGTTAAAATCGAGTTCATCAATCGCACCATCGATGTCTTGATTGATTTCCAAAAGTTTCGTAATGAGGTTACCCGTACCGCCTGGGATAATCCCTAACTTAGGAATGTAGTCTCTCTCAGCAATACCCGAAATGACTTCATTGACAGTCCCGTCTCCACCGAAAACAACCACTGCATCGTACTGCTCACGAGAGGCTTCCTCAGCAAAATTTGTTGCATCCAACGCTTTTTCGGTAATTTTGGTTTCAACATATTCAAAGTATTCTTTTGCTTTATTCTCCAGCTTTTCTTTATAATCCAAAGCCTTCTCCCCACCAGAGGTAGGGTTGATAATTAACATTACTTTTTTCATTGATTTTCTCCTTAATATTCATTAGAAATGTTTATATTACATCGTATGCAAGTAAATGTACTCCCATTATATAATGAAAATGCTGGAAAGAAAAATATGACGTACTGGAGATTAAAACTCTTTTATTTTATATCAACCTTATTATCCCATCGCCTGAGTATATCCTTTAAGGGTTCATCCAAGTAAGAATAGGTCTTTTCCTTAATCCAATCAGGAATACCATAAGCTGCCTCTGCTATGCTGCCAGTGATTGTAGCAAGTGTATCACTGTCGCCACCAAGTGAGATGGCATTTCTTATCGCATCTTCAAAGTCTGTACTTTCAAGAAAGGCTATGATGGCCTGAGGAACTGTATCCTGACAGGTTTCATTGAACCGATAGTTAGGACGAATTTCATCTAGTGATTGAGATAGGTTATACCCATACTCCTTCTCTAGGTACTCTTTGATGCGTCTCTTACACTTTATAGGGTTATCATTTTAATAACACGCTAACTCACTTACAATATAATACAAAAAATATATTTTTAGAGAAATAAGATAATAAAATTATTTTAGCATAAAATTTCTGAACAAAAATTTAAATTTCAAGAAAAGTATTACTCTATTCCCTCTCTCAATCCTTTAACATCTATAGTTCCAAGATTAGTATCCTGACTTCTATGAGAAGGAAAGCCTGTAAAACCTGGTCTAGAAGTACTACTACGAGACTTGTCATAAAACACACTCAATATACCCGTTAATATAAACTGAAGTCCTAAGTGCATTTCTTGATCATTGTGAGTAAAATGTATATACCTAGCGCTATTTCCTCCCTGTGGAGGGCGTGTCTTAAAAATAGTCCATCCATTAAGGGAACCAATATATCCTACTAGATTATCAAAATAATCATACTCATTTGAATAGGTTGATTCCATTTTATTAAATATTGTACTTGGACGAATATTTGTAGATTCCATTGAAACTAATGCTAAAAACGGTCCTCGTAACGGAGTATCTTGATTTGAACAATGACAAAGTTTTGAAGCCGATCTCAACGATTCAATTTCAGGAATTATATGGTTAGTTTTTAATTTCTTTTTTACAGATATGATTCCAATAACACCCTCAGGTGGTACAATAACACTTTCACCAAACCTTTGAAAAACAGGATACCTTCCGCTATTATAAACTATGATGTCCAATTGTGAAGAATTAGTATCTTCCTTATTTCTCCTACTTCTATTATCTAACTCCGTTTTTACAGCGGGTCTCAGTATGAATCCTGTTAATACTTCCAATTCCCTTGGTAAATACTTTTTAAGATATTCCCGTATTAGAGTTTCAACATACCTTCCATCTTCTGCGTTATGTGCTGAACCTTCTACTTCTTTTGATGGAATCAATACTTGAAATTGTCTATAGGTTTCTAGCATTGCTTTTATCTCATTCGACCAATAGTTTTGTAACCTTCTTCCATCCATGACTAATTAATTTATAACCTTTCAATTTATACTAAAAAATAGCAATCATTTCTTCTCAAACACTACTTATTAGGTATTATTAACTGCTTATCTACAATCATCTTGATACATAATTACATATTAATACTCCTCAAAATTTATATATTTTTTATAGGGCAACCACAACGATATCTAGATTAATTTCTTAATAAAAGTAATAAAATAAATCATTGGCATCTCTTTCTTCCCATGTGCGAAAAATCAATCTTTCTGTTTCTAAAATCATTTTTCTCTCCTTAAATTCTAACTGTTTATAACATTGCTTAAATGGAGGATTTGTCACGATTTGACTCTTTGTATCAACGCTACCGCTCCGACATGTGCCACAGTCGGTTGCTACCCCTCAATCACATTAATACCGAGGGTATACTATACACTTTTGAATACCATGTGATTCTCAAAACTCACTCCTATATTCGTCATAGTTTCTTTGGTTACATCTTAGTCAATAAGTTACTTCCCATTATGACCAAAAATCTGTATTAAATTTCTTACTTCTTAAATAAACTTGCTTAAAATTAATTCCAAAAAAGACTAAGGTAATTAATTGTCGTGATAAATACTCTACATCTATTAGATCATCAGGTGACACATTAACCTTATTGCCGTGAGCTATATCGTTCCTAATTTTGACAAGTTCCTGAACTCTGTTACTATCTATTTTGAGTAATGTTGATTTGGTAGAATCACCATCATCCAAATTATTTGTGATACTGCTTAACGCTAGAACTATGCGTCTATGATTTTTTCTCTCAAGGCTATTATTTAATGTTGAGTTTAGTTCTCCAGCTAATTCAGTAAGAGTTTCTTGATCAAAAAACGTATTATCAAAATTCGACAAAAACAATTGCTCCAAGAAGGTCTTTGTTAAATTTTTTCTTGCCTCATTAGAAAATCCTGTCAAAATTTTAGTATTATCAAGTTGCAATTTTGCTACACGTTCAATAGGCTTAAAGTACATAAAGAACTGTTCTTCACTGTGATTTCTATAGTCATGTAACGCTCCAATAGAACACATCTTCATCAAAGATAAGATTTCATTCCTGCGCTTTCTATTTTTCTTGTGATTCAATTTACGTTCTATGGTAGAAAGTCTTTCCAGCCATTCAGATACTGATGGATTTTCTAATTGTCTTTCATCTAAAATTTCCTCAGTTTTCTCGAAATTATACTCAAAAGTAAAAAGAGGCAAAGTAGTAAAAAATGATAATAGAATCAGACATTCACTAATATTTTGTTTCTGAGCAGAAGTAATCTTTAAGTAATGACTCTCATTACTGTTCACATACTTTATCTTACATTTCCAAAATGCTATCACTGCTCCATTTGGTAATTGCAACCTAGTACTCCAAACATCATTAAGATCATCATAAAAATCATTGAAATCAATAGTTACAGCATATATCATTATTTTATTCCACCTTTTCAGTATTCGTTTTATGCTCAATATTATAATATAAAAATTCACAAAATGCTACAATCGAGGCTTTTCATATCCCTTTTCGTTCAAAGTTTTAAGATTTTACCAACAAGCTTACACACTCGACGTATAGTAATATTCTACTTTTATACTAATAAACAAAAGGCAGTAAAAATCATTTTAGAATGATACTGTGGAACGGAAAGATTATCACTACTTCCAAAAGAAACGACATTCATCACTCCACTTTAAATTATAATAGATAATTCTCTAACATAGATCATCTAATTATCCAATCGTTACTTTCAATAATGGATATACTAATCTAAAGTTAAAATTACTTTTCCTTACCAATTCTATTACTCGCCAATATAGTATAAATCAAATAACCAATAAAAATGATAATAAAAATAAGATTAATTTTTAACACAAAATAGAGATTTAACAAATTTGCGAATGCATGAAATAATACACAGTATCCCACAGATTTCGTTTGACGGTAAAGAAGCCCTAAAACAAAACTTAAAAATAATGTATATATAAAAAATAAAATAAAAGGAAATCCTTGATGACTTTCTCCAACTATAAACCATAAAGGCAGATGCCATATTCCCCAAATTGATCCTACAATCAAATTAGATTGCCAATAAGTATATTTTTTGTCAAGTAATGGTTGTAATATTCCTCTCCATCCTAATTCTTCATGTCCACCACCAAAAAAAATTAGTTGTATAAAGAATAATGGCATCAGATAATTAAATAAAAAATGTTTAAATTTTATATTATTACTTTTTAAATAAAAGCCACTTGCAATAGCTGGTCCAAGTGCACCAACTATATGTAATATTCTTCCTATAAATGTCTCTAATCCCAAAATATAAGATTGTGTAAATATGGCAAGAAGCCCCCAAGATATATAAGTAATTCCAAATGTAAAACAAAGATAATTTTTTAAATTCTTTTTGTCAATTTCTGTCATTTTATCGCCCTTATCTTGATTATTTTATGAATAATATTTTTACTGCTTCTTAGTTGCTCTCGATTTATAACTAACTATATTTTATCACAAAAATGCAAAAAAAGCCTTACAATCAAGGCTTTTCATTATTCATTTCGTCTACACTTTAGTTACTAGATCAAGATTTAGATAATGGAAACTAGTCAATTTTCTCAATAATGTTTCCAAGTTTATCTAATACAAGACATGAATGATTATTTAGTGGAATTATGGGAACATTAACAAGTTCTTCAGCTCTATCCTTATTTGCTTTATCATTCCATGAATCATAATGAACACTAATTAAAAACTGACTAAAAACTCCTAATCCATTTTTTATCTTTATCTGATGTTCTGAATTATCATTAGGTGAGACATAGACTTTTTCTCCTAATAATAGGGCTCCTGCAGAAAACCCTATAACTTTTGCCCCTTTATTAAGCATATGATCGATATAATTTTTGAACTCCTGATTGACATAAGTAGCTATATATTTTTCCGTATTTCCACCACCGATGATGATTAGATCAGCATCTAAATAGCTATCAAAATCAATCTGCTCAGTGTCCAAAAGTAAGTAATCAGTGTTTAGATTAGGAAATTGACTTTGGAAAACTTCCGTGTACTTCTTCATATAGGGTTGCCAATTATCTTGAAAAACTGTAAAAATAACAATTCTTTCAATCTTGCTTGATAATACAGTTTTATCAACAATGCTATATTTCGTTATTGGGGGATTCCCACCCATCAAAAAAATTTGTTCTTTCAAGTTAACACACTTTCTAAAGATACATAAAGTTTAAACAAGTTTATTCACGTTTCTAAATTATAATTTTTCCAAAGCGAATAAGTTCTACTTATAGCATATTAAAAACTTAGATCTTTATCACGGCGTTCTTATCCTATTATCCAATTCCCTTCTTCATTGGTTCATTTAGAAGAGAACGAGCCTCTTCCTTAATCCAAGTCAACAAACCGTAAATCGATTCCAGTGTGCTCACAGAGATTACTGCAAGATAAAAAATATCGCCACTAATGTAAAATATGATTCATATAGTACCAAAATTAAAATAAATAAATTATTCTTTTATTTCACTCATAAAAAACATACTCTCAGTTAGTTTTAAAGGTAATTATCCCTTATTTTGTTTATTAAATTTTTCTATTTCTGCTTCTATATCCTCGGGCCATTTAGAATTTTTATTTAATGTTGCTTCCTTTATCATCCACTTTTTATATTCTTCTTGTCTAACGTTATTAACTAAAGAGAAACGTTCATTCTCAAAATTTTTACCTGAAACTTTTTTTACATTCGTTTCAAAATCAAGTTTTTCAGCTACCTCTTGATATGCTATATACGAAACATATAAATGCCATTTTTGACTAGGATTTATTGAATTTATGGTTTCAACACCCTCATATCCTGATTTTATTAATGTATACGCCTCTTCCTCAGTAAAATATTTGAAAGTTGCTAATTCGGTGAGAGTTCCACTATTCATTCTACTTATAATCTCATTAGCATAGAAAATATCATCGTCAAGACCTTTTACTTCTCCCTTTGAAATGTTATAGAATGTCTTCGCTAATTTATTACAATCATCATCACATTGTTTTCCTGGGATATTTTTCTTATCTTTATAAAAGAAAATTATATCATCGTATGTAATCATACTATTCTACACCTTTCATAAATTCTTAAAAAAGTATTATCTTATCGTACATTTCTCACTCAACGACAGATATAGCAGAGGCGTCTGCAGAACTCAAAAGGTTTAGGAAACCTTTTGAGGATTAACCACGTTTCTCTAACAAGCTTACACACTCGACGTGGTGCGTTTGAGGAAACAGATCCACTGGCTGTACTTTCTTCAATTTATATCCCAATTCTTGATATAGTTTGATATCACGCGCCATGGTTGCAACATTGCAGGAAATATAGGCGATGCGGTCAGCTCCTGTTTGGCTGCTTGCTTTGATAAAGCTTTCGGTTAAGCCCTTGCGTGGTGGATCAACCAATATAACGGTTGGGTGAATACCTTCCTTGAGCCAATTCTTCATAGCATTTTCAGCCGTGTCACAAACATAGTGGACATTGGTGATATTGTTTAATACAGCATTTTTCTGGCTATTTTCCACTGCTTCTGGAATAACTTCAACACCGTAGACTTCTTTGACATGCTTGGCAACGGATAATCCAATCGTTCCAATCCCTGAATAGGCATCGATCACCACATCATCTTCTCTTAACTCCGCAAAGTCAATGGCTGTTTGATAAAGTTTCTCCGCCATTTGAGTATTGACCTGGTAGAAGGCTGGGCCAGCGATTTGGAAGTCATTTCCCAACATATGATCAGTAATATAGTCTTGGCCATAAAGTGTGCGCCATTCTTTCCCAAAAATCGCATTGGTATTCTGGTCGTTGATATTTTGCATGACAGACACAATCTTTGGAAACTGCTTGATGAGTTGTTCAATCAATTGCTCAACACGAAAAACTTTAGGACGAGTTGTTACTAAAATCACCATGATTTGTCCTGAATAATGACCACGTCGCACTACAAGATTTCGAATCAAGCCAGACTGCTCCTTTTCGTCATAAGGTTTTAAATCAAAACGACGAAGCAAATCGCGTAGAACTACCACAACTTGGTCAATGACAGGATCCTGGATAAAGAAATCTTCAAGAGGCATAAGGTCATGCGAATTCTTACGGAAAAAACCAGTTTCCAAGACACCATTCACTCGACGAACGGGCACCTGTGCCTTATTGCGATACTTGACTGGATGTTCCATACCTAGTGTTTCAGCGACCTCTACATCTCTAATGCCAGCAATCTTGTAGAGACTATCCTTGACTTGCTTAGTTTTAAACTCGAGCTGCTCTGGATAGGCAAGATGCCCCAAATCAGCGATACCTGAGCGTAGATAAGCTAGGTCAAGGTCTTGGTTACGATGTGAAGAATGTGTAAGGTATTCTTCAACTTTCCCGTAGCCAATCTTTTTATTGACCTTAAGGACTCGCATGAGAATTTTCTCAGTTGGTAGAGCATTTTCTACAAAGAAAACCAAACCATCTACCTTAGCAACCCCAGCACCTTCATGGGTCAAATCAACAATTTCAACTTCTACAATATCATTTTTCTTTAGCATATTTTTCACTTTCTATCGGCCGACAAAAAAAGACGGCAACATTTCTGTTACCATCTATTATATCATGAAATGACCTAAGCACCAAAACTCTTGAAGAAGTTGACAATGGCTTGCCACAGGGAGCTAAAGAAATTGCCCCCGTCTTCTAGCGCTTTATTGGCATCAAAGTTGAGGTTGATATTTTTGAAGCTATCTCCAGCTTGGGAAACAATGCTTTCCTTGAGGTCATTTAGGGTTTTAGTGAAATCAGCATTGTTCAAAATGTCACTCTTTGAGAGGTTGAGTGCAAAATTGATGATGATATTGACCTGGTTTCCTGTTATAACCTGATCGAGTTTGTAGTTTTTTAGCGTGTCTTCAACAATTTTGCGGACATCTTCTTCTGTCAGATTGCCTTTGGCTTCTTTTGCCTTTGCGATTCCAGCCTTGATATCTGCCAAAGCGACATTGAGTTTATTAGCATCGTAACCTGACTTGTCCTTGTTTTCAGCATTAATATCGGATAAGGCTTTTAGCTCCTCTTGAGCCAAGTCTTTATTGGCTTGCGGTACTTTAGCACCATTGACCTCTAACGAGTAGTAAATCCCTGCTAGGGCGCTCTCTCCTGTAACTGGAATGGGTGCTGCAACTGTGATTTTGGCATGCTCCACTCCCAGTGTCACTGCTGCGTTACGGTACATATCCTGCGTCACCTTGGTGATATTTTCAGGCGTTTCAATCTTAACCTCTAGAGGTGACTTGTCACCTAGTTTTTGAATCTTAGCTGACGAATAGAGCTGTAGACTAGCATCATTAGCCACATTCATAATTTTCGAATAGATATCAGGTGTCATAGTTTTGATATCTTTGGTGTCTTTTGATGCATCATAGCCAAGTTTGCTAAGAGTTTGATTTTTCTGGTCTTCAGATAGAGAAGAACCTAGGACATATTCAGGTTGTACATAGGTTTCATCGATTACTTTTTGAACATCTGTTGCTGCGTGGACACTCGTCATAGCTGTTGCTGCCCACAAAATTGCAGCGCTTGTTAGAAAGAATTTCTTTCTCATGGGATATTCCCTCCTTTACCTTTCTAGGGTAATAAAACAATCTTAAAGAAAGCTTATAGTGAAAAACACCTGGTCAAACCAGATGTTTAAAAGAAATTAAAGAATTTCATGATATAGAGATTAAAGCGAACCTGTCTCGAGTAGTAATAATTTCCACCATTTTCATAGAGTTCAGCTCCGTGAAAGATAGAAATAGGGTTGATATAGGTGTAGGTCTTCCCTGTAGTATTGCCAAGGATTGGAGCGACCGTTTCTCGGGAGTAACGCTTGGCTAGTGCCAGAGTATTTTCCTTGCCATTCTGAGCGATAAAGTCGATATAGGCAGGTCCAAAATTATAGGCTTGAACGGCGGTCCAGACGTCTACTCCTTTACTCTGTGCCAAATAGAGGTTATCTGTTAGTGTCTGTATCCCTTGGCGAATACTAGAAGCATCGTCTTTGATAGTATTGGTAGCGCCACTAGCAGACTCACTAGACTGCATGACATCCCGCTCTTTTCCCTTCGTTTCGGTATAAATCATGGCGAGCACAAGTTCTTCATTGGCTGGAGTATCTCTTTCGCTCAAGATTTCTCGAACCATGGGTTGGTAGGTCATGACTTGTTTAACATCCTGATGGATATGATAAGCTTTGTATCCTGCGAAAAGGAAGACTGCTAGCACAAGCACTCTTCTTATAAATTTAAACATTATTTACTTTGAATATCCTCGATATTTTTGATTAAGATAGAATAGGTTCCATTGTCATTTTGGATAAACTCAACAGACTCGGCGTCTTGATAGACGTTATTGGGAACGATGAGTTCAATTCCGTTTGACAAGGAAAGTTTTTGGTTTTCAAATTTCTTGAGCTGACGACTGGCATCAATTTCATCGAACTGGACTGGTTCTGGTACGGCTTCCTTGACTTGGTCAATAAAGCTCAAACGAGCCGTCAGATTATTGTCAAAAAGGTCATTAGCCAATTTCTCGGGTGACAATTCATTGCTTTCTTCAAGATTGTTGAAAATCGCTGATTTGACCTTGGATTGGAATTGAAAATCATCTGTGTTAAAGGACTCTGCAATTCTCTGAGCCGTTTTTTCCAGTTCCTTGATGGATTTTTTTGGCGAAATCTTAGGGGCGACAGCAAGCATATTCTCTGAAAAGTAGTTCAAAAAAGTTCCATTATACTTGATTCGTTTCTCGATGAGGTGGTACTTTCGACTTTGAAGATTGACCACCAAGGCCTCATCAGCCCCCGTTCCAAATCCAGGTAAGTTATTCTGAGTCAGCTTGATTGGATTATCAACTTCTCCACCAAGGTGGGTTAAGGTTTCCCGCAGGGCAATTCGCAAGAAAGCGAAATGCTCTACACCTTCTTTAGAAAACTGAACAAAAATCAAGTCATTGGTCTTGAGATTTTCAGAAATGCTAAACTCTTCTTTCCAAAGATTAGCCAGTGTTACTGATGTCTCCAACAAATCGTCTGTGATGTGATTGAAGAAGGGATTTTCTTCCTCGAAAATCCCAGTCTTAGCTTCATCTGAATACACGCGTTCAATTTTTTTGCGTAAGTATTCCTCGATTTTTGGAGTAATATTGAGAAACTTATCCGCTAGGAACAACTCCGTATCATCTGGGCTGAACTGATGGATAATAGACTTCTTAATATAAATGTCCATAAAAGTATTAGTCCTCGTATAATGGGAAGGCATCTGTCAAAGCTTTGACTTCACTTCTCACTTCTTCTAAGACAGCCTCATTTTCTGCATTCTTAAGAGTTTTAATGATGAGTTCAGCCACTTTACGGCATTCTTCTTCACCAAATCCACGTGCAGTGATGGCTGCTGCTCCGATACGAATCCCACTTGTCTTGAATGGTGACAAAGTTTCGTAAGGGATTGAGTTTTTATTTAGGGTAATATTAACCTCATCCAGCAAGTTTTGAGCCACTTTTCCGTTTTCAACAACCTTAGTAACATCGACTAAGAAGAGGTGGTTTTCAGTCCCGCCAGAAATGGTACGGAAGTCAGGGTCTTGCAAGAAGACAGCTGCCATAGCCTTGCTGTTTTTGATAACATTAGCAGCATAATCCTTGAAGGCCGGATCTAAAACTTCTTTGAAGGAAACAGCCTTAGCAGCGATAACATGCTCCAAAGGTCCACCTTGGATACCAGGGAAAATAGCTGAATTGATTTTCTTCGCTAGGTCCTCATCATTTGTCAAAATCAAACCACCACGAGGTCCACGAAGGGTTTTGTGGGTCGTTGTCGTTGTGATATGAGCGTATGGAACTGGACTTGGATGTAGACCAGCAGCAACCAAACCAGCGATATGAGCCATATCTACCATGAGCTTAGCCCCGACAGCGTCTGCGATTTCACGGAATTTTGAGAAGTCGATAATTTGAGAATAGGCTGAAGCACCTGCTACGATTAGTTTTGGCTTCACTTCTTGGGCTTGTTTCAAGATGGCAAAAAAGTCCAAGAGTTCTGTTTCAGGATCCACACTGTAAGAAACAAAGTTGTAGGTTTGACCAGAGAAGCTAACAGGAGCCCCGTGCGTCAAGTGTCCACCTGCAGCCAAATCCATTCCCATAACCGTATCACCTGGCTCAATCAAGGCCATGTAAGCAGCACAGTTGGCTTGGCTTCCTGAGTGAGGTTGGACATTGGCAAATTTAGCCCCGAAAATTTCTTTCGCGCGTTCAATAGCTAGAGTTTCTACCACGTCTACCACATCTGTTCCACCATAATAACGGCGTCCTGGGTAACCTTCAGCGTATTTATTCGTCAAGATAGACCCTTGAGCTGCCATAACAGCCTTGGAAACCACGTTTTCCGAAGCAATCAACTCGATATTGTTTTGCTGGCGTTCTTCTTCTTTGGCAATAGCATTCCAGAGATCAGCATCGTATACTTTAAAATCATCTTTGTCAAAAATCATAGGTCTTCTCCTTTATAGTGTGACTGGTCCTTTAGTTTGTTTTTACAAGAAAGAAAATAAACTAAAAGATGCGAATAAACCGTTTCTGCACTTTATCACAAGTATAACCAACTTTTTCATAAAATGCATGAGCACCCTGACGGTGATCGGCAGAATTTAAGCGGATAAACTCATAACCCCGTCTTTTTGCTTCTTGATCCAACCCTTGCAACAAGGATTTACCGATACCTCGCCCTTGTGCTTGAGGTGAAACCGCTAAGCTTAAGATATTAAATCCTGCTTTGGAATAAAGAGATTCATAAACTTCAGCATGGACATATCCAAGTAGGACATGGTTGGCCTCATCCTCATAGCCAAGTAGGAAATGATGGGAATCCTGAGATAATTTAGCTAGTTGACTAGCTGTGTCCTCTGGACTAAAAGAATAGCCCAAAGCCTCTTGGTTAATGTCACATATTGCTTTCACATCTGTTTCTTGCAAATCTCTTAGCATCTCATTCCTCCTCAAAAGAAATCTCTGGCAACTGTGCAAGAATATCTTCTCGCTTAATCGCCCCTTGGCGTAAGATTTTCACCTTGTCCCCAGACAAATCCAAAATCGTCGAATCCTGTCCAGTTAGAAAAGTGTCGTCCTCCAAACCCAGAACCTCTTGGTCAAAATCCTCTAGAATTTGAGCAAAGGTCACTCCACTTGCCTGACCTGAAATATTGGCAGACGGCCCAATCAAGGGTCCTGTCTCGCGAATCAAATCAAGCGTTATGGGGTGACTTGGCATTCGAAATCCAACAGTTGCAAGACCAGAATTGACCCAATAGGGAACTCTGTCATTGGCTTCGAGAATGATGGTCAAGGGACCTGGCAAGAAAGTCTCTACAAGTTTTTGAAGATAGGTTGGCTGTTTCTTTGAAAAGTGCAAGATGTCCTCTAGAGAGGCAACATTGAGGTTAAGTGCCTTATCTCTAGGACGACGTTTGAGTTGGTAAACATGGTCGACAGCTTTTTCGTCTAAGGCCTTAGCAAAGAGACCGTAAACTGTCTCTGTAGGCAAAACAACAGCTCCGCCCTTTTCCAACTCTTGTCTAATCCTGTCCATCATCAACTACAACCATCCTATCTTGACCAAATTGGTCCTTGAGTGTTCGTACCCGTTTTTCAGGAAGATGTTTCCTAAAAAGCGCAGGAACACTCTGACCTTGCTTGTATCCAATTTCAAGGTAAATCTTACCACCATCTGTGAGATAGTCTTTTGCATCTTCCGCAATTCTGCGGTAAATAGCTAGGCCATCCTCATCTGCAAAGAGAGCTAGATGAGGCTCCGAATGTAAAACATTCAAACCGACTTCTAACTCATCTTCTCGAGAGATATAGGGTGGATTGGATACAATTATATCATATTTTTCAGAAATTTCTGCAAAACAATCAGATTTTTTAAAAAATATATTAATATTTTGATTTCTAGCGTTGTCAATTGCTAAGTCTAGTGCATCTTGTGAAATATCCACTGCCGTTACAGACCAATCTGGACGATTTTTTGCTAAAGCAAGGGCTATGGCACCACTTCCAGCCCCAATATCTAGGACATTAAGATTTTCCTCAGGGTTTTCTGTGAGGATGAGTTCCACCAACTCTTCTGTTTCTGGACGAGGAATCAAAACCCGCTCATCCACTTTTAACTGCATTCCAAAGAAATCTGCCTGTCCAATCATATACTGAGCTGGTTTGTGGGCCCCTAACTGCTGGTAAATTTCCTCTACAAATTGTTTTTCTTCCTCTGTTACTTCTTGCTGGAGGGCAAAGACGAAATCTGTAAAAGAGAGTTTTTTCAGGCTACGATAGACAAAAGAGAGGCTTTCTGCTTCCTCTCCTTGTCTGATCAATTCTTCTTCAAAATCTGAAAATAATTGAGCTAATTTCATTATTTGTTTAATTCTTCTAATTTCTGTGTTTGATCGTAAAGGACCAAAGCATCTACAACTTCATCTAGTTTACCAGACAAAATGGTATCTAATTTCTGGAGAGTCAAGCCGATACGGTGGTCTGTAACACGGTTTTGTGGGAAGTTGTAAGTACGGATCCGTTCTGAACGGTCACCAGTACCAATAGTAGACTTACGTTCAGCGTCTTGTTCATCTTGGGCAATCTGAGCAAAATGGTCAGCCACACGCGCACGAATAATCTTCATAGCCTTCTCACGGTTTTTCTGCTGGGTACGTTCTTCCTGCATCTCAACCTTGATATTGGTCGGCAAGTGAACAATACGAACGGCAGTCGCAACCTTGTTGACGTTCTGACCACCAGCACCAGATGCGTGGTAGATGTCAACACGAAGGTCTTTTGGATCAATATCGTACTCTACTTCTTCCACTTCAGGCATGATTAGAACTGTCGCTGTTGAGGTGTGGACACGGCCTTGGCTCTCTGTCACAGGGACACGTTGCACACGATGTGCACCAGACTCATACTTAAGCTTAGAGTAAACGGACTGACCGGAAACCATGGCTACGACTTCTTTGAAACCACCTACGCCGTTCATTGAGGCTTCCATAACTTCAAAGCGCCAGCCTTGGGCTTCCGCATACTTTTGGTACATAGTTAGAAGGTCTCCAGCGAAAAGTGCCGCTTCGTCTCCACCAGCTGCTCCACGGATTTCAAGGATGATGTTCTTGTCATCGTTTGGATCCTTTGGAAGAAGCAAGATTTTCAGTTTTTCTTCGTATTCTTCTTTTTCAGCCTTGGCATCCTTGAGCTCTTGCTTGGCCATTTCTTCCAAGTCCGCATCTCCGCCTGATTCTTTAATCATCTCTTCGGCATCAACGATGTTTTGAAGAACTTGTTTGTACTCACGGTAGGCTGTTACTGTGTCACGAGTTGAAGCCTCTTCTTTTGAAAGCTCCATGAAACGTTTGGTGTCTGAAACGACATCAGGGTCACTCAGCAATTCTCCTAATTCTTCATATCGGTCTTCTACAGCTTGTAGTTGATCATAGATGTTCATTTTTCTTCATTCTCCTTATTGATTTCAGGGGCAAAATAATGTTTTCGGCAGACTGAGGTATAGGTTTCATTGCCACCGATTTGAATTTGTTCGCCATCATAGACTGGCACGCCATCTTGAGTTCGCAACACCATAGTCGCCTTTTTCTTACAATACTGACAGATGGTCTTTATTTCATCGATTTTATCAGCTAAAAGCAAGAGATATTTGGAACCTTCGAACAATTCATTGCGAAAGTCATTCTTCAAACCAAAAGCCATGACAGGTATGTCTAGCTCGTCCACAACACGAGCTAGGTCGTAAACATGGTGACGCTTGAGAAACTGGGCCTCATCGACCAACACACAGTATGGTTTCTCAGGTAAGTCTCGGATATAGCCGAAGATATCTGTCGTTTCCTCAATCGCAATTGCTGGGCGTTTCATGCCGATTCGACTCGACACATAGCCAACACCGTCACGCGTATCCAGAGCCGAAGTCATAATCACAACTCCCTTTCCTTGCTCCTCATAGTTATAGGCCACCTTGAGAATCTCAATCGTTTTACCTGAGTTCATAGTCCCATAACGATAATACAACTGTGCCATGCTTCTATTTCACGTCCATTTCTAAATTTTTGCTACATTCTAGTATATCATAATTTCCTGAAGCTTTAAACGGCAAAATGTGGTAAAATAGAAGAAATCACAAACTAGTGGAGGAAGCTATTATGCCATTTGTACGCATCGATTTATTTGAAGGTCGCACGCTCGAGCAAAAGAAAGCTCTTGCTAAGGAAGTAACGGAAGCTGTTGTCCGTAACACTGGAGCACCTCAATCAGCCGTTCATGTCATCATCAACGACATGCCAGAAGGAACCTACTTCCCTCAAGGTGAAATGCGCACCAAATAAACCAGCTTAAGCAGAATTGCTTAGGCTTTTTCAATATCCAAGTAGCATCCATTGAAGAAATAGTCTAATTTTGTTACAATTTGAAGAGATGCTTGGATACCTATCCTAAGAAAAGAAATACAAAAGGAATTAGTATGATTACACGTGAATTTGATACCATCGCTGCTATCTCTACTCCACTAGGTGAAGGAGCAATTGGTATTGTCCGCCTGAGCGGAACAGATAGCTTTGCCATTGCGCAAAAGATTTTTAAAGGAAAAGACTTGAGCAAGGTTGCAAGCCATACCCTCAACTACGGTCACATCGTTGACCCTCAAACTGGTAAGGTCATGGATGAGGTTATGGTTGGAGCTATGAAGTCTCCAAAGACCTTCACTCGTGAGGATATTATCGAGATTAACACCCACGGCGGGATTGCGGTAACCAATGAAATTCTCCAACTAGCTATCCGTGAAGGAGCTCGATTGGCTGAACCGGGTGAATTTACCAAGCGTGCCTTTCTAAACGGTCGTGTGGACTTAACACAGGCTGAGGCAGTGATGGACATCATCCGTGCCAAGACAGACAAGGCTATGAATATCGCAGTCAACCAATTGGACGGTTCTCTTTCTAATCTTATCAATAATACTCGCCAAGAAATCCTCAATACGCTTGCCCAAGTAGAGGTCAATATCGACTATCCTGAGTATGATGATGTTGAGGAAGCTACTACCGCTGTTGTCCGTGAGAAGACTATGGAGTTTGAGCAATTGCTAACCAATCTCCTTAGAACAGCTCGTCGTGGTAAAATCCTTCGTGAGGGAATTTCAACTGCTATCATCGGTCGTCCCAATGTTGGGAAATCCAGTCTTCTCAATAATCTCCTTCGTGAAGACAAGGCTATTGTAACAGATATCGCTGGTACGACACGAGATGTTATCGAAGAATACGTCAACATTAACGGGGTTCCTCTCAAATTGATTGATACAGCCGGTATCCGGGAAACAGATGATATCGTGGAACAAATCGGTGTCGAACGTTCTAGAAAAGCCCTCAAGGAAGCTGACTTGGTACTACTAGTACTAAATGCCAGTGAACCACTGACCGCCCAAGATCGCCAACTCTTAGAAATCAGCCAAGATACCAACCGCATTATTCTACTTAATAAAACGGATCTTCCTGAAGCGATTGAAACTTCGGAACTACCTGAAGATGTCATCCGTATTTCAGTTCTTAAAAACCAAAACATTGATAAGATCGAAGAGCGTATTAACGATCTCTTCTTTGAAAATGCTGGTTTGGTCGAGCAAGATGCTACTTACTTGTCAAATGCCCGTCATATTTCCTTGATTGAAAAGGCCGTTGAAAGTCTACAAGCTGTTAATGAAGGGCTGGAACTGGGGATGCCAGTTGATTTGCTTCAAGTTGACTTGACCCGTACTTGGGAAATTCTCGGAGAAATCACAGGTGATGCAGCTCCTGATGAACTCATTACCCAACTCTTTAGCCAATTCTGTTTAGGAAAATAAGAAAAATCCATGATCCTTCTTGCGGTCATGGATTTTATTGTCTTTATTAGTAATCTGGTCTAAGGACACCTGTTACAGTTGCCTTAGTTGCTTCGTAGTCGCCATCTACGACAACTTTGATAATGCGTTTAGCATCTTCTTCTGGTGCTGGAACTAGAGGTAATCGAGTTGGTCCAGCTTCGAATCCCATATAGTTAAGGACCGCCTTAACTGGAGCAGGACTTGGATAAGAGAAGAGGGCATTGACTTTAGGAATGAATTTACGCTGAATAGCTGCAGCTTTCTTCATATCGCTTTCTGCAATGGCAGTAAACATCTCGTGCATCTCATCTCCATTTGTATGGGAGGCAACAGAAATAACCCCATCCGCACCAAGGTTCATGGCATGGAAGGCATCTCCATCTTCACCTGTATAAATCAAGAACTCTTCTGGCTTGTGCTCAATCAAGTAAGCCATATTAGCCAAGCTGGTACATTCTTTAACACCGATGATATTTGGGTGGTCAGCCAAGCGAAGCATGGTTTCTGGAGTTAATTCAACAACTACACGCCCTGGAATGTTATAAATGATAATAGGTAAATCTGATGCATCTGCAATAGCTTTAAAGTGCTGATACATGCCTTCTTGAGAAGGTTTGTTGTAGTATGGTACGATCGCAAGTCCAGCAGCGAAGCCACCAAAGTCTGCTACTTCTTTGACAAACTCGATCGAGTCACGCGTATCATTGGTACCTACACCCGCAATCAAAGGAACACGTCCATTAACAATCTTTTGTACAGCCGCAAAGAGTTCCAACTCCTCATCGTGGGTCAAGGTCGGACTCTCAGCAGTCGTTCCAGCTAGAAGAATGCCGTCTGTGTGATGGGCCAATAAATGCTCAATCAAGGCTGGAATGGCATCAAAGTTGATGGAGCCATCCTCATGGAAAGGGGTAATAAAGGCCGTGATGATTTTACACTCTTTTAAATCTTGATAAGACATGAGAAACACCTCTCTATTTCAAAGAAGGAGTTCATCTGAACTCCTAAACGATATGACTATTTTAATTCAAATTTCAACTCAGCTGTTGGACGAACCAATCCACGTTCATGAAGCGTTTCTGCAATCTGAACTGAGTTCCAGGCAGCACCTTTGAGAAGGTTATCTGAAACAACCCACATGTGGATTCCTTTTTCAGCATCCAAGTCTTTACGGATACGACCTACGAAGGTATCACGCGAGCCAACAGCGTTGATAGCTTGCGGATAGATTTGATGTGCTACGTCATCCTCAAGAACAGCACCTGGGAAGGCTGCGATAGCTGCTTTCACTTCTTCGATTGGAGCCACTTCTTTTGTTTCAATATAAACTGACTCAGAGTGAGCTGACAAAACTGGAATACGAACACAGGTTGCAGACACTGCGATGCTATCGTCTTCCATAATTTTCTTCGTTTCCTTAGTCATCTTCATCTCTTCGTAAGTGTAATCATTGTCAGTGAAGACATCAATTTGTGGAAGAGCGTTAAAGGCAATAGGATAGTGTTTCTTGTCACCACCTGAAGGTAAGATTTCCGCATGCAAATCACGTGGATTCACACCGTCATTCAAAACTTCACGAAGTTCACGTTGTGTTTCAAGGATCGCTCCCATACCAGCACCAGAGACTGCTTGGTATGTTGAAACGATGATACGGTCCAAGCCCCATTTTTGACGAACAGGCTCAAGAGCCACCATCATTTGGATTGTTGAACAGTTAGGGCAAGCAATAATCCCGTTGTGGGCATCAAGTGCGTGAGCATTGACTTCCGGCACAACCAATGGTACATCTGGATTTTGACGGAAATAAGATGTGTTATCTACTACTACCGCTCCAGCTTGAACTGCGTATGGTGCATACTTAGCTGATGTCGAACCACCTGCTGAGAAGAGTGCAATATCAACACCCTCAAAAGCGGTCTCAGTCGTTTCTTCAATCGTAATATCTTGGTCTTTAAATTTCAAAGTCTTGCCTGCTGAACGTGCAGAAGCAAGGTAACGAATTTTATCGATTGGAAGTGTTGATTCTTCCAACATTTTTATCATCTGAGCTCCGACAGCACCTGTCGCGCCGACTACAGCAACTGTATATCCCATAAATAACCTCTTTCGGAATTTTCTAAAAATTTCTATAATAGATGTATTATACTACTTTTTCCAGAAATTGAAAAGCATTTTTGGGTTATATTTTCTGAAAATTAAAAATCCCTAGTCATTGACCAGGGACTAAGAGGCATCTTCATGTGATGAGCAGGTTCACACAACTCATCAAGGTCCGCTCCTGCGTTATGACCTCCTTATGCTCAATAGCAGTCCGAAGACTGCCTATCGACTCATCGCATCTACTATTCTACTAGATAGAGTCACTTTTGTCAACAGCCAAAACTCTTTGCTTCATTTATACAGGTGCATAAGAAATATCTTTGAAAAATTTGGGGCAGACATAACAAAAACCCTTGTAAATAAGAGTTTTTGTATCTATTTAATGCTAATTGCCGGGATTGAACCGGCGACCTCATCCTTACCATGGATGCGCTCTGCCAACTGAGCTAAATCAGCTTACCTAAAAAGTATACTATAGTTCTATGTTCTTGTCAAGCGCTCTCTTTTAATTTTATGGAATGAAAAAAGCTAGATTTAGCAAGAATCTAGCTTATAAACTTCTTATTTTGTTAGATCGATTCGCTGTCCCAATTTACCAATCAAAATCGCTCCCACTATAAGTGATGCAAACTCACCAATTCCAGTAGAGAACCATGTGAAGAAGAAGGGAGCTTCTGTCAAGATATGGAGTTCAGCTGCAATGGTAATCATTGAAATGGAGAAGAGGATTGAAAAGAAGAAATGATCTTTTCGAATCAATCCGTTAAAGAGGTAATCTTTGCTGTATTTTGCAAAGAGCAATACCCCTAGACTAAGGAAAACTAGGGTAGAACCTCCACCGACAAAGACATCTATTAGGCCAAAACTACTAAATAAATTAGCAATCATACATCCAATTGTCACACCGATGATATATTTAGGGTTGTAAAAGGCCAAGAAATTCAACATTTCTGAAATACGGAACTGATACGCCCCAAAACTAAGAACATTGATTGGTGGCGTAATAGTCAAAACTACATAGATCGCAGCAACGATAGCGATGTCTGCCATGTCACGAACAGTTAATTTTTTCATGTTTTCTCCTTTAGCGGTTTCCCGCGTAAAATATGCTTGGTGAAAGAAGCTAAGCACCAAGGGTTGAGGTTATCAACCTTACCAGTATAGCACAATATATGACTTTATGCTATACTAAAATCATGAAAAATCAAATAAAAGCTTTCTTTGATAATGAAATCCTTGCCTATCTTTTTTTTGGTGGCGCTACTACTCTGGTTTCTATTGTATCACGTTTGGTTATTTACCATATCAGCCACCAGGAAATCCTCGCAACTGCCCTCGCAAATATTATCGGGATTCTCTTTGCCTTTCTCACAAATGATACAATCGTCTTTAAACAAGAGAGAAGGAATTGGCCAACCCGCCTGGCTAAGTTTTTCTTAGCTCGTCTTTCTACTCTTGGTCTTGACGTTCTTTTAACTTATATCTTTGTTACAACTTTCCCTGATATTATTGGCCAGTTTGTCGAATTTAATATAGATAGGGTTAATACGATTGAAACTATTCTAGCACAAATCTTGATCATCATTTTAAACTATATTTTCAGTAAAATCTATATTTTTAAAGGGAACAACTGACCACTTTGAGCGTTCAAGTTGCTTTTTGTCACAATTTAGGATATAATAAATTAGAAAATTAGGAAAGGAATTTATGAAAATGTTAAAGGATCTTAAAGAATTTTTGCTTCGTGGTAATGTCGTTGACCTTGCTGTCGGTGTGATCATTGCCTCTGCATTTGGTGCTATCGTTACTTCATTTGTTAACGATATCATCACTCCACTTCTATTGAACCCAGCTTTGGAAGCTGCGAAAGTACAAAACATCGCTGAGCTTGCATGGAATGGTGTTACATATGGTAAATTCTTGAGTGCTATTATCAACTTTCTCGTTGTAGGTACTGTGCTTTTCTTCGTTATTAAAGCTATGGAAAAAGCGCAAAACCTTCGTAAGAAAGAGGAAGTGGTTGAGGAAGCACCTGCTGCTCCAACTGAACTTGAAGTTCTTCAAGAAATCAAAGCTCTTCTTGAGAAAAAATAAAACAGATAAAGGATTTAGCTTAAAGCTAAATCCTTTTTTCTTTACTCTTTTGGTAACTTCCCAGCCTTTTCGAGCATTTTCTTAATCAAGTAAGGCATCTTCACATTTTCACGGCCTTTTTTCTCAATGAGTTTTTTGACAAATTCTGGCATCTGAAGGTCGTCTGTCTCCTCCATGATGTCCTTTGTAGTTGCCGAAGGCGCTAACTCATCGAAGGTTTCTTCTTCTGGGAGAAAAGCTTTAAATTCTTTGTCTTCATTGGCTCGTACAGTAGCAACTAAAGCGTCAATTAAACGGCTATCCGTATTGGGCATAGGTGGACGATGGTAGGTGACACCTAATTCTTGACACAACTCATAACATTCCACATCATTATCAAAAAGGACTTCGATATGTTCACTGATAAAGCTAATCGGGACAAAAATATAATGCTCTGGATGTTGCTTTTGTTCTCGTAAATATTCTAAGACATCTGGCTTGATCCAAGGGATTCCAATATCGCTTTCGCTCTGCCAAGTATTGGTATACTGGTCGGCTGTTAGGCCGAGTTGTTCAGCAATGAGCTTGCTATTATCGAAAATCTGATCTATATAAGGATCTCCATAATCCAAGGCAAAAATGGGAACACTGTGAGCTGAAAAGATTACCTTGAAAGATTCTTCTCCCACATGGTTTCGTAAAATTTTTTCAATCTCATCTGTCCAGAAGTCCAGCAAAGGCTGTTGTTGATACCAGTCCTTAATCACTAAAAATCGGATCTGCTGGCTTT
Organism: Streptococcus oralis subsp. oralis; assembly: GCF_002096495.1. Lineage (GTDB taxonomy): Bacteria > Bacillota > Bacilli > Lactobacillales > Streptococcaceae > Streptococcus > Streptococcus oralis_CU. The sequence continues at coordinate 526,473 of NZ_NCUO01000012.1, read as the reverse complement.
CCAAAAACTTTTCATACCCCATGACTGAGTAAAAGGAATAATGAGGTTCCAAAATCAAACAAATACATTCTTCAATACCATCAGACTCCATCTGCTTGATCACATCAGGGATAAAGGGCCGAGAAAACTTATTGGCAAAGTAGATACCGTACTCCTCGCCTAAACGTTCCTTGACTAAATCAACCTCCTCACGTGTAATCCGCTGCAAGGGCGTCCCACCGATAAGGACATAGTTGTCATAGAGAGTCTGAATCTCGTGGTCTTGGGGTCTAACACCACGACGAATATTTGTAAAAAATTCTGCTACTCCTTCAAAACTAATCTCCTCTGGAGATCCAAAGGTCATCATTAATATAGCTTTTTTCATGTTATCATCCTTATGATATTATTTTCACTATCTATTCTATCATGAAAGAAAAAAATAGTAAACGCTTCCGACGTCTACTATTTCTTTTGTTCTTTTGTCTTTCTATCTCGCCTTATGATTAGGATGATAACGACAAGGAGTAAAATAACGATAATCAGGAGAAGAAAGGCAAGGATATAAATCCAATGCGTTGGTAGGCCTTGATCGAAATACCGCGTCCCTACTGCTTCCCCACTTTTATCCTGGGCTGCTTTTACTGGTGCATCCGTTATTTTAGCTAAGAGGATATGCCGTCCGTTGGTAATATTAAGGAAACAGGTGCTTAATAAAACAATCTTGTCCGTTGAGGTCAAGGAAACATCTCGCTTGTACTTGGCTTTACTTAGCAAATATTGATAGTAGGCCTGGTGTTCCTCATCGTTGGAACTCAAAGTTCGGTAAATCTCCGTGTCATAGGCATCTACTTCTAAAATTCCAAATATCTCAAGCCCTCGTTCACGGCCGTTATAATAGATAGAGCCATAGCGATGCTTTTCAAAAAAATCTTGATCCGCAAATTTTTGAATCTCCCCAAACATAGCACCAGAAGCCATGGAGTGACCATAAATGATGGTGTTAAAGTCCGTAAAATTTGGGTTAAAACGATAGTCTAGGAATATAGAACCTGACACAGTATAATCGCCAAAGGCATTGCGGTCAAGGTATTTGACATTGTCCTGACTCTGTAAGAGAGGATAGTCTACCTTGGTCCCATCGAGGCTAATCCAACCACAAACATCCTTGTTGAGGTGTTGCAAGGTTTCAAAGCCCGTACTGCTGGCATCCTTTTCAATGGGATTATAATGATCGTAGTCGCTCGCAAGAGCTCTATCAGCTGTAAAAAGACAGAAAAAAGCTAGAAAGAGGGATAGAATGGCCTTTATGGCTTCGCGACTTGTACTTGTTTTCATATTTCCTTCTTTCTCCTTTCTAGCCTTGAAAATAAAAGAGCAAGAGAGGCTGTCCCTTTCTCTTTTATTGGTAGTTTAGTCAGTAATGGTATCTGCCCCTTCTTCCTTTGCTTCTCTTCTACGACGCAAGATCAAGTAGAGGATGATGAGCAAGAAGATCAATAGCAAGAGCAAGATAAATAAGATGATATACCATATCCACAAAGGAATCGATGAGAGAAATCGTCCGAGCGACGAATCATCAAAGACGCTGTAAGGAAATGGTTTTGATTTTTTCGTATGGAAGGTGTTCTTTGGAACCGTATCTGTAATCTTGGCAACTACGATATGTCTCCCATTTGTTACGTCTAGGAAACAGGTACTGAGAAGGATGATATGGTCATTTGGCCCCAGTGTAATGTCTCGTTTGTGAATGGCAACCGAGAGTAAGTGATCGATATATTCTTGGCGCCGATCATCCCCATTAATACCTGGATCGTAGATGTTAAAGTCATAGGCGTCCACCTCGAGCATTTCAAAGATTTCAAGACCTTTTTCTACGCCATTATAGTAAATACTACCGTAGCGATGCTGATCAAAAAATTCCTTATCAGAAAACTTTGCTACATCTCCAAACATAACCCCATTTTCTACATGGTGCCCGTAGATGATGGTATTAAAGTCTTCGAACTTGGATTCATTTCGAGCCTCAAGGAAAATAGCTCCTGTAGCTGCAAATTCTCCCTTGGAATCCTTGTTCAGGTATTTTTCATTGTCTTTGGCTTGGACTAAGGGATAGTCGATATTGGTGCCATAGACATTGATCCAGCCGAGAACCTCGGGATTGACTTGCTGTAGCTTGTGAAAGCCAGAAAAACTAGCAAGCTCATCCTTCTCAGTGGTACTCACTGGTCTATAGGCCTCATACTCACTTGATGAAGCCTGAGAATAGACCTGATTGGCATCCCAAAGGGCGTAGAAACCAAAGAGAAAGACTAAGGCTGCCAAGAGGAGCAGGATATGATTCATCAATGCATCTACAGCAAGGACCAGACGCCTAGACAAACTCCTTTTTGGTTTCTCACGCTTGATTTTCATCGGTCAAACCACTTGCTTAAGCTTGTCTGCGTTTTTTAGACAAAACAACAAATCCAGCCAAACCAAGACCAATCATCAAAATGAAAGGAAGGTTGTCAATCAAGAGACCAGTAGGGGTAACATTTGGCAAGCTATTTGTAATGGTATTATCATTTGTCTTTTCACCGACTAAAATACTAGTTTGAGTAAAATCAGCTGAAGCTGTACCCGTTTGATTCCTTATAACTCCATTTTCATTATATGAGGCTGTTGCTTTATAACCTTGAGATCCTGATTCAACTAGTTTATAGCGAGTACCTGCAGGTAGATTGTCAAATACCAAAGATTGATCATGGTGAAGGGTAATTGTTTTTTCTTTCCCATTCTCAAATGTATAAGATGTGGAACCAACTTGTCCGACAAATGTACCTTGATCATCTGTTGAAGCTTTTGTAAAAGTTAACTTAAAGGTAAAGTCTTTTGTTTTATCAGCCGAATCACCTTCTACCAATTTTTTGATTACTAAAGATTTTGCTCCTGGATTGAAATTTTCTGGTTTTGGTTTATTTGGTGTTGGTTCATTTGGATTTGTGATTTTACCCGCATTTTTCCTGTAAGTATTTACAAATAAATCATATTTATAAAGTTCGCCCTTCTCAGATGGTTTTACTTTAGCAGTAGAACTTGTAGACACTAGTTTGAAATATACAGATGAAATATAAACACCTGAGCTTTGCTTATTTTTTACAATAACGTGCATTTCATAGCTACGATTATCATATGTCATAGAATCAATTGGTACGCTATTTTTCAGAATTTGTGCCCAACCAACATTTTGAGTTTCTGCTACAGTATAAACATATTCTCCGGCGTGTGTGTAGGTTACGCTTTCGAAAATATTTCCAGTATCTTTCTTAATACTAGTTTGATTTGGTTGCAAAAGATCACTTTTAGAATAAACTACATTCTTTGCAGCTATTTTTCCATTTGAATCAGAAATCGTTTCATAAGGTGCACCATTTGATGATGTACCAGTTTTTGGGGTGAAAGTAAATGTAAAAGTTGCTTCAGGTGTTGTAATTCCTTCCGCAATATTCAACACCTTATTAATAGCTACTTTTGCACTTGTTTCACCATTTGCTTTGGCAGTTGCCACATCATTATCATCCGCAAATGTTGGCACTCCTCTAAAGACCGACAAGGCGGTTACAGCTGCAATACTTGCAGTAACTAATTTTTTCAAAAATGTTTTTTTCATGATTATTCCTTTTATTTTTAAATTTCTTTTTTCATAAACTGTCATCAAAAGCCCCGTCGCCTTAGGACTGTTACCACCTTGCCATGGGTATCCTGTATAGGAATGGTTCCAAAAGCACGACTATCTACAGCCGTTGTTCGATTGTCCCCGAGGACAAAGAGTTGTCCTGCTGGGACTTTCATTGGGAAGGTAGCCCCTTCCTTATAGAGCAGCGTTTCTTTGTAGATATCCTGCTCTTGTTGAGGAGAACCGTTGATGATGAGACCATTTTCGTTTATATCGATCGTACTTCCTTCGGTTGCTATGACACGCGCCACTCTTTCCTTACCCTTATAACTATAGACGAGCAGATCACCAATCGAATAACGTTTATCCAACCTATAGTAGACAACCAAGTCGCCATCTTTTAAGGCTGGCTTCATGCCATCGTCATTGTATCTCAATAGTCCAAAGACAAAAAAGTAAAGGGTGGCCAGTACAAACCCAACCATCAGAAGCTTACTGACTAAGTAGAGGATATCTCCCCATACACTCGGCGGAGACTTATCCCGATTGACTTGTGTTACTGTTTTCTTATGTTTCTTTTTAAGTAGCATTATTTTCTCCTATGTACCACTAGATATCCGAGTAGGATTGTAAAGAAGATTCCCCCTAGAGGAAGGATTATTCCTAACATGAGTGTACTGCTGAGGAAGTCAACTCCGGTTTCAGGCACGCTATTCTTATTATTCGTGACTGTCGCGGACTTGTCTCCATCCAGCTTGCCTTCTTGATTTTCATAAGATACCTGATATCCACTAGAAGAGTTTGATTCCTCTTCTACGGTATAGTGACTATTGAGTGGAAGTCCATCAATTTTTATGGTTTGATCTTTGTTTAGATCAATAGACACTCGACCATTCGTAAATTGCAGAGGGGTTCTTTTATTATTTACCGTTGCAGTATAGGTTCCATTCAGTGGACTATTCTGAGCATCCCTAATGTTAATGGTAATCTTGAAGGATTTTAATAGGTTGGCAAATACACCCGTAACCTTTTTTGTAACTGATAAACTTGGAAGCTTGTGATTCGTGACAATACTGGTTTCGTCTTTATTCAGATCGCCCTCTTGATTCTCATATGTAACGTGGTAACCGTTCGTTGATGCCGCTTCTTCTTCAACCTTGTAATGGGTTCCTCGAGGAAGATAGCTTAGAATACCTTTCCAACGTTTTCGTTTTTCGACACGGATCTCCGCTTCTCCATTCACAACAGTTATATCGCCAAAAGTTCCATTCAATGGTGTAGAATCAGGAGAGGTTAGTTTTACCTTAATCCTAAACTCTTTGTTCAAGTTACTTTCAGCTTCCAACACTTTCTTAATCGTCAGACTTGGCAATTGTTTATAGATTACCTTGAAGGATGGTTTAGTTTCTGTACCAACATTTTTTATTTCTTTGGTAAAGGCTGGGACGTCCGGTGCAATTAAATCGTATTGATATCCTTTGGCAACTTTTTCAAAGTTCCTCGTTTCATTAAAGATATTTGTTCTAACATTTACATTAGTCTTTCGATAGTCTTGATTATCAGGACCTCCGTTCTTGTTCTTTTGAACCAGTTTCAGTTCAACATTACTCGGTTGATCAGCTGTAATAACAGTTCTCGCACCCGTCACACCTTGCCATTCAACTTCCACTGGTACCGTTAATGGATCTGAAGGCTTAAAGGTTGGGTTGTCAGAGTATTCTTTGGTCTTGGTTTGAGAGGTGCCTATTCCATAGGAATAGGTGACACTGGCACCTTTATTGGAGTAGAGTTTATTGACATCAGAACCTTCAGCATCACCAGCCTCTAGTTTTTTATCACCAGCAATGGCATCTAAGGCATCTTGACTTGATGTAACAGTAAATTTGAGGGCGTACTTCACACCATCATCAAGAATGTAGTTGGGATTAAATTTTGCTGTTACTTCGACCAGACCATTTTCATTCTTCCTTGTTTCCAGCGTAACCTTATCTGATCCCAAGGTTTCCTCTTTATCGTTTTCGATTTTTACAACTCGAATATTTGAACTGTTATCGGGAAGAAGTTGAACATATTTGGACAAAACATCCTTGATGGTCACATGGTGAACACCTAGAGGAAGGATTTTCTTGGTGATTTCCTTAAATTGTTCTCTCAATTCCCTTTCATTGTTAGCGGATAATATTTCGTTTGGAATGGAAGAATTATAACTACCAATGTACTCTTTTAGTTTAGAAATACTATCTGTACTATTAGAGTAGCGGAATTTGATAGAATAAAATCCATCAATCTTGGGAGCAAGATAACCAGAAACTGTTTCAGTAAACGTGTTTAGATTGGTTTGATACCACGATGGAGCTATTTCTGTTACACCATCATTATTGCTCCAATTGTAGATCGTATAGCCTCTAGTATCGTAGTACATGTTCGCAAAACCATCTGACAAAAGAATGACAACCTTTTTTGCACTTGATCTGGCTGACTGAAGTAATTCTGTTGCTGACTGAAGTCCTGCTCCAATATTTGTACCTGTACCTATTCCTCCTTCGTAACCAATCGAATCACCACTATTATCAACAGACATTCTAGAAACCATTCTTTTGGCTCCTTGAACATCATTGCTCCAGTTTAATACTGTCTTAGCATCATCATGAGAGGAAATACCAGAAAAGTACCCCGCCCAAGCTGGCCATTGATAATAACTATTGTAACGTTGGTTATCTATTTTCCCAGCAAATCCAACAATTGATAAACGGTTGTTAGAGTTTGAAAGGATTGTATCTATCAAACCACGACGACCGTTTTCGCCTTGGAGTGTATTTTTCAGAGCTTGAAGCCGACTAATCAAAGCCCCACTAGAGGAGTTGACATCCTGATAAGTCATACTTCCAGATAAGTCTGCTACAAGTACGACATCTAAAGGATCTGACTGTATCTCAGCACCAAGTGCAGACGTGATATCCAATGACAACTCATACTTGTCATCCTGTCCTGATATCGGAGTAATTGTTTTATGAAGGGTTGTCTGAGGTTCTGTAGTAGAATCAGCATTTAACAGACTTATCGGAGCACACAAAAAGAGAATAGCTAACAGTGTAACTAAACGGCGTGCAATAATTTGAACTTTCTTAAAATCGAAGCGAATGTTCATTTTATTCTCCTTAACTAGAATGTACTAATATTGTTACTATATCAATCTAGGACATTTACAAGATAATTGTACAATAAAGTTCACGCAGTGTCAATTAATATGATTAATTTTATATTATGTTAATTAATAAAAGAGTATGATTCTTCTTTGTCTTTCAAACTATTCTATGGTAAAATGAAAAAAGAATAAAAAAATCTCATAAAATATCAATGCATATATTTTATTCTAGAATATCCAAAATTTCATTTGAAAGTCTATTGAATTTGAATTATTATATTTTTTCAAAATTCATGAAATTTTCAGAATAAGGTTTTTTCCGAAGTTTGCATTCTATTTTATGATTGTTAAAGGAGTTTTTATGACTTATCCGAACCTTTTAGATCGTTTTTTGACCTACGTTAAGGTCAATACTCGTTCTGATGAACACTCTACTACTACTCCAAGTACGCAAAACCAGGTAGATTTTGCGACCAATGTTCTTATTCCCGAAATGAAACGTGTCGGTCTGCAAAACGTCTACTACCTTCCAAATGGTTTTGCTATTGGTACCTTACCAGCTAATGATCCCAGCCTGACACGCAAGATTGGCTTCATCTCCCACATGGACACTGCTGACTTTAATGCTGAGGGAGTTAATCCGCAAGTCATTGAAAATTACGATGGTGGAGTTATCGACTTGGGTGATTCTGGATTTAAACTCGATCCTGCTGATTTCAAGAGCCTTGAGAAATATCCAGGCCAAACGCTTATCACAACTGATGGCACGACCTTGCTGGGTGCTGATGACAAGTCAGGGATTGCTGAAATTATGACTGCTATTGAATATCTGACTGCTCATCCCGAAATCAAACACTGTGAGATTCGAGTTGGTTTTGGACCAGATGAAGAAATCGGTGTTGGAGCTAACAAATTTGATGCTGAAGACTTTAACGTTGACTTTGCTTATACTGTTGATGGTGGTCCGCTAGGTGAGCTTCAGTATGAAACTTTCTCAGCAGCTGGTGCTGAATTGCATTTCCAAGGGCGCAATGTTCACCCTGGTACTGCTAAAGGACAGATGGTCAATGCCCTTCAGCTAGCGATTGATTTTCATAATCAACTTCCAGAGAATGACCGACCTGAATTGACAGATGGTTATCAAGGTTTCTATCATCTTATGGATGTGACAGGTAGTGTCGAGGAGGCGCGTGCAAGCTACATCATCCGTGACTTTGAAAAAGATGCCTTTGAAGCTCGTAAAGCAGCTATGCAAGCCATCGCTGACAAGATGAATCAAGAGCTTGGGAATAATCGCGTGACCTTAACTCTGACAGACCAGTACTACAATATGAAGGAAGTCATTGAGAAAGATATGACTCCTGTTACCATTGCCAAAGCCGTAATGGAGGATCTGGGAATCACGCCAATTATCGAACCAATTCGTGGTGGAACAGATGGGTCTAAGATTTCCTTTATGGGGATCCCAACTCCTAATATCTTTGCTGGTGGTGAAAACATGCATGGACGTTTTGAATACGTCAGTCTTCAGACCATGGAGCGTGCGGTGGATACCATCATTGGTATTGTAGCTTATAAAGACTAAAAAAGACGAGGTAGCTCAGCTACTTCGTCTTTCTTTTTATTCGTTTGGTTGAGCACTTGGCTCAGTCTCACTTTTCTCTTGCTTTTCGCTTGATTGAGAAGCAGTTGTTTCACTGCCTTTCTCAGACTTAGATTGACTGTCAGTTTCACTTGCTTTTGAACGAAGTTCTTGGTTCAAGCTAATGATTTCTTTAGCTAGAGTGAGGAGACCTTCTTTATCACTACTTTTAGCTGCGAGTTGATCAAAAAGGGCATCGACACGTTCAAAGTCAGCATCAGATCCTTTGTTATCCTCTAAGTACTTGTGAAGAGAGAGCAAGATATTATAGAGTTTTTGGTAGATAATCACCGTTTGTGGATCTTGTTCTGCTTCTTTTTTCTCTCGTTGGATAGTCGCTGCAATACGATTTAAAAGATCCTCAAGTTGTGTTTTAGCTTCGTCAAGGTCTGCATTTTCCTTTTCAGTAGCCGCTTTGATATTAGCTGCTTCTTCAGCTAGGGATTGTTTGACACCATCTTCTTTGACACGTGCTAGGAGTTGGGCAGCTTTAGTTAGGAGAGCATCCACTTCTTCCTTCTTAACATGACTAACCCGCTCTTCTGGCATAAAATCACCGTAGAGTTCTTTTAGGAATTCATAGATGGCGGTCTTAGCAGTTTGACTATCTACTTTTTCCGTATCTAGAATAGTCTTACCAACTTTTGTAGAAACGGGTTCTTCTTTGAGAGCTTCTTCTACTTCTAACTTAGTTTGGTAAATAGTTGGGAATAACTTGTTCAAGTCGGTTGCTTTGAGGAAAGATTGTGACTGGTAAAGTTCCCATGTCAACTTGGCAACACGGTTCCGAAGTTCTTCTCTCAAACGACCATCAGACACATGTTCGTAGAAGTACTTGATGTACTCTACTGTTGTAACCCCTGTCCGATCTCGGAAATCTTGCAAGGCCTGCAGTTTCGCTTCAATGACAGCCAACTCTGTCTCATCCTGTGCTAGTTTTGCTTCCTGCAAATGTACCAAAAGATCTTTCTTAGGCAAGCCATAAGTATCTGTATCCAATGTATTGATCTTATCTACTAGAGCTTGGTACTTCTTATCTAAAGGTGAAGTTTCAACCGGTGCCACATTTTGGTCCACATGGATATACTGTTTATTAAAGAGATCCAATGCTGCTAGGTATCCAGCAGTTGAGTTTGTTGCCAATTTTTTCATATTTTCGGTGAACTGCCCCAAAGCAAGTTCAACCCGTCTCTGCATGATTGGCTGGTCTTTGTAGAGACTTCTGCTATCTGCTAAAAGTTGATCCACCTTAGATAGAACTGTTTGTTCATCAAATGCTCCAGGTTGATAGGTCGATTGTAGGGCCGGAATCTTATTTTTCAAAGCTACTTCATAGCCATTTGTCTGAACCTTAATGTAGTGATTGTGATCACCGTGAGGAATCACAAAGCTACCATTCTCTACTTGCAAACTATAAGGAGACACCCCATCACGTAGGGCAGTCGTATAAAGTTCATTTAGGAAATCCAGTTCTGGATTTCCAGTTTGGAGAGGAATACGAACATGTTCTTTTCGAACAGCATAAGGATGGATATGGGTTGGATCATAGGCTTGATCCGGATTTCCAAAGACAAAGAAGCCGTTTGAAATACGAATCGCTTCGAGCGGAACCCCGTAGGTCTGTGAGATATACTTGATTTTTTCTTCATCGCTAGCATCTCTTGAGAAACTTTCCACAGTCTTTGCAAGTGGTTGAACGTGCTGAGACTGATGATTTTCTTTCAAGTGATCTTGGGCAGCTTTGATTTGGGCTGCAGTCAAGTCCTTCTTAAAGAAATAATGAGCGTGATCTCCATGAGAAACTACAAAACCTTGCTCATCTTCACTAATAACACGGTCAGCTGCAAAACCATGATCATGTTCTTCACCGTGGTGGTGGTCATGCTCCTCTCCATCATGGTCATGGTCTTCATGGTTGGTATCCTGACTTCCATGGTCACCGTCTTGGTCATGATGATGATCTGGTTGAGCTGGATGTTCTGCTGGTTTGCTTGGATTTTCCAAAGGTGTTGGCTTCCCACTGTCGCTAGATAAAGGAATCATACGTGCAATCTTTTCTTCCAAGGCAGAAAGTTTTGTATATGGGATGAAATGATAGTGATTTCCGTGTGGAATCGCTACGCCACTTGGTGTTCTGCTCGAAATCTTAGCAGGGTCAAAAATCAAGCCATCTGATTCAGCATAACGTTGACTACTTGGAAGAGCATAGAGTTGCTGCAATAGACTTTGAAGACTCTCAGCTTGATTACTTGGTGTTTCAGCCTGTTGACTTGGGTTGGTAGTTTGACCAGTTGCGTTTGGACTAGGACGATAGTCCGTCACAGTCGGTTGTTTTCTAGTTCCAGAAAGGTAAGCTTGAGCAGCAGCTAATTCGCTAGCAGACAAGGAACTCTTTGGAATGTAGTGGTAATGTCCACCATGAGGAACGATATAAGCATCACCAGTATCCTCTATAATATCAGATGGATTAAAGATGTAGCCATCGTCGGTAGTATAACGGCCTTGTGATCGCGCAAGTGTCACTGCACTGTTAGAAGTTGGTGCATCGTGAGTATGACCTTGTTTTTGGCGTTCAATTTCGTCCTTCGTACGAATATTATCAGCATGAGCCGCATCTTTAAGGTAGACATAATACTTGCCATCCACCTTGATAATGTAGCCACCTTTGATTTCGTTGACAATGTCAGCATCTTTCAGTTGATAATTGGCATCTTTCATCAACAGTTCTTCGCTGAAAATCGCATCAAAAGGAACTTTCCCATTGTAATAATGGAAATGATCACCGTGTGAAGTCACATAACCTTGGTCTGTGATTTTCACGACAATTTGTTCAGCCTGAATGTCTTCTTTTTTGCTAACTTGGTCTGGTGTCTGGGTCTCTGTTTTTTGAGAGTCTTGCTTCCCATCGACATAAGACACACGATTTTTATCTTTGTTTCCTTCTACCTGGTGTTGGTTCAATGCATAGATGCAAAGGCTTAGGGAAAGGACAAGAGCCGATCCTGCTGCAAGGTATTTCTTCTTCATTTTCATCATCTCCTCATTTTAATTCTTCTGCAAGAACATTCATGTTTTCTTCTAGATTTTCTAAGTAAGTTTTGTCATTTTCAGGATCTGCTTCTAAAGGATTGAGGGTCTTTAGGCTAACTCCTGTTGATTTGACCAAAGTCTCAGCGACTTTAGAAGAAGCATTGCTCTCAGTAAAGATGGTTTTAACCTTATAAGTCTTAACGAATTCTTGAATTTCTGTTAGTTGTCTCGGACTTGGCTCTTGTTCAGGTGAAATCCCTGCTATACCAAGTTGTTTCAAACCAAAGCGTTTAGCGAGATAAGAAAAGGCTGTGTGTTGTGTAACAAAGGTCTTTTGACTCGCTTTTTCAAAAATAGGCTGGTACTTCTTAGTCAATTCTTGGGCTTTAGCGATAAAGTTTTTAGCATTCTTTTGATACGTCTCCTTATTAGCACTGTCAATCTCCGAAAGTTTATCCGCAATAATCTGCGCCTCTTCGCCTGCTTTTTCAGGATCTAACCAAGTGTGAGGGTCATAGAGCGTTTTTTCATCAATCCCGTCACCAGCTTCTACATCTTCCAAACCCGGTACACGCTCCAACGTCATCCCTTCAGAAGCTTCTAAAACCTTAACTTTTGAATTTTTCAAGTTAGGATCTAGACTTCCAGCCCAAGATTCGAGCGTATGAGAGTGATAGACAAAGACATCCGCATCATAAATGGCAGCAATGTCATTTGCTGATGGTTCAAAGGAGTGAATCCCACTACTTGACTGAATCATCCGTACATCATTCAAGTCACCTGATACCTCTTTGACCATGGCATAGATTGGGTAAAAACTTGTGACAATCTTCATCCCTTTTGATTCTTGTTTTTCTTTTTGGCTACATGCTCCTAAGACAAGAATCAACAGACTTGCCATTAATAGTAGAATTGTTCTTTTTTTCATCATTACTCCTTAACTAGTATTTAACCATTTAATTAACTAGTAAATAGTTTATCTTTATTTACACTATATGTCAAGATATTTTTCACATTTTCATGAAAAAAATGAGAACTAGAACTTACATTCTATTCTCATTTTCGATTTTAACTTTTCTAGTTCTCCTATCCTGTTTTTAGGAGCTAGAAAATGCTTCTACCTTTACTTGCTCTCCTTTAATAAAGCCAACAACTTTTCAGCTTCAGCCATAATGGTATTGTTATCCTGAGCACCAAATAGCAGGTTATTTTTTAAGCCAGTGAGAGTTTCTTTGGCATTGGACTTGATAATGGGGTCTTGGATCTTTGCAAGTAGCTCTTCAGCCTCTCTCAACTTCGCTTCAACCTTTTCAGTCTCGACCTGAGGTTCTTCTGGTTCCTCTGGTGATTCTTCTTCCGGCTCCTCAGTTGGTTTTGGAGATTCTGGTTTCTCACTTTGAGGCTTCTCTTCGCGCGGCTTTTCTTCCTCAGGTTTGTCTGCCCGAGGTTTCTCTACTGATGGTTTATCCGTATGATTGTTATCAGCTTGACCATTTTGGTTTCTTTGAACATGGTCACTTGCATTTCCCCAACCACTATCTGAATGCGGACGTTCGTTTGGATGTTCGACATAGTACTTCACAGTCGCAAAGAGATCCTCTAAAGTATACCCCTTAGGAGCCTCATAAAGACCTTCGTCAAACCACTCAAATTTGATGTTATGGTAATGGTCATAATGAGGAATAATCAAGCTTCCGTTTTTGACTTCCACAGTATGTTGAAGATTGTAAGGCATACGATCAAGTGGCACCTTCTTAGCTGCTTTCACGCGATTGTAGATAGCTTCTGCTCCCTTAGCCTCAGTTTTTCCTGAATTCTGATGGTCTGTTGAAGGAGGAGTCAAACCTTTCTCTTTAGCATAAGCCTGGGCTGCTGCTCTTTCGGCTTCAGACAAACTATCTTTTTTAATCCAATGGCTATGGGTCATATGTGGGGTTACATAGGCATCCCCCTCATCACTGGTGATATCACGAGGATCAAAGATATAGCCATCTTCTGTTGTATACTTGCCTGCCAACTTGGCTACTTGAATCTCATCATCAGTATAAGCAATTTGCGCATTTAGTTTCCCTAGACGTTCTGGATGACGAATCGGTGCTAGGAAGGTAAGAATATCATCAACTAACTTGACTTTATCGCTTGAGACATCATTGAGACGTTCCAAGAGTCTATCTAAAGCGTCAAAATCAGCTTGGCGCCCTTTATTATCAAGTAAGTCTTGATGAACTCTTGCTAGTAAATCATAAGCCTTATTGTAAAATCCTCGATCACCAGATGGGAGATTGGTTTTCTTAGCTCTGAGTTTATGAGACAAACTTTCTTGCTGGGCTAGTTTACTATCAATGGCTGCTGCTGTTTCTGCTGAAAGTTCCTTGGCAGGAGTATAACGTGAGATTCCATTCTCCTCAAAGACATAGCCATCAGCTACTTTTCGAACCGCCTGTTTAACCAATTTTCCGTCAATTGGATTGCTTGGAGCTGGTTGAGGATTTGGTGCAGGTTGCGGGCTTGGACTAGGTTCCGGAGTCGGTTGTGGACTTGGTTGTTCTGGTCTTGAATCCGGCACCCTATGGTTCGAACTGTACTGTAGAGGAATAATACGAGCGATTCGTTCTTCCAATTCAGACATCTGTGAATAAGGGATGAAATGGTAATGGTTCCCATGAGGCACAGCAACTCCTCTAGCTGTTCGACTTGTAATCTGTGCTGGGTCGAAGACAAGGCCATCAGATTCTACGTGTCGTTGGCTGAGCGGCAAGGCGTAAAGTTGTTTCAGAAGGCTATCAATATCCTCATCACTCTGACTTGCTTGGTTATCGTCGCTACTGTTGTTAGCTGTGTTCGTGTTCGTATAGCTGTTGCTTTGATTGTTATAGCTGTTGCCTTGATTATTATAGGATGGAGTCCATCTATCTACATCGCTGCTAGCACTGTTGTTATTGCTACGGCGATAAGTAGGCGTATTTGATTGGCCACTTCTACCAGATAGAAAGGCTTCTGCAGCAGCCAATTCGCTGGCAGACAAGTCACTCTTAGGAATATAGTGGAAGTGATTGCCATGAGGAACGATATAGGCATCACCTGTATCTTCTATGATATCAGAGGCATTAAAGATGTAACCATCATCTGTGGTATAACGTCCTTGCGAACGTGCCAGAGCTACAGCACCATCGTTTCTTGGAGTCCCACCTTCACGATGTTGACTATGCTCTTGTTTTTGTCGATTGATTTCCGCTTTCGTACGAACATTATCCGCATGGGCAGCATCCTTAAGGTAAACATAGTATTTTCCATCTACTTTGATAACATATCCACCCTTGATTTCACTGACAATATCCTCATCCTTGAGCTGGTAGTTTGGATCCTTCATCAGCAACTCTTCACTGATGATAGCATCATAAGGAACCTTGCCATTGTAATAATGATAGTGGTCGCCATGTGAAGTGACATAGCCCTGGTCTGTTATCTTGATGACGATTTGTTCGGCATTGATACCTTCTTTTTTGCTGACTTCGTCAGGAGTCAGATTCTCTGTTTTTTGCGCCGCCTGTTTTCCATCTATATAGGAAACACGATTATTTTCTTTGACTGTTCTAGCTTGATACAGTCCCAACTCGTAAGAACAGACACTTAAAATTAAAGCTGCCGCAGAACCAGCAAGGTATTTTTTATTAATTTTCATTGAAACTCTCTTTCTTTTTTAATATTTCTATTTGCAATTCATTTCTAAATTGCAGAAACTCCTCTCTATTAATTAACTGGTTAATAGTTTACTCCAAAATTTTCGCCTTGTCAAGCATTTTATGAACCAGTTAAGTATTTTTACTATTTTTTTACTTTTTAATAATTGTTTCAGATACGAGCTATGAAGTCTAACTCTCATTTCCCCAACTTAAAAAATCAAAAAATCCCTGCAACTTAGTTGCAAGGACTTTTCGATTAATCAAAATTAACGTATTCTTTTTGAAGTTCAAGAACTTCTTCCATTGTTGAGCATTCTGTAAGGGCACGGTTTGCGTACTCTTCCATCTTAGCTGTATCGAGTTTCTTCATCAAGCTACGTGTACGAAGGACAGATGTTGCTGACATAGAGAACTCATCCAAGCCCATTCCGACAAGAAGTGGAACAGCCTGTTGGTCACCAGCCATCTCACCACACATACCAGCCCATTTACCTTCAGCGTGAGCTGCTTTGATAACGTTGTTAATCAAACGAAGGATTGATGGGTTGTATGGTTGGTAAAGGTATGAAACTTGTTCGTTCATACGGTCTGCTGCCATTGTGTATTGGATCAAGTCGTTTGTACCAATTGAGAAGAAGTCAACTTCTTTAGCAAATTGGTCTGCAAGCATTGCTGCTGCTGGGATTTCGATCATGATACCAACTTGGATATTATCCGCAACTGCAACACCTTCAGCAAGAAGGTTTGCTTTTTCTTCGTCAAAGACTGCTTTTGCTGCACGAAATTCTTTCAAGAGCGCAACCATTGGGAACATGATACGCAATTGACCATGAACAGAAGCACGAAGAAGGGCACGGATTTGTGTACGGAACATTGCATCTCCAGTTTCAGAAATAGAGATACGAATGGCACGGAATCCAAGGAATGGGTTCATTTCGTGTGGCATATCGAAGTAAGGAAGTTCCTTATCACCACCGATATCCATTGTACGAACAACTACTGGTTTACCATTCATTCCCTCAAGAACAGCCTTGTATGCTTCATACTGCTCGTCTTCTGTTGGGAAGTCTTGAGAATCCATGTACAAGAACTCTGTACGGTAAAGACCAACAGCTTCGGCACCGTTGGCATTGACGCCTTCCACGTCTTTTGGAGTACCGATATTAGCAGCCAATTCAAAGTGTTTACCATCAGCAGTCACTGTTTGAGCATCTTTCAAAAGTGCCCATTCAGCTTTTTGCTTCGCATAAGCTTCACCAGCAGCCTTGAATTCTGCCGCTTGCTCATCAGTTGGGTTGATAATCACTTCACCTGTGATACCGTTAACGGCAAGGATATCACCATCTTTAACAATTTCAGTGATGTTGTTTGTACCCAATACTGCTGCAATTTCAAGCGTACGCGCCATGATAGCTGAGTGGCTTGTACGTCCACCAATGTTGGTTACAAAAGCTTTTACAAAGTTTTTGTCCAATTGAGCTGTATCTGAAGGAGTCAAGTCATGCGCAATCACGATTACTTCTTCATTGATAGAAGCTGGGTTTGGCAATTTTTTACCAAGGAGGTTGGCCAATACACGTTTTGTCACGTCGCGGATATCCGCTGCGCGTTCTTGCATGTATGGGTTGTCTTCCATTCCTTCAAAGATAGTGATAAACATGTCTGTTACTTCTTTCAGACCTGCTTCTGCATTCACTTTCTTCGCACGGATTGTTTCCTTGATTTGGCTGATCATTTCTGGGTCAGCAAGAACCATTAAGTGAGCGTCAAATACTTGAGCTGCTTCTTCACCGAGCGTACCTACTGCTTTCTCGCGAATAACAGAAAGCTCGTCTTGTGATGCCTGTAGAGCGGCATCAAGGCGAGCTTCTTCTGCGTTTGTATCTTCGACTGTAATAGTCTCAAATGACAAATCCGGTTGAACGAGTAGATATGCTTTTGCAACTGCAACACCGTCAGATGCTGCGATTCCTTTAAGCATTTCTGTCATTTTCCTTATGCCAATCCTTCTTTTTCCATAGTTTCAGTGATAGCAGCGATTGCGTCGTCAGCATCTGCACCTTCAGCTGAAATTGTAACGTCAGCACCTTGGCCAACACCAAGACTCATAACACCCATGATAGATTTAAGGTTTACTGATTTACCTTTGTATTCAAGAGTGATATCTGAAGCAAATTTGCTAGCTGTTTGAACCAACAATGTTGCTGGACGTGCGTGAATACCTGTTTCTGCCACTACGTGGAAATCTTTAGAAGCCATAGTTTGACTCTCCTTTAGTTATTTCTTTTTTGGATTATATGTGATAACCCTTACAAGACTGTATTATATCACCTTCTAGATTATTTTTCAAGTGTTTTATGGACTTTCTTCTATTTCCTTTCAGATAACTTGCTGAAAATCTTCTATTTATCTTACCAATATACAGTATATAGTTTTTTTGTTTTGATAAACTTTGATAGTTCAATGAAAACCCAATTTTACACTCTGACAAAACACTATATCTTGTGCTTTGTTTTTGAAACTGTAACTTTTTAGCACAATATTTAGTTTAAAAAGTTTGACAAAGTTTTTTTTTCTGATATACTAAGAAAGTAATCAATTTTGAAAGAGGAGTTACGAAAATGGTAACCATTTATTCTAAAAACAACTGTGTCCAATGTAAGATGACCAAGCGTTTCTTGGACAGCAACAATGTCGCTTATCGTGAGATCAATCTCGACGAGCAACCAGAGTACATCGATCAAGTTAAAGAGCTCGGTTTCAGCGCTGCTCCTGTTATCCAAACACCAACTGAAGTCTTTTCAGGCTTCCAACCAGGAAAACTGAAACAATTAGCATAATCTTAGTACATCATCCAGAAGAGATTGCTTCTAGGGCTAACTTAGAGGCCTTTCTTTTGTAATTAGATAAAGGAAATTTTATGGGATTAAAACATCTTGAGGACGTGACCTACTTCCGTCTCAATAACGAAATCAACCGTCCTGTTAATGGACAAATCATGCTTCATAAAGATAAAGAAGCCTTGGATGCCTTCTTTAAAGAAAATGTAGTTCCAAACACTATGGTTTTTGATTCAATCACTGATAAAATCAACTACCTCATTGAACACAACTACATTGAAACAGCATTTATCAAGAAATACCGCCCAGAATTCTTGGAAGAATTGTCTCAATTTATTAAAGATCAAAACTTCCAATTCAAGTCTTTCATGGCTGCCTATAAATTTTATAATCAATATGCCTTGAAGACGAATGATGGGGAATACTATCTTGAGAGCATGGAAGACCGTGTCTTCTTTAATGCTCTTTACTTTGCCGATGGCGATGAAGCTATCGCAATTGATATCGCAAATGAAATCATCCACCAACGCTACCAACCTGCTACACCATCTTTCCTAAACGCAGGACGTGCACGTCGTGGTGAATTGGTATCCTGTTTCTTGATTCAGGTAACAGATGATATGAACTCTATCGGACGTTCTATCAACTCAGCTCTTCAACTTTCACGTATCGGTGGCGGTGTTGGGATTTCCCTCAGCAACCTTCGTGAAGCTGGAGCCCCTATCAAAGGATATGAAGGTGCTGCTTCTGGTGTCGTTCCAGTTATGAAGCTTTTCGAAGATAGCTTCTCTTACTCTAACCAATTGGGTCAACGTCAAGGTGCTGGGGCTGTTTACCTCAACGTCTTCCACCCAGACATTATCGCCTTCCTTTCAACTAAGAAAGAAAATGCGGATGAAAAAGTTCGTGTGAAGACTCTCTCACTTGGTGTTGTGGTACCAGATAAATTCTACGAATTGGCACGTAAGAATGAGGAAATGTACCTCTTCAGTCCTTATTCTGTTGAAAAAGAGTATGGTGTACCTTTTAACTATATTGATATCACTGAAAAATACGATGAATTGGTCGCAAATCCAAACATTCGTAAGACAAAAATCAAAGCTCGTGATTTGGAAACTGAAATTTCTAAATTGCAACAAGAATCAGGTTATCCTTATGTTGTCAACATCGATACTGCTAACCGTGCAAATCCTGTTGATGGTAAGATTATCATGAGTAACTTGTGTTCAGAGATTCTCCAAGTCCAAGAACCAAGTCTTATCAACGATGCGCAAGAATTTGTTCAAATGGGTACTGACGTTTCATGTAACCTTGGTTCAACAAACGTAGTCAACATGATGACTTCACCTGACTTTGGTCGTTCCATTCGTGCAATGGTACGTGCTTTGACCTTCGTTACTGATAGTTCTCACATCGTAGCTGTTCCTACTATCGACCACGGTAACAGTCAAGCTCATACATTTGGACTTGGAGCTATGGGACTTCACAGCTACCTTGCCCAACAATTGATTGAGTACGGATCACCTGAGTCAGTTGAATTTACAAGCATCTACTTTATGCTTATGAACTACTGGACCTTGGTGGAATCAAATAATATCGCCCGCGAACGTGGTATCACCTTCCACAACTTTGAAAAATCAGACTATGCTAACGGAAGCTACTTCGACAAGTATGTAACTGGTGAATTTGTTCCAAAATCAGACCGTGTTAAAGAACTCTTCAAAGATGTCTTTATTCCAAGTGCTGCTGATTGGGCTGAACTTCGCGAAAAGGTTCAAGCAGATGGACTTTATCACCAAAACCGCCTTGCTGTAGCGCCAAATGGTTCTATCAGCTACATCAACGATGTTTCTGCTTCTATCCACCCGATTACGCAACGTATCGAAGAACGCCAAGAGAAGAAAATCGGTAAAATCTACTATCCTGCTGCAGGTTTGTCAACAGATACTATCCCTTACTACACTTCTGCTTATGATATGGATATGCGTAAGGTGATTGATGTTTACGCTGCTGCAACAGAGCACGTGGACCAAGGACTTTCACTCACCCTCTTCATGCGTAGTGATATTCCAAAAGGTCTTTACGAATGGAAGAAAGAAAACAAACAAACGACACGTGACCTATCTATCCTTCGTAACTATGCCTTTAACAAGGGTATCAAGTCTATCTACTACGTCCGTACCTTTACAGACGACGGTGGGGAAGTTGGTGCTAACCAATGTGAAAGCTGTGTGATTTAAGCATAATTTGAAAGGACTGGATTAATGTGGGTTAGAAATAGATACACTGGACCAGGTGGTGGTCTTTACACCGGACCAGGTGGTGGTCTTTACACTGGGCCAGGTGGTGGTGCTTACACTGGACCAGATGGTGGTCTTTACACTGGGCCAGGTGGTGGTCTTTACACCGGACCAGGTGGCGGTCTTTACACTGGACCAGGTGGCGGTCTTTACACTGGACCAGGTGGCGGTCTTTACACTGGACCAGGTGGTGGTCTTTATACTGGACCAGGCGGTGGTCTTTACACTGGGCCAGGTGGCGGTCTTTACACTGGGCCAGATAGTTCTCCATATATGAGTAATATTCCACCATTAGAAGTTTTTCTAAAAGAACTCGAAAAGAGAAATTTACATCATTACGCAAATATCATTAAAAAGCATTTGCATTAACAAAATATATAGGAGAAATTTTACAAAATGGAAACTTACTACAAAGCCATTAACTGGAATGCCATCGAAGATGTCATCGACAAATCAACTTGGGAAAAGCTGACAGAGCAATTCTGGCTCGATACGCGTATCCCCTTGTCAAATGACCTAGACGACTGGAGAAAACTATCAAACAAAGAAAAAGACTTAGTAGGAAAAGTCTTTGGTGGTTTGACCCTTTTGGATACCATGCAATCTGAAACAGGAGTTCAGGCGCTTCGCTCAGACATCCGTACACCGCATGAGGAAGCTGTTTTCAACAACATCCAGTTTATGGAATCTGTTCACGCAAAATCTTACTCTTCTATCTTTTCAACCTTGAATACCAAGGCTGAAATTGAAGAAATCTTTGAATGGACCAACACTAATCCCTACCTACAAAGAAAAGCAGAAATTATCAATGAAATCTACCTCAATGGTAGCCCACTAGAAAAGAAAGTTGCCAGTGTCTTCCTTGAAACCTTCCTCTTCTACTCTGGTTTCTTCACCCCCCTCTACTATCTCGGTAACAACAAATTGGCCAACGTTGCGGAAATCATCAAACTAATCATTCGTGATGAGTCTGTTCACGGAACCTACATTGGTTACAAATTCCAACTTGGGTTCAATGAATTGCCTGAAGAAGAGCAAGAAAAACTCAAAGAATGGATGTACGACCTGCTCTATACCCTCTACGAGAACGAAGAGGGCTATACAGAAAGCCTCTATGACGGTGTTGGTTGGACTGAAGAAGTTAAAACCTTCCTTCGTTACAATGCCAATAAGGCTCTTATGAACCTAGGACAAGATCCACTCTTCCCAGATTCAGCTGATGATGTCAACCCAATCGTTATGAACGGAATTTCAACAGGAACTTCTAACCACGACTTCTTCTCTCAAGTCGGAAATGGTTACCTCCTTGGTGAAGTTGAAGCCATGCAAGACGAGGATTACAACTACGGTTTAGACTAATTTGACCAATCATTCAAAATATCATGGTTTGTTTAAAACAACCATGATATTTTTGTTTTTGTTTTATTTTGTTTTTTTCTATTTGATTGATTGAGCGTTTTATGGTAAGATAATAATAGTAGAAATCGAGGTGATAAGGATGCTAAAGCAAGAAAAACTAGATAGTATTCTAGAAGCAGTAAATACAAAAGGCACTATTACTGTAAAAGAGATTATGGAGAGTCTTGATGTGTCAGATATGACAGCTCGCCGCTATTTACAAGAACTAGCAGATAAGGATTTGCTGGTTCGTGTGCACGGTGGCGCTGAAAAACTTCGTACAGGTTCTCTCTTAAACAACGAACGCTCAAACGTCGAAAAACAAGGTTTGCAGATTGCTGAAAAACAAGAAATTAGCCGTTTTGCAGGGCATTTGATTGAAGAAGGTGAAACTATTTTTATCGGGCCAGGAACAACCTTAGAATGTTTTGCTCGTGAGCTCCCTATCGATAACATTCGTGTTGTAACAAACAGTCTTCCTGTTTTTCTCATTCTAAACGAACGAAAACTAACAGATTTGATTTTGATTGGTGGAAATTATCGCTCTATCACTGGAGCTTTTGTGGGAACACTTACCCTGCAGGATTTAGCCAATCTTCAGTTTTCTAAAGCTTTTGTAAGCTGTAATGGTATTAAGGATAAGGCAATTGCTACTTTCAGTGAAGAAGAGGGCGAGGTACAACGAATCGCCTTGAACAATGCCAATAAAAAATACTTACTGGCAGACCACAGTAAGTTTAATAAGTTTGATTTTTACAATTTCTACAATATCTCAGAGATTGATACCATCGTTTCAGATTCCAAACTGAGTCAGGAAACATTTGAAGATCTATCGAAACAAACAACCATTCTTTTATCAAAACCATAAAAATTCCCCTGCCTTTTGGCGGGGAATTTTTGTTGAATTTTATTCAATAAGTTGGGTCTCAGCTAGTTTCTTGTACCAGTGAGCTGATTTCTTAGGATAACGCTCCTGGGTTTCAAAATCAACATAGAAGAGGCCGTAACGCTTTTCGTAGCCGTTTGACCAAGAGAAGACATCCATCAATGACCAGATGAAGTATCCTTTGACGTTTGCACCATCAGCAATAGCATCAGATAATACTTCCAAGTGTTGTTTCACATAATCAATACGACCATCATCGTAAACAGTGTTATCGACGAACTCATCTTTATAACCAAGTCCATTTTCAGTGATGTAAATCTTCTTGTAGTTAGGATAATCTTTCTTCACGCGCATAATTTGGTCATACAAACCTTGAGGGTAGATAATCCAATCCCAATCCGTACGTGGTACATAATCAGGAGCTACACGACGACCAACACCTTTGATTTGGTACTTAGAGCTTCCTTTTTCACCCTTACCGTTATGAATGATTTCTGTTTCGCCATCAAAGGCTTGCATCCAATCACTCATGTAGTAGTTAATTCCAAGGAAGTCATTCAGGTCTTTTGCTGC
Source organism: Streptococcus oralis subsp. oralis (assembly GCF_002096495.1). Taxonomy (GTDB): domain Bacteria; phylum Bacillota; class Bacilli; order Lactobacillales; family Streptococcaceae; genus Streptococcus; species Streptococcus oralis_CU. Next base: position 503,339 of record NZ_NCUO01000012.1, on the reverse strand, counting down.
TTCTAGCACAGCGAAGTCTTCTTCACGCAGATCTAAACTTCCACCATTGACTGCTAAGATATGGTTGACACCTTCCATTGTTTCTTCGGAATAGCGTCCTAGATAAGTCGCATCCAAGATAAACTTATTGTGGATGATATCTTCCAGCTCAGCAGCACGAACATCTGCTTGATTTTCAGGATCTAGAGGATATTTAGTAGGCAGGGCATGAACCACACCAATTTCACCTTTATAACCTTTATCTTTATATAGCTTGACTGCACGCGCATGCGACACCATCATATTGTGATGAGATTGGAAGACTTTGGCAAGATCGTACTGAATACCAGGAGGGAATTTACCAACCAAGTATTGACCATCACCGATTGGTCCAATTTCATTGAATGTTGTCCAATAGTTTACTTCTGGAAATTCTTCAAAACAGAAGGCTGCATAATCCACAAAGTGATCAATGTTTTCTCTGTTCAGGAAATCTCCATTTGAATGAAGTGCTTCTGGCGTGTCAAAGTGATGAAGAGTTACAAAGGGCTCAACATGCCGTTTGTGACATTCTGCAAATAGATTATGATAGAACTCAACTCCCTTGGCATTGACTTTCCCGTAACCAGTTGGAAAGATACGTGACCAAGCGATTGAAATACGGATACCATTGACACCATACTCTTCTGCTAGTTTGAGGTCAACTGGGTATTTGTGATAGAAATCACTGGCTGGTTCAGCAGTGTACCAGTAGTTATCTTTGAGGTATTTATCCCAGGCAACTGGTCCTTTACCATCGGTATTGGTCGCACCTTCTGCTTGATAGGCTGCTGTTGCCCCGCCAAAAATAAAGTCTTTTGGAAGTGTTTTTGTCATTTGATTCACCTTTCAAGAAATAGAAATGAGATGGAGATAGAGTCGGGAGGAATTCCTCCATCTCACTTCTTCGCTATTTACCTTTTATTCTTCAAACTGCGCTTGAACAAAGGCAAGAGCGCCTTTTCCATCGCGAGTCAATTTAATGTATTGGCCACCTTCTGTCTTGGCAAGTTTGATACCAAGTTTGTCGGTTTCGGCCTTCATGTCTTCAAAGTTTGAAGCAACTTGAGGAGCAAGGATAACCAGATCAAACTCAGGCAACATTTCACGGTGAGCACCATAGCCACCAGCTGCTGCTTTAACAGGAACTTGGTACTCTGCAGCTGCCTTATTTAGAGCATTTGCAAGAAGACCACTTGTACCTCCTCCTGCACAGAGAACGAGAACATTAGTTTCTTCTGTGATTGTGTTTTGCGCTGTTTCTACACCAGCTTTTTCAAGAATAGCATCTGCTTTGGCAGTATTGAAGTTTGCTGCTACTTTTTCTTTCAATTCATCATTGGCTTTACCTGAACGCTCTTCTTCAAGAATTTGTTCATCATAAACCTTGAGGAATGGATAGTAAATGGCTACGTCTACAAGAATTAACAAAGCAGCAAGTACAAATGACAAGAATTGGAAGTTTGTACCGAGAACAATACCGAGAGGACCTGGTGTTGTCCAAGGAAGGTTGGCAGTAAATGAGTTCATGCCAAGCGTTTCAATAAAGAATTTAAAGATCCATACGTTAGCAATTGGCGCAAAGATAAATGGAATAAAGAAAATCGGGTTCAATACAAGCGGTGCACCAAACAAGATTGGTTCATTTACACCAAAGAAAGTTGGCACTACTGAAGCACGTCCGATTGCACGATTTCGTTTTGATTTAGTTAACCACATGAACATGAATGGAACAACCAGTGTTGCACCTGTACCACCCATGGTAACAATAAACATTTGTGTACCTGAAGTAAGGATCTTGTCTGCATGCATCCCTTGTTGGAGAAGGTTCAAGTTGACTTCGGCATTTGCATAGGTAATAGCTGCGATTGCTGGTTCAACGATAGATGGACCATGGATACCAACAAACCAGAAGAAGGCAAAGGCACCAAAGATAATCGTAATACCTAGATAACCATCAGCAGCAGAGAATAACGGTGCAAAGAATTTACCGATTGATTCAGCTACGCTTGCACCAACAAAATGACGAGCTAGTAAATCGAGAGCATAAAGAGAAACCACTGATAGAGTGAATGGAATCACATCTTTAAAGACTTGTGAGATATTTGGTGGAACTTCGTCAGGCATACGAATAGTGACGTTGTTCTTAACACAAACCTTATAGATCGCCACAGTAACAAAGGCAGCAAGGAATGCTGAAAGCAAACCTTTTGTTCCAAGGAAACCTGTCGCAAAGCCACCTTCAATCGGATCAGCTGCCAACATCAACAAACCAACAATCGCAGCCAAAAGTGTTGACATATAGTTGATTTGATTGGTTTTCTCCATGCTACGGTTTACTGAGTCGGTCAATGACTTAGCTGTTGTACCAGCTACCAAGAGAGCTAGAATCCCCATTGAATAGCTATAAGGTTTCATAAGGAGATTTACAACATCATCAGACCATTTAAAGCCCCATGAGTTTGGTACAAAAGCAATCAAGATAAAGATACTTGAGAAGAGAATAACTGGCATACCAGCAATGAAACCATCACGAATAGCGCGAAGGTAGATATTACGAGACAGTTTTTCAAAGAAAGGCTTTCCTTTCTCGATAAAAGAAATTAGTTTGTTCATTACTTAACTCCTCTCTTGTAGAGTTCGATTAAATGGTGCATCAAATCTTTTAACAAAATGGTAGTCATCAAGTGATCCTGACCGTGCATCATGGTTACACTATAAGCCAAATCTTCACCAGCTGCCTCCTTAGTCAAAAGGCTTGTTTGCGCGTGGTGTGCCTCCGCGATGCAACCACCAGCTTCCTCTACGAGAGTATCAGCTTTCGCAAAATCGCCAGCTTCAGCAGCCTTTAAAGCTTCCAATAGTTTTGATCGAGCATCGCCAGCATAGGCAACAATTTCAAAACCTAACAATGTTACTTCTTCTCTATTCATGATAGAATTCTCCTTATGTATTTTTAATTAAATTTTTATGACAATAAACGTTGGATATGTAGAACTAGATAAACTCGTTCACTTTTATACAAATCAAGACCCGTATGTTGCGTAATCACATCATAGATTTTGGAACCGATCTCAAATGCTTTTGGATAGGATTGTTTAATATGATCTTCCATATCCAGAAGTGATTGGTTATCATCTCTAGATCTGTCTAAATAATCCAAGAAATAATTCAAATGAATCATAAAGCGATCATAGAAATGATTATTCTCTTTGGTTCGTTGAATTGCATAACCCTTTAGCACTTCTTCAACATTCCTGAGAATTTCTTTCCTCTTATCAATCGACTCCACAAGTTCCACTTCATTTTCACCTTCGGCATTAATGAAATGATAAGCGATCCGAATAATTTCATCCTCAGGGAAATGATCTGTCAACTTCTGACGATAGATTTCAAAGGCTTCCTTTGCGATTTGAAAAGCGACAGGATACTTAGTGGAAATATCTGGCAGATTACTATCCTTGTACCTTCCTTGTGCTAGAGCTTGGTAAGAGCAGTAAATATGATCTGTCAAGGTTACGTAGAGATACTCTTGAATCGGATAATGATATTTCTTTGATAGCTTATCAATGATTTCATAAGTCACTGTGATAAAATCAAGCGGAACATCTTTGAGGAGAGCCATAAAGTTTTCTCTTGACTCTTCGGTCTTCATCCGAAAGATTTTCTCAACCTTATTTTCAGCAATCAAATCCCCCTTCTTCTTTCCGAATGCAATCCCCTTACCAATTACAATCACCTCTTCTCCTTTGTCATTTCTGACAAGTGAAACATTGTGATTCATTGGATTTAGAATTCGATACATGTCAACCTCCTTTTATCTCTTAAAGGTATATGAGTACAAAAAATGACCACAAATGAACTAGAAAATCTATTGATTTCTAATCCACCTGTGATCATGCCTAATATTACTTAGTAACACTCACCTTGTATTAACTTGTGATTTAAGTATAGCACAAGTAAGTTTTTTTGTAAACCTTTACATTCAGCTTTTTTTAAAATTTTTATTTAGATCAATGTTCCTAAGATTAGGGGGGAAAACTTATACACGTTCAGTCCATGAAGTCGCTGTGGTTTGGAGAACTTTGTTGAGTTCATCAATGTTCTCAAATCCAGTTGTGCGTAGCCATTCACGAGCTGCTACTTCACCGTCTTTGATGTAGGCTTCAACTGATCCAGCCCAAGTTGCACGGCCGCAAAGAACACCGTTGAAGTTTGCGCCTGATTCGTGAGCAAAGACAAGGGTTTCTTGGAAGAGTTTAGCTGATACACCTGCACTTAAGTAGATGTAAGGAAGATTTGTTGCTTCGTCTTGCGCTTTGAAGAAAGCTGCTGCTTCTTCTCGTGTATGCACGATTTCACCATCACCAAAGCCTTCAACGTATTTCACATTGACTGGAACTTCCACTTTCAAGACGTCGATGTTGAAGCGTGGGTCTGAGAAGACCTTCATGGCACCGATAACCTTCTGTGGTTTCACTTTTGCGTATTCTGCAGAACCTGCATCAGCGATTTTTTCATCGTAAGCGAGGATTTCAAGGAAGAATGGAATGTCTTCTGCCACGCATTCAGAACCAATGCGTTCGATGTAGGCTTGTTTTTGTTGATTGAGTTCGTCAGAGCTGTCTACATCATAGTAAAGCAAGAATTTGACAGCATCTGCACCTTGTTCTTTGATGCGTTTGGCAGACCAAACATCCAAGCAGTCTGGCAAGCGTTTGGTGCTTGTTGTGTCGTATCCTGTTTTTTCATAAGCAAGGAGAAGACCAGCATTTGGAGCAAGCGCTTTTGTAGCTGGGAGACCATACTCAGGGTCGAGAAGCATAGAGGATGCGTATTTTGTCAATTCATCTGCAACCAAAACCTTGAGTTCTTCCATTTGAGTCACTGTTGGTTCTTCTGTTTGGTATTGAGCCATAAGACGTTTCAAAGCACCACGTTGGTCAAAGGCAAGAGCTGAGATAATGCCATTTTCATCTGAAAGTTTTTCTAAGCGTGCACGTTTTTGTTCTGTTAAAGCCATTTTATACCTCTTTTACTATTAATTGATCATATAGGGCTTGATAGTTGGCCATATTGACATGACCTGTCATTTTTTCTTGAGCGTTGAGCATACCAAGGACATTTGCCTTGATGAGGAGTTCTTGATCCGATTCCTTATGAAGAAGTCCTGATGAAATCCCTGCCACAGTAGAATCACCAGATCCAACAGGGTTCACTACCTGAATTCTTGGAATATCTACCTTGTAGAAAGTGTCACCATGTTTTGCAAAAGCACCATTTGCACCAAGTGAAACAATTATCCACTCAATCCCTGCAAATAGAGGCTCTTGAAGTACTTCTTTTAATTCATCCAAATCCTCAGAAACTTCTCTTCCAAGAAGCTGAGACAATTCCTCATTATTTGGTTTGATGACTGTTGGTTTGTGTGGTGATTCAAGGACAGCCTGAAGAGCTGCACCTGAGCAGTCCAAAACTACAGGTTTACCAGCTTGATTAGCAAGTTCTACTAAGCTCGCATAGTAATCAACTGGAAGCCCGGCTGGCAGACTACCAGAGATAGCAACTACTTCCACAGTGTCAAGGAGATGCTCGAAATGAGCCAAGAAATCTTGCCCTTCTTGTTCAAGAACTTCGGGACCTTTTTCAAGGATTTCTGTTTGGTTTTCACCGTGTAGAATAGCGATACAGTTACGAGTCTCTCCTTGAATGGAGAAGAAACGTTTCGTTACTTTATCATCGATATGCTCTACTAAAAACTCACCAAGTTTACCACCGACCAAACCGGTAGCAACAACAGAATCACCAAATTCTGAAAGCACTCGTGTAACATTGAGCCCTTTACCACCAGCTGTCTTGGTCACGTCCACCACACGGTTGACAGTGTCAATTTTTAATTCATCCAAAGGATAAGAAATATCAATGGATGGATTCATTGTGACTGTTAAAATCATGCGTCACCTCTTAGTCGTGGTATTCACCGCGATCCCATTTTTCAAGGAATTCTGTAAAGAAGTTTGCATCTGCTTGATGAGCATTGTGAGTTTCAACGTGCTCAATTTTCGCAATCAATTTTTTGTTTTCTTCTGATGGTTTGTATTCAGCATTGATGAAAGCTTCAATGATGTCGCACATGAGCAATTCACCAGTGATTTTACCACCAAAACCAATAACATTGGCGTTCAATTGTTCTTTTGCATAAAGTGCTGTTGTCATATCACGAACCAAGGCAGAACGAACTCCTGGAACTTTATTTACAGCGTTGTTGATACCAACACCAGTACCACAGATACATACCCCAAGATCAGCTTGACCACTTGTAACGGCTTCACCAACTTTTTTACCAAAGATTGGGTAGTGAGTACGTGTGTGGTCATAGGTACCAAAGTCAATGACTTCATATCCTTTTGATTTCAAAAATTCTGAAACCGCCATTTTTTCATCTGTTACGATGTGGTCACATCCAATTGCAATTCTCATTAGTTATTCCCTCCGATTAATTATATAAATCTAATATCATTTATCCTTACTCAATAAAAATCAAGATTAGCTTAGGAAGCGAGCTGCAAGCATAACTGAGGTTAGCTAAAGTGAGCTGACAACAGATTATCTTGATTTTTGAAGAGTATTAGCACATTTTGTTCAACATATCGACCCTAATTTGGTGACGTCCACCGTCGTATTTACCGTTAACAAAACCTTTAGCAATATTTTTAGCCAATTCATCACCAACAAGTTGTGCACCCATAGTGATCATACGTGAGTTGTTGTGGCCACGAGTCATATAAGCTGAACGTTCGTCAGATACTTCTGCGGCAACCATTCCTTTGATCTTTGTTGCAACCATAAATGGACCAGCACCATAAGCATCAATCACGATACCAAGATTTTGTTCTTCTTTGTTTACTTCTGCAGCAACAGCAAGAGTCACATCAACAAAATCTTGACCTTCAGCTGTAACATCCACAACGTGGAAGTTTTCTTTTTCCAAGAAGTCTTTCACAACTTCTTTCAATCTCAAACCTGCAGCATCTGCACCGATAACAATAGACATATTGTATACTCCTTTTTATTTTTCTAGGCTAGTAAAGACTTTTATAGTTAGCAGTTTACCTACAAAAGATTTTCTAGCAGTTTATTGACAAATTTGATTGAATGAGATGAATATCACCTTATCCAAGTCCAGGAAATCAAGTTCCTAGAAACAAACTTTCTCCTCGAAAGAGAATATAACAAGTGATTGTTTGTTTGTTACAAACATCATTTGTTGCTTACAAACATAATATACTCCTATTTTTATAAAAAGTCAACAGTAAATGTTTGTTTTTGTGGTTTTTTATCTAAAATATTTCAATATCAAAGTCAATCTGATCTACTTGACCAGCTTCCAAGAGACGAACATTCTTCTTATCTTCTAAATGATCTCCTTCTTCAAGTGAAGTTGATAAGCCTGACCAGGGTTCAAAAGCGATGAAAGGTCCCTTATTCAAAGTTGACCAAATGATGAGATTTGAGAACTCCTGGAAGTGTACTTTTAATCCCTTCTCATGCTTACGAGAACGAAGGGCAATTGTTCTGGATTGTAACTCATCCAAAGTCACTGCATCTGTGCTAAACAAATCATAGCTAAGGTCTAATTCTTTTTGCCCATCCAACCATGGACTTCTATCTTGGAAGTCTAACATTCCTGTTTCTGGGAAAGGTCGTGGAACAGAGCAAGTCTCTTCTTTCTCAAACTCTAAATAGTAATCTTCATAAGTTTCGCCATCTAGTAGAGGACAATTAAATCCTGGATGTCCTCCTATAAAGAATGGCATTACTTTATTCGTTTCTTTATTATAGATTTTGTATTGAGTACGAACAATCTTGCTGGTCACTAGATAAGTGATTTCAAGGCGGAAGTGATAAGGATAGTTTTGATAAGTATTCTCATCATCTTCGATAGCAAAGGTTACGCTGTTTTCTGTTTGATCAACTAAGTCAAATTCTTTTTTACGGACCAAACCGTGACGAGGAATGTTTCCTTTCGTCTCCGTTCCATCTTCGTGACTGTAGAAGGCTGTATCTTCTCTTAAAGAGCCACAGATTGGAAAAAGAACTGGCGCTTGTCCACTCCAGTAAGTGGCATCTCCTTGCCACAAATACTCAATGCCTTCTCGATCCTTGATCGACGACAAGGCGCCACCTAAGGTTTTAAACTGGACCGTTAACTGGTCTGATTTTACTTCAATTACCATTGTATTCTCCAACTATTTTTAGATTTTTATATAAAAAACTAGGTTGCCACTCCCAACATCGGAAATTAACAACCTAGTTTTCACAATTTACATTTTATAGGAGCGAATTATTTAGCATTTGCTGCGTATTCTTCGTTACGTTTGATCATTTGTTTTCTATACCAAGCAAAGATACCTACATAGAATACAAGGAAGACTGCTGCACCAAGGATTGCTTTGATATCACCTGTTGTAGCATTACCGATTGCCCAACCAAATAGTTTTTCAATTGGTCCTTCAAGAGTTGAGTGAGTAATCAATTGAGATTGGTTCACACCTTCTGGGAAGGCACCTACACCTTTAGCAAGTTCTGTTGCGAATGGTGCGATAAGAGTACCTGAAAGAAGGAAGAGAGGCAACAAGAGTGTTCCGAAGATAATCATACGGAGCAATTTACCACGTGTAACAACCAAGAGAGCTGGAGTCACACCCATAGCGATGATACCTGCAAGTGGCAAGATACCATTTCCGACATTAGAAAGAAGTACAGCTTCAATCAACATGATTGGTGCAAGTACGTTGGCACAAGCCCAGATTTCAGCACGACCAGCGATGAAAGGCCAGTCAAGACCGATGTTGAATTTACGTCCTTGAAGACGTTTAGTAGCAACGTTTGTAATACCTTGTGAAAGTGGTTCTACGGCTGCGATGAACCAAGATCCGATAAGTGAGAAGAGCTCCAAGCAGACACCAGCTGTCAAACCAAGGCTCAACCAACCTTTAATAACAAGTTCCCATGAAGATGCATCTTCTACTCCAGCAACTGGATGTGGAGTTCCCATCAAACCAATAACGATACCAAGAATGAAACCGATGAAGAATTTAGATCCCCAGAAACCGATTTTCTTGTTCAATTTTGCAGCGTCAAAGTCATATTTATCAAGACCTGGGAAGAATTTTTCAAAAATCTTATCCAAAACCATGATGACTGGGTTCATCATGTAGTTCATGTGAGTTGAAGTCATTGGTGATGAACTTGGTGCATTAAGAAGGTCGTCGAATGTTGGTTTCATCAAGTCAGAGTTAATGATTTTCAAAACACCTACAAGAACAACTGCTGCAGTTGCGATGAAAAGTGAAACTCCTTGGCTAACACCATTGTTGTCTGCATACCATTTGATCAAAAGACCAGTGATTGACAAGTGCCAGATATCAAAGATATCAACGTCAAGTGTGTCCGTTTTCTTCATTGCAAGCATCACAACGTTGACAATCAACATCACAAGCAAGAAGTAAAGTGTCCAGGCAGATCCCCAAGTAATCGTAGCAAGTGGTGCCCAACCAACGTCAGTGATGTTTAACTGAATACCTGTGTTTTCAACGAATTTCGCAAGTGATGCTGAGAAAGCTCCGTTGAGCATACCGATGATGGCACCGATACCAGTAAGGGCGATGGCAAGTTTAATACCACCTTCAAGCGCTTTGGAGAATTTCACTCCAAATAGTAAGGCCAATACTGTCAAGATGATCAGCATGATGATAGGACCACCCATTTCCAAGACTGGCTTGAAAATCTTATTGGCTAGTTCGATAATGACATCCATAATAGTTCCTCCCGTTTTTTTAGTTATATGAATGTTAACAAGATAAAGAATAAATTAGCTTAGTCCATGTTCTTTGATAGCTGCTTCAATATTGTCAAATACTGGTGCGCTCATCGCTGGAATACGGAACAAGATTGGTCCAGCTTCAATTACTGGAATACCTGGTTCAAAACCAAGGTCAGTTGCAGCGATTGGTGTAAAGATATCGTAGCCCTTGATAAGGTCTTCGTTTACATCTTTCACCATGACTGCATCACAGTGAACGTCATAACCACGGTTTGAAAGTTCTTCTTCTAGAGCACTTTTAATTTGGTGACTTGAGTTAACACCTGCACCGCAGGCAGCAAGAATTTTAATCATTTGGATTTCCTCCGATTTTATTTTTTAATAGACAAGATTAAGCGGTTGCTTCGGAAATGTAAGCATAAAGTTTTTCTGGTTCGGAAATTTTTGATAGATCTTCCAGATGTCCATTTCCTGTGAAAAAGTCCATCAACTGAGCCAGAATATTTGTTTGACTTGAACTTGAGTTGTTAATGATAAAGAAGAGTAGGGATACTTCTACTTCCTTATCAGGAGCTATCATATTGTGAAAAGTTACTGGTTTTTCTAATCGAACAACCACCACTTTCTCAGCTAGATTATGAACAATATCTGTATGAGGAATCGCTACATTTGGCAAGTCCTTTCCTAGAAAATCCATATCTAAACCAGTTGGAAATGACTTTTCACGCGTGATCAAGGCTTCACGATAAGTTGGAGTGACAATTTCTCGTTCTTCCAACAGGGTTGCTACCTGATCAAAGAGTTGTTCTTGATTATCCGCTTCTAAGCAAAACACCAGGTTTTTGTCAAAGAAATGATCTAATCCCATAACATTTTCCCTTCTTTCAATTAACTTTTATGCTATAAGTATAACACTATATGAAATCGTTGTCAATATTTTTTGTTTTATTTTGTTCATTTTTTTATAAATTGTGTTTTATTTGGTAAATACAATCAATATCAAACATCCCTTGATTTCAACAACAAAAAAAGAAGGCTGAGCCTTCTTTTTTTGGATTGGTTACTTAATAGAAGATAAAATCTCTTCTAGTTTTTGATAGTCTTTGACACTATCGATTTCATAGATGCTGTTGCCTTCTAATTCTTCTACATATACATCTAGTTCTTTAATATTATCTTTAACCATATTATCCCAGTAGAGATCCACAAATTCACCACTTTCGTAAGCTTTGTCAATAAAGCCAACAATCTTCTCAGCAGTTGGTGCATCCCAGAATGAAACTCCGCTCAGAATGCGACCAGCCTTGCTATCAACAATGATGTCTTGAACCTTGTAGTCATCACCGTAAACCAAGAACCACTCGTTGGTACAATCTTCACGATAAACACTGAAATAGGTAGAACGTTCTAGATCATTTCTAAACATATTCTTGAAGAGATAGTTATCCGCATCAATGACATAGCTGTTAGCTAAGTCTTCTTTAACGAGATAAAGTGAGTAAAAGTTATTGTAATCAGCATACTTGTCGTTAAAGACTAAACGGACACCATATTTTTCTTTTAGGTAGTCAAATTGTTCTTTGAGGTAACCAACAACGATAATAATCTCATCAATTCCTCTCTCTTTCAAAAACTCAATTTGGTATTCTACCAAGGGTTTTTGATTAACCTTAACCAAAGCTTTTGGGGTATTTTCAGTCATAGGGCGCAGACGAGTTCCTAAGCCCGCTGCTAAAATAATCGCTTTCACACGAATCTCCTTTATTCTTTAATAATAATATAAACACCAGCCATAACAATAAGTGAAGTGATGATTGTCAGCATATCTAGCGGTGCACCCAAGAAAATAACTGCAAATAAGACAGTCCAAACTACATAGCTCACATTCAAACCTGTCGCTTTCGCAGGTTGTAAGCGATTAATGGCGATATAATAAGCTAAGTAGGAAATCATATCAAAGGCCGCAAAGACAATCAAGAGGCCGAATAATTGCCCATCTGCCACTTCTGCAAATGAATGGTGAGAAAAGAGCACAATCACTAGATAGGACAAGAATGAGGTTACTTGTCGAATTAACAAGGCTTCAATTTCACTTAAATCACTTTCCATAGCATAGGAGCTGAGAACACTTTCACTCCCCCAGGCAATAGCACAGATAAGGGCACAAAGAATCCCAATGTAAAACGAGTTAACTTGTTCAACCTTGTAGGTTTGAGCAATGATCGCTGCAATAATCAAGAAAACACCGAATACTGTATTCTTTGAAACCTTATGTTTCAAAATGAAGAAGGCGAGTAAAACTGAAACTGCTGGGTAAATAGCTGATACAGATGAAGCTAGAGAACTACCGATATATTTAACCGCATAAAGATTGGCCTGCATACCTATTGGTCCTGCTAGTAAAGCTCCGATAATTACACTTACATTTCGAATATTTAAGAAAATTGAAAGACGAACTTTTCTTTCTTTTACCAAAAGAAAAGCTAACAAGATAAAGATACTCAAGAAATCATGAGCAGCAGCCACCACAAAAGGTGAAAGATTTGTAAAAATTGAAAAGATATAAGCACTAATTGTTAGACCTAATCCCCAGAAGATACCAGAGAGCAGACCAAAGGAAACACCATTTTTATTCTTCATCCTAACCTCCATAATAAGTCAAACCCTCGACAGCTCTTTGGTAACGGTTGATACCATAATCTCCAAAATCAGCCCCTTGAGCTTCTTTGTACACTGTCCACAAACTCCAGATAGTATCTTGCAAGATTTTATAGATACGAATCTTCTCACGTGACACAGGCGTTTTGTCACTTTCATAGTAGGAAAGGAAAGCATCTTCCTCTTGCTTTGTAAATTCAGACTCTAAGAAAAGAGCTGCCAAATCCCACATCGGGTCATTCATAGAAGAGTATTCCCAGTCAATCAAATACAAACGACCTTGTGGTGACTCGATAAAGTTTTCTGGTACCAAATCGATGTGACAGGACTTTCTATCAACTCCCAAATCAGCCAAACTCTTTTCTAGTGAAAATACATCTTTTCTTACAGCTTCATAGTTTTCATAAGGGATAGGTCCTTCAATCAAGGATTCATATTTGCTGATTTCCTCAAAAGGAGCAAATTCTCCTCTTAATTCTTTCCCTGAAGCATGGATGGTTTGTAAAATTGGTGCAATCTTTTCAAACTTGGACTTAATTGATGTTGAATCAAGAGTTACTGCTGATTCGATGTATTCATTTACTTTGATCCCTGACTCAATATCAAAGAGATAATTTTTGACATCTAAATCTAAATCCTCTAAAAGTTCAAGATTGTACTTTTCATTTTGACGATCGATGAGTTTTTCAGTCCCTTTACCAAAAAATTTCACAATATACTGTTTGTTGGTTGTTTTAACCAAATAGTTTTGGTTGGTCATGCCTCCCAACTGTTCAACACTGAGTACTTCCTCTTCATTAGATAGTAAAGAAGAAATTTTTTCTTTGATGAGTTTTTCCACAATTAACCTCCATCTTCTACACTTCCCACTTAAATACTGTTTTGAAAGCAGTATTTAGGTCTGTAGCAAAGACACGGTGAATGTCCTTGATTTCTCTCACAGGCTCTTCAACATAAAGGATATTCTTCAGACGATTCGCAAACTTTTTAACTTCCATCATTTGAATGGCCTTCTCAAAATCGACGCGTCCTGAACGAGATGAGCCTACTAATAACAATCCTTTTTCCAAAGCATCACGTGTATCGATATTAACCTTGTACTCACTCACTCCCATCATGAGAATCGTTCCCTGTGGACGAATATAGCGAATCAAGTCATTGATAGCTGGGCCTGTACCATCGCCACCGCAACACTCAAACCCATGATCAAAGGTCAAATCCTCTGGGATATTATCCGTGATGTAGCACTCTTTTGCAAAAGAGAAGAGCTCCAATTTTTCCCAATGGCGACCAATAACGATAATCTCTGCTTCCGGTAGTGTATAATTAATAATATTGGCAACCACAAAGGCCAAACTACCATCTCCAATAACAGCGATGCGCTCTCGCTTGCTATGAGCAAGATGCAGGAATCGATCCATAGCATGCATACCAACACTTACAAACTCGGTGATGGCAGCAACTGTGTCCTCAATGTCATTATAAGACACAACACGATCTTTTGGTAGAGAGACAAATTCTCTCATAAAGCCATCATAACCACTAGATAGGAAGTAGGTGCCCGTCATGTAGTTCTCGTAGAACTCCTTGTCACTCTGCATAGGCGGTTGATTTGGAATCATGACCACCTTTTGACCGACTTCATAAGTACCAGTTGGATCTGAGATAACAGTTCCACAAGACTCGTGAATCATAGCCATAGGAAGTTTTTTAGCCAATATCTTTGGATCACGCTTCCCTTGATAGTAACGTTGATCCGCATGACAAACCGCCATATAATTTGGACGAATCAGGATATGATTCTCCTGATCAATGTCCTCTTCTTGGTATTTTACATTGATAAACTTTGGTTTGGTCAGTTGATAAATTTGATTAATCATAGCCTTAGTCTTTCTCAATCATGCTTTTCGCGATTTTCAAGTCTGTCACAGTTGTGATTTTAAGGTTTGAATATTCCCCTTTAGCTAGGGCAACATCTTTCCCTTTGATAACAAAAATCTTACATGCATCCGTCAGGATTTCCTTTTCTTGGTCAGATAGGGAACCATACAAATCCATGAAATCCTTGCAACGGAATGTCTGAGGCGTTTGTCCTTGATAGAGGTGAGCACGATTTGGAATATCCGTGATAAACTGACCATTGGTACTTTCAACAATGGTATCAACTGCTTCTACTACTGTGTCAACCGCATCATGATTTTGCGCCAGTTTGATATTGTCCTGAATCATGCGAAGTGTGATAAAAGGACGAACAGAGTCGTGGGTAATCACAATATCTTCTGGAGTGATTGGACGATAGGCATCAATAGCTTCAATAATCTTCTCGATACTGGTATTGCGATCAGCACCACCCTTTGTAATGATGATACGATCCTTGTGGAGAGAAAGATACTTGTCAACTAGGTCCTCAGCGTGTGACACCCAATCTCCATGAACTCCAACTACAATTTTTTCAATACTTGGTTCTAAGACAAATTTTTCGATTGTGTGGATCAAAATAGGTCGATCACCCAACTCCAAGAATTGTTTTGGTAAATTACTGATTCCCATGCGTGTGCCAGTTCCTCCGGCTAGGATTCCTGCATAGATCATTTATATTCTCCTTTAGTTTATTCTAAAAAACTCATTACCATCTATTATATCATAATCTGCCTCCATCATGAAGAAAAGACAGAGCGTCATTTAGTCTAATCAACACACCATTAAAGGTAAAAAGTGAACAATGTGTTACTAAATCTGGAAAGACTATAACAAATTAAGAAATAAAATTAGGTTATCCTCTATATTTTCTGCTTAACGTTCGGTTAATATAGAGTTCTTTAGAATATAATAGAAACCTTAAAGAAAGCTTAAATGAAATTATTTGTTTAGCAAAGAATACTAGGTGTGCATAGTAAATTTCTTAAAAGTTGTTTGAGAGACTCATTATAAAAGGTCATATATCTCATGAATTAAACAAATAATAGACTTTTGCCCCTAAAATTGATAAAATAAAAAGAAAAATAATAGAAAAAAGGAAACTGTAAACCGCCATGATGAACATGCAAAACATGATGCGCCAAGCACAAAAACTTCAAAAACAAATGGAACAAAGCCAAGCAGAACTCGCTGCCATGGAATTTGTTGGAAAATCTGCTCAAGACCTTGTCCAAGCAACTTTGACTGGAGACAAAAAAGTTGTCAGCATTGACTTCAACCCAGCAGTTGTAGATCCAGAAGATCTCGAAACACTTTCAGATATGACTGCGCAAGCAATTAATGCTGCTCTTGAACAAATTGATGAAACGACTAAGAAGAAACTCGGTGCTTTCGCTGGAAAATTGCCTTTCTAATCCACAAAAAAAGAGAAACAGATGTTTCTCTTTTTTTATTAGAAGTCAAAGAATTCCATTGCTTTCTTTAAGAGTAATTCCGTATATTCCGGATCGTCTTGAGCCGTTGTGACTTGTGACTGGACCATTTCAAGATCATCAGTAATCATGCCATCTGCGCCGAGACGAACTGCTTTATCAAATGCCTCCGAACCATTTACGGTCCAAACATAGAGTCTCTGATCAGTTGCCCAGAGTTTATTGACAAAGTATTCATCCAAAGTCGAGTACTCCATAGTGTAACCCGTTGCCTTGGTTCTTGGGAAGATACTGTTATAGGGAAGAATAAAGTAAACTGGAATTTCAGAATCATAAGTCAACACTTTATCAATCACATGATAGTCTAGTGATTGCATCTGATGCCCATATTTCTTGATAGTCGCCCCATACTTTTCGAGGAAATGGTCCATCATTTGCGGACTATCTTTTTTACTGGTTTTAATCTCAATCAGCAATTTTTGGTTTAAAGCATTTGCACGCTCTAAATAGGCATCAAAGCTTGAAATCTTTGTTTGATAACCATTCTCGTAAATATCTGTATTTGTTAATTCATCCAGAGTCAAATCTTGCGGTGTAGCATTAATACCAGTTAAATTTTTGAGGTTGGCATCGTGCATCATCACGAACTGACCGTCTTTCGTTTCCTGCACATCCATTTCGATGAGATCTGGTTTTAGTTGAGCTGTTTTTTCTAAAGACTGCACAGTATTTTGAACACCGTTTTTATTGCTTACTCCTCTGTGCGAAATCACTAAAGGTGTATTGGTATCTGGAGATTCCAGATAAACGTAGCCTTCTATGGCAAAAATGATACTTGCACACCCCATGACACCCCATCTCATCAGATGATCTTTCTTTCGCCTTGGCATAATCTCCAACTCTTCTCCTGTCAGGAAGGAAACAAACTTCACTAGGAAATAAGTCAAGGTCATGTAATGGAAATTTTTAATCAAGACAAAATTAATCACACCGAGAATCAAAGATTCTTTTTGAGTTAAATTATCCATCACTGCTTGCGCAAAAAGCAAGGGAATTAACAAACCAAAGAAGAAGAGATACGTTTTAATGATAATGAGTAAAAGATGCCAAGAGAAGAAAAGAACATTTTTCTTTGTCTTTTTGAGACTATATTTCACACTCTCTCTTACGGTCTTTCTTT
Organism: Streptococcus oralis subsp. oralis; assembly: GCF_002096495.1. Taxonomy (GTDB): domain Bacteria; phylum Bacillota; class Bacilli; order Lactobacillales; family Streptococcaceae; genus Streptococcus; species Streptococcus oralis_CU. Next base: position 486,307 of record NZ_NCUO01000012.1, on the reverse strand, counting down.
CAAAGAGAATCTTAGGCAGGGCAAACATAAATCGGACAGAGATGTAGAGAAAGATCCAAGCGGATGCTATGAGGATCAGTCCTACCAGCCAATGCTTACCTTCCCAATAATTCACAATAAAATCCGGGATAATAATTTTGTTGAGGTAATAGATTTTTAAAATCTTACGGATGAACGGGAAAAGCATAGCAATGTAAAAAAAGACAAAAGCCATCTTACAAAAGCTCAATCGCTTAACGAATAGAAAGCTCTGGCGAAATACTTTTCTACTGTACTCAATTAAAGTTCTCTTTTCATGATAGAGAAGGTGACGAGCTCCTATAAACAAAAGACAAATCTGGAAATAGGCAACCAGGAGATTGATTGCAATTAAGATGAGAAAGGCTAAACTGATAAAAGGCGAGCCTTGTATAATCGCCCAAAAGTTATTGTAGGAGATAAACAAGTAACCTGTTTGTCTCAGAAGGATGCCAGCAATCCATGAATTTAATGGTAGCCAGACAAACTCAACCATCATAAATATCAAGAAAAATAGAAATAAAATCTTATCTAGGTTATAGTATATCTTCCTAAAACCTAGCTTTTTAGGTTTTTCAGGTTTCATAGGCACTCCTAGTCTAAAAATTGGGATAAATCTAAGCCACCGAAAGGATTATTCATCGAAAAACTACTCTGGTCTTCTATTAATAGCTTTCCTTCATCCGATTCCAAAAAGGCTTCGTAAACACGCGCCGTCATGCGGGCATCCTCTAAACTGTTATGAGACTTCCCATGAAAGCCTAAAAAATTTGCAACAGTTTGTAATTTAAGATTGGCTATGCCGTGTAGGTCAGAACTACGGCGTTCAAAAGCCTCATCATATAGGTCGACCTTATACTGGTCACGATAATCAATACCATGCTCCAAAAGAATAGGCAAATCACTCTTAGCTGCATTGTATCCAACAATAGGTAAGTCGCCAACAAATGCTTGAAAGTCCTTTAAAACTTGTTCTACTTTTGGCGCATCTTTCAAGGTTTCAGCTGTAATTCCAGTCAAACCATTGATAAAACTCTTCAATGGTGCTGTAGTATGAACATAAGAGTCAAAAGCAGCACATTCTTGTCCATCTTGAAAGCGGACTGCCGATACTTGAATTAAATGGGTAACCCCCTCATGTTGATTGAATTCCAAATCAAAGGCGATATAATCTCTTAATTTTTCCATTATTTACCTCAGTTACTACCCAAACTAAACTATAAATAATAAAAGAAGCCATTAGGTTAGTGAGTAACCCAAACAGCTTCTTTATTTTCCTCCAAAAAGGCGAGCAAAAAAGCCTTTTTTGGTTGCTTGGACTTCTTCTTTTGCTTGGTCCAACTCGAGTTTCAAGGTTTCTTGATCCTTCATGGCTTGAAGAGTTAACTGTTGCTGTTGGTCCAACTGTTTGTCCTTTTCAGCAATCTGGCGGTCTTTGATACGCATCTGTTCATCTTTTTCTGATAACTGGCGGTCTTTTGCCTTGAGCTGCTCGTACAAGCGAAGAATTTCAGCGTTTTTCTCATCGACCAAGATTTCCATCAGTTCACGTTGTTTGACATCATCACTGACTGGTTCATCTTCAAAAATCGTTTTTTTGTAGATTTCTTCTAGCTTGATCAAGCCACTTCGAGTAACTACAGTTACACCTTTGTCATTTTTTTTCGTGTCCTCTTCTGGAAGTTCTTTGACACGATTGTTGATTGCTTGACGAGATAATCCTAAGACCTCTGCAATCTCACTGACGGTCATTTCAATACTCATAATATCCTCTGAAACGTTTTCTAGCTTTTCTTTATTTAAATCTTATCATAAGCTAGATAAACTGTCAAATTTCCGCTTAATCTAAAGCCTTTAAAAAGGCTAGTAAGACTTGGGCAGAACGACGTCCAGCTTCGATAATAAACTCATCAAAAGAGATAGAGGCTTCGTGATTGGCATTGTCACTCATGGCACGAATGACTAGGAACGGTAAATTAAGAGACTGAGCCGCTTGAGCAATGGCAGCTCCTTCCATTTCAACTGCTAAAACATCCGGAAAGTGGGTTTTGATACTAGCAATTTTATCATCTCCAGCTATAAAACTGTCTCCTGTAGCAATCAAGCCTAGGTGCCAGTTTTGGTCCAACTGAGATAAGTTTTCTTTAATCCTATCGATAAATTTCTTATCTGATTCAAAGTAAAGAGGTTGACCAGCCATTTGACCATAAACATAGCCAAAAGCAGTCACATCCACATCATGGTAAGCTAGTCTATCTGCAATCACGACATCACCAACAGCAATCCCTTCGGCAAGAGCACCTGCTGATCCTGTATTGATGATAGCTTCTACCTGAAAATGGTCAGCTAGAATAGCTACACTCATAGCCGACATGACCTTTCCAATCCCACTCTGAACTAGAACGACTTCTGTATTGCCAACAGAGCCAGTGTAGTAAGTATTTCCGAGGACTTGGACTTCTTGAGGTTTATCCAAATTCTGAGTCAAATATACGAGTTCTTCTGGCATGGCAGCAATGATTCCAATTTTCATTTCAAGTCCTTTCAATTACAAGAGTTTCATCGCTAAAATTAACAAAATCAAAAGTAGGATGACTGCAAACAAGATACGATTGAGTTTCGAATTAAAAACATTTCTCTTAGTGTTCTCAATGCGGCGACTCTTATGAATTGTTGGTTCTACTTCGATTGTTAAGGTATCTTGACTAAAACCGTGGTCTCTAGAACGTGAATAACCAAAATGTTGTGAAGACGTTGGTAGGATTTTTGTTTCCTCATCATCTTGAAGAGGTGGTCCTGAGATTTTCTCACCACGATTGGCACGTTCAATCATTTCGTCTGTTAATAAAGGTTTTCCCATGGGTTTCTCCTCTATTTCTTTTGTAGTTCCCAGTACTGAATCGCCATAATGGTCTTGGCATCACAGATATGACCTGACTGGATCAGGTTCTTGGCTTCCTCTAGACTTACCTCTAGGACTTCCAAGGTTTCATCATCATCTTGTGGGCGAGGATTTTCCACCTTGACCAAATCACTAGCGAGGTAGAGTTTTAGTTTTTCATTACAAAATCCGATCGCAGAATAGAAATCGTACAACAGTTCTAACTTACCAGTGTATGCAACTTCTTCTTCCAATTCACGAAGGGCCGCCGCCATTGGATCAGCATTTTCACCAAGTTCAAGTTTACCAGCAGGAATCTCATAAGAAACCGCCTCAATAGCCTTTCGGTATTGCTTAACGAGAACGATTTTGTCCTCGGCTGTCACAGCTAATACACAAACAGCTCCATTGTGAAAAATCAAGTCACGTTGGGCAGTCCCCTTTCCTTCTGGTAGTTCCACCTGGTCTTGTACTAGTTTGAAAATAGGACCTTGATAGATTTCCTTCCGACTAATCGTTTTTTCTTCAAATTCCATGACAAACTCCTACTGGTTCTTGGGATGATGAGGTAAGCGTGTTGCGTACTCATCTTTGTTGACTTGTCGTCCACGGCCGATAGCAATGGCATCAGCAGGAACATTCTTGGTAATGGTTGATCCCGCTCCAACCAGAGAATTATCCCCAAGTTCTACAGGAGCAATAATAGTTGAGTTTGATCCAACAAAGACATTATTGCCAATGACAGTTTTGTATTTATTTTTGCCATCGTAGTTGACTGTAATAGTTCCCGCACCAAAATTAACGTTGCTACCCACTTCACAGTTTCCTATGTAAGTCAAATGACCCGCCTTGGTATTTTCACCGATTGAAGATCCTTTTACTTCAACAAAATTTCCAATGTGAACTTGAGCAGCCAGACTTGAACCTGGACGAATATGGGCATAAGGACCAACAGTTACGCCGTCTGCTACCAAACTTTCCTCAATCATAGAGTTGGTAATCACAGCTCCAGATCCAACGGTACTATCTACGATATAAGTTCCATTTGTTAAAACAGTCTCCGCACCAATCTTCGTTTGACCTTTCAAGGTAACATTAGCTTCGATTTGGACTTCGGGAGCAATCTCAACATCAATGTCGATGTAAGTTGCTTCAGGATTGACAAAGCTAACACCATTAACCATGTGCTTTTGGTTGATACGGCGGCGCATCACTGCTTCCGCAGTGGCAAGAGCCACACGGTCGTTTACTCCAAGACTTTCATCAAAATCCTTGAGAGTATAGGCGCCAACCTTCTCACCTGCGTTACGGAAAATACCAATCACATCAGTAATATAGTATTCACCTTGGGCATTGTTGGTGTTGATGTTTTTAAGATCCTCAAAAAGACGTTCATTGTCAAATACATAAGTTCCTGTATTGATTTCCTTGATTTGTTTTTCAAAGTCTGTGGCATCTTTCTGCTCCACAATGCGAAGAACTTCTGCATTATCATTACGGACAATTCGACCGTATCCAAAAGGATTTGCCGCTTCAGCTGTCAAGATCGTCGCAACATTTTTGTGATTGATATGGAAATCCAAGAGGTTCTTCAAGCTTTCACCTGTGATCAGAGGAGTATCTCCAGCGATAACCAATGTGTGGCCTGTACGATTTTGGAGAATAGGCTCTGCCATCATGACAGCATGCCCAGTTCCTAATTGTTCTGATTGGGTAACAAAGTCTGTCTGACCAGCCAAGACTTGCTCAACTAGCTCTGCCTTGTGACCAACTACAGTAACTGTTTTTTCAGGTTGAATAGCACCAACACTACGAAAAACATGTTCCAACATCGAAATTCCAGCTACTTTATGAAGTACCTTTGGAAGATCTGATTTCATGCGAGTACCTTTACCCGCTGCTAAAATAATGGCATAATTTGACATAATCTTCTCTTTTCTCTAGAAATTCCCTTATATTATACCATAATTTAGTTTCTTAGGAGTAAACAAACAGAGAAATAGGGAGAAGACGCCCATTTATTCACTTTTTCCGATGTTTTCTTTGATTTTTTTATCTATTTACGTTAAACTATTTAGATATGAGAAAAAAGATTCATCCAGCTATTATTTTTACTTTATTTACTATATTTATAGCTATTTTGATCCTCAATAGACCAACTTATGAAGACCATCCCGTCAAGTCAAAACCAAATGCTGTCCAGGTTGAAAATCAGGCCTTGCATAATCTTGACAAACCTATTATTGATGTCTCTGGTTGGCAAAGACCTGAGGAAATCAACTACGATACCTTGTCTCAAAATATTTCAGGTGTTATTGTTCGCGTCCACAATGGAGCTCAACATACTGAAAAAAATGATGCCGCTTATGCCAATGGTATTGATAAAGCCTATAAAAGTCATATTACAGAATTTCAAAAGCGTAATGTCCCAGTTGGAGTCTATGCCTATCTAGCTAGCCCCAGCAAGGAAGAAATGGAAAAAGCCGCTGAAGTTTTCTATAATGCTGCTTCTCCTTACAACCCTAGTTACTATTGGTTAGACGTGGAAGAAAAAACAATGTCTGATATGAATGAAGGGGTTGAAGCCTTTCGTGCTAAACTGGAATCTTTAGGTGCTAAAAACATCGGCATCTATATTGGAGTTTACTTCATGCAAGAACACAGTATCAATACAGATAAGTTTACTGCTATTTGGATTCCTTCCTACGGGACAGACTCTGGTTACTTTGAAACAACACCCAATACCAGTTTAGACTATGACCTCCATCAGTATACTTCAAAAGGAAGAATTGCTGGATTTGAACATCATTTAGATATTAATCTTATTTCTACCTTGAAGGAAAAAGAAGAAACCTTTAGAAAACTATTTTTAAGACCATAAAACAAGTGAAAATCGTAACTTTTTCACTTGTTTTTTCATTTTTTTGCCGTCTGTGTTATAATTGATAGAATAGAGAAGAATTTTATGAAATTGAGGATTTTATGATGTTTTCATGGATTGCAAGAGTTATTAAGGGAATCATCATCGCCTTAGGATTTATCCTACCTGGAATTTCTGGTGGTGTTCTGGCAGCTATTTTGGGAATTTACGAGCGAATGATTTCTTTTCTGGCTCATCCCTTTAAAGATTTTAAAGCGAATGTCCTATACTTTATTCCAGTAGCAATTGGGATGTTGCTAGGCATTGGTTTGTTTTCTTATCCAATCGAGTATCTGCTAGCAAATTACCAAGTCTATGTTTTATGGAGTTTTGCTGGAGCTATCATCGGTACAGTGCCTAGCCTCCTTAAAGAATCTACTCGAGAATCTGATCGGGATAAGATTGACCTAGTCTGGTTCTGGACCACCTTTATCCTTTCAGGTGTCGGGCTCTACGCGCTAAATTTTGTTGTTGGTTCTCTCAGTGCTGGTTTCGCTAGTTTCATCTTAGCGGGGGCTCTTTTAGCTCTAGGTGTCTTGGTGCCAGGTTTAAGTCCGTCAAATCTACTCTTGATTTTAGGACTGTACGCTCCAATGCTCACTGGTTTTAAAACCTTTGATTTATTTGGAACCTTCCTTCCAATCGGTATTGGTGCAGGAGCAACTCTTATTATCTTTTCAAAATTAATGGACCATGCCTTAAACAACTACCACTCCTGTGTTTATCACTTTATTATTGGAATTGTGCTATCAAGCACCCTCTTGATTTTGATTCCAAATGCTGGAAGTGCTGAAAGTATCCAATACACTGGACTTTCTATCGTGAGTTATGTTCTCATCGCCTTCTTCTTTGCACTTGGCATTTGGCTTGGTATCTGGATGAGTCAATTGGAGGATAAGTATAAATAATGGCAAAGAAAGTGAAGATTAAGAAAACCTTGGTCGAACAAATCTTGACCAAGGCGGGTATTGACCATACTGGTATTCAGATCAACGCGCTTGAGGGTGAACTTCCTTCGGAATATGATCGAACACATATCTTTAAAACCTTGGCTCTGCTGGGTGATAAGACGGGACCAATCATCGGAATCGTTCCCATAACAGAACACCTCGCTGAGAAAAAACTAGCAAAGGTTTCTGGTAATAAAAAAGTGAGCATGATTCCACAAAAAGACCTAGAAAAAACGACAGGCTATATTCATGGGGCTAATAACCCCGTCGGCATTCGCCAAAAACATAATTATCCTATTTTTATTGATCAGACTGCTTTGGATTTAGACCAAATGATTGTCTCTGCTGGAGAAGTCGGGCACAGTATCATCATCCGACCTCAAGACTTAGCCACCTTTGTAAAAGCAGACTTTGCTGATATCTTGGAGGAAAACAACTGATGAAACTCTATTTTGTCCGTCATGGTCGGACTGTCTGGAATCTTGAAGGACGTTTTCAAGGTGCTAGCGGCGACTCTCCCCTTCTTTCAGAGTCCATTGACATCCTAAAACAACTTGGGCAGTATCTCAATGAAATTCATTTTGATACGATTTATTCTAGTGATTTACCCAGAGCAGTTAAGTCTGCTGAAATTATCCAAAGTCAACTCCAGTCCCCTTGTCCTTTAAAGAGCATTCCTGACCTACGTGAATGGCAACTTGGCAAACTAGAGGGATTAAAAATCGCTACGCTTAATGCCATCTACCCAGAACAAATAAAGGCCTTTCGCTCTAATCTAGCTCAGTTTGATACGAGGATGTTTGAAGCCGAATCTCTCTACTCTACGACTCAGCGAACCATTCAGTTTATCAAATCTCTGAAAGAAAGTCCGGCTGAAAACATTCTGATCGTTGGTCATGGGGCAAATCTCACTGCTAGCCTACGCACTCTCTTAGGCTATAAAGAGGCTCACCTTCGCAAAGATGGAGGCTTGGCCAATGCTAGTCTGACAGTTTTAGAGACCGATGATTTTGAAATCTTCACTCTGGAAAGATGGAATGACACTTCCTATCAAAGAAAATAATGGAACTTGATCTTAATAGTCAAGTTCTTTTTAGTTTTCAAAGAATATCCGTGAATTTCTCTGCTATTTATGATAAAATGGGAGTATCGCAAAAAATGACTCATCGTATCAAATTTTGAGTAAAATTAGGAGGAACCCATGTCTACAGAACATATGGAAGAACTAAATGACCAGCAGATCGTTCGCCGTGAAAAAATGGCTGCGCTCCGTGAACAAGGAATCGATCCCTTCGGAAAACGTTTTGAACGTACTGCTAACTCACAAGAGCTTAAAGACAAATTTGCAGAACTTGATAAAGAACAATTACATGAATTAAATGAAACTGCTACTATCGCTGGACGCTTAGTAACCAAACGTGGAAAAGGAAAAGTTGGCTTTGCCCATCTTCAAGACCGAGAAGGTCAAATCCAGATCTACGTTCGTAAAGATGAAGTTGGTGAAGAAAACTACGAAATCTTCAAAAAAGCTGACCTTGGTGACTTCCTTGGTGTCGAAGGTGAAGTCATGCGTACGGATATGGGAGAGCTCTCTATCAAGGCCACACACATCACACACTTGTCTAAAGCACTTCGCCCGCTTCCTGAGAAATTCCACGGTTTGACTGACGTTGAAACAATTTATCGTAAACGTTACCTTGACTTGATTTCTAACCGTGAAAGCTTTGAGCGCTTTGTCACTCGTTCAAAAATCATCTCTGAAATCCGTCGTTATCTAGATCAAAAAGGTTTCCTTGAAGTGGAAACACCTGTTCTTCACAATGAAGCTGGTGGTGCTGCTGCTCGTCCATTTATCACTCACCACAATGCCCAAAACATTGACATGGTGCTTCGTATCGCGACTGAGCTTCACTTGAAACGCCTTATCGTTGGTGGTATGGAACGTGTCTATGAAATTGGCCGTATCTTCCGTAACGAAGGAATGGACGCCACTCACAACCCTGAGTTCACTTCTATCGAGGTTTACCAAGCTTATGCAGACTTCCAAGATATCATGGATTTGACCGAAGGCATTATCCAACACGCTGCTAAAGCAGTTAAGGGCGATGGTCCAGTAAACTATCAAGGAACTGAAATCAAAATCAACGAACCATTCAAACGCGTTCACATGGTGGATGCCATCAAAGAAATTACTGGTGTAGACTTCTGGCAAGACATGACTTTCGAAGAAGCTAAAGCTATCGCTGCTGAGAAGAAAATTCCAGTTGAGAAACATTACACTGAAGTTGGTCACATTATCAACGCCTTCTTTGAAGAGTTCGTTGAAGAAACCTTGATTCAACCAACCTTTGTCTACGGTCATCCAGTAGCTGTCTCTCCACTCGCTAAGAAGAACCCTGAAGACGAACGCTTTACTGACCGCTTTGAGCTTTTCATTATGACCAAGGAATACGGTAACGCCTTTACTGAGTTGAACGACCCAATCGACCAGCTTAGCCGTTTCGAAGCTCAAGCCAAAGCTAAAGAACTTGGTGATGATGAAGCAACAGGTATCGATTACGACTACATCGAGGCTCTTGAATACGGTATGCCACCAACAGGTGGTTTGGGTATCGGTATCGACCGTCTCTGCATGCTCCTCACTGATACAACTACTATCCGTGATGTATTGCTCTTCCCAACAATGAAATAAGCTCTTATCCTCTGGTACTTTCCAGAGGATTTTTCGATGCAAAAAGAGACTGAGGAAAAACTCAATCTCTTTTCTTATTCTTGATTTTTAACTTGACTGGTGGCTACATCTTCCCCAAACCACTTCTGACTGATTTCCTGAAATTTTCCTTCTTGGTATAGTGAGATAAAGGCTTGATTCAGAGCATCTAGCAAAGTTTTATCAGCAGGTCTAACACCCACTGCAAAAGCTTCACTTTCAAATCCAGCTGAAAAGACATTGTAGTCATTTAATATTCCTTCAGACTGGAGATAATAATTGGCATATACCCGGTCAATCACAAGGGCATCAATCCGATCATTTTTCAAATCAATCAAGGCTTCATTGAAACTTTGGTATTGATTGGCCTTCTGATCTTTCACTCGATTCTTGAGTAGTTCGGGTTGTCCTTCAAAATTCAAATAGCCAGAAGATCCTGCCTGGGCCCCTAAAACTTTGTCAGTCATATCCTGAACTGAGTGGATATTTTGAGACTTTTTAGAGACCAAAACTTGTTGATTTTCCATGTAAGGAATGGTAAAAGCAACCTTCTCTTTCCGTTCATCTGTAGCTGTATAGCCATTCCAGATGGCATCAATGGTACCATTTTGTAGCTCGGTTTCTTTCATATCCCAGTCGATGGGTTGAAATTTAATCTGAATTCCTAGCTTTTCAGAAACAGCTTGGGCCAGGTCAATATCAAAGCCTGCATACTGGCCATTCTTTTCCTCAAATCCCATGGGAACAAAGGTATTGTCAAAGCCAATGGTAATGCTTCCCTGTTTTTGATATTTGGCCCAATTATCCTGATTTGGATCACTTGCCTTTTGAGTACAAGCCGTCAGGAAGAAGCTAAAGAACAGAGCAAGTACAAGGGCAATTTTCTTTCTCTTCATAGGCACCTCCTAGTCCTACTTTGGATCAACCTTAAGGATCTGATCAGCAATGTTTTCCGCAAACTGAAGATCGTGGGTCACAACAATCTGAGTCATCCCACGCTCTTTATTTTGAAGGATAAGTTTTTCTACTTCTAATCGCAATTCTGGGTCTAAGGCTGATGTAGGCTCATCATATCCAATAATTTCTGGGTTAATCATCATAGCACGTGCTAAGGCCACCCGTTGTTTTTGCCCACCTGAAAGTGAGAATGGAAAGGCATCTGCATGTCCAGCTAACCCAAGTTGTTCTAACAAACCACGCGCCTTCTTCTCAGCAACTTCCTTCTCCATGCTCATTGTTTTTATAGGCGACAAGGTTAAGTTATCTAGAACTGACAAATGCGGAAAGAGTTGAAAATCTTGGAAAACAAATCCCAGAAGATTGCGCTTTTCTAGTTCGTCTATAGCTAGCGATTCGCCGTTATAGTAGATTTCCCCCGAATCGATGGTTTCCAGTCCAGCTAGCATACGTAATAGGGTTGTCTTTCCGCCTCCTGATGGACCTACGATTGCAAGGATTTGCTTTTCAGGAATTGATAGGCTGAAATTGGTTAAGATTTGTTTGCCACCAAAGGCCTTGTTAATGTTTCGTAATTCTAACATAGCAATCCTCCTATCTGTAATAACTGTACTTCTTCTCAAGTCTTTTCGCTACAATGGTTACAAGACCAATCATGATTAAATAAATCGCTCCAGCTAAAAACATAGGAACAAGACTGGCATCTCGATTGGCTGCTGTCCGACTTGCCAAAATCAAATCTGAAATCCCAAGGGCATAAACCAATGAAGTATCCTTGACCAAACTCATAATTTCATTAAAGACGCTCGGTAAGACAATCTTTGTAACCTGAGGAAGAATGATATATCGCACTGTGTCAAAAGGACTAAACTTCAAGACCTTAGCAGCCTCATATTGACCTTTAGGAATGGTTTCAATCCCACCACGAAATATTTCAGCAAAGTAGGCTGCATAGTTCAATACAAAAGCGATCACAGCAGCAGGCAAACGATCTAAACGTATCCCAATGCTAGGAAGAACATAGTAAATAAAGATTAATTGCAAGAGCAAGGGAGTCCCTCGCATCACCCAAATATAAAGGTCAATCAGATAATGGAGGGGTTTCCAGCGGACTTGTAAAGCAAAAGCAACGACAATACCTAAAGGAATTGAAAAGATCAAGACCAGAGCAAAGACTTGAAGTGTCATACTTGCACCGTTCAATAAACTTGGTAATATCTCAAACATATAAGACATACTGCACCTCCTAAAAATTATTGTTCCTATTATAGCATAAATAAACAATTTAGCAAGAGTTTTTGTAAAAAAATTCTATAATTCTTGAACTATACACCTTTATCTAAGAAATAAGAGCGAAATATCATCTTACAGAATTCGAAGAATTATAAGGATTCTAGACGAGAATATAGGTTTAACTTCTAATTCTGAGAGAACAATAATCAAGTTTTTTTATCAAATATCTATAAAGATTTCAATGATATAAAACTCTATTTACTCTCATTCACTTCATACCTCTAGAGATATAAAAAAGAACCACTTTATAAGAATAGTATCATTTCTACTATCCATACAAGTGGCTCTTTGATGATGCCATAGCAAAGGCATTAAGATTTTTCAACTAGATTATTTAACTTTTTTGAAACGGAATAAGAGAATGGAACCAAATGCAAGTACTACTCCTACAACAGTAAGCAACACAGTCATTTCAGATGTACCAGTATTTGGTAGTTCTTTATTTTCTTCTGGTTGTTTAGGTTTGTTATCTGAAGAACCCGGAGTCTCAGCAACATAAGTATTTGTGATGGTTGGATTATTACCTGTAACTGTTGCTACAAGTTGACCTTGACCATTGTCTACAACTTTTACTGTTACTGTATAAGCATTTTTATCATAAGTTACACCAGCTTCACCACCATCTTTTTCAGTGATCGTGTAGGTATGAGTTCCTGCAGTAGTGTATTCAATCGCTGGGAAAGCAACTGTTCCGTCTGCAGCATTCTTAGCTGTAGATACAAGTTTGTCGCCTTCTTTCAATTCAAATTCATATTTATCTGCCTCAAGAGTTTTACCATTTAGGACTTTCTTAGCAGTAATTGAAGTTGTTGCAGATTTAGCAGAATACGAATTTACAAAAACTTTATTGTCATATTTAACACTTGCAAACTTCTCACCATAAACATCTGTTACAGTAACTTCTGCGTTAATAGTCTTATCATCATAAGCAAAACCTAGTTTTTGATCATTAACTTCTTTGATCTGATACTTATAAGTACCCACTGTAGAGAATTTAACGGCTTTAAATTTCACTTTGCCATCTTTATCATTCTTAACAGTTTCAACAACTGATCCGTTTGGATCAAGTAGTTGGAAGCTAAATTCTTCAGCAGCTAAGTCTTTTCCTTTTAACTTCTTAGAAACCTCAAATGAAACTTCTGTAGAACGTGAACCTGAACTAATACCTTCAGTTGTGGTTAATGGTGCAAAACCTTCTACATCAAAGTTTTCAGTCGAAGTCGTAATTTTAACGTTATTGAAAGCTTTCTTTGTTGTATTATCAACTGGTGCGGTGATACGAGTCTTATAAACTACATACAAACCTTGATTGGTTAGATCACCATTACCATTTGGAGTAATAGTGAAGTGATTAGAATCTTGAACAACAATGTGACTTGGATTCAAAAGAGGATGATGCTCATCTTTACCCCATTCAGTAAAGTAGTAACCTGTAATCTCACTAGCTAATACTTGTCCTTCAGGGATTGTATCTTGAATCGAAACACCTTCATAAGGATTGGCATATTTGTTTACGCGAATATACCAATTAATATAATTTGGATCGTTCGTATCTTGAACTCCCCATTTAGTGAATCCTGTTAGATCCTCATCTGGAACAATACGAGTCAAATTGTATACTCCTGCTCCAGGAATGTCGATTGGATACGATTTATTGAGTTCAACATTATCAGCCCATACAACTGTAAATAAGGCCGAAATTTGTTTCTCTTCAGGTAAGTTAGCAAAATAATCTTCGTTACTTACCGTTACAGTCGCTGTATTTGCAGACTTATTTGTCGTTAATTCAGCAACCTTAGTGACTCCATCGTTACCAAAGATTTCAGTAGTTGAATCTGATTCAATTTTGAATTCATTTGGAACTTTATAAACCATAAAGTCACCATTCTTCAACGTTGTTGAGTTGTCGAATTTGTAAGTGGTTTGAAGGTAAAATTTCCCTTCACCATACTCTGCACCGTCAACTAACTTATTATTGTTAATTGTCGGTACTGTCGTTAGCGTATAGCTACTAGATGGTAGTTCAGCAGCTTTAACCACATTGCTAGTTCTTAGTACTGGGATAAATACTGAAGCTACTAACAATAGCGCCATGAATGCATGAGAAAGTTTTTTATTAATCTTTTTCACAACATTTGCCTCCTTTATTTTTGGGGATAGATTCCCCTATTTATTATTATATATTCTTATATAAATTTGTCAAGTATTTCATAGTAGTTCGATGTTCAAATCATACCTTTAAACTCTTATTTTATAGGGTGTAGCAGGCTTTCATCGTTCAAAACTTCATCTAAATTGGCTATAAGAAATTCTAACATTTATATTATATTAGTAAAAAAGAAAAGACCTCTGAGGTCTTTCAAATCATTCATTTAAAGTCATTCGTTTCTGTTAATAAAATTTTACAAAAAATAGAAATAATTAAAGTGTCTCTAAGAGTTCTTGCATCTGAACATCATCTGGAATGAGTTTTAAATAAGCTTCAGCTTGCACTTTAGCTTCTTCAAAATACCCCAATTCACGTAGGAGATAAGTATACTGCTCCAGAAATTCAGGATTATCCTTAAGGTCAGACGATAGTTCCCGATAGAGCTCATAGGCCTTATCTAAATCCTCGATTTCCTGGTAAGAACGGGCAATCATCCACTTGGTAAGGAGATTTTCAGGTTCTTGACTTTGGAGAGCGATAATGTCCTCAAACCGTTCTTGTTCCATATAAATGGTTGCAAGGCGAAGGAAAATTTCTTCTGTATCCTCTGCATCTTCTTTGGCAGTAAGGAGAAACTGCTCAGCACCACTAGGATCATGCAATTCATACGAAAACTGTGAAGCAGCTAGTAAGAGCCGAGTTTCAAATGGATTTTTCTCCAAACCTTGTTTAACGATACGAAGGGCCTCTTCCACCTGATGTTCCTTGTGCAAAGCTTGACTGTAGCCATATTCATATCCTTCAAAATCAGGTGAAATAGTATCAATCTGCTTAAAGTAAAGAACAGATTTTTGATACTCTTCTTGGTCAAAGTAAAGACTAGCCAGTTCAAAGGCAGTTTGGTCATCGTATTCTAATTCTAAAGCTTTTTCTAAGAATTCAGTTGCAGCTTCAAACTTACCTAACTGGGCATAAGCATAGCCAATTCGCTGATAGGTTGAGACACCCGTTTGCTCATAGATGGAGCGATTGTCTAATTGAGCATAGCCCTGAATAGCTTCCTGATAATTCCCTAACTCGCTATCCAACTCAGCCAAACCAAAAACTAATAAGGAATCGTCTGAGTAGTTTAAGGCTTCCAGTAACTTTTCACGCGCTACATCTGTCAATCCTTCCAATTGATAGAGGTCAGCCTTCAAGGCCAAGGCCGACACGTACCAGTCACTTTCGGGTGTGATTTCCTCAAGGTAAGCAAAGGCTTCCTCAAGATTGCCATCCTCACTAGCAATGCTTGCTAAATTCAGATTCACTTCTGGGAATTCTGTAACGATATGTTGGTAAATTTCTTTTGCTTGAGGATAAAAACCAATTCCCTCTAGATAACTTGCTAGTTCATAAAGAACTTCACTTGAATCTGTTTCGAGGGCTTTGTGAAAATACTGATCCGCTTTGGTTAAATCCTGTTCATCCAAAGCCTGGAGCATGCGTTGACTATTGTTCACTCTTGATTTCCTCCCCTTCTTCTTCATACAGACCGCTGACTTTTTTATACCAGTTAAAGATAGCTGAGATAACAACCTTGGCAGAAGCGTAGACAGGAATTCCCAGCAAGACTCCCCAAATACCAAACATAGAACCTGAAGTTAGGAGAACAAACAGGACATTGATCGGATGGATGTTTAGCTGACTACCTAAAATAAGTGGAGAAACGAAGCGACCTTCAATCGTTTGTTCAACAATAAAGACAACGATTACTTTCAAAAGCATCACAGGTCCTGCTATTAAACCTAAAACAAGGGCAGGTAGCATAGCGAGGAAACTACCTAGATAAGGGACTAGATTTAGAATACCAGCGGTAATACCAAGAGTCACAGCATATCTGAGACCAATAATCTTAAAGAAGATAATAAACATAATTGCCACGATAATAGCAACTGTAACCTGCCCTCTAACATAGTTTGACAACTGTTTATTAACATCTGACAAAACTTGTCCGACAGGTTCTTTTAACTTGTTTGGGATGAATTTAGTTAGGTAATCCCGTAAGCCTTTCCCATCTCTCAAAAGATAAAAGAGCATGAAGGGTACGATAATAACCGCTACAATGACCTGGGAAACGCTACTGATAAAGGCGCTAACCCAGTTAACAGCTTGAGAAGAGATTTTGCTGGCCCACATGGTCGCCTCACTAGAAACATTGGAAAGAACCTGCTCCAACTGTGGTCTAAAATCATCTGGCAAGCGTTTGGTTACAAGGTCATTGATCACCTTATCAGCATCTTCCAGGTATGTCGGCACATTCTTCGCAAAATTTAAGACTTGACGTTGCAGATTAGGAATTGCGACTGCCAATCCCCAAATGATAAAGAGTCCGATAATGACAAAAACAATACTAATGGCAAGAACACGATTGATCTTGTGCTTCTCCATCCAGTCCACAATCGGATTGAGGAGGTAATAAAGTAAACCAGATAAAATAACTGGCAACATGACAACCCCTAAAAAGTCCAATACCGGTAAAAAGATAAAACTAATCTTACTTAGAATAAAAATGTTTAGCCCCAGTAACAAGGTTACTAAAAATACAGTGATGGCTTTATTATCTAAAAACCACTTAAAAAACCAAGATAGGCTAAAATGTTTCTCTTTATGTTCCATAAATACATCCTTTCTGTCATTCTCTCATTATACCATTTTTAGACTAAAATAACTCTTTTTTAAAGTGCTTACATGGATGAATCTGATGCTTCATGACTGCCATTTTGTGGTATAATGAACTTATCATTATTAAGAGGTATGGACATGAAAGAAACTGTTTATTTTGGAACTTACACTCGTCGCTTATCTAAAGGGATTTACAAGGCAGATTTTGATACAGAAACAGGCCAGCTTGCAGATCTTGAACTCTTTGCTGCTGAACCAAGTCCGACCTACCTTGCCTTTGACCAACAGCAACACATATACACCGTAGGAAGCCAGGATGGCTTAGGTGGAATCGCTGCATACAAGACAGATGGCGCTTTGCTAAATCATGTGGTTGAAGAAGGCGCTCCCCATTGCTATGTGGCAGTGGATGAAAAACGTGGTCTCGTATACGGAGCTAACTACCACAAAGGCCAAGTTCTAGTTTATAAGCGCCAAACGGATGGTAGCCTCATCCAAACGGATCTAGATCAGCATAGAGGACAAGGCCCTCATGAAAACCAAACTTCTCCACATGTACACTTTACAGATCTAACACCTGACCAGTATCTCGTCACCTGTGATCTAGGTACAGATGAAGTAACGACCTACGATGTTAGTCCAGAAGGAAAACTAAGTAAGCTCCACACTTATCACGGCCAAGCTGGAGCAGGTGCTCGCCACATCGTTTTCCACCACCACTATAAGATTGCCTATCTCATCTGCGAACTTAATAGCACTATAGAGGTCTTGATTTATGATGGGGTCGGTGAATTTGAACGCATGCAAGTCATTTCAACCTTACCAGATGGATACGAAGGCTTCAATGCTACTGCTGCCATTCGTCTTTCAAAAGATGGCAAATACCTCTATGCATCTAACCGAGGTCATGATTCCATTGCAGTCTATACAATCCTCGCTGATGGTAGCTTGGAATTATTAGAGATTGTACCAAGTCATGGTAAAAATCCACGTGATTTCGACCTAACTCCTGATCAAGAGTTTCTCATTGCTGTTCATCAAGATTCTGATAACGCAACCGTCTTTAAACGCAATCCTAAAAGTGGTCGTCTTGCAGAACTTTCTAACGACTTTCATGTCCCTGAAGCAGTCTGCATCAACTTCCCACATTAAAAAAAATGAACTTGAGTTTCAAGTTCATTTTTTTATAGTCTATTTCCGACATTGATACGGTTGATAGCACGTTGCAATGCGATTTTTGCACGACGCTCTTGGTCAATCAAATGCTTGTCATGGGCTTCTTCGATTTCTCGTTCAGCGCGAAGTTTTGCACGTTCAGCACGACTGATATCGATATCACGAGCACGTTCTGCTGAGTCTGCTACAATAGTAATGATGTCATTGGCAATCTCGATAATTCCTCCGTTCACTGCAATCCAGTTCACATGAGTATCATCATCGATACGTTTTACCTTCACTTCATCAACCGCTAAAACCGCAATCATATTTTCATGTCGTGGCAAGATCCCCATCTCACCATCCAGAGTTCGTACCGATACAAAGCTGGCATGGTGATCATAGACGAGGCCATCTGGTGTCACGATCTGGACAGTTAAATGAGCCATAGATCACCTCTTAAAATCCCATTTTTTCTGCCTTAGCAATGACGTCTTCGATTGAACCGACACCACGGAAGGCATCTTCTGGTAACTGGTCATGTTTTCCTTCAAGGATTTCCTTAAAGCCACGAACTGTTTCCGCTACTGGCACATAAGAACCAGGTTGACCAGTAAATTGTTCTGCAACGTTAAAGTTTTGAGACAAGAAGAACTGGATACGACGGGCACGTGCAACCAAAGTCTTTTCTTCATCAGAAAGTTCATCCATACCAAGGATAGCAATGATATCTTGCAATTCATGGTAACGTTGAAGGACACGTTTAACCTCAGCAGCAACTGCGTAGTGCTCCTCACCAACAATCTCAGGTGCCAAGGCGCGTGAGCTTGAAGCTAGAGGGTCAACGGCCGGGTAGATACCCAACTGTACCAACTTACGTTCCAAGTTTGTTGTTGAATCCAAGTGAGCGAAAGCTGTTGCTGGCGCAGGGTCAGTGTAGTCATCCGCTGGCACATAGATAGCCTGGATAGAGGTTACAGAACCCTTCTTAGTTGATGTGATACGTTCTTGCAATTGACCCATTTCCGTAGCAAGTGTTGGTTGGTAACCAACGGCTGAAGGCATCCGACCCAAAAGGGCAGATACTTCTGAACCAGCTTGAGTGAAACGGAAGATATTGTCGATAAAGAGAAGCACATCTTGGCCTTCTACATCACGGAAGTATTCAGCAATTGTCAAACCAGTAAGAGCAACACGCATACGTGCTCCAGGTGGTTCATTCATCTGACCAAATACCATGGCTGTTTTCTCGATAACGCCTGATTCTTTCATTTCCCAGTAGAGGTCGTTCCCCTCACGGGTACGTTCCCCAACACCAGTAAATACGGAAATCCCACCGTGTTCTTGGGCAATATTGTGAATCAATTCTTGGATCAATACGGTTTTACCAACTCCGGCACCACCGAAGAGTCCGACTTTCCCCCCTTTAAGGTATGGGGCAAGAAGGTCGATAACCTTAATCCCAGTTTCAAGAATTTCAGAAGAGGTAGACAACTCATCAAAAGTCGGAGCTTTTTTATGAATTGGCTGACGCTCAGCGTCTTCAGCAAAAGGAGCATCCAAGTCAATGGTATCTCCCAAAACATTGAAGACACGTCCCAAAGTTTCTTTACCTACTGGAACAGAGATTGGACGGCCTGTGTCCAAAACTTCCATTCCACGAGTCAAACCATCTGTTGATTCCATGGCGATCGTACGGACCATACCATCTCCCAACTCCAAGGCTACTTCAAGGACGATTTTTGTTTTTCTTTCGTCATTCTTGTAGACGACAAGTGCATTGTTAATCTCAGGAAGTGTTTCCCCTGCTGCAAACAAGACGTCTACAACGGGTCCAATAACCTGAGCAATTTTACCTGAACTCATCTCCTTCTCCTATTCTATATAAGATACTGTCGGTTCCTAGCTCAACTAGGTCCTAATACTCTTCGAAAATCAAATTCAAACCACGTCAGCGTCGCCTTACCGTACTCAAGTACAGTCTACAGCTAGCTTCCTAGTTTGCTCTTTGATTTTCATTGAGTATAAGTTCATTTTCATACGAGCTGGACTAAAGCCTTATTCTAAGGCACTAGCCCCCGCTACGATTTCTGTAATTTCTTGTGTAATCGCCGCCTGTCTGGCACGGTTATACTGGATTGTCAAATCATTGATAACTTTCTTGGCATTATCAGTCGCCGTTTGCATAGCTGTCATACCTGCAGCATTTTCAGCTGTCTTGGCATCGATAATAGCCCCGTAAATCATACTTTCGGCATACTGTGGCAACAACTGCTCTAGAATCTCATCACGGCTCGTTTCCAACTCAAAGGTTAAGCTATACTCCTCATCTGCTTCATTTGGATCGAGGTCAACAATCGGAAGCATTTGCTCCACACGCATTTGGCTGGTAAGCGTATTGACGTGGTGATTATAGCAAACATAAAGTTCATCAAAGAGTTCATTTT
Organism: Streptococcus oralis subsp. oralis; assembly: GCF_002096495.1. Classification (GTDB taxonomy): domain Bacteria; phylum Bacillota; class Bacilli; order Lactobacillales; family Streptococcaceae; genus Streptococcus; species Streptococcus oralis_CU. The sequence goes on along the minus strand of NZ_NCUO01000012.1, from coordinate 466,163 downwards.
GGTACATCTCAATCGTTTTTGAAATAATTTTACGAACTTCATCAAAACTTGGTTGGTCGGCCAAGCCCCGCAATTCATAGATTGGTTGAATGCCACGAGCCTTAAAGAAATCAGCCCCCATACCACCAATACAGATAACTTCAAAGTCATCACCATTTGGATGATATTCTTCTTTCAGCTCCATCACAGCTTTAAGGATGGAAGCATTATAACCTCCAACCAAGCCACGGTCTGAAGTAATAACGATATAGCCTGTTTTCTTAACTGGACGACTAATGAGCATTGGATTGGTAGAGCCACCAGATCCGTTACCATGTAGAATATCCGTCAAAAGCTTACGAACCTTCTGAGCATAAACTTGAAAATTGCGTGCTGCTTCTTCAGAGCGACCTAACTTGGCAGCCGATACCATTTGCATGGCATTAGTGATTTGACTAGTATTTTTTGTTGAGGCGATTTTTGTTTTAATATCATTTAGAGATACTGCCATCTGACACCTCTATTCTTATTGGAAGCTGGATTGATTGAGAAACTCTGTAATCGCAGCATCCAAGACTGCTTCTTCTGGCAAGTCTTTTGTTTCACGAATGGTTTCCAAAATCTCTGGATGTTGTGCATCAAAGAAGGCATGGAACTCTTCCTCAAAACGAACAATGTCATTTACAGGAACTGTATCCAAGAATCCGTGTGTCAAAGCATACAGGATCGTCACTTGTTTCTCAACAGGCAAAGGCTTGTGAACAGGTTGTTTCAATACTTCTACCGTACGACGACCACGATTCAACTTAGCTTGAGTAGCCGCATCCAAGTCCGAACCGAACTTAGTGAAGGCTTCTAACTCACGGTATGAAGCAAGGTCGATACGAAGAGTACCAGCAACCTTCTTCATGGCTTTAATCTGAGCAGAACCACCTACACGAGATACAGATGAACCCGCATCAATAGCTGGGCGAATACCTGCGTTAAAGAGTCCATCTCCAAGGAAGATTTGTCCGTCAGTGATAGAAATCACGTTGGTTGCGATATAGGCAGAGATATCTCCTGCTTGCGTCTCAATAAATGGTAGGGCTGTGATTGATCCACCACCAAGCTCGTCAGAAACTTTGGCTGAGCGCTCAAGCAAACGGCTGTGAAGGTAGAAGACATCCCCTGGGAAGGCCTCACGACCTGGTGGACGACGGAGCAAGAGAGAAAGTTCACGATAAGCTACCGCTTGTTTAGATAGGTCATCATAAACGATCAAAACATGCTTGCCTTGGTACATGAATTCTTCTGCCATAGCGACCCCTGCATATGGAGCAAGGAAGAGTAATGGAGAAGGTTGTGAAGCTGAGGCTGTCACAACGATTGTGTAATCCAAGGCACCGTACTGACGAAGTGTTTCTACTTGTGTACGAACTGTTGATTCTTTTTGTCCAATCGCTACATAGATACATATCATATCTTGCCCTTTTTGGTTCAAGATGGTATCGATTGCAATGGTTGTTTTCCCTGTCTGACGGTCACCAATGATCAGCTCACGCTGACCACGACCAATCGGTACAAGGGCGTCAATAGCTTTCAAACCTGTTTGCAATGGTTCTGATACAGACTTACGCTCCATAACACCAGGAGCTGGTGCTTCTACTGGACGAGTCTTGTCAGTATGGATTTCTCCGAGACCATCAACGGGACGACCAAGTGGATCCACAACACGTCCAATCAAGTTATCACCGACAGGAACTTCCATGATTTTACCCGTGCGACGGATAGTGTCTCCTTCACGGATATCCGTGAAGTCACCGAGAATGATGATCCCAACGTCTGTTGATTCCAAGTTTTGCGCCATACCATAAGAGCCGTTTTCAAAAATCAAGAGCTCTCCACTCATGGCATTTTCAAGGCCGTGGGCACGCGCAATACCGTCCCCGATATAGGTTACAACACCAGTTTCAGTCACATCAAAAATGGGTTTGAAATTTTCAATTTGTTGCTTAATTAAAGCGCTGATTTCTTGTGCGTTAATTGCCAAAAGAACACCACTTTCTATTTCAAATTTTCTTTAACAACACGAAGTTGCTGTTTAATACTCACATCAATTGTCTTGTGATTGGCAAAAATGACAAAACCACCAATGAGACTTTCATCGATTTGTTCTTTGATAGTCCGAACTTTCAGAGACATTTTTTTCTCAATCAAAGGAAGCAATCGCGCCTTCTGGTCATCTGTTAATGGATGAGCGGAGGCAATCGTTACTTCAAATCGATTCGTTTCTTTTTCAAGTCGACTCAAACAATCTACAATTACTTCATAAAATAAATTTGCTCTGTGATTGTATAGCAGCACCTGAAAAAAGTTTTGCATTAATGGTGACACTGAGTCTTGGAAGAAACGAACGGTTTTTTCCTTATCCGACTCACCTACTGCCACTTGACCTAAAAAAGAAGGCAAGTCTGTTTCTTCTGCGACTTGCTTGATTTGAGCTAAGTCAGAAAAGATACGGTCTTCTTCTCCCTTTTCAATCACCAATTGGACAAAAGGCATGCTGTATTTTTCAATTACCTTTACTGTCTTTTTGTCCATTAAGCTTCTCCTAGCTGATCGATGTACTGATCAATGAGTTCTTTATGGGCTTGTCCGTCAAGGTTTTGTGAGATGATTTTACCAGCGAGACTAATCGTCAAATCTGCTACCTCACCCTTAACGCTTTGTAAAGCTTCCGCTTTATTTTGAGCAATTTCTTGGTTAGCTTTTTCTTTCAAGCGTCCTGCTTCCAGTTTCGCCTCAGCCAAGATGTCAGCTCTACTTTTCTCAGCTGTTTCCTTTGCATTCTCGATAATTGTCTTAGCTTCCGAACGGCTACCTGCCAACTCAGCTTCACGTTTGCTAGCGAGTTCTTCGGCCTTCTTACGGGCAGCTTCTGCTCCGTCAATATCTGAAGAAATTTTTTCAGCACGTTCATCTAAAATATTGGTAAGATTTCCCCAGGCATATTTTTTCACTAAAAAAATTAATAAAAGGAAGGAACCAGCGATAAGAATAAAGTCACCAATAATGGTACTAATAGTTAAATCCATCTTCTAATCCTCCTCTACTTACTCTTCCCCAGCATTTATCTTCTTACCAATGTACATCGATGACAACATGGTAAAGACATAGGCTTGAATACATGAAATGAAAATCGAAAAGGCTGTCCATAACATGTTTGCGATAAAGGCAAAAGGATACCAATACAAAGCATTTTGTGACAAGGCTAATAGCAATCCAGCTAAGACCTCACCGGCAAAAATATTTCCGTAGATCCGAATCGCCAAGGAAGCAAAATTGGTGAACTCTTCTAAAATGTTCATCGGAGTCATAAAGCCAGGTGTAACAAATGCTCTCAAATATTCTTTAACGCCTCTACGACGAACTCCTTCTACATGGGCGATCAAAGTGATCAAGAATGATAGGGATAAATCGTATCCAAGGTTGGCTGTTGGGGAAGTCCACAAGTTATAACCGTTTGTTGTTTGTACTTTTGCCATTAAGCCGATATTATTGGCAACCAAGATAAACAGAAATAGAGAAAACAGAAATAAGGAATAATCCTTGATGTATGATTCTCCAATGTTTGGTTTGGTAAAACCAATCACAAAGTCGTAAATCATCTCAAGAGCATTTTGTTTGCCCTTTGGACGGATGGTCATTTTACGACTTGCCCAGTAGACAAAGGCAAAAACCATCAAAACAGTTACAAGAGACATGGCAAGCAGGGTCAAATCAAAGGATATTGGTCCAATATTAACGGTTGGATTCAAACTTTCTTCCATGGTTTGACACCTCCATTTCTAAATAGAGTTGTCTATTTAATGACAAATGACATCGCCAAGGTTACAAAGAATGTTCCTTCGATAAAGGCAATCCCCATGATCATCAAACTACGCAATTGTGGGATGATGTCTGGTTGGCGTGCTGCAGACTTGAACAAACCGTTCATCAAAAATCCTTCTGCAAGGGATACACCCATACAGGCAAGACATAGACCGAAAAATGTTAAATTCATGATGAATTCTCCTTTTTATTTAAATTTACTTCCTTAGTTTAGTCCTAAAATTTGTTTTTGTCAACTTTTTACTAACATTGAAAGCGTTTCATATGATTTATTTCTATTTTTGCTGTTTTTACCCCATTCTATAGAAAGTTTTTCCATTTTAGATTGCGAATTTTTCTTGATTTTACTCTATTTTCTGAAACAAACTGAAAAATCCAAGTTAAGAACTTGGATCGATTCATTTTATTTAAAATAGTAGGAATAGTGTTGTTTACAACCTGGATTAAATGGTGCACTGCAGTAAGGACAAGCCATCTGTTTTTGGTATTCTTGGAAAGTCATTGTCCTCTTACAACCCCCACATAAGATTGGTCGATCCTCAAAAAGCGCCAAGGGATAGGGAGAAAAAACATGTGTCTCCATAGTATTGTGACACTGATAGCATGCGTAGTATTTTTTGCATTCATAACATTGGAGTGAAACAATATCCTTTTCACTATGATAATGAACACATCTGCTTTCATCATCTACCAATAAACCTTGAGCTTGTATCATTCCCTTTTCCTTATCTAGGCACGAACTGTAACACTTGTCCCGTCTTCCTTATAGAGGTTGATGAGCCCTTCCTTGAGAGCGCGGACCATATCCCCTGCTTGAACAGGTTGTGGAACCTTGATTGTCAAGAGTTCCATTGGATTTGGAGCACGGTCTATTTTATTGCCCTTGGCATCATGAAGATCTTCGATATAAGTTTCAAAATGTCGGAAACCTGGTCCGTAAAACTCAACTTGGTCTCCTTCATTGATAACATTCCGTTGACGAATGGTTGCCGTTTGAGTCGCATCATCATACGAAACCACTTCAGCGACAAACTTGTATTCAGGAATTTTACGACGAGCGCCAAACAACTGTTCGTTTTCAGACGGTGTACCGTAGTAGAAACCTGTTGCCAATTCACGTTGGGCAACCTTCCACATCTCGTCTACCAAGTCCTGTTTGATGGCTTCAAATTTCTCGGGACTTTCGAGATAAGCATCTACAGCCGCCTTGTAACAGTTGGTCACAGTTGAAACATAGTGGATCGACTTCATACGACCTTCAATCTTGAGACTGTCTACACCGTTTTCGATCATATCTGGAATATGGTCAATCATGGACATGTCAACGGCTGACATCGAAAATTCTTCTGGAATTTCACCTTTCAGACTCTTACGTTCTTGACCAAAAGGCATGTCATAAAGATCGTATTTCCAACGACAAGACTGAGAACAGCCCCCACGGTTGGCATCACGCATACTCATGTGGTTTGATAACGTACAGCGACCTGAGTAAGAAATACACATGGCTCCATGGACAAAGGCTTCAATTTCTACATCAGTACGTTTGCGAATCTCTGCCAATTCTTCCATTGAAACTTCACGGGCCAAAACCACGCGAGTTAGACCAAGTTCTTTCCAGAACTCTAAAGTTTCATAGTTGGTCGCACTAGCTTGGGTTGAAAGGTGGATTTCAAGACCTGGTGCTTCGGTTGCTGCAATCATAATCAAGGCTGGATCTGACACGATAACTGCGGCAATCCCGATGTCACGCAACTTACGGAACCATTCTCCAGCACCAGCTTCGTTTCCTTCGTGCATAACCATGTTAGCAGCCACATAGACCTTGGCACCGTACTTAGCAGCAAACTGCACGCCTTCTTCCATCTGTTCAAAGGTGAAGTTTCCTGCACGGCTACGAAGACCATAGGCCTGTCCACCGATGAAGACTGCGTCCGCACCATATTGAACAGCTACTTTCAGCTTCTCTAAAGTCCCTGCAGGTGATAAAACCTCAGGACGTTTTAATGTTTTTGTCATTTCTTCTCCTATTTGCAATATAAAAGTTTGACGTTTTTCCTTCTCATTTTATAGTAAATAAGCAATAAAATCAAGCCTAGACAGATTGTTTTGACAATTCTAATCTTTTAAGAAAACAAAAAACTAGCCTTTCTAGACTAGTTATTTTCAAGATAAAATTCAAAGCGTTCGCCCACGTATTGACTCTTTACATACTCGAAAGCCGTCCCATCTTCAAGATAAGAGACCTGAGTCAAGGCTAAAATGGCATGCCCTTTTTCAACTTCTAGATAGTGAGCAATTTTTTCCTTAGCCAATCTCGCATAAATGGTCTGTTGGGATTTGCCAATCCGATAGCCATGTTGCTGCAAGGTATGGAAGAAATGACTGGTGATTTCTTCTTTTTTGAAATCCTTAATAAATTTCTCAGGAATAGATGCGACTTCATAGACTAGTGGAACTTGGTCAGCGTAACGCACCCGTTCCATGCGGATAATATTCTCTGTCGGAGCAATCCCTAGATTAGCGACCTCTTGCTCATTTGGAATGGTTCTTCTGTAAGAAATGAGTTGACTAGAAGGAACTTTCCCCTGAGATTTGACAATCTCCGTAAAACTGGTTGTACCCCGCATTTTTTCTTGGACACGAGTGCTAGAGACAAAGGTTCCACTTCCTACACGACGCTCCAAAACTCCTTCCTCAACCAAGAGAGAGATAGCCTGACGTAATGTCATCCGGCTAACTTGAAACTGTTCAGCTAAATCTCGCTCACTTGGAAGTCTCTCTCCGATTTTCCAATGATGCTCATCTATATCCTTCTTGATCTGATCGTGGATTTTCATATAAGCTGGTAACATGATTCTCACTTCTTTTCTTTATTTTCTCCATTGTACCGTATTTGCTAAGAAAAAGTCAAACTTTGCCTTGTTTAGTTGGTAATTCGCCCCTATTTGTGATAGAATATTGAAAAAGATATTTCTTTTGAGAAAGGAAAAAGATGAGCAACATTTCAACTGACTTGCAAGATGTCGAAAAAATCATCGTGCTGGACTATGGTAGCCAATACAACCAGCTGATTTCACGTCGTATTCGTGAAATTGGTGTTTTTTCAGAGTTAAAAAGTCATAAAATCTCAGCCGCAGAGGTTCGTGCGATTAACCCTGTAGGGATCATCCTCTCTGGTGGACCAAACTCTGTATACGAAGATGGTTCATTTGATATTGACCCAGAAATTTTTGAACTTGGCATTCCAATTTTAGGAATATGCTATGGTATGCAACTTTTAACTCATAAACTTGGAGGAAAAGTTGTCCCTGCAGGTGATGCTGGTAACCGAGAGTATGGCCAATCACCACTTACCCATACCACTTCTGCCCTCTTTGAAGGGACTCCTGAAGAACAGATTGTTTTGATGAGCCATGGCGATGCTGTTACAGAGATTCCAGCTGATTTTGTTCGTACTGGAACTTCTGCTGACTGTCCTTATGCAGCTATTGAAAACCCTGACAAGCACATCTATGGTATCCAATTCCACCCAGAAGTTCGCCATTCTGTATACGGGAATGATATCCTTCGCAACTTTGCCCTTAACATCTGTCAGGCTAAAGGCGACTGGTCAATGGACAACTTCATCGATATGCAGATCAAAAAAATCCGTGAAACTGTAGGTGACAAGCGTGTTCTTCTCGGCCTATCAGGTGGTGTTGACTCTTCTGTTGTTGGCGTTCTTCTCCAGAAAGCAATCGGCGATCAATTGATCTGTATCTTTGTAGACCACGGTCTTCTCCGTAAGGGAGAGGCTGACCAAGTTATGGACATGCTTGGTGGTAAGTTTGGTTTGAATATCGTTAAAGCAGACGCTGCTAAACGATTCCTTGATAAACTTGCAGGTGTTTCTGATCCTGAGCAAAAACGTAAAATCATCGGAAACGAGTTTGTTTATGTCTTTGATGACGAAGCTAGTAAGCTAAAAGATGTAAAATTCCTTGCTCAGGGAACGCTTTACACTGACGTGATTGAGTCTGGTACAGATACTGCTCAAACCATCAAATCACACCACAATGTTGGTGGTCTTCCAGAAGACATGCAGTTTGAATTGATTGAGCCATTGAACACTCTTTATAAAGACGAAGTCCGTGCCCTCGGTACAGAGCTTGGTATGCCAGACCACATCGTATGGCGCCAACCATTCCCAGGACCAGGACTCGCTATCCGTGTCATGGGTGAAATCACTGAGGAAAAACTAGAAACTGTTCGTGAGTCTGATGCTATCCTACGTGAAGAAATCGCTAAAGCTGGTCTTGATCGTGATATTTGGCAATACTTCACTGTCAACACAGGCGTTCGTTCAGTCGGTGTTATGGGTGATGGTCGTACTTACGACTACACCATCGCCATTCGTGCGATCACTTCTATCGATGGTATGACAGCTGACTTTGCCAAGATTCCTTGGGAAGTCCTTCAAAAAATCTCTGTACGTATCGTAAATGAAGTAGATCACGTTAACCGTATCGTCTACGACATTACAAGTAAACCACCTGCAACTGTGGAGTGGGAATAAACCAATCAAACACAAAAGAACTCTGAATCGGATTCAGAGTTCTTTTTTAGGTAGCACTTCTGCTTTCCTTTTTTATTTGCGTTTTTTCTTAGCTTTTTTCATTTTGTTAGCCATGCGTTTCATAGACTGTTTCATGGCAAATTCACCGATTTTACCTTTGAGTCCGCCACCAAACATCTGGCTCATATCTGGCATGCCTGCTCCTCCAAGAGCTGACATATCCGGCATTCCACCTTGTCCCATCATGCCTTCAAGGGCAGACATATCCATCCCTCCCATATTTGGCATATTTTTTGGAAGGTTATTTGGGTTGATTCCCATCTGCTTCATCATCTTGTTCATATCCCCAGACATGACACCTTGCATGAGCTGTTTGGCCTGGTTAAAGTCCTTGATAAATTTATTGACTTCGACAAAGGTATTTCCAGAACCAGCAGCGATACGACGGCGACGACTTGGATTTAACAGATCAGGGTTTTCGCGTTCTTCAGGTGTCATAGAAGACACAATGGCACGTTTGCGCGCAATCTGGCGCTCATCCACCTTCATATTTTGAAGGGCAGGATTGTTAGCCATACCTGGAATCATCTTGAGTAAGTCTTCCATTAGCCCCATATTTTGCACCTGATCCAATTGATCAATGAAATCATTGAAATCAAAGGTGTTTTCGCGCATTTTCTCAGCCATTTCAAGAGCTTTTTGCTCATCGTATTCCTGAGAAGCTTTCTCAATCAAAGTGAGCATATCCCCCATACCAAGGATACGGCTTGACGTACGGTCTGGGTGGAAGGTTTCGATATCTGTTATCTTTTCACCCGTACCAGTGAACTTGATAGGTTTTCCAGTGATGTGACGAACAGACAAAGCTGCACCACCACGAGTATCCCCATCAATCTTGGTAAGGATGACACCAGTTACTTCCAACTGAGCATTAAACTCACGGGCAACATTAGCCGCTTCCTGACCGATCATGGCATCAATGACAAGGAGGATTTCGTTTGGTTGAGCCAGTGCTTTAACATCACGAAGCTCATTCATAAGAAGTTCATCGATTTGTAAACGCCCTGCCGTATCGATCAAGACATAGTCGTTGTGATTGGCCTGCGCTTGCTCCAAACCTTGGCGAACAATTTCAACAGCAGGCACTTCTGTTCCAAGTGCAAAGACAGGAACATCGATTTGTTGTCCAAGTGTTTTCAGCTGATCGATGGCTGCTGGACGATAAATATCTGCCGCAATCATCAAAGGACGAGCATTTTCTTCCTTCTTGAGTTTATTAGCCAGCTTACCAGCAAAAGTCGTTTTACCAGCCCCTTGCAAACCGACCATCATGATAATGGTTGGAATTTTTGGTGACTTGATAATTTCTGCCGTATCGGAACCTAAAACAGCTGTCAATTCCTCATCAACGATTTTGATAATCTGTTGGGCTGGATTGAGGGTATCAATGATCTCGTGTCCGACTGCACGTTCACGAACCTTCTTGATAAAGTCCTTTACAACAGGCAAAGCAACGTCGGCTTCCAGCAAGGCCAAACGAATCTCTTTGGTTGCTTCCTGGACATCAGCCTCAGATATTTTTCCTTTTTTACGTAGATTTTTAAAGACGTTCTGTAAACGTTCTGTTAAACTTTCAAATGCCATTTTTTTCTCCTATGTTTCATTAATTCGGTGGAAAACGTCCAAAATCTTGTAAACAAACAAGTTCTTCTGGAGTGACTTCTTTCATTATCTCATTTGGATATCCCCAACAGCTAAATCCCTCTTGAAGAGCTCGAAAGATAGAATCAGACGAGAGGATTTGTAGCCTTGTGGGAAAAGGAGTCTCAGCAGCTAATAGTTTACAGGGTATACCTTTGTAGATGACTATACTCCCCATACTTATTCTCTATTATCAATACTTGTTAAAATTTCTATCTGCTCCTGCAGAAAGTCATCCTTGGGATAACGCTCCAAGATCTGGTCAAAAATCTGACTGCGGACAATGTAGTCCGAATACATGTGCAGTTTCATCTCATAATCTTCTAGAATCTTTTCCGTCCGCTTGATATTATCATAGACAGCCTGACGACTGACACCGAACTCTTCAGCAATCTCAGCAAGACTATAATCATCAGCATAATAGAGTTCAATATAGTTCATCTGCTTGTCTGTCAAAAGCGCCGCATAAAATTCAAAAAGGGCGTTCATACGATTGGTTTTTTCGATTTCCATAACTTTTATTATACCAAAAAAACGATTATACTGCTAGAGTGGAAGCACTTCAAATAGAGTAAGAAGAAAAAAGAACCTTGCAAGGCAAGATTCTTTTAGTGTCTGACTTAAATAATTGTTCTTCTGGGAACTTAATCGAATTAAGCTTCGATTTCTGTAACCATACCTGAACCAACAGTACGTCCACCCTCACGGATAGAGAATGTAGTACCTTGTTCTACGGCGATTGGGTGGATCAACTCAACGTCGATAGTCACGTTATCACCAGGCATTACCATTTCAGTACCTGCTGGAAGTTCGATTGAACCTGTAACGTCAGTAGTACGGAAGTAGAATTGTGGACGGTAGTTGTTGAAGAATGGAGTGTGACGTCCACCTTCTTCTTTAGTAAGGATGTAGACTTCACCTTTAAATTTAGTGTGTGGGTTGATTGAACCTGGTTTAGCGATAACTTGTCCACGTTCGATTTCATCACGTTGAACACCACGAAGAAGGACACCTACGTTATCTCCGGCAAGACCTTCGTCAAGTTGTTTACGGAACATTTCAACACCAGTAACAACTGCTTTTGAAGTTTCTTCTTTGATACCAACGATTTCGATTTCGTCGTTGACACGAACAGTACCACGGTCGATACGTCCTGAAGCAACTGTACCACGTCCAGTGATTGAGAATACATCTTCGACTGGAAGAAGCAATGGTTTGTCAGTGTCACGTTCTGGTTCTGGAATGTACTCATCAACAGTGTTCATCAATTCCATGATGATGTCTTCGTATTTAGAGTCACCTTCAAGAGCTTTAAGAGCTGAACCTTGGATAACTGGAAGATCGTCACCTGGGAAGTCGTATTCTGAAAGAAGGTCACGGATTTCCATTTCAACCAATTCAAGCAATTCTTCGTCGTCAACCAAGTCGATCTTGTTCATGAAGACGATAAGGTGTTTAACACCAACCTGACGTGAAAGAAGGATGTGCTCACGAGTTTGTGGCATTGGTCCGTCAGTTGAAGCTACTACAAGGATAGCTCCATCCATTTGGGCAGCACCAGTGATCATGTTTTTAACGTAGTCCGCGTGTCCTGGAGCGTCGATGTGAGCGTAGTGACGTTTTTCAGTTTCGTACTCAACGTGCGCAGTGTTGATAGTGATACCGCGTTCGCGTTCTTCTGGAGCAGCATCGATAGACGCATAGTCTTTAGGTTGGTTAACTGATGAAGGCAAGCGACGTGCCAAAACAGTTGTGATAGCTGCAGTTAGGGTAGTTTTACCGTGGTCAACGTGTCCGATAGTACCAATGTTAACGTGTGGTTTACTACGATCGTATTTTTCTTTTGCCATTTGAGTAAAAGCCTCCAATAAAATATATTTTATAGATAGACAGTAGGCAATACAGTCTAACTTTCCTTACTATTTTATCAAATTTCTGCTAAATTGCAAGTGTTTTACACATATTTTGTCAATTAATCTAAATCTTATCAAATCCTGTTCTTCTGCTTCTTTATGGCAATATGAATTCAAACTTATTTTGTTTGGGCGATAGTCTTTTCATCAAAAAAATCAGGTTTCCCTGATTTTAATTTGATTCTGTTTTTTCCAGTTCCTTAGCTTCTTTATGGTTTTCATATAATTTCGCTAGGAACTTAGTAATTTCTTTAAAAATGGAGTAAGTAGGTACTGCTACGACCATCCCTATGACACCGTAGATATTACTTGACAGTAAAAGGAGCACCAAGATCGTAATCGGATGCACTTTCATAACTCCTCCAACGATGCGTGGATAGAGAACATTTCCATCAATCTGCTGAATAATAAGCATATAAGCAACCGCAATCAACATACGATGAGGATCCGTGAACACATTGGCAATCACCATTGGAATTAAGCCAATACTTGGACCAACATAAGGAATCAAATTTGCGATTCCAGAGAAAATAGCAAAAACTAGGGCGTACTTTAATCCGATAACGCTATAGCCAATATAGGCTAAACATCCAATAATAACCGCATCAATCGCAATTCCACTGATATAGCGCGCTATGGTTGTATTGAGATTGGTTAAAAGGCTAGAAAGATTCAATTTGTCATGTTTTAAGACGGTACGTTCCAACATTGGTAGCAACTTATGACCATCCAACAAGAAATAAATCAAGAATACAGGGGTCATAATGAGAATCAGAACCGTACTAAACAAAGCTGAAAGAACGCTTCCTAAACTGTTGCTGACGCTATTTAGGATATTCTGGAGGATATCCACATAGGAGAGATTCAGTTGTTGAATAGTTTGTTGAATATCAATATTTTGGAAGACTGGATTCATGGACAAATCAATGATCAAATCTTGTAGTCTACTATAGATGTTTTGACTAGAAATAATCAAGCTGGTCAACTGATTAATCAAAATCGGCAAGAGATAAACGACCCCCACAACGATAGCACCAATTAAGGCACAAAGAGTGACCAAGACACCAATTAGACGATTGATCTTACATCTCTTTTCTAAGAAAGTAACGACTGGATTTGTAATGTAGTAAAAAAATCCACCAAGCAAAAATGGAATCATGATGGTATTCACAACCGTCACGAAGGGAGTAATGATGGCCCCCATTTCTCTCCAAAGATAGAAAATCAGTGTTAATAATAAAATTTCAGCTGTCCAAAAAAATAATTTGTTTCTACGGAACATAGGTATCCTCCTTCTCTCTATTTTACCACATTTCTGAAAAAGATAAGATGGCTTTAGTAAAAAAGCGAGAATATTTTTTTTCTTTATGATAAAATAAAGTTAATATGAAAAAAATAATTTTATCTTTTATGACACTTTTAGTTTTTGGAACAGCTTCTACTGTTTCTGCTCAGGAGTTTGATGTTGCTGCTAAACATGCTATTGCTGTCGAGGCTACAACTGGAAAAATCCTCTATGAAAAAGATGCAAATCAGCCTGTAGAAATTGCTTCTATTACAAAACTAGTTACAGTTTATCTGGTCTATGAAGCTCTGGAACAAGGAACTATCAGCCTATCTACACCTGTTGATATTTCGGACTATCCTTACAAACTTACAACTAATTCTGAGGCGAGTAACGTCCCTATGGAAGCCCGAAATTATACTGTTGAACAGCTATTAGAGGCTACAATGGTATCCAGCGCGAACAGCGCTGCGATTGCACTAGCAGAAAAGATTGCTGGTTCTGAGAAAGACTTTGTAGACAAAATGAGGGCTAAACTTCTTGAATGGGGAATTCAAGATGCAACTATTGTAAACACAACTGGTTTAAATAATGAGACACTTGGCGATAATATCTATCCTGGTTCTAAAAAAGACGATGAAAACAAGTTGAGTGCCTACGACGTTGCAATCGTCGCTCGTAACCTCATCCGAGATTATCCTCAAGTTTTGGAAATCACCAAAAAACCAACTTCTACATTTGCAGGACTTGAAATCCACTCAACCAACTATATGTTGGAGGGAATGCCTGCCTATCGTGGTGGTATTGATGGACTAAAGACAGGTACTACTGATAAAGCTGGTGCTTCATTCGTTGGAACAACTGTTGAGAAAGGGATGCGTATTATTACGGTTGTTTTGAATGCAGATCAACAAGATACCAACCCTTATGCACGTTTTACTGCTACTTCTGCACTTTTAGATTATATTTCTGCAAACTTTGCCTTAAAAACTGTTGTTCAGAAAGGTGAAGCATACAACGATAGTAAAGTAACAGTTCTTGATGGTAAGGAAGATAATGTGACAGCTGTCGCTAAGTCAGACATTTCCATCGTCCAACGCATCGGAAGCGGTACTACACCTACTCTCCAATTCACACCGAAATCAACATCAGAAATGGCTCCATTGGAAGAAGGCAAGGTTGTTGGTACTCTAACCTATGATGATCAGGATTTGGTCGGTCAGGGCTATCTCACTTCCGACAAACCATCTTTTGAAATGGTTTCTGAAAAGAAAGTAGAAAAAGCCTTCTTTTTGAAGGTTTGGTGGAACCAATTCATCCGCTTTATCAATGAAAAATTATAAAAAAATCGCGATTCTTCGCGATTTTTTCTTTATTTCATTTCTTTAAAAGCCGCTTCTGCATCAGCGTTGCTAATAGCACCAAATTGGATTTTTCCGATTTTACCTTGACTGTCAATCAAGTATTCTGTTGGAATACTACGAATTTGGTAGGCTTGGAAGGTAGTTGCTTGCGTATCATATAGAACTGGAATATCCTTGTAGCCTTGTTCTTGGTACCATTTTGGAAAGTCTTGAACTGTTTTTTCACCTTGGAGACCAGGTGCAATGACACTCAAGATTTCAAAGTCTCGATCTTGTTTGGCAGCTAGTTCCATCAACTCAGGCATGCTTTTTTTACATGGTCCACACCAAGAAGCCCAGAATTTCAAATAAACCTTTTTCCCTTTATAGTCTGATAACTTCACTTCTTTGCCATCCATAGACTGCAAGGTGAAGTCTGGAGCATCCTTACCGACTGCGATTTGTTGTACAGCAGGTTGTTTTGGACTGCTTGTCTGTTTGGTTTCTTTTTCACCACAAGCAATCAACAAAAATAGAGACATGAGGCTCAATCCAGCAAAAATAACTTTTTTCATATTTTTCTCCTTTTATCCAAGAATTCCTGACAAGGCATTTAACTGCCCTAGCATTAATAATAATCCCATCAAAATAATCAAAGCTCCCCCGATTTTTTTTAGTAGGATCATATGGGGTTTTAATTTACTAAAATAGGGCATGATCCAGCCCGAAGCCAAGGCCAAAACAATGAAAGGAAGGGCCATTCCCAATGTATATACTAATGTTAACACGGCTCCTTGCCAAGCACCATTGCCTCCTGAAGCTGCAAGAGCCAAGACCGAACTTAAAACCGGTCCGATACAAGGGGTCCAACCAAAACTAAAGGTTATCCCAAGTAAAAAGGCTGACAGATAGTGATTAGACTTGGATTGTTTGAAGGTGACTGTCTTTTGAATCTCCAGTTTATTGAAATGCAAGATTTCCATCTGGTGAAGCCCTAAAAGAATAATGACTATTCCCATAGCATAACGAAACCAGTCTGCATAGAGCATGTGCCCTAGGAATCCAGCTCCAAATCCTAAAATAAAGAAAATAAGGGAGATTCCTGCAATAAAGCACAAGGTTCGAATTAAACCAGACCATGCAACGTCTCTTCCAAAAAAGCGAAAGCTTTTCGAATTTCCCTGATCATCCAGTAAAATACCAGCATAGACAGGTAGCAAAGGAAAGATGCAGGGTGAAAAGAAGGACAGGATACCAGCTAAAAAAACGGATACTAGAAATATAATCGACTCCAACGAATTACCTACTTTCTCAAAATTCTAATCCTATTTTACTACAAAAGAATAAATTTGTAAGAAGTCTGCTACGCTTATTTATTTTGATAAAATTTGACACAAAAAAAGGAGCTAAGCTCCTTTTTTTAATACGTTCCTTCTTCACCTTGACTAGTCAAGATAACTGGACCGTCTTTGGTAATCACGAACTGGTGTTCATATTGGCAAGACAGGCCGCCATCTATAGTCTTATGAGCCCAGCCAGTCTTCATATCTGTATCAATTTCCCAGTCACCAGTATTGATCATGGGTTCAATAGTTAGTACCATTCCTTCACGGAGACGGAGTCCACGCCCTGCAATACCGTAGTTAGGAACCATTGGCTCCTCGTGCATAGTTGGACCAACACCATGACCAACCAAATCACGAACGACACCGTAACCGCGACTTTCAGCGTATTCTTGAATGGCTGCACCGATATCACCGATACGATTGCCAACAACTGCTTGCTCAATCCCTTTATACATAGCTTCCTTGGTCACGTCCATCAGGTTTTTCACTTCTTCAGACGGTGTACCAACCGCATAAGCCCAACATGAGTCAGCTAAACCACCAGTATAACTTTGGGTGTATTCTTTCATTTGCTCAACATTGTTGAAGTTGAGTTTAGATACATTGAGGTCGGATTTGGCAATCGGACCACCCAGTACCATGTCAACCTTGAGCAAATCGCCATCTTTCAAGATGTAATGACGTGGAAAAGCATGAGCTACTTCGTCGTTGAGAGAGCAACAAGTGGCATAGGGGTAATCCATGACTGCACCATCTACTCCAATCTGTAAAGGAAGGAAATTCTCCTCTTTACAACGTCGACGAACGTACTCTTCAACTTCCCACATATCTACGCCCGGCTTAATCAAATCACGTAAGCCGATATGGATACTTGCTAGGAAATCACCAGCCTTGTCCATGGCTTCGATTTCACGTGCTGATTTTAAAGTTATCATTTTTTCTCCTAGATTCTAATTAATTTTAACCGTAACATTTGCTTTTGAAACAATCTGATGACCATGATAAATATCATAATCAATAATAGCTGAACGTCTCGTGTGGTGAATAATCCGAGCCTGAATCCGCAGAGTATCATCTATCTGCACAGCCTGCAAGAAATAAATCAACATCTGCTCAATGATGAGATTACGTCCGCTATTGACAACGAGGTCTTGGGTCATATGGTTGAGGATTTCAGCCAAGACTCCATTAGCAAGGACACCATTTTTCTCCAGCATGAAAGGCTCAACAGTAATGACGACTTCATCATGATGATAGGATAGTTTTTGCCCAATTTGCTCGGAGAAAGTTGGCAAAGCTGAAACCTGAGAACGGCTCATCTTTTCCATGACATCTCGTCTCGTTACTACTCCAAGCAAGGTTTGGTTACTTCTGACAACGGGAACCATCTCAAAGTCTTCTGCAATCATTCGTTGACTGACATTGGCAATATTGGTCGCTAAGCCTGTTACAAAGATACTTCGCGTCATCACCTTGTCAATCGTTGTGCTGGGGGATTTATCTCCTGCGTCACGCATAGTAACAACCCCGACAACCACTTGGTGTTGGTTAATGACTGGGAAACGGCTACTTCTGTTCTTACGGACCAAGTCTAGATAGTCTTTGACTGTATCCGTTTCTCTCAAAAAACCATACTCATGACTGGGACGATAGAGCTTTTCGACTGTCAGAATATCGGTTTTGATTTGAACATTTGAGAGGGCTTTGTTAATCATGGTCGCTACTGTAAAAGTGTCATGTTTACTCCTCAGAACTGGAATCCCTTTTTTATTAGCCAACTCAAGAACATCGTCCTGGACATGAAAACCACCTGTCACAAGGACCGCATTTTCATTTTCCAGCGCTAAAAGTTGAATGCGAGTGCGGTCTCCTACGATCAAAAGACCACCATCATGGAGATAGGACAGGATATTTTGCTCTGTCATAGCCCCAATGGAGAATTTGCTAAATTCTCTCTCCAACCCTTCCTGACCAGCTAAAACTTCAGAGGAGGTGACTTCAGCAATTTCAGCATAGGTTAGCCGCTCAATAGCCACTTTTTGGGACTTGACCCGTATAGTTCCACTACGTGGCCGAGTTTCAACGATGCCACGATTTTCAGCTTCTTTAATAGCTCGGTAGGCTGTTCCGTCACTAACACCTAGGTGATTGGAAATACTGCGAACACTAACTCTCTTCCCAATTGGCAACTCTTCCAGATAGGACAAAATTTCCTGGTGTTTACTCATTGAATTCTCCTTTTATGTATCGAAATTCAAGATAGTCCCTCATTTTTCGTGTATAGCGATCGCTTCCCTTAAACTGTCGGACGAGGCTAAAACCCGATTTTAAGGCTACTTTTTGACTAGCTTGATTCTCCAGATGAGTGATGATGGATAATTGTTTTAAACCAAATTCTTCAAATGAAAGCTGACATAGTTTGGTAACTACTTCTGTCATATAACCTTGTGACCAAGAATCCTTTTTTAAGAAATAACCAATTTCTGCTTCTTTTTTGATTTCATCGATTTTTTCAAATTTAATAGAGCCAATCATTTCCTGATTTCCTTGAAGACAAATTGCCCAAACACCCAGAGGATTCTTCATAAAATAGTTAGCAAGTGCGTACTGACTTTCTTCCAAATTTGCTTGACTGGGAAAAATAAACTGCAAATTCTCAGGGTTTGAAGCAATCTCGAAAAACGCTTGACTGTCACTAAAAAAGAAAGGACGCAAATACAAGCGCTCCGTTTCAAAAAAAGAAAACATTGCTAATTTGGTCCAAATATTCATAATCACCTCAACGGCTTAGTCTTCAACGAGTGTAATATCTGCTCCAAGACTACGCAATTTTTCAATAATATCTGAGTAGCCACGAAGGATAAACTCAATATTCGTAATTTCAGTCTGGCCTTGAGCCATCAAGCCAGCGATGACAAGTGCAGCACCAGCTCGCAAGTCTGTAGCTTTTACACTTGCCCCGTGTAAGTTACGACCACCGTTGTAAATAATGTGATCGTTTGTAGTCGTAATATCCGCATCCATTTTTGCTAACTCAAAGACATGATTGACACGTTTCTCATAAATCGTATCAATAATCGTTCCACGACCTTGCGCAGTTAGTAAAAGTGGCGTGATAGGCTGTTGCAAATCGGTTGCGAACCCTGGATAGGGTGCAGTTTTGATATTGATGGCCTTTAAACCAGACTGTTCTTCAACGAAGATACTGTCTTCTGAGACCGTCATACGAACGCCCATTTCCTCTAGTTTGGCGATAAAGCCTTCTAAATGTTCATAGAGAACGTTGTTAATGCGAATTCCTTTTCCTACCGCTGCAGCAAGTGAAATATAAGTTCCAGCTTCGATACGATCTGGAATTACTTGGTGACGAGTCCCATGTAGTTTCTCGACACCATCAATAATGATAATATCAGTCCCTGCACCACGAATATGGGCCCCCATGTTGTTCAAAAGGGTAGCAACATCGATAATTTCCGGTTCACGAGCCGCATTTTCAATGACAGTACGTCCCTTAGCTTTAACCGCAGCAATCATGGTGTTAATAGTTGCTCCAACGCTGACGGTATCCATGTAAATACTTGCGCCATGAAGCCCCTTACCTTGGGCAGATAAATTCATATTATCTCCCTCATAGCTGACCTTAGCACCCATGGCTTCAAAGGCTTTTAAGTGAAGGTCAATCGGACGAGGTCCCAGATCACATCCACCAGGAAGTCCAACTGTAGCTTCACCAAAGCGACCTAAAAGACTTCCGTAGAAATAATAAGAAGCACGCAAGCTATTAATTTTGCCATAAGGCATAGGAATGTTTTGAACACCTCTTGGATCAATCTCCAAGACATCATCATAACGCTTAACAGTCGCCCCCATAATCTCCATAATTTCGACAAGACTAGCAACGTCTGAAATATCTGGAACACAATCTAAAGTGACAATATCATCTGATAAGATAATAGCTGGAATAAGCGCTACAACACTATTTTTAGCACCACTAATGGTGATCTCACCTTGCAATGGACGTCCACCATTGATGACAATTTTTCTCATGTTTTACTCTTTCAAAATTTACTAAAAAGGTCTTTTCGTTCTATTATACCATAATTTTCAGTTTTTTCCCATTCCTATTTACTAAATACCATCTCATTTTGATAAAAAAAGACCTATCACTCAAGCTTTTCAGCCTGAAATGATAGGTTTTTGTGTTAGATTAGCGTACAGTGCGGATGCGCATTGTGTTTGTACGAACAGCTTCGCCAAGTGGTACACCTGCAACGATAACAATATCATCACCAGATTCTACCAAACCTTGCTCAACTGCAATTCTTTCAGCGAGATCAAACATATCATCAGTGTTTGATGGGCGATCAGTGGTTACTGGAATAACTCCCCAGTTAAGCATCAAACCACGCTCAGTCAATTCATCGAAAGTGATTGCCAAGATATCAGCATCTGGACGGTATTTAGAAATCAAACGAGCAGTGTGACCTGTCTTAGTAAGAGTAACCACCAACTTGATATTCATAGAATTTGTCGCATCCTTAACAGCTGAAGCCATAACCTCAGTCTTAGAATTACGTGACAAGTTAACAGATGACAAGCGACCGTATTCTTTTAAAAGAGTTTGAGCATTCTTGTCAATTGTTGCCATTGTACGAACAGACTCAAGTGGATATTTACCATTTGCAGACTCACCTGAAAGCATTGTAGCGTCGGTTCCGTCGATAACAGCGTTAAACACATCTGATACTTCTGAACGCGTTGCACGTGGTTTTTCAGTCATAGTTTCAAGCATGTTTGTTGCTGTGATAGCGACTTTACCAGCTGCATTTACTTTTGTAATAATCATTTTTTGGTAAACTGGAACCATTTCGAATGGTACTTCAATACCCATGTCACCACGGGCGATCATGATACCGTCAGCAGCTTCAATGATTTCATCCAAGTTGTCAATACCTTGTTGGTTTTCGATTTTCGCAAACAATTGAACGTGACCATTACCAGTTTCTTCACAGATTGCACGAACTTCGTTAACGTCTTTCGCAGTACGTACAAATGAAATCGCGATGAAGTTGATACCTTGTTCCAAACCGAAACGGATATCATCGTTATCACGTTCAGCAAGAGCTGGGAAAGGAATTTTAGTGTTAGGGATGTTTACACCTTTTTGTTTAGCGATAATTCCGTCGTTTTCAACTTCAACTTCAAACTCACGAGTTGCATCGTCTTTTGCAACAACGCGAAGACCCAATTTACCATCGTCAACCAATACTTGACGACCAACTTCAACATCATCGTAGATATCAAGAGCACCAGCAACGTTCAAAGCAATCACTTCACGAGTTGATTTGATTCCTTGTTTAGTTGCAACACGGATTTTTTCACCAGTTTTGTAAGAGTACTCTTTTGCGTCACCTTCAAACAATTCTGTACGGATTTCAGGTCCTTTAGTATCAAGAAGGAAACCAACTTTTTTACCTGCAAGTTTTTCGGCAAGTTTAACAGTTGCCATACGCTCACCTTGTTCTTGGTGGTCACCGTGTGAGAAGTTGAAACGGAAAGTGTTTGCTCCTGCTTCAATCAGTTTAGCAATGTTTTTAGCTGAAGCTTCAACATCAAGTTTTTCACCCCAGTATCCGTCTTCACCGAATTTTTTACCACCACGGATTTCAACCGCAGGACCTAAAGTTGCAACGATTTTTACACGTTTGTTCATGATTTTTGTGACTCCTTTATATAATTCGACCTTTTATGGTCATGTTACCAAATTAATGAAAGTTGATTAGGACAAGCTCTTGTTCAAAGCAGAAAGTTCAAGATCAGCTTTATGAGGGTTGTTAACAATAATCTTACCTTCTGCAGTTAAGCTAAACAAAGCTCCTTCTTCTGCTGTACCAAGAATTGGATTTTCAACCATTTTTTCGTTACGGATACCAACAGCGACACCACCGATTCCTTGTTTAAGGAGTTTAACAGCGTGTGCACCCATGCGTGATGCTAATACACGGTCACGAGCGGTTGGTGATCCACCACGTTGGATGTGTCCAAGTTCAGTTACACGAAGGTCACTAGTGTCTCCAGCTTCCTTGAGCTTTTTACCAAACTCATCGGCAGACATAACTCCCTCAGCCAAAACGATGATGTTGTGTTTCTTACCACATTCATAACCAGCTTTGATGCTTGCAACGATATCTTCCATCTTGAAGTCTTCTTCAGGGATGATGATTTCGTCAGCACCAGTTGCGATACCTGCCCAAAGAGCGATATCACCAGCGTTACGTCCCATTACCTCAACAACGAAAGTACGACGATGACTTGATGATGTATCACGAATCTTATCAATCGCATCCATTGCAGTCGTAACTGCAGTATCAAATCCAATTGTGAAATCAGTACCTACGATATCGTTATCGATTGTACCTGGAAGCCCAATAGCAGGGAATCCATGCTCAGTCAAGCGCATAGCTCCGTGATAAGAACCGTCACCACCGATAACAACGACACCTTCGATACCGTGTTTTTTCAACTGCTCAATCCCTTTAAGTTGGCCTTCAAGTTGTGCAAACTCAGGGTAACGAGCAGAGTGAAGGAAAGTACCACCACGTGAAATGATGTCTCCTACTGAAGCAGCATCAAGTGGATAAATTTCACCGGCAACCATGCCTGCGTATCCATCATAGATACCAAAAACTTCCATTCCTTCTGAGATTGCTTGGCGAACTACCGCACGGATGGCAGCATTCATACCAGGGGCGTCTCCACCACTGGTTAAAACAGCAATACGTTTCATTTGGTTATGCTCCTTTTTCTTTTAACATTCTTACTGATTATACCACATTTAAATCGAAAATTCTTCTATTTTCCGTATTTTTAGCGATAAATCGTTTTCATAGCAATTCCCTCTAATTTTTCCTCTAGAGCAGAATCTTTTCTTACAAAATGTTGTGTAGAAACAACCGTTTTTTGTTCCTCTTCATACCTGATAATGACAGGAATTGGGCCTTTGTATTGTTCTAGGATATTTGAAATCTCTTTATCGTATTCATGATTTTTAACTTGAATCCAGAATCGTTCCGCCACTGCTTCTTTCAAATCTTGTGCAATCATTTGCAGACGACCATCTCGGGATTGAACTTTGCCATTGATGTAGTAGAATTTCCCTTCAGATAAAATGGAAGCGAATTTTCGATACTGATCTGAAAATACAGTCACATCCAGTTTAGACTTACTGTCGTGAACCTGTAGAAAGGCCATACTCTCTCCTTTCTTAGTTCGAATGACTTTTATTTTTTGCACTTCAACTAGAAGTGTTGCTTGACACCCCTCAGTGAGAGTAGCAATGGGCGTTGTCGGATAAAGGGCTTGTTTGGCAAGTGTTTGTAAAGGATGAGCACTGATACCAACCCCGATTAGTTCCTGCTCCTTGTAAAATTTCTCTGCTTCCGTAAAATCATCCGCCTCAGTCCAGCTATAGCTTGCATCTGCAAAGAGACCACCCAACTCCTCAACAAAAACAAATAGGTTTGGTAGGTTCACTAGGATTTTCTGGCGATTTTTATCAAAGTCATCAAAGAGCCCCAGTTCAACCAAAGGAGACAAAAGCGATAGTTTCTTGTAATTCTTGGGAAGACGTGTGACAAAATCTTCAATGCTTGAGAAAGGACGATTTTCAATAATCCAGTAAGACAAATCTCTTGGCATTCCCTTAATGGCTTTCAAACCAAGATAGATTTTCTTCTGAGAAATCTTGTCATGGTAGGGTATGCTGTTGATTGCTAAAGGCGCTACATCAAATCCCATCTGCAGAGCATCTACAATGTAATCACTGCTCGAATAATTCAACATGACTTGAAAGAAAATAGCAGGATAATGGGTTTTAAAATAAGCAAGTTGGAAAGCAAGGGCTGAGTAGGCATAAGCATGGGATCTGTTAAATCCATAGCCTGCAAACTTTTCCATCACGACAAAAACTTGGTTGGCTTTCTCTTCTGAATGACCGAGTTTTACTGCACCAGCGATAAAATCTTCCTTCATCAGATGCATCTCTTTGGCATTTTTCTTACCCATGGCACGTCTGAGAATGTCGGCTTTGCCAAGACTGAATCCTCCAAAGCGCTGAGCTACCTGCATGACTTGCTCTTGATAGAGCATAATACCATAGGTTGATGAAAGGATGTCTTCTAAGGCAGGGTCTAACACCGTCACCTTTTCTTTACCATGCTTACGAGCGACAAAATTATCAATATAATCACTTGCCCCCGGTCTATTGAGGGATGTCGTTGCTACTACCTCTTCAAAGACTTGCGGCTGAACTCGTTTCAAGAGCCGAATGGCGCCAGGTTGTTCAAATTGGAAAATCCCCTTGGTATTTCCAGCAGCAAAGAGGGCCAGAGTTTCTTTGTCTTCCAGATCAATATCCTCTATTCTCAGATGAATACCTTCTGACTCAGCCAATAATTCCTGCATTTTTTGTACGAAAGTTAGGTTACGCAGACCTAGGAAATCCATTTTTAAAAGGCCATTAGCTTCAACTGCATGTGCATCATACTGGGTGATTAGCATATCCTCACCGTATTTGAGCGGGATATAGTCCGTCAGGTCTTGGTCACTCATAACGACCCCAGCTGCATGGATAGAGGTCTGACGAGGATACCCTTCAATCTTTCGAGCAATCTCAAAAGCTTTTTGATATTCAATCTTACTATTGATGACCTGCCTAAACTGTAAATTCTTTTCATAGGCTGTCGTTAGCGTATCTCGAAAACTGATTTTTTTCGTAATATTGGTTAATTCGTACTCAGGGACACCATAACGTTTGAAAACATCACGAATTGCCTGTTTTGCTCCAAAAGTCGAATAGGTAACAATCTGTGCCACATGTTGACTACCATAGCGATCACGAACATAGCGAATGAACTCTGGTCTATAGAGGTCAGGAATGTCGATATCGATATCGGGCATGGTGTAACGCTCACGATTTAAAAAGCGCTCGAAAATCAAGCTCTTCTCAATCGGGTCAATTCCTGTAATATCCAGTGAGTAAGCCACCAGACTACCAACAGCAGAACCACGCCCCATACCCATATAGTAGCCTTGGGAACGTCCAAAACGGAGCAAATCCCAAACTACAAGGAAATAGTCGTCAAAGCCCATATCATGAATCACAGCTAATTCCTCATTTAGTCGCTCATGATAGATAGCTGAGGTTAGCCCCTTGTCACTCAAGCCTTGCTCAGCTCTTGCTCGAAGCTCTTCTACCGCTGGTCTTTCAGGATTAAAGCGAGGGAGTTTTAAACTTGGGTCGATTTGATAGCTTACATTCTCTATCAGACCTTGGAGATTGGCAAGGGCCTGAGGGAAGCGATTTTTAAACTGTGCTTCCAAATCTGAGGCAGGTAAAAAAATCCCCTGTTGTGAATGTACATCTACTTCTCTCAGGCTGACATTGTCCTTGACTGCTGACAAGATTTGTAAAACCTGTAGGTCTTCTTTTTCAAAAGAGTTGACTTGATAGAGTGGAAGAATGGGTCTGGTAAAGACTTCTTGAGGAGTATCTGGACTAACACCGATAAAATAATCAACCCCAAAATCCAACTGTTCGACCCCATTAAAATAGGGAACAACAATAGCCACATCTTCGAGGTGGGAGGTGAAGTCAGACCATTTTTTCCGTCCAGTCATTTTTAAAGTGGATAACTTCATCAACTCTTGATAACCTTTAGTGGATAGGGCTAGAAAACGAAGAGAAATATTTTCCTCATCTTTGACCAAGGTCATTTCTAGACCAATTAAAGGTCGAATGCCATGCTTACGAGTTGCTTCTAGAAAATGATAAGCTCCATAGAGATTATCCACATCCATAATAGCAAGGTGAGAATAGCCGTATTCTTTAGCCATTTGTACGTATTTTTCAATCGAAACCACACTTTCCATAAAACTATAAACAGTCTTGGTGTCGAGCTGTGCAATCATTTCTTCTCCTCCTTGCTTTCGTTTTACTACTATTATACCATTTTAAGCTGGATATTGAAGCAACTCTGCACTTTCTTTTCAATATCATCAGTTCCAAACTTCTTCTCTTCTTACTGTTAAATTCTTCATTTTTCAAAGGAAGAAAATATAAAATTAATATTATATAATAGTTTTAAATGTAAATTTAGATATATTTATACCAAACGAAGAATAATAAAGATAGGAGTTATATGCAGTTTTACATATAAAATTCTCTAGAAAAAGGCTTACTTCTATGGTATTTATTCAGCATTTTATAATAACTTACTAAATAGATATGCTGGTTTAAGAAATTTATTTCATTTAAGTTTATTTATTCCATTTTTCCCTCTTTTTTGATATAATAAATCCAGTCTGTTTTCAAAGGAGAGAAACATGCGTTTTAATCAATTCAGCTATCAACCAACCACTAGTTCTCAACGATTTGAGGAATTAGAAGGTCTTGGTCTAAAGCTGTCACCCCAACTGTCCTTAAAAAGACAGTTTGAAGACTTCATTTGTTGGAGTTTTTTCACTTATTCTGACACGGATTATGCCTTATCGACTTTGGCTGCGGATAAAGAAACAGATTTAGTAACCTTTTTCCAGTCAGACCGTGAGTTAACTGCGGAGATTTTCTACACAGTAGTTTTTCAACTTTTAGGATTTAGCTATCTTGTTGACTTTGAGGATGCCGAACAGTTTCGTAAAGAAACTGGTTTTCCTATTGTTTATGGGGATCTCATTGAAAATCTTTATCAGTTACTCAATACGAGAACGAAAAAAGGAAATACGCTCATTGATCAACTTGTTAGTGATGGACTCATTTCAGAAGACAATCACTACCACTACTTTAACGGTAAGAGCTTGGCAACCTTCTCTACTCATGATGTCATTCGTGAAGTCGTGTATGTCGAGAGTCGTGTGGATACTGATAACGACGGTCTCCCTGACTTAGTCAAGGTCAGCATTATTCGCCCGCGTTATGATGGACAGATTCCTTCAGTCATGACTGCCAGCCCTTACCACCAAGGGACCAACGATAAAGCCAGTGACAAGGCTCTCTACAAAATGGAAGGGGTGCTTGAGGTCAAACCGCCCCACACCATTGAACTTGAGGAGCCCAAGCTGAATTTAGTCGAATCTCATGGTCAAGCAGAAGTCGTCTCAGAAGCTGAAGAAAAGCTATCTCATATCAATAGCTCATATACACTCAATGACTACTTCCTCCCACGTGGATTTGCCATTCTCTATGTATCAGGTGTTGGAACCAAAGATTCTCAAGGTCTCATGACCAATGGTGACTACCAGCAGATTGAAGCTTATAAAAATGTCATTGATTGGCTCAATGGTCGTTGTCGTGCTTTCACGGACCACACGCGCAAGCGCCAAATCAAGGCTGACTGGTCAAACGGCAAAGTCGCAACAACAGGTATTTCCTATCTAGGTACCATGTCTAATGGTCTCGCCACCACTGGTGTTGATGGTTTGGAAGTGATCATCGCAGAAGCAGGTATTTCCTCTTGGTACAACTACTATCGTGAAAATGGTCTGGTAACCAGCCCAGGTGGTTATCCAGGTGAGGATTTTGACTCACTTGCTGAATTGACCTACTCCCGCAATCTCTTAGGCGGTGACTATATTCGTGGCAATGAAGCTCATCAAACGGACTTAGAAAAGGTTAAAGAGAAACTCGATCGCAAGACTGGTGACTACAATCAGTTTTGGCATGACCGCAACTATCTGCTCAATGCTCACAAGGTTCAAGCTGAGGTCGTCTTTACGCATGGTTCCCAGGATTGGAACGTCAAACCTCTTCATGTTTACCAGATGTTTCATGCTCTTCCTAGCCACATCAATAAGCACCTCTTTTTCCATCATGGTGCCCATGTCTATATGAACAACTGGCAGTCGATCGACTTCCGCGAGTCCATGAATGCCTTGTTAAGTAAGAAATTGTTAGGACTTGACTCAGGCTATCAACTTCCGACTGTCATCTGGCAGGACAATATCGCACCGCAAAAATGGCAAGGTCTTGATAACTTTGGCAAACAGGATGAACTGCATACCTTCTCTCTTGGTAATGATGAAAAAGTGATTCAAAACCAGTATGATCAAAAAGATTTTGATCGTTATGGTAAGACTTACCAGACCTTCAACACTGAACTTTACCAAGGAAAAGCCAATCAAATCACCATTGACCTTCCAGTAAGTCAAGACATTCACTTAAATGGGCGAGTGGAGCTGAAACTTCGTGTCAAATCGAGTACGAACAAGGGCTTATTATCAGCCCAACTGTTAGAACTTGGACAAAAGAAATATCTGCAGCCTTATCCAGCTGTTTTAAATGCTAGAACCATTGATAATGGTCGTTACCACATGTTAGAAAATCTCTGTGAACTGCCATTCAACCCAAGTGCCCAACGTGTCATCACCAAAGGCTACCTTAATCTTCAAAATCGAACCAATCTCTTGATGATTGAAGAAATCCAACCAAATGAATGGATGGACTTCCAGCTAGAGCTTCAACCAACTATCTACAAACTTAAAGAAGGAGATACTCTCCGTTTGGTTCTCTACACCACAGACTTTGAGATTACAATTCGAGATAATACAGACTATCAGTTGACTGTTGATTTAGCACAGTCTAGTCTTATCCTACCTTGTCAAAAGGTATAATCTACCAGACTTTCAATATGGAAGTATTCAAAGGAAAAGTCAATGAATTTGACCATTGAACTTCCTATAACCAAAGTTTTCCACTTGAACAGTCGAATCAAACATAAACTTTGTATCAAATTCAGTTCATCTAAAAGCATTTTAGAAGCCCCTAGATAGAACTTGGACAAAAGATACTTCCTCTAACCAACATGTGTAACCATTTATCATACACGCTACTACACCACATGTTGGAAATCTCTGTGAATTACATTTAGAGTAAATTCACAAAACGCCGTGACAAAAAGCTACCCAAATTGAATGATTCACTGTCATTAAAGAACATCAATGTAGATAAACGGATCGCTACCCAGTTTATCTGCACGCAACTAGTGACAAGTTAAAAGAAGGAGAATCTCTCCATCTAGTTCTTTATCCTACTGACTTTAAAATCATCATACGTGACAATACCGCCTACCACCCCGACTGACATTTTCGTTCAGTCCACGCTACTGTACCTTGTAAAAGGAGTACTTACTTTATGAACAAATCAGAACACAGACACCAACTTATCCGCGCCCTCGTTTCAAAAAACAAAATCCATACTCAAGCTGAATTACAAGCTTTGTTAGCGGAAAATGATATCCAAGTTACTCAGGCTACCTTATCACGCGATATCAAAACCATGAACCTTTCAAAAGTGCGCGAAGAGGATAATTCTTATTATGTGCTAAATACAGGCTCTATCTCCAAGTGGGAAAAACGTCTTGAAAACTATATGGAAGACGCTCTTGTTATGCTGCGTCCTGTGCAACACCAGGTTATTTTGAAAACTTTACCCGGTTTAGCCCAATCGTTTGGATCTGTAATTGATTCCTTGGCTTTTCCAGATGTCGTTGCAACCCTTTGTGGAGATGACGTCTGCATGATTATCTGTGAAGATGCTACAAAAGCGCAAGCTTGTTTTGAGAGTCTTAAAAAATATGCGCCACCATTTTTCTTTAGTGAATAAAACAAATCCCGTGATCAAAAGATCACGGGAATATTTTATTTCTTTGACTGTGTATCTTCTTTCTTTGTACGTGCCAATCGAAGAGCACGTTTTGGATTGAGACGATTAAACAATTCTTCTAGTTTCTTTTCATTCCATACATCTGCTGCAGAAACAAAATTTCCATCTGCATCTCGGAATGATATCGGTTTATCTCCCATATCAATCTCCTAGTCTACAAATTCAAATTCAAATTTACCAATCCGGACCAAATCGCCATCTTTGGCGCCACGTGCACGAAGGGCTTCGTCAACCCCCATACCACGAAGCTGACGAGCAAACTTCATGACCGATTCGTCACGGTCAAAGTTGGTCATGTTAAAGAGTTTCATGAGTTTTTCACCAGAAAGTACCCATGTCGCATCATCATCACGACTAATCTCAAAGGCTTTTTCTTCCTCGTCAAAGCCATAGTAAGCCTCTTCTTCCATATCGGATTCATCATAAATCGGGAATTCTGGAGTCTTGTCTAACAATTCAGCTGTCGCGTCTAAAAGAGTCGCCAAGCCTTGCTTGGTCAATCCAGAAATTGGGAAGATGGCTGGAAGTTCCTCAAACTCGTCGTAGTTTGCTGCCAACTTTTCCTTGAAAGTTTTCAGATTTTCCTGACTTTCAGGCATATCCATCTTGTTGGCCACGATAATCTGTGGACGTTCCATGAGACGAAGGTTATAGGATTCCAATTCCTTATTGATAGCAAGGTAGTCCTCATAAGGATCACGTCCTTCACTAGCTGACATATCGATGACATGGAGGATAACTCGAGTGCGTTCAATATGACGTAGAAACTGGGTTCCAAGACCAACACCTTGACTAGCCCCTTCAATCAAACCTGGAAGGTCTGCTACTGCAAAAGATTCACCTGACTGTGTACGAACCATACCCAAATTAGGGACAATCGTCGTAAAGTGGTAAGCACCGATTTTAGGTTTAGCTGAAGTGATGACACTAAGCAAAGTTGACTTTCCGACAGATGGGAAACCGACCAAGCCGACATCCGCTAGAATCTTCAATTCCAGTTGCAACTCACGTTCTTGACCTGGTTCTCCATTCTCAGAGATTTCAGGTGCAGGATTTTTTGGAGTGGCAAAACGGATATTTCCACGACCACCTCGACCGCCATGAGCCACGATAAATTCCTGACCATGTTCAATCAAGTCTGTAATGACTTTGCCAGTTTCTGCATCACGTACAGTAGTTCCCTGTGGCACACGAACACGAAGGTCTTCTGCACCACGACCGTGCATTCCTTTTGTCATTCCTTTTTCACCGGAATCAGCCTTGAAATGACGGTTATAGCGGAAATCCATCAAGGTACGCAAACCTTCGTCTACCACGAAAACAACGTTACCTCCACGTCCACCATCACCACCCCAAGGACCGCCATTAGGGACATATTTTTCACGGCGAAAGGCAACCATGCCATCGCCACCATTACCAGCCTTGACCTTAATCTTGGCTGTATCTAAAAACATACTCATATTTTCTTCTCACTTTAAAAAGGCTGGGGAGAACCCAGTCATTAGTTATTGTTTCTATCCTCGTAGCTTGCTTAGAATCTACTAAAAGCTCCAAGCGCAGTTGCAAAGATACCAGCAAGGGTTACAAACAACATGATGAGCACGACAACAAGTGTCACCTTTTCAAACAAAGTTTTTTTACGTTTTCCGTTATCTCCAAAAGCCATAACTTCTCCTTTTTCTATATAATTTTAATTTAATATTCTGTTGAAACTGGTGCAATCAACCATAAAATGATATAAGCAAGGACTCCTGTCCCATAACAAAATGCAAGAACAGCCCAAATGACACGAACAATTGTTGGATCAATATCAAAATAATGAGCAACTCCTGCGCATACTCCACCAATTTTTTGATCTTTTCCGCTTCTCATTAATTTTTTCATTTTTTCTTCCTCTTATTCTATTATTTGAATTCGTCTCTCCAATAATCTCTGATGCTAGACAATTGTTTTCGAGACGCTCTTAAAATACGCTTGGATTCTTTTACTGGGCTTGTAACAGCCTGTTGAGGTAGATAGAGAATCGTTTTTAAGAAGCGTTGAGTGACAGGTTGTCCATCATGTAGCTCATGTTCAAAGTTATTTGAGATAATGGCATCAAGGTAAAACTCATGAACTCGTTTCCCAAAATTTTCAGCCGAAATCTCGTACAACTTATCCGCTAACTTTTGTTCAGACATATCAGGAGTAGCGATCAAAGCTTCAAGGATAGCTCCTGCAAGCTCTCGTTCTCCATAGTAGAGGGTCCCAAACATTTTATCATTGATCAGATTTTCAAGATAGGGATTGCCATGAGCAATAACAGGCGTTCCACTGGCTAGACTTTCTAGATAGGTTAAACCCTGAGTCTCACTCGTAGAGGCTGAAATAAAGAAATCAGCTGCTTTATAGTACAAGGCTGTCTCACTTGGAGCAATCATACCTGTAAAAATCACATGTTTTTGTATGTTTAATTTCCCTGCTTGTTCTTTCAGACTGTCCAGATAAGGTCCGTCTCCAGCAACAACCAACTTCACCTTGTCTTCTTCTTTCAAAACCTGCGCAAAGGCAGCTAAGACTGCTTGGATATTCTTTTCAAAGGAGATACGAGAAAGGCTCAGTAGCATTTTCTCGCCTTCCTGAATACCTAACTTCGAACGAAGTTCTTGCAAGTTTTCCTCTTTGATCTCAGGTCGTTCAAACTTAGCCAGCTCAATTCCAGTTGGGATGACCCGCTTTTCAACCTTGACTTTGTATTTAGATAAAAGGTCACGAACAATCTCACTAGGGCAAATCACGCCATCTACATCATGAAGGAAGCCACGCACCAAATATTTTACCATACTCGGACGAATTAGCATGCCCTTAGCAATGTAATGCACATAGTCTTCATACTGGGTATGGTAGGTATGAATAACTGGAATTTTCAATTCTCTAGCAATCCAAATCCCTAACAAACCAAGAGAAAATTCGGTCTGGGTATGAATAATATCGAGTTGATACTGCTTGGCAATTTCAAGTGCCTTTGTAAAACCTCGGTAGGCAAATCGTCGATCCTTAAACGCAAAGAAAGGGACACTCGGAATGCGAATAATTTGCCAATCTTCGTATCGGTTTACGTCTTTATCAGTCGTTGTAAAGATAAAAACTGCATGTCCTTGCTTTTCAAGCTCAGTTTTCAAGGTCCGTATACTAGTCGCAACCCCGGAAACTTGAGGGAAATAGGTGTCTGTAAATAAACCAATTCGCATAAATTACCTCACTTTTTGCCCAAAGCAGCCTGTTCTCGATAAAATTTTAACCAGATTTCCAACAAATGCTCCTCAGAGTACTCTTTGGAAATCTCACGAGCTTTTTCTTTCAAGTCCTTTAAGGCTTCAGGGTCATTCTTGTATTCTAGGATTGCTTCTCTCATCTCGGAAACATCACTTGTAGCACGATAATTCCCATCAAGAATAACCTTATACAGATCCAAATCTCTTAACATAATAGGAGCCTCGCAACTAGCAGCCTCTAAGATAGTCATAGGGAATAATTCATTGTAACTTGGTAGCAAGAATAGATCCGCCATAGCGTAAAGTTCCCGCATCCGTTCCGGTGACACAATTCCAGGGAAAATAAGATTTTTGGGTGGATTGTCCATTATCTTCTTGTAGCGTTCATAACCATCTGTCATCCCACCAAATGAAAAACCACCTGCCCAGATAAAGGTAATTTCTGGCAATTCCTCAGCAAGACGGATAAAATCATCAATTCCTTTACGTTTCTGAACCTGACCCGCACCGATGACGACAAACTGATCTTCCGCGAGATCCATTTCCTTCCGGAGTTGAGCAACTTGTTCAGCTGGTAATGGATGCCATTTTTCTTTATTTACAAAGTTTGGAATATAAGTTACTTTTTCACGTGGAATGCCAGCAGCCACTAAATCCTCGATAAACATGGGATTGACCACCACCAAGTGTTCCATTCGGTTGTAAAAGGAAAAAACATAGCGTTTGACAATTCCTTTTAGGAAAAAGGGAATCTTCAAACTCCCCTCAAGCGTATCAGGCAAAAAATGCACATAGCCAATTTTTCTCCCAGAGCGTTTCTTTTGGAAAGTGGATAAATAATAGGGGAAATCAATGGTATGAAAGTGAGTTACATCTGCCTCTACAGGAAGATTCTCTGTAACAATCAACTGGTCTTTGGCATCACGGTGAAGGAGACTAACCAATTCTCGATAAGCTCCTGACACTCCTTGACCAGCTACTTTTTCACTTGAACTCAGCATATTAATACGCAATTTTTCGTTTTCCATACCTTTCATTATACCATTTTATTTCCAGAAAATCAGCAAAAGAAAGAAAAGACCAAAGGAAAAAGGATAAAATTACCTTTTTCCAATCGTCTCTCTCATTTTTTTAGTCTTTATTTAATTCCTAGGGCGATACGCGCGTATCGGCTCATTTTTTCAACCGTCCAAGCTGGATACCAGACCAATTTAACTTCGGTATTGGTTACCTCAGGCACATCTGTCATCGCATCATGTATCTGGTCTGTCAAAAGGTCAGCCAGTGGGCAGCCCATAGTTGTCAAGGTCATATCAATTTCAGTGTGACCTGTTTCACCATCAAAACGAATTTCATAAATCAAACCTAGGTTGACAATATCAATCCCCAACTCAGGGTCGATGACTTCTTCCAAAGCATTTAAAATGCGTGTTTTGATCGTTTCAATTTGCTCTTCTGTATAAGCCATGTTATTCCTCACTCTTAGTCTTCAATAAAATCACGAAGCGGTTTGCTGCGACTTGGTTGACGTAGTTTTCTCAAAGCCTTGGCCTCGATCTGACGGATACGCTCACGAGTCACGTTAAAGACTTTCCCAACATCTTCAAGAGTACGCATTTTTCCATCGTCCAAACCGAAACGAAGGCGCAGAACGTTTTCTTCACGATCTGTAAGAGTATCCAAGACTTCATCCAACTGCTCACGCAAAACGATTCGAGTTGTGTAGTCTACTGGATTTTCAATCACTTCGTCTTCGATAAAGTCCCCAAGATGACTATCGTCCTCTTCACCAATCGGTGTTTCAAGCGATACTGGTTCTTGAGCAATCTTTAGGATTTCACGTACCTTGTCAGGTGTCATATCCATACGCTCAGCGATTTGTTCAGGTGTCGGATCTTGCCCCAATTCTTGAAGGAGATTACGTTGTTCACGGACAAGCTTGTTAATGGTTTCTACCATGTGGACAGGGATACGAATAGTACGGGCCTGGTCAGCGATGGCACGGGTAATCGCCTGACGAATCCACCAAGTTGCGTAAGTTGAAAACTTGAATCCTTTTGAATAGTCAAACTTGTCAACAGCCTTCATCAAACCCATGTTTCCTTCTTGAATCAAGTCAAGAAACTGCATGCCACGCCCTACGTAGCGCTTAGCAATAGAAACCACCAAACGAAGGTTGGCTTCTGCAAGACGTTGTTTGGCTTCGATATCACCAGCCTCAACTGCTAGGGCCAATTCTTTTTCCTCTTCGTTGGTCAAGAGAGGAACCACCCCGATTTCCTTCAAATACATACGGACTGGGTCATTAACCTTGGCAGAAGTTGAGCCAATCAAGTCCTCATCACTGAGTTCTGGTTCTTCTTCTGCACTAAGCACACGCGCGCTTGGATTTCCTTCGTTGTCTGTGATAGAAATGCCAGCATCCTGAATCCGTTGCAAAAGGTCTTCAATGCCATCTGCATCAAGGGCAAAAGGAATAACCAGACTTGAATTGATTTCGTCATCTGTCGCTGTTCCTGTTTTTTTGTGGTTACGGATAAAGTCTGCTACTTGCACATCAAATGTCGTTACTTCTTTTTGTTTTGTTGCCATTATTACTCCATTCTTCTCTTTTGGGAAATCAATCGTTGCAATTCTTCCAAGGCTGTGTCCGTATCTCCTACATGACTAGCTTCCTGCACTTTCTTTTTAATTCGTAAGTTGTCCTTGCTGAGGAGAGCACGGTTTCGAGTCGCTTCGACTTCCATTAGCTCTTGAGGCGACATCTCAGCTGGCAAATCCAAGCTAAGCACGTGGTACCAAGCGTTTTCAACCTCAGGCGTCTGATGAGACAGTTCCTCTGATCCGATTTCTCCCTCTGCACTTAATAATTCGTAAAGAATTTGAAATTCTGGGGTATCAAAGAAAAAATCTTCTCTTAATCGGTAGTCATTTAGAACAACTGGATTCTCAGCCATCCTATAGAGGAGATGAGCCTCTGCTCTCATGACTGCTGTCAGTTGTCGCGTTACAGGTAAACTAATCGCTGCTGGAGGTTGCTCCTCTTTGACTCTTTCCTGCCTCTGAACAATCCGACTTTCATTTACAATCTGTTCCACCTGCTGGTAATCAAAGGAAGGTAGATTATCCGCCAGAATGTGGATATAAGAATTCTGGGCAGTGATAGACTTTTCTTTGGCGATTAGGGGGGCAATCTTTTCAATGAACTCGATTTGCGCCTGTAAGTTATCACTATTTTCCGGCTTGAGCTGGTGAATATAGAACTCTATGGGACTAATCCGAGTCTTGGTTAAAAGGTAAGCCAGGTCTTCAGCAGAATTCTTTTGCAAATACTCATCTGGGTCCATGGCATCAGGTACTCGGACAACTTCCACTGAGAAATCTTTTAATTCTTCCAGAGCTTTGGCTGTTGCTGCCTGCCCTGCCTTGTCGCCATCATAGCTGAGAACAATTTTTTTGGTAAAGCGTTTGAGGTGGTCAACATGCTCCTTGCTTAAGGCTGTTCCCATGGAAGCTACAGCATTTTCTATACCAGCACGGTAGGCTGCGATCACATCCATGAAGCCTTCCATCAGATAGAGCTCTGTAATTTTACCTGTTCCCTTTTTTGCCTTGTCCAAATGATACAATTCGTAACTCTTGTTAAAAATTGCAGTCGAGCGACTATTTTTATATTTGGCAGTCTGACTATCCGTTTCTTGCCAGATACGACCTGAAAATGCAATAACCTGCCCCTTGTCATTGGTCAAAGGAAAGATAATCCGTCCAAAAAAAGTATCATAAAACTGATTGCCATCTGACAGGTAAAACAGGCCAGAATCCAATAAATCCTTTTCCTCAAACTTGTCAGATAAACGTTGGTAGAGATAAGTTCTCTCTGCTGGAGCTAGTCCAATCTGGAAGTGCTTCAGAACATCATCTGTCAATCCGCGTTTGTAGAGATAAGCCCTTGCTTCTTCTCCCATCTTGGTCGTCATGAGGATGGCATGGTAAAAGCGTGCAGCTTCTTCATGTATATCATATAGAGCTTGATGAGGGGAAGCTTGTTGGGGACGAGACTGAACAGGCATAGCTAGTTGAATACCGACGCGCTCTCCTAAGAGCTGAACGGCTTCCATGAAGGACACGCCTTGGTATTCTTCGATAAACTTAAAGACATCTCCTGAACGCCCACATCCAAAACAGTGATAAAACTGCTTGTCTTCCACAACGTTGAAAGAGGGGGTCTTTTCACCATGAAAAGGACAGAGCCCTAAATAGTTCCGTCCAGCCTTCTGTAAAGAAATCACATCACCTATGACTTCCACAATGTTGGCATTGTTTTTGATTTCTTCAATGACTTGCTTGTCAACCATACACAATACCTCCATCTTATCATAGTTTCACGTAAACTAGTATAGCTTATTTCTGAAAAAAAGTAAACCATTTCATACGCTTTCCGTAATTCTCTTTGCCTTATTTTTCCAGATAGAAAGAGGAGATAAAAAACTCAGAAACACTTCCATGCTTCTAAGTTTCTCTTCTCTATTTTTTGATGATTATTTAACTCATCTATTCAAATAATTGATAGTAGTCTGAAATCTTCATCTTAGCTTTTTCTTCTTTATTGAGGTCTTGGATGATACGACCTTCCTTCATGACTATCAGACGATTGCCATACTTCAGCGCATCTTCCATATGGTGGGTAATCATCAAGGCTGTTAGATGACCCTTGCTGACAAAGTCATCTGTTAATTCCATCAAGGCAACACTGGTTTTTGGATCAAGGGCTGCTGTGTGTTCATCCAACAAGAGCAACTCTGGTCGCTTCAAGGTAGCCATCAAGAGACTCAAGGCCTGGCGTTGACCGCCTGATAGAAACTCAATCGGAGTATCTAGATGTTTTTCAAGCCCATTTCCCACTTTTTCAATGGTAGTCTGAAACTCTTCTCTATGGCTTGAAAGTCTCCTAGGAAGGAGTCCTCTCTTCTCACCACGAAACTTGGCAATCAAGAGATTTTCCGCTACCGTCATACGAGGAGCCGTACCCATCTTAGGATCCTGAAAGACACGAGACAAGTACTTAGCCCGCTTTTCAGGTGAAAAATGCGTCACGTCCTCGCCCATGATACGGATACTTCCACTTGTTAAAGGTAAGGTACCTGCAATCGTGTTAAAAAGCGTTGACTTCCCTGCTCCATTTCCCCCTAGGATGGTAATGAAATCATGTTCGAAAATTTCAAGAGAAACATCATTCAGAATGATTTTTTCCTCATCAAAGCCATTCGTGATGACTTTGGTAGCATTTTTTAATTCTACAATTGCTGTCATTTGCTAAACTTGACTCCTTTCAGGTATTTGCTTTTGAAGGTTGGAATCATGAGACAAACTGCCAAAATCAAGGCGCTGTAAAAACGAAGATAACTTGTATTAAATCCAAGAGCAATCACTCCCCAGACGAGGAACTGATAAGCAATAGACCCCACGACAATGGTCATGAGTCGCTCTGCCAGGGTCAAACTCTTGAACAATACCTCACCAATAATCAAGCTAGCAAGCCCTACGACAATCACTCCAATTCCTCGAGAAACGTCTGCATATCCTTCTTGTTGAGCAATTAAGGCCCCTGCAAGCGCGATAATCCCATTTGAGAGAACCAAGCCCATGAGTTCCATACGTCCTGTATTGATACCAAAGCTACGAGCCATATCAGGATTATCACCAGTAGCGATGTAGGCCTGACCTAGTTTGGTATCAAGGAAAAAGAGCATGAGACCAATTACAAGAGCTACAAAGATTAATCCAGTCAGGAGTTGATTGAGATCCGAATCAAAAGGCAAGACATCTTGAATTTGCTTGGTCCCAAGAAGCCCCAAGTTGGCACGCCCCATAATCATGAGCATGATGGAATGGCAGGAAGTCATGACCAGAATCCCTGATAAGAGAGTTGGGATTTTTCCTTTGGTATATAAGAGACCTGTCGCCATTCCAGCTAGACAGCCCACTCCTACTGCGGCTAGGGTTGCTAAAAATGGGTTGACTCCCTGTGTTATCAAGGTTACAGCTACTGCTCCCCCAAGAGGAAAAGAACCTTCAGTAGTCATATCTGGAAAATTCAAAATTCGAAAGGTCATAAAGATTCCCAAACCTAAAATCGCCCACACCATTCCCTGAGAAATAATGGATACTATCATAATCTTTCACTCATCTCTTTCTTTAGTAAAAATGGGAGGAGATGTGTCCAGCTCCTCCTTTATCTTTATTCAATCACTTGTCCTGCTTCTTTTAGAACGGACTCAGGAATGGTGATACCAAGTTCCTGTGCTAGTTTTTTGTTAATCACTGACTTACCAGTTGAAAAGACATTAACTGGCGTATCAGCTGGTTTTTCACCTTTCAAAACTTTGGCAATCATTTTACCAGTAGCCACTCCAAGATCGTGTTGGTCAACTACTACAGATGCTAATCCACCTGCTTCTACCATGGCAGTAGCACTTGGATAGATTGGCTTTTTAGCTGTTTGGTTGCTTGAAACAACTGTTGAGAATGCTGATGCGATGGTGTTGTCAATTGGAACCCAAATCGCATCGACCTTGCTTGTCATGACATTAACTGTTGAAGCAATTTCATTTGTTGATGGAACGGCAAATGTTTCGACTGTCAAACCTGCTTTTTCAGCATAAGCCTTGAATTCTTCTACCTGTGTTTTTGAGTTATCTTCGCTACTTGAGTAGAGAGCGCCGATTGTTTTGACATTTGGTGTGAGGGTTTTTATCAACTCTACTTGTTGTTCAGCAGGGTTGTGGTCTGACACCCCTGTGATGTTGCCACCTGGTTTTTTCAAATCCTTGACCAAGTTAGCACCGATTGGGTCTGTAATAGCAGCCATGATAACAGGTAGGTCTTTTGTAGCACTAGCAAGTCCTTGAGCAGCTGGTGTCGCAATCCCAACAACAACGTCGTTTCCATTTGCTACCAATTGTTTACTCATGGTTGCAACCTTGCTCTGATCACCTTCAGAGTTCATAAAGTCGATTTTTACTTGATCGTCCTTATAGCCTTCTTCAGCTAGTCCATCTTGAATTCCTTGGTAAATCAAGTCCAAGGATGGGTGACTAACAAATTGAAGGACACCAACCTTAGCGACCTTTTGCTCTTCCTTAGCTGCTGGTTTGTTCATAGATGAATAAATCAGGCTAGCCACTACCAATACTGCTAATCCAGCGACAATTCCAATCAAACGTTTATTTTTCATTTTTCTTTCTCCTTAATTCTTTTACCTTAACTTGTTAAATCACATCATCTAGCGATGCCATCGTTTAAATTCCATCATCATCCTCCTAATAGAAAAAGTCCTCACACAAAAAACTTGTGTGAGGACGTCGATGCGCGGTGCCACCTCAATTATAGGGAATATCCCTATCGCTCTTTCTCGCAATAACGAGTTGCACTGTAAGGTGTGCTCACCGAATTTTTATGATTTCAAATTCTTTATAACATTCAGCCCAATTTTCATCACTTTCATCTATCTGTTTCCACCAACCACAGACTCTCTAAAAAACTTCAATGATTACTCTCTGAATGTTTAAATTATATCATTTTTCAATTACTTGTCAAGACTATTTTTAGAATTTTTTAAACTATTCAAAAACTTCCCCTAGAAAAAGAGGAAGTTTAGAAAA
Source organism: Streptococcus oralis subsp. oralis (assembly GCF_002096495.1). Lineage (GTDB taxonomy): Bacteria > Bacillota > Bacilli > Lactobacillales > Streptococcaceae > Streptococcus > Streptococcus oralis_CU. Next base: position 425,536 of record NZ_NCUO01000012.1, on the reverse strand, counting down.
TATCAACCTGAATTACGCAAACCTGTTGCAATTCCGTTAATAGTTGTATGGATCAGTTTTTCTTCGTCAGCTGACAATTCGCCGCGACGTTGACGTTTTATCAACTCCAACTGGATGTAGTTCAGGATATTAAAGTAAGGCATACGATAGTTTAGACTGTCTTTTAGGTAAGAGTTTTCTGCCAAGAGTTCGTCATAACCTTCGATAGCTAAAATAACGTCCTTAGTTAACTGCCATTCATCTAAAATAGTGTAGTAGATAGCTTGTACTTCTTCGTCTTCACAGAGCTTGGCATATTCAAAAGCAATATTCATATTAGACTTAGACAAGACCATGTCCACATTGGAAAGAAGAGATTGGAAGAAAGGCCAGTTTTGGTACATATCACGAAGGAACTCGATATTCTTTGGATCTTGATCAATAAACTCTTTAAAGCTTGATCCCACTCCGTACCAGCCAGGGAACATGACACGGCTTTGTGACCATGAGAAAACCCAAGGGATAGCACGCAAACCGCCGATTTCAGTGATGGTCTTACGAGCTGCTGGACGCGAACCGATATTGAAGCTTGAAATAGCCTTGATTGGACTTGATTCAAAGAAGTAGTCATAGAAATGTTCATTTCCAAAGACCAAGTCACGGTAGATATCGTAGCTGCGATCCACTACTTGGTCCATGATAGCTTCGTAACGGTTTGATGTGTTGGTATCACTCTTCTTCTTGGTAATCATACGGTTAATGGCTGCAGAAACTAGCATTTCAAGGTTATAATAGGCAGCGTCTTTGTTTCCGTATTTGTTTCCAATCACTTCTCCTTGCTCAGTCAAACGGATACGGTCCTTAATAGACTTGAGTGGTTGAGATGTGATGGCTTCATAAGTTGGTCCACCACCACGACCCACAGTACCACCACGACCATGGAAGAAAGTAACCTTAACGCCAAATTCATCCCCAATAGCAGTCAGTTGTTGTTGCGCTTTATAGAGGGTCCAACACGATGACAGGTAACCACCGTCTTTGTTACTATCAGAGTAGCCGAGCATGATTTCCTGATAGTTATCTTTTGAAGCAATCCATTTTTTAGCCAAAGGTAGAGAGAAATATCTTCTCATAGTTTCTTCTGAGTGATCCAAGTCTTCGATTGTTTCAAAGAGGGGAACAATCTGAACGCGGGCTTTTTGGGCATCCACCAAGCCGACTTCCTTAAGCATAATGGCTAGCTCTAACATATCGGATACACTGGTTGCGTGAGAAATGATGGTTTGACGAATGACGTTTTCACCCAGTTTATCCTTCAACTTGCGCGCAGCTTTAAAGATAGAGAGTTCTTTTTCAAGCAGTTCTGACTTTTCAGCATGAGTCGCTGAGAGGATACGAGGATCTTCTTCCAACTCTTTTAAGAGGAGGGTACATTTTTCGTCTTCAGAAAGGTCGCTATAATGGTCGTTAATACCAGCTGATGCTAGCAATTCAGCCACACAGGCTTCGTGAACACTAGAATCCTGGCGCATATCAATAGAAGCAAGGTAGAAACCAAAAATTTCGACAGCTTGCATCAACTCGACAAATTCTCCTGAAATCAGGTATTCTCCTTTGTTCTCAAGGAGAGAGTCGCGAATGGCCAACAAATCTTGATAGAATTCATCTGCAGTGGCATATCTAGGTTGAAGATCCTTGTCTTCAATCAAATAAGCCTTGGTTGCCAGCATCTTAGCTTGGATATCAAAAAGGGCACGACGATAGAGTTCTTTTTCACGGTAAATCGAGTTATCTTGTGACTTCAGCGCCATCTCACGAACCTTGTCGCTGACATTCACGATGCTGGTTGACAGTGAAAATTCACGGTAAAGATTATAAATCTTTTCATCATAGTAGTTCATGATGACTTCACACTGGGTCAAGGCTGATTTATTGAGGGTTTCCGCTGTTACGAAAGGATTTCCATCACGGTCTCCTCCAATCCACATCCCCATAGTAATTGGTTTTGGATGCTCAAGCTCGATACCTTGTTCTTTAGCTAATTTTTTATACTCAGCCGTCAAACGCGGAACAGCATTCAGGAAAGAACTTTGGTAATACTCCATCACGTTGGTGATTTCGTTGGTTACTTTCAATTTTTTCTCACGAATCATGTCCGTTTGCATGATAATTTCAATATAACGACGGAGATCCGTGTGCCATTTTTCTTTATTAATCAAACCAAGTTTGACATCACGGTACTTGCGCAAAAGCGTATGGATATGGTTGGTCAAGTCCAGCATACTCTTGCGTTGTACTTGCGTTGGATGAGCGGTCAAGACAGGAACGACATTTAACTTTTCTAAAATTTCGGCTGCATTTTCTTTTTCAGCTACCATCTTAATCGTTGTAGATAGTTTTCCTAGATAGTCTTGGTCCACATTGTTTTGGTGATTGATTTCATAGGCCAAATCCACATCCTCAGAGATATTAATCAAAAGTGGAAGGATAGAGAAATAGCGTGAAATGTAAATCATTTCTTCATTCGAAAGACTTGTCACTAGGTCATTGAGCCCTTGATAATTCTCGCTAGTTGATAATTCCTTCAACTGGATAATCTTTTCAAAGGTTTCTGGCGCTAGCATATTTTTTGTGATATCTTCTAATAGCTCAGTCAGAATCAAGACTTCTTCTTGGACGACTGCTTTATTACTATAGTTTTCTAATTTTTGAAGAGACATATACTTTCCTTTCCATTCAATCCTTACAGATTTTCATCGGTTTGATTCTCGTATTCTCTGATAAGTTTGGCACGTTTTTCACTGGCATCAATGTTCAATACAAGCGCGATGGCTACGGATAATACCAATAGACTGTTCCCACCTTGTGAAAGGAAGGGGAAGGTTACCCCTGTAGAAGGAATCAACCCTGAAATCCCACCGATATTGACAAAGACCTGAACAAGAATCATCCCTCCGACACCAATAGCAACCATAGAGTTAAAGGGGTCCTTTGCTCGAATACCAACCAAGATGATTCGCAAAATCAAGAAGAAGAGTAAAGCCAAAATCATACTGGCTCCTACGAATCCAAACTCCTCAATGACAATCGAAAAGACGAAATCCGTATGGGCTTCTGGCAGATAACCACGCTTCTCGATAGAATTCCCTAGTCCCAGTCCGAACCAGCCACCATTAACCATGGCATAGTAGGAATTTGCGAGCTGGTGTCCTGCACCCGCCAAGTCATTAAAGGGATTAAAGAAGGCACTAAAACGTTTAGCAACGTAACCAAATACAGGAATTTGAGAGAACTTTTCAACCCCAACAAAGCGAATGACAGACAAGACTAACATTGAGCTCCCTGCCAAGAGAGCCAGAATGGTCGAGAACCAACGATAGGCGATCCCACTAACCGTATACATGATGAGCGCCACCAAGACCAAGATGGTCGCATTTCCCAAGTCTGGGAAAATTCCCAAGCTACCAATCAGAACTAGCAGAACAAAACGCCAGTCGTTAAAAGCTCGAGGCAGCCACTGATTCTGTGTCAAAACCTGGAAGTCATAAACCGCAATCTCATCTTGTTGTTTTGAAAATCGATGTGCTAGGTACCAGATAATGATAATTTTAAGGTACTCCGCAGGCTGAATCGTTACAGGTCCTACAGAAATCCATCCGTATGCTCCATTGACAGGTGTTCCGACCAGTCGTGCCAGAGCTAAAAGAACCATCTCCACAATCATTACGATAAAGATGAGACGTCCGTTTCTTAGGAAACCTAATTTTAATTTATAGATTAAGGCAATCAGAATCAAACTAGCTATCCAGAAGATCCCCTGGTTACGCACCAATTGAAAGGCACTTTTTCCTTCTTCGATCAAGGTTGCACTCGTTGTCGAGTACACCACAATCAGCCCCAAAATCGATAAAAGGAAGTAAGGAATCAAAATGGAATAGTTTAGTAGGTGCCTTTTACTAATTTTCATATTTCACCACTCTAATAGGAACAGACACTTCTGTTCCCAATTCCGTTTTATTTTCTAGTTTTGATTGCTATTATACCACTTTTTCAGAAAGAAAAAAACTCTTATCCTTTAATCCTTCGAATTTTACTCATTTTCTAGTTTCAAGCATAAAAAATACAAACCTCTCTTGAGATTTGTATTTTAAGTTCTTAGTTAGATGAAGAGCTAGTGCTTGAGCTTGAATCACCACCACCGATGTATTGGGTGAAGATGTTTTGGAAGGCTTGGTCTTTAACCTTGATGTTTGCTGCTTGCAATTCTTTACCAATTACTCCTTGAACAAAGGCTGAATCATTTTGTTTTTGAGTCAAGATGATGGTCTTCAATTTTTCTTTGTAATCCTCTGTATTAGAAGATTTTTCTGTTTTCTTCGTTACTTTGATGATGTAGAACTGACTGCTGTAGGCTTGTGTTCCAGTAGCTGTAATCACATCAGAAACCCCGTTCACATCCAAGGCAAAGGCTGCTTTCTTGACTTGTTCTGGAAGTTCTGTTGAAGCAGAGTCAAAAGTGATTTCTCCACCATTTTCTTTTGTTTTGTCGTCGTTAGAGTTGTCTTTTGCCAACTGAGCAAAATCCGCACCTTCTGCTTTAGCTTTCTCAAGTACTTCTTTTGCCTTGTCTTCATTGTCCATACGGATGATTTGAGCAGTTACATCTGGTGTGTACGCTTCAAAAGCCTTTTGGTAGGCTTCGTCTGTCAATTCGCTCTCAGCGGCCTTCTTAACCGCCAATTCAACCAATTTGCTAGTACGGATTTGAGCTTTACGAGTCTCAGGTGTCATACCTGCACGTTGAAGCACGCTGTTATAGCTATCACCGTATTTCTTTTGTTCTTCAGCAACGGCGTCATCCACATCTTTATCCGTTACCTCTGATCCATATTGTTGTTCGAATACTTTTTGGATAGTCATATTGAGCAAGACTTGTTGTGCGGTTGGATTGTTCTTTACTTCTTCAAAGAATTGATGTTCTGTAATCACATCGCCCTTCATGCTGATCAAATCTTTTCCTTCAGAACTGTTTGAACAAGCTGCAAGTGTTGCTACTGATAAAAGTGTGATGGCTCCTGCCATAAGTTTTTTCTTCATTTTTACTCCTTTTACGGTAAGTGTTACCTTATCTATTTTACTATAATTTCTTAAATTTTTCTGAAAATTATTCGCTCTCAGGAAGCTCTACTTCTGCTACATTCTTTCGTAGCATGAGAATGCCGTCTCCAAGTGGAACTAGAGACGCTGTTAGACCTGGATTGTTCAAAGTTGCGTCAAACAGTCTTTGCAAACCACGGTAAATGGTTCGTTGACCCCGGCGGACTTCCATGATATCCTTTGCAACATCGCCTCCTTGGAAAATATCATCCAAGACGACCACTCCACCGACTTCCAAGTGCTTGAGGATTTCAGGTAGAAAGACGATATACTTGGACTTGGCCGAATCCATAAAGACAAAATCATATGTTTCTGTCAGACTAGATAAAACATCAACAGCATCACCTTCAAGTAAGGTGATTTGCTTACGACTGTCAAACTGGGCAAAGTTTTCCTTGGCAAAACCAATCATCTCAGGATTACGGTCAATCGTTGTAATCTTGGCATTTGGCGCATGTTCCGCCATCAAAAGTGCTGAAAAACCGATAGCTGTCCCAATTTCCAAAATGTTCTTGGGCTGTATGGTCTCCATGAGAAATCGAAAATACACGACCGTTTCATGGGGAATAATTGGAATGTTTTCCTTACGAGCGAAGGTCTCCAATTCTTTCAGGGAGCCTGTCACCTGCTTTTGACGCTGGCGCATGAGTTCTACGATTTCTTCCTTGACGATGGGGCGACGCATATTGTGATTGGCATTTTTACTATAAGACTCTACCATCTTAAGCTAGTCCCAATTTTTCAACAAGGGCTTCAAACTCGTTCAAGCGACGTTCAAAGACTGCAAAGGCATCGTTGAGATAGTCTTCCTTCTCCATATCAACACCCGCTTTTCTCATGACATTGAGTGGATAGTCTGATTTACCTGCCTTGAGGTAGTCGATATAGCGGTCACGATCTTCCTGACTACCATGGACAATCTTCTCAGCCAAGGCTGAAGCAGCTGCAAAACCTGTTGAATACTGATACACATAGTAGTTATAGTAGAAGTGAGGAATGCGTGCCCACTCGTATTGGATTTGAGTATTGTCTTCCTTGCTGAGTCCATAGTACTCTTGGTTCAAGTCAGCATAGAGTTTATTGAGGAAATCACTTGTCAAGACTTCTCCATTTTGATCTGCTTGGTGGATGGCATGTTCAAACTCAGCGAATTGAGTTTGACGGAAGACTGTTCCACGGAAACCGTCTAGGAAGTTATTGAGAATAGCAAAGCGAGTTGCATCGTCTTCCACTTCTTCCAACAATTTCTCTGTCAAGATATTTTCGTTGGTCGTTGAGGCAATCTCAGCCAAGAAGATAGAATAATCTCCGTAAACATAAGGTTGGGTTTCACGAGTATAGCTTGAGTGCATACTGTGACCTGTCTCATGGACAAGGGTAAAAAGATTGTCTAGATTGTCCTGCCAGTTGAGAAGCATAAAGGCATTGGTATCGTAAGAACCACCAGAGTAGGCACCAGAACGCTTGCCTTGGTTTTCATAGACATCAATCCAACGCTCGCTAAAGGCACGTTTGACACGGCTCAAGTAGTCGTCACCCAAGACTGCCAAGGCCTCTTCTGCCTTTTTCAAGGCTTCCTCGTAGGTAAAGCTATAATCTACTGACGAGAGTGGTGTGTATACATCGTACATCTTGAGGTCGGAAATCCCCAAGATTTTAGAACGAAGGTTAAGGTAACGATGCAAGAGTGGCAAATGCTTGCGAACTGCTGCTACTAGATTGTCATAGACACTTTCTGGAACAAAGTTTGCTGCGAGAGCTGCATGGCGAGCACTCTTATAGTTGCGAACTTTTGCTCGGTAGTTTTGCACCTTAACATTTGTCTGCAAGGTCTTAGCATAAGTGTGTTGGAATTGCTCATATGTCGCATAAAGGGCTTCATAGGCACCACGACGCACTTCACGATTTTTAGACTCCATCAAACGGATGTAAGTACCGTGTGAGAGTTGCACTTCCTTGCCTTCGTCATCAAGCACGTATGGGAAGCTAATATCCGCATTGTCCAAAATAGCGAAGGTTTCACTAGCAGCGCCAAAGATTTCTCCTGCTCCAGCAAGCAATTCTTCCTCACGTTGCGAAAGAACATGGTCTTTCTTTTGCAAGAGCTTGTCAAAAAAGTGCTTGTAAACTTGGAGTTTTGGTTGAGCTTCTAGGAAGGCCGCATACTGCTCTTGGCTAATCTCCATAAACTCAGGTTCATAGAATGAAAAGGCTTGTTCTAACTGACTGTATAGGGTCATTGCCTTAGCATAGTACTCTTGATACTTGGCTTCACGCGTGTCCTGGTCATTTTTCATATGCGCATAGACATAAAGCTTTTCAACTTGGCGTTCCAAGTCGAGTGAGAATTCTGTAATCTCAAGCAAACTGTCTGCGCTATCCAAGAGATGTCCCTCATACTGAGATGCTGTTTGTACTTTTTCAGTTAAATCTTTCAAGGCTTCTTCCCAAGCCTGGTCTGTTGGGTAGATTGTCGAAAGATCCCATGTATCTTTTTCATTTATTTCATGTCGTTGTAATACCATAAGATTCCTCCATCCTTTCTATTTTACCACATTTTTTGAGAAATATAAGTGATAAAAGGCTGGTGGATAGAGCTTTTGGCGATTATTTTTCGGATTTTTTTGATAGTAAGCCTGAAAATTTCTATAATAGCTAGTCAGATCCGTTTCAATCTGCAAAAAATCACCCGATTCTATCGGCTTGACTTGGGGATACCAGTCGTCCAGTTGATGGTTTAATAGATTGTCTCCTCGATGATAAGCTTCCTCCTGCTTCTTCATCCAGTAAGGCGTTTGGTAATACAACTGCTGGTGAATGTAGTGACAGATAGTGGAATCTTGCACAACTGCAAAACGAGGCAGTTTTTGTTTCTGATAAGGAAATCGTAGAATTTCCAAGAGATTTCCTTTTCCATAGGGAAATTCCTTGACCTGAAAATGAAGCTTGCCACGTAGGTCCTGATGCAGAAGATATTTGAGTCTCAAAACTTGTTTTTTGAAATCTAGTTCCCAAACATAGAAACCCATATTTTGACTAAAATAGAGAAATCCCCTTTGCAGTTGTGTTAATCGCTCCTTTAACCAGAGTTTTTCTCCCAGTAGCCAAATAACTTTGTAGCCCTGACTACGGTAGCCTTGACTTCTGTCGCCTAAAAGCTTTTGAGACAAGGGACTGCACTGAACCTCCAGAGCTAGTTTCCCATTGACGAGAACATCCGCAATCTGCTGGATCTCAGGCAGACTATATTCTAAGGCAACCTGACAGTCTTTCTTGGCCCAGTGATAAAGGGCCTCTTTGTTGCCCAAGTGTTCTGGACTTTCATTTTCAAAAATAGCCATACAATCTCTTAACCTTTCATGGGCAAAATGCGTCCGAATACTCTGTCCTTGGCGTAATCGTAGTCCACCACCACAGCTTGGACAAGTATAAGCTTGCTTGGTCACATATTTTTCGAGGGCATTCACCAAATTCCCCTTGGCATCTCTGGCTACAAACATGGTCTACCTCCTTTTCTCATTTATTCGAAAAAGAAATAAAAAAGACTGGAATCCCAGCCTTTCATGATATTATTTCTTATCTTTTTTGTCTCTTAGAATATTTTTTTAGCATGGGAATGAGATTGGGAATCTGCTCACTTCTAATGACCAGCACGCCGTATTCCTGGCAGCGATTGGCATAAGCTGGATTGATTTTCCCCGTACAGACAATTAGCTTGAGGCAACTCTCCCCAGCAAAATGATTGGCGTAGACTTCTAGTTCATTGATGGCTTCAACTGATAAATCTGTCATCTTGCAAGAGATAAAGGTAATCGAGCGTCCCTTTCTCAGAATAACATCAATTTCATTTTGAACATTGTCTGCCTCTGGAAAGATGCCATTCCAATCAATCTCACCACCTATCATGCACTCATCAAACAGCTGAGATTCAAGCGCCAAGAGATAGAGATATACCTCTAAAATATGTCCCTTGTTGCGGCAAAAAACTTGAGCTTCTTGACTTGGAAAGCTGTAGGCTACTCGTTTCTTGTCCTCGCTTTCAATACAAAGCATCCCTGCTTCCACAAGTAAAGGAATAAGGGATTTTGGATAGAGGTAATACTTGCCGTTGTTTTCCAGTTTCTTTTCGGTTTCAGCATGCAGGTCATTAGTCTTAGCTAGAGAAAAAAATTGGGTCACCTGATACCAGTGGGCAGGGTTGGCAATGGCAGAGCTGGCTAGTTTTTTGATGGCTGCAATTTGCTTAACTGAGTGGATAGGGCGTTTTGATTTGAGCATTTTTCCACCACGTAAAGCTATCAGCTGTTGGATGCTTAGGGTTGGAATGTCCATGTCTTCTTTTTCTAACTGACCGGCTACCCACTTGTATTGTTTTCCTCGCTCGACATCCATGGCAACGATGGGGAGGTGGCGATTCAAGCCGTATTGATAGAGGGATATGGCTAGTAGCGAATCCCCACCAAAAACATCAAGAAGAACCTGGCCATAGCTTGCTAGACAATAATCTAACTGATCCGCTAGTTGTTCTAAGGTTAGCTGACGAAAGGTCACTCGTTGAATATGAGGCACCTCTTCCATGATGAACTGACGGAGAGAGAGTTTCTCTTCATTGCTTATTTTTGTCAAAGATAGAAAAAGAATCTCATCACAATCACTGATAAAGGCTTGGTAGACATTCTTTTCCAATACATGCCGATCATATAGCTCCACCAAAAGACTCGTCATTTGATCACCTCCATCATAAAGACTTTCTTGCGCTGAGAGTATCAGCAATACAGTTCTACTACTCAGATTTCCTACTTCTAGTATAGCATAAAATCCTGCTCTCCCCAATCAACCAACGCAAACAAAAACGAATAGAAACTTTGCAAAGTGATTTCTATTCGCTGGTATAGGTTTTTACTTGACTTTTTTAGCTAGCATAGTCGCAAAGCGTAGTTGAATGCGATTACCATTTTCATCACGACGGTGCAGATGTCCTGGGTTTTCATTGTACTTAATCAATTCCCAATCCTTGTAGTAGTCCGCCAACTCCCCTTCTTTAAAAGTGAATGGGAAGTTGATTGAGCAAGGATAATCCTCTGTATCCATGGCACAGACGATAAGATTGTAACCACCGACCGTGGTGTGCTCCTGCATATTTTGGATAATAGCTGGAATGCGGTTCGCTTGTAGGAACATCAGAACAACTGTTGAAACGATAAAATCATAGTCTTGGCTAACACTGGCAGAATTGATATCATAAAGTCCGACAGGCATGTCTAGATCCTCTTGTTCCACAATGCTTTGCAAGATTTCAAGGGACAATTCATTTTGATCCACAGCTGTCACATCAAAACCATTCTGTGCGAGAAAGAGAGAGTTACGCCCCTGACCACAACCCAAATCCAAGGCTCTTCCAGGTTTCACCGTCTGCATAGCCTCTAGGACCTCTGAATGGACTGGATTAGTCTGGTATTTCTTAGGGAAATAATCCTCAGGTTTACAATAAAATTCCAAGTACCACTCTACATCGTCTGTTGCAGCCTCTACTCGGTGCCAGGCTTGCGGTTGCGCCATGGGATTGTCAGCCCCTGCCTCAAAGAGGTGTTCAGCTAGAACCTCACCATCTTCAGTCAACTCAATAAACTTGAGAGCCCCTTTCAACACAGTAATTTTTCCCCAAGTGCCGACTTTAGTATTGTGCTTTTGCTGAACAGCTTCAGGCATGGTTTGTTTATTCCACAAGGGCATCCGTTTATAGGCAATTAATTTTTCCATTTTACTTCCTCTTCTTAACGCTGGTTGACAGCTTTCATCACACGCGCGATGTCGCGGTTTTGTTCACGACGCTTGATAGACTCCCGTTTGTCATAGTCATGTTTCCCTTTAGCAAGTCCTAAAAGGAGTTTAGCATAACCATCTTTAATATAGACTTTAAGGGGAACAAGGGTCATTCCTGTCCCTTTGGTCTCTTGTTCCAATTTTTGAATTTGTTTTTTATGGAGCAAAAGTTTACGACGACGTTCTGGTTCCTGGTTCCAGATATTGCCCTCTTCGTAAGGGGCGATATGAACATTGCTCAGCCAGACTTCCCCATTTTTTACTTGGGCAAAGCCGTCCTTGAGATTGATTCGAGCAGCTCGAACGCTCTTGATTTCCGTTCCTGTCAGCACCATTCCTGCTTCAAGCGTATCAACGATTGTATAGTCGTGGTGCGCCTTTTTATTTTGTGCGACGACCTTTCCCTCGCCCTTTGCCATGCTTGGCTCCTTTCTTAGCTACTTCTTTGTAAAAAGGTTTCTTGCCTTTTTTCTTTTTATCTTTTTGTGAATGCTTGTACTTATCATTTGAGCGTCCTGATTTTCTCTTGTCTTCCTTCTTGTCTGAACGACGACTTGAACCATGACCTCTGTCTTTGCGCCCAGCTTGTTTCAAGCCTTTTTCGATGACATCAAACTCACTTGGAATATAAGAGAAATCAATCTCTCCCGTCATCTTATCGGCTCTTTCAACTTGAATGCGAATTTGCTGTCCCACACGGAAGGTTGTTCCTGATTTCTCTCCACGGAGAGTCAAATCTCGCTCGTTGAAATGATAAAATTCAGACAAATTGGTAATGTGAATCAAACCTTCGACTGTATTTGGCAATTCAACAAAGAGACCGAATTTGACGATGCTGGATACAACTGCGTCGTACTCTTCACCCACATATTCTTCCATGTACTCAGCCTTTTTCATGGCTTCGACTTCACGCTCAGCCTCGATGGCACGACGTTCACGGTTGGAAGACTGGGTTGCAATCTCTGGAATCACTTGTTCAAAATGCTCTGCTATTTCCTTAGAACGACCATAGTCCCGAATCATACGGTGGACTAGAAGGTCTGGATAACGGCGAATAGGACTGGTGAAGTGAGTGTAATAGTTAGCGGCTAGTCCATAGTGACCGTGATTGTGCTCAGAATAGCGAGCCTGTTGCATAGAACGGAGAAGCATCATGGATAATACATCCGCATAGGGCTCTCCCTCAACCGCACGCATGATGTCTTGAAGCGCCTCCTGGCTAATCTCACTGGCAGTTCCATAAATTCGCAAGCCAAAGCTCGAAGCGTAATCAATAAACTTCTGAACTTTTTCAGCCTTGGGCTCCTCGTGAATTCGATAGATGAAAGGTAGATCCAACTTGCTAAAGTGCTCGGCAACCGTTTCATTAGCAATCAACATGAAGGACTCGATCATCCGCTCAGCAACACCACGCTGACGAAGAACGATATCAACAGGCTTACCTTTTTTATCCACCAGAATCTTAGCTTCACTGGTATCAAAATTAAGGGCACCACGTTTCTCACGCATGCTTTCTAGCCTTTCATGAAGCTTGGCCATTAACTCGATACTAGGAACAATTTTCTGATACTCTTGTCTTTTTTCCTCGTCGCCAGCTAAGATATCATTGACAGCGCTATAGGTCATACGGAAACTCGTCTTGATAACAGTTTGGGTAATCGTGTAATTAACCACACGACCGTGTTTATCAATTTCCATAATGGCAGACTGGGTCAAGCGATCGACTTGAGGATTGAGGGAGCAGATACCATTTGACAAACGCTCTGGAAGCATTGGTACCACTCGGTCTGTTACATAGACAGAAGTCGCGCGGTTAAGGGCTTCCTTATCAAGTGCAGAACCCTCTGTCACATAGTAGGAAACATCCGCGATGTGAACACCGAGTTCGATATTGCCATTTTTCAAAGGCTTAATGTGAACTGCGTCGTCCAAGTCCTTGGCATCCGCGCCGTCAATGGTAAAGGTAAGCTCATCTCTTAAATCAAGACGACCTTCCATATCCTTTTGAGACGGAGCATCTGGTACACTTTCTGCCTCCTTGAGAACAGCTTCTGGAAATTCTGAAACAATATCCATGGATTCCAAGACTTCAAGAACGTCAATCCCAGCATCAGTCGAGTGCCCCACCACATCAAGGACACTAGCAACAAAGAAATCATGTTTCTTACTTGGGTATTTGTCGATAAAGACCTTGAGAACTTCAGTACCTTCCAACTTGATAGCCGGTTTCTTCACATAGATGGGTTGGCTGATTTTCTGATTTTTTGAACGGATGTAGCCCGCATACTTGGGCTTTTCCTGATCCAGAACGATTTGGCCTACAACTGTCGTCAGACTGTGTTCTAAGATATCAATAATTTTAGCTTCGGCAGCTGTTCCCTTGTTGCGGTCAGCAACTTTCTTGATGACCACTTCAACGGTATCACCATCAATGGCATAGTTGACATCGTTTTTTCCTACAAAAAGGTCGTCCTCTTCGCCTTCCAGACTGACAAAACCAAAGCCATTTTTATGGGCATGAAAAACCCCTTTTAGAGTGATTTCATGTTTCTTCTTCTGGTCCAAGGTAAGGCTTCCATCTTCTCCAAATCGAATCTGGTGCTTTCTTTCCATCAGAGACAGGGTTTTAATCAACTCACGGAAATCCTTGGATCCATCCTTTCCGAGAGCCTGAGCTAGGTCATTTACCGTCACTCGCCCCTTCTCTTGCAAATATTCTTTAATTTTATCTTTCATGTTTTCTTTCTAGATTTTTAAAATTTTTTTGAGTGATAACTTTGTAAGTGTCGTTAAAAATAAAAATAGGCTAAGACCTAGTCTCGCCCATTTCTTATCTACTTGATAATACCGTCAATGCTAAGGCAATGGCTAGCCAGAAAAAGACTAAAATACCTGTCAAACGTTGCATCACAGCTTCAAAACCACGAGCTTTACTACGTTCAAACAAATCACCTGAGCTGGCATCAAATACATTGCTGGATTGGTTCTTGGTTGGTTGCATGAAAATCGCAATCACAATCACAACAGATAATACTAATAAAATGGTTAATAATAGGTTATACATATCAAACTCCTTAAAATCCCTATTATTTTACCATAAATTCTACTTAGATTCAAGATGTAAAGTTACTTTTCTTTCCTTTGGACAATATTTTAGAACTTCAATCTTGTCTGGATGGGTTTTTGAGTTCTTACTAGTTAGATAATTCATGCTACCACAAGAGGAGCATTTGAGATTAATTTTTACTCGCACGAGATTTCCTTTACTTTTAATAATGATCTAAATTGAACTAAGTTACATAAACAACTGAAAGCTACACAGGCTGCTGTCGCATAAAAGACAGCATGGTAGCCCAAATATCCTGCAACTGCGGATCCCGCCATAGGTCCAATCACTCCACCGAGATAAAAAAAGACTTGGTTGAAGGCGAAAATCCTTGAAATACCTGATTTCGGAGTCATTTTGCTGAGAAGGGCATTGACTCCCGGTATGAGAGCTCCCGTTCCCAGACCAAAGAGAAAACGATACAAGCCAAGTTGAAGGGGGCTGGTTGCATGGGCACAAAGTAGGTAAATGATGACGGAATAAATCTGCGCCGCAACCAACAATCTATGATTCCCTACCTTATCGCCAAGTTTTCCTAGAATTCCAGCACTCATCATACTAGAAAATCCCATGCTGGATACGATCAATCCTGATACAAAGAGGAGATTCTCAGTCTGCCCTAAGTCCCGCACATAGAGAGCTAGAATGGGGCCAATTGATTGAGCTGAAAATTGAATGACGAAGCTCGTCAAAAATAGGTTTACTAAGAGTCTAGGATACTTGAAAGAAGAAAATACTTCTTTCGTTGGGATAGCCTTCTCCTTAGCCACTGGCTGAAAATCTTCCTTGATAAAGAAAATGGTTAGGATTGCAGCTAAAAATAAGAAAGAACCTACCAATAAAAAGACATTACGAATACCAAAAATTTCAGCAATAAAGCCTCCAACAAAGGGACCCGTCAGTGTTCCTGCAACAACACCTGTAGATAGAGTCCCCAGAGCCGCTCCAGACTTATCTTTCGGTACCTGACTAGCAATCAAGGCTGTCGCATTGGGGACAAAACCAGTAAATACACCATTGAGCAAGCGCAGAAAGAGTAGCCAATAGATATTTGGCACGAAGGCCAAACCTCCCATGGTAATGGTCATAGCAAGACCTGCTCGAATCATCATGGGTTTTCGGCCGTACTTGTCAGCAAGAATACCCCAGATGGGAGAAACTAGAGCTGCTGAAACAGCCGAAACTGAGATGGCTAATCCAGCATAGAAAGCAACTTGGTCTCCTTCAATTCCCAACTGCTCCACAAAGATAGGCATGAAAGGAACGACCAAGGAAATGCTGGCGCCCGTTAGAAAACTACCGAACCAGGCGACACGAAGATTCTCTTTCCAACTAATCTCTTGCACAGCTATCGCCTCCTTCAAGTAACTTCACTACTTGAGCCACAAGCTGATCACGACTGCCATTATTGTCTAATATATGGCTCGCCAATTTTTTCTTTTCTTCTAAAGACCATTGGGCGGCCAAACGGGACTCTGCTACTTCCTTAGAAAGATGATCCCGTTTCATGAAACGTTCCACCTGAACATCACGGTCCACATAGACCAGCCACGTTTCATCAAACCAAGCACTGTAGTCCTGTTCAAAAAGCAGGGGAATATCCATGAAAAAAACCGTTTCTGTCTGAGCTAACTGGTCTCTCAGTGCAGCCAATTCCTCACGAATAATTTCCCCTTGGGTTTGCTTAGACCATTCCCGCTCCTCAGGATTTGAGAAGATGAGACTAGCTAGGAGAGGGCGATTGAGTTCTCCATTTTCTAAGATAATTTCCTGCCCAAAGTGTTGAACCAAGAGCTGATAAAGACGACCACCAGGTTTTTGTAGCTGGTGGACGACTGCGTCAGCATCGACCACTTGGAAGCCTTTTTCTCTTAGGAAATTTGTTACAGTTGACTTACCAGAGGCAATTCCTCCTGTGATTCCGATGATTTTTCCCATCAGTCCCTCCTTTGACACTGAGGACAAAAATGAGTTCCTCGTCCACCGAGCTGGAATTTCTCAATGATGGTGCCGCAGCGTGAACATGCCTGACCAGTCTTATCATAGACCTGATGAAAATCCTGCATGGTTCCGTCTTCCCCAAAGGCATTGGTATAGGTTCTAATGGTGGAACCGCCCTTTTCGACTGCCTGTCCCAAAACAGCAATGGTCTGGTCATGAATAGCTGACGCTTCTTCTGCCGTCAAAGTTTGGGAAGGTCTTGCTGGATGAATCTGAGCTCGCCAGAGGACCTCATCCACATAGATATTGCCAAGGCCAGCTACCAAGGTCTGGTCTAAAAGGTGGGATTTGATAGGCTTTTTGGACTTAGCTAGGGCAGCTTGAAAGACCTGTAAATCAAAGTCTTCTTCGCTTGGTTCAGGCCCTAGTTTTTTAGATACAAAGTAGGCATCCAAAAGGTCGGGTGCCAATAGTTCCATAGTACCAAACTTGCGTACATCCTCATAAACAAGCGTCCCACCATCCTCAAACTGGAAGAAAACATGGGCATGCTTGCGTTCAGGAACCTGGTCCGGATAGTAAAAATATTTGCCCTCCATGCGCAAATGGGAAATCAAGACCTTGTCTGTCAAGTAAAAAAGCAAGTATTTGCCACGACGTCCCATTGACTCAACAATCTGACCAGGTACTTCCTTTTGAAACTCGTCCAAATCCGTCTTAATCATCTTGGAATAAGCAATCTCTATATTAGAAATCTTCTTTCCCAAGATCAATTTTTCTAAGCCACGACGAACCGTTTCAACCTCAGGTAATTCAGGCATAGTTCCTCCTTCTGTAAAAACAAGAAGCAGGCATGAGCCCACCTCTACTTAGTATTCTTTTTCATTATAGCCAAAGTCAGCCAAATCTAGCTTTTTATCACGCCAGTTTTTCTTGACCTTGACCCAAGTTTCTAGGAAAACCTTATCCCCTAGCATGAGTTCGATATCACGACGGGCCATGGTCCCAATTTTCTTAAGCATGGCGCCACCTTTACCGATGATGATACCTTTTTGACTATCACGCTCCACCATGATGGTTGCACGGATATGAACCTTGTCTGTCTCTTCATCACGCTTCATGGAGTCAACTACCACTGCAACTGAGTGAGGAATCTCTTCTCGAGTTAGGTGCAAGACTTTCTCACGAATCATTTCTGAAACCAAGAAACGCTCAGGATGGTCTGTGATTTGATCAGATGGGAAATACTGGAAACCTTCCTCTAGATTTTCACTCAAAATATCGATTAGTCGAGAAACGTTATTTCCCTGAAGGGCTGAGATAGGAACAATTTCCTTGAAGTCCATCTGGTTACGGAAGTCATCAATCTGAGCTAAAAGCTGGTCTGGGTGGACCTTGTCAATCTTATTCACCACCAGAATCACAGGAACCTTGGCAGCTTTCAGACGCTCGATAATCATATCGTCTCCCTTACCACGTGGCTCATCAGCTGGCACCATGAAGAGAACAGTATCCACTTCACGCAGAGTACTGTAGGCAGATTCAACCATGAAATCCCCAAGAGCTGTTTTGGGCTTGTGAATTCCTGGTGTGTCGATAAAGACGATTTGCTCCTTATCTGTGGTGTAAATCCCCATGATTTTATTGCGCGTTGTCTGCGCCTTGTCACTCATAATGGCAATCTTTTGCCCCATGACGTGATTTAAAAAGGTTGACTTCCCAACATTGGGACGCCCTAAAATGGCTACAAAGCCTGATTTAAATGTCATAATTTCCTCTTATAGTTTAAAATAGTATATCCCAAATGCGTGGGATAAAGATAAGTGCACCTGTTAAGGCTGCGAAAAGAGAGACCACTAATACCGCGCCAGCCGCCATATCCTTGGCATTTTTAGCCAGCATGGAAAAGTGATAGTGACTGGCCAAATCCACCACATTTTCAATAGCAGAGTTGATAATTTCAAAGGCTACTACCAAGAAAATGCTCAATAGGAGAAAGAGCCATTCGATTCGTGACACCTGAAAAACAAACCCTGCAAGGATGACCACGAGAGCCGTCACTGCATGCTTTCGCATATTGCGTTCTTCCTTGATAGCAGTAAAAATTCCTGTAATGGCAAATTCTAGACTGGATATCAGGTCACGATTTTTCCATTTTCGTTTATTGTCTTGTGAGTCCATAGGCTGTCAAAATTTCTTCTTGTAAACCGAACATCTCCGCTTCTTCTTCCGGAGTGTAGTGATCATAGCCGTTGATATGTAAAAAGCCGTGTACTGCCAAGAAGCCCATCTCACGCTCAAAGCTGTGGCCATATTCCTCGGCCTGCTCATGAGCCTTATCGATAGAGATGAACAATTCCCCAATGTAGGCATCAAACTCAGACATCATCTCCGCCAATTCAGGATTTTCAAGCAAATCCTCTTCGTCAAAGGCAATATCCAACTCTGGCTTATACTCAAGGCTGATGACATCCGTAGGACGATCTGTATCACGGTACTCGAGGTTGAGTTCATGGCTACGCTCATTAGTCACAAAGGTCACTGCCATCTCCTTGTCTTCTTTTCCTATTTTTTGGGCTGCAAATTCCAAAATTTCTTGGGTTTGTCGCAGAATTTCTTGTGAAACTTGACCAGTTTCATCTACCATTTCAATATACATGTACTTCTCGATTCTCTTTACTTGGCTTTATTATACCATATTTCCATGATTTTATTCTACCTTTTTGATATAATACTATAGAATACAATCACAAGGAGAGAACGATGTCATTTGACGGATTTTTTTTACACCACATGATTGAGGAATTGCGAAGAGAGTTAGTCAATGGTCGCATCCAGAAAATCAATCAACCTTTTGAACAAGAGTTGGTCTTGCAAATCCGCAGCAATCGCCAAAGCCATCGCCTGCTCCTTTCTGCTCATCCCGTTTTTGGTCGTGTCCAGTTGACCCAAACGACTTTTGAAAATCCAGCTCAACCTTCTACCTTTATCATGGTTTTGAGAAAGTATTTGCAGGGTGCTCTGATTGAGTCAATTGAGCAAATCGAAAACGACCGTATCGTGGAAATTACAGTTTCCAATAAAAACGAGATTGGGGACCATATCCAGGCTACCCTGATTATCGAAATCATGGGCAAACACAGCAATATTCTCCTAGTCGATAAAAGCAGCCATAAAATCCTCGAAGTCATCAAACACGTTGGCTTTTCACAAAACAGCTACCGCACCTTGCTACCAGGATCGACCTATATCGCTCCACCAAGTACGGATTCGCTCAATCCTTTTACTGTTAAGGATGAAAAGCTCTTTGAAATCCTGCAGACCCAAGAACTGAAGGCAAAAAATCTTCAAAGTCTCTTTCAAGGTCTGGGACGTGATACGGCAAATGAATTGGAAAACATTCTTGTCAGTGATAAACTGTCTACTTTCCGAAACTTCTTCGGGCAAGAAACCAAGCCTTTCCTAACGGAGACTTCCTTCAGTCCAATTCCCTTCGAAAATAGTGTAGGAGAGCCTTTTTCCAGTCTTTCTGACTTGCTGGACACCTACTATAAGGACAAGGCTGAACGGGACCGTGTCAAACAGCAAGCCAGTGAACTGATTCGTCGCGTTGAAAATGAACTTCAGAAAAATCGACATAAGCTTAAAAAACAAGAAAAAGAGTTACTAGCGACAGACAATGCTGAGGAATTTCGCCAAAAAGGGGAATTGTTGACAACCTTCCTCCACCAAGTGCCTAATGACCAAGATCAGGTTACCTTGGAAAACTACTACACCAATCAGCCTATCACCATTGCGCTTGATAAGGCCTTGACTCCCAGTCAGAATGCCCAACGCTACTTTAAACGTTACCAGAAACTCAAAGAAGCTGTCAAATACCTGACTGAACTGATTGAAGAAACCAAGGCAACCATTCTCTATCTAGAAAGTGTTGAGACTGTTCTCAACCAAGCTGGGCTGGAGGAAATCGCTGAAATCCGTGAAGAATTGATCCAAACAGGCTTTATTAGAAGACGCCAACGTGAAAAAATCCAGAAACGCAAAAAACCAGAACAGTATCTAGCGAGCGATGGCAAAACCATCATTTATGTCGGTCGTAACAACTTGCAAAATGAAGAGCTAACCTTTAAAATGGCTCGCAAGGAGGAACTTTGGTTCCATGCCAAGGACATCCCTGGAAGCCATGTCGTCATCTCAGGAAATCTCAATCCTTCTGACGAAGTTAAGACGGACGCTGCGGAGCTAGCTGCCTACTTCTCCAAAGGGCGCTTGTCAAATCTAGTTCAGGTAGATATGATTGAAGTGAAAAAACTCAATAAACCAACTGGTGGCAAACCTGGCTTTGTAACCTACACAGGACAAAAGACCCTCCGCGTTACACCAGACCCCGAAAAAATCGCATCTATGAAAAAATCCTGATTCCAAGTGAAATCAGGATTTTCGTTTACATTTTACTCTGCAATCAAGGTTTCCAAACCAACCTTCATCATATCGGTGAAGGTATTTTGGCGTTCTTCTGCCGTAGTGTCTTCATCTGGATTGACCAAGCTATCAGAAATAGTCATGATAGCAAGTGCATCAACGTGGTGTTGGGCAGCAAGATAGTAAAGAGCTGCTGCTTCCATTTCCACAGCCTTGACTCCCCATTTACCAAGTTCGATGTTCTTTTCAAAGTAGTTTGAGTAAAAGACATCAGATGACAAGACGTTCCCAACGTGGGTTGTCATACCGAGTTCTTTAGCGATATGGTAGGCCTTGTCTAACAAATCAAAACTAGCGATTTGTGGAAAATCATACTGTGGCCAGTCGTTGCGGATGATGTTTGAGTTGGTTGCAGCTGCTTGCGCCAAAACCAATTCACGGACGTGGACATCTTCATTCAAAGAACCAGCAGTTCCCACTCGGATTAATTTTTTCACACCGTAGTCCACAATCAACTCACGCGCGTAAATCGAAATGGATGGCATCCCCATCCCAGTTCCCATGACAGATACACGGTGGCCCTTGTAAGTACCAGTGTAACCAAACATGTTACGCACTTCGTTAAAACAAACAGCATCTTCAAGGAAATTCTCCGCAATAAATTTCGCACGAAGAGGATCCCCAGGAAGAAGAATTTTATCAGCAATTTCACCCTGCTGAGCAGCAATATGGATAGACATAGTTAAGATATAAAGGGCGACAGAGAACAAAGTAAAAATAGGAAACTGACGAAGCACCGCAGATGCTAGACAGTTTATCTTTTTTACACAGTTCTCCGCCCGTATTCAGTTCAGCAAATACGGTTTACCCATCCTTTCTTTATTTTATGATGATTAGAGAGCGAGAAGAAAACGACTGAAAATTAGGAATCTGACGAGAAATCCTGATTTCTCAGTCAGATTATCTATTTTCCAAGTTTTCCGCTCGTGTTCAAATTAGAACACTTCGCTCTACCTTTCTTTATTCTAAATGTGATAGTCAAAAAGATACCAAACCCGTCAAAAAGCGAAGGGAAAATAGGAGTTGGGTGCAGTGAGCGATGCTCGCTAGACCAACTATCTTTTTCCCACTGCTTTTAGGGTGGGTTCAATTCCTTTCTTTCTTGATTTTAAATTTAAATATTTTGCAGAACAGTTAGCCCGAGTTTGACTATAACTCAGATACTCTGGATTTCTGTAGTTCCTAGTTTACCAATGAATCTAAAAATGCATACAGTTTTGCATTCATTTCGGAGTAATGATTTTCACGTAATTCTTCTGGTGTTTGAACGAAAGTGAACTTTTCACTTTGCTCTCTTAATTGCTCCTCACCATCCGCAGTAATTAAGAGTTCTACTGCTTCGGGATCAAATTCCAAATGAGCCTGAAAGGCATAATGTTTCGGACTGAAGCGAATAATTTGGCGTGGACAACCTTGACTGGTCGCAAGAACAACAGCATCCTCTGTCAGCCCTGGCATATCACCGTGCCAGTGGCCGGTTTCTAAGTTTTTTCCGAACAAGCTGACGTGAGGATCTGTTAGACCTTGCATCGTCAATGTCACAGGATAAACTCCGATCTCGCGTTCTGGACTATGTTCATACTTCGCACCATAGGCAACAGATAGGAGTTGCGCACCAAGACAGACACCAACAATATAAATATCTGCAGCAATCGCTTCTTTCATAAAAGCAAGCTCAGCCTTTGGATCATAGTATGGGAAGTTTTCTCTATCCTCATCAGGTGATTGAGGACCACCCATGACAATCAGAAAATCAATCCCGTCAATTGTTTCAGGAAGAGGTTCTTTTTCATAAACCTTTGTTGATGTAATGTGATGACCTCGTTCCAGAGCCCATTTTAGATAAGCACCTGGAACTTCAAAGGTCTCATGTAAAATAAAGTGAACTCTCATGACATTACAATTCAGCAAGAATCGCTTTAAGCAAGCCTTTGAAGTCACCTTTGACACGCTCTGTTACTTCTACAACTTCTTCGTGGTTGAGTTCTTCTTGGAAACCAGCAGCATGGTTCGTAATACATGAAATTCCTAAAACTTTCAAGCCTGAGTGGGCTGCCACAATCACTTCAGGAACAGTGGACATACCAACTGCATCTGCTCCCAATGTCTTATAGGCACGAATTTCTGCAGGTGTTTCATAAGTCGGACCGGTTACACCGATATAGACACCTTCATCAAGCTTGATACCGAGTTTTTTAGCCACTTCATGGGCAGTTGCACGGTATTCTGGTGTGTAGGCTTTTGACATATCAGGGAAACGTGGACCAAAATCATCCAAGTTTTCACCCATCAATGGGTTCTGCCCCGTCATATTGATATGGTCTGAGATAGCCATCAAGGTACCAGGACCATAGCCAATACCGCCAGCTGCATTGGTTACAATGACACCTTCACATCCGAGAACTTTCATCACACGTACTGGGAAAGTCACGACCTCAAGAGGATTTCCTTCGTAGAAATGGAAGCGACCTTGAAGAGCCAAGACTTTTCGACCTGCAAGGTCACCATATACCAATTTACCAGCGTGACCGACTACTGTCGAGCGGCCCCAGTTTGGAATATCTGCATAGTCTACTACAACAGGATTTTCGATTTCCTCTGCCAATTCTCCAAGTCCTGATCCAAGGATTAAACCGAATTCAGGCGCTAGGATACCCTTTTCTTTCAGGAAAGCAGCTGTTTCCTTGATCTTATCTAAAAATGTCATTGTGTCTCTCCTTTATTATTTTTTAGCATTTGACCGATTTTGTCAAAGGTTTTGGCATTGCGAATGGTGATGTTGCGATAAAAAGGCATCTTGAGCAAGTACTTATGATAGGCAGTTGCATAGTAGGATTCTTCAGAAAGTTTCCCCCAGAAAATCCCAAGTTTTCCAAAATGAACGACTTCATCTTCCAGTTCCAAACTGTTCACTTTCTCGATCACTTGAGCCACATCCAAGCCCTCCGTGTAGAAGAGCACATCTTTTCGAGCCAGGTCTTTGGTCCACCATTCAGGCAGATTTTCAAGTTCCTCTTCAAAGTCCTCAAGACTCAGCAAGGAAAAGCTCTGAATAAATGGATAATGGATTTCAAAGAAAGCCTCTAACTTTTCAACCAATCGGGCTTTGGGGTCTGTCGAAGTAAAGAAAATATTGCCACTGTTGATGTAGGTCTCAACCTTTTCCAGTCCCAACTCTGTCAGTTCTTCACGAAGTTGCGCCATGACAACTTTATTTTTCCCACCTACATTAATGCCCCGAACAAGTAAAGCATATCGCGTCATCTTACACCAATTTATCTAAGAAACTTTCCCCAATCATGGCAGTTTCAACACCAAAGTTATCCGCAACTGTCGCTGAGATATCTGCAAAATGTCCAACCGGAATGACACCATTTCCTTTAAAGGCAGGGCTATAAGCCAACAATGGGATATATTCACGAGTGTGGTCTGTTCCTGCATAGGTTGGGTCATTTCCATGGTCAGCAGTAATCAAAAGAAGGTCATTCTCTCTCATGGCAGCGATAATTTCAGGCAAGCGTTCATCAAACTCATGCAAGCAATCACGGTAGCCATGAGCATTGCGACGGTGGCCATAAAGGGCATCAAAGTCAACTAAGTTTGTGAAAGAGAATCCTTCTTCAAACTCAGCAAGTCCCATGGTCTTCAATAATGTGTCAATTCCGTGGCTGTTTGACTTGTTGTGGCCCATGTCATGGTTAATACCCGCACCGTTAAAGATATCGTTTATTTTACCAACAGCGTACGTATCGATGCCAGCTTCGTTCAATTTATCCAAAACAGTTGGTGCAAATGGAGAAACGGCTAAGTCTCGACGATTTGCCGTACGAGTGAAGTTACCTGGTTCACCAACATACGGACGAGCAATGATACGGCCTAGAAGGGCAGGACGTTCAAGTGTAATTGAACGAGCGTATTCACAGATACGGTACAATTCATCCAAAGGAATAATGTCTTCGTGGGCAGCAATCTGCAAAACAGGATCAGCTGAAGTATAGATAATCAACTCCCCAGTTTCCATTTGACGTGGTCCAAAATCATCGATAACAGCTGTTCCTGAGTAAGGTTTGTTGGCTTCACGAATGACCTTGCGTCCTGAAAATTCTTCGATCTTTGTCAAGATTTCTTCTGGGAATCCGTTCCAGAAAGTATCGAAAGGCTCGGTAATGTTGAGTCCCATGATTTCCCAGTGACCAGTCATTGTATCCTTACCAAGGGAAACTTCTTCCAATTTTGTTGCATATCCTGTTGGATTGCTTTCAGCTGGTACAGTCTTTAGAGGAGTTTCGCGAGAAATATTTCCTAGACCGATTTTAGCCATGTTTGGCACATTCAAACCAACTGTTTTGGAAATGTGTCCTAGTGTGTCAGAAGCTCCATCTGGAACCCCTGCATTGACAAAGTTATTGGCATCTGGTGCAGCACCGATTCCCACAGAATCCAGTACCACCAAGTGAATACGATTAAATTTTGACATAGTCTGTCTCCTTATTATGTTGATTAGTTTGCTTTTGTTGAAGTTAAAATCTGAACACCATCTCGTCCCGCTACGATGACCTTATCCACCATTTGGTTGAACAAGCCGTGCTCTACGACACCAACGACATGGTCCAATTCTTTCCCGAAAGCAATTGGATCTTCAATGACATCCAAGGCTAGATCAATGATAAAGTTCTGCATATCGGTCACAAAACGTTGGCCGTCTTTTTCACGGAAACTTGGTTTGTAGCCAGCTCGCTTAAACCGACGAAAGACCTGTTCTGCACCATACTGAACCACTTCTACAGGCAATTTAAAAGCACCTAGTTTCTCTACCAGTTTGCTTTCATCTACCACCCAAATGTATTCTTTTGAGGGCGTTGCGACAACCTTCTCCATCAGAAGGGCACCACCACCGCCTTTGATTCCGTTAAACTGGCTATCTACTTCATCCGCCCCATCAACCGTCACATCGACAAAGTCTACTTGATCAATCGACTTGAGAGGGATGTTAAGACCTTCAGCCTGTTTACTGGTCACACTGGAAGTCGTTACAGCAGTAATCTGCAAACCTTCTTCCTTAATCCGACGACCGATTTCTTCTACGAAATAGTAGGCAGTAGAGCCCGTTCCAAGTCCGACTACCATGCCATCCTTGACAAACTCAGCAGCCTTGATACCTGCCATTTTCTTCAGATTTTCCACTCAAACACCTCCATTAAAGAGCTATTTTTATTATAACATGTATCCGTTTTTATTTCATGGATACACTGGAAAAACCCGAACATTTTTATTTCGGGTTTTGGTGTCCTATTTAACCATGTCAGGATCGTAATCATAGAATCCTGTGTCCAGGAAACGGTTTTTAGGATGTAACTTGCGCACTTCCTCATCTAACAAGAAGGCTTGGTCATGGCTGAAATTCCCCTCTTGGATCAAGCTACGTGCTTGGATAAAGAGTTTAGCAATTTCTACAAAATTCTGACCAGGTGTGTAGAGCCCCTCTAGCTTCCAGTGAGTGAAACCATGTTCTACTAATTCTGTCAATTTGGTCATCAAATCAAGGTCGTTATTTGCAAAGATGTGGGTACCATGATTGTCTTCAAAGATAGAATAATGGCTTTCTGGGTCACTCGGCTCTGCCAAGAAGAGGTCACGTTTACGTGTCTTTTCATCATCGATATGCGTAAAGTTATAGTAGTTTTGCAAGAGTGGACGTTTAGAATGGTGAATGACACTAGCTCCGTAAACCAACACTTCAGCAGGAATTTCCAAAATCTCAGGCATCTTGAAGAGCTCAGCAGATGGAATTTCACGCGCCAAAACCGCCTCAGATGCGCCAGCCTTTTGACCCCAGAAGTTAATCTGACGACTGCTTGTCACCATGGTTGAAGCATCGTAGATGGTCTTAAATGAATAACCATCGCGATTGACAACGTAAAAGACACCTGCATCCCCAACAGTAATATAGTCTGTCTTGATTTCTTCCAAGAAGTCTAGGAAAGGCTTAATACGGTCCATCATATCTTGGTGCATGAGGGCATTAACCGCAACGATCAATTCCTTACCTGCTTCATGAACCAACTGAGCGATGGTGCGTAACTCTTCATAGCTAAAGGTTGTTGGCAGACGAAGTCCAAAATCTTTCTCACCAACGTAGATACGGTCTACGCCAGCTTCTAGTAACTGTTCAACTTGTTCAATACTTTCAGCAGTTGCTGTAATGATAATCTTTTCCATAAGAAAAATTATACCACATTTCTCAATAATCAGCTATGGGTACTGAGAGTTTCATAAAAAGTTAAACTTGTTTCTATCTTTTCCAATCAAAAAAGTGAACAGTAACTTGTACCATTCACTCTATTTTATGCATGTGTTTCTTCAACTAGATGGCCATCGTTCATGACATAAATACGATCAACCTTATCAAGAAGACGAGTATCGTGCGTAATCATAACAACTCCTCTACCTTGTTCATGAGCAATGGCAGCCAACATCTCCGTTACTTGGTAGGCACGCTCGGTGTCTAGACTGGCTGTCGGCTCATCTGCAAGCACAATGCTTGGATTGTTATAAAGCGCTCTAGCAATCGCGGCACGTTGACGTTCACCACCCGATAGAGCTTTGGGATACTGATCTTTTACTTTTTCCAAATCCAACAACTCAAAGAGATCTTTTCGGTCACTTTTACTATTTTCCCCCTTATCCAGTCTGTCAATCAAATCCAGCTGTTCCTTGACCGTTAGAAAAGGAATTAAGTTTGAAGCCTGGAGAATGAAACCAAACTCTCTAAAACGGAGATCTGTTTTTTCCTTCTCCGTCAAACTGCCTGTTTCCTTCCCTTTGACTAGAATCTTTCCACTCGATGCTTCCTGAAGTTGTCCTAGAGTTGTTAGAAAGGTCGTCTTTCCAGAGCCAGAGGGCCCAACGATAGCTACGAACTCTCCCGCATTTAGCTGAAAATTCGTCTCATGCAGGGCTACGACTTTCATCTTTCCTTCCCCGTAAGTTTTTGTCACTTGATTCATTTCTATCAATGTTGTCATACTATTCTCCTTATCACTCTGCAATCGCAGTAATCGGGTCCACCTTTAGCAAGCGTGGAAGTGAAATGACACCACCTAGAAGGGCCATCAAGCAAATTACCAAGCTTAGGACAGAGTAGGCTATCCAACTTGGATAGAAAAAGAAGGTAGCTGGTAAGACTAAAATGACTCCTCCGATTGCCAGCAAGGCTAACGCAATCCCCATACCAGCTAGGAGGAAGATTTGACAGAATAGAGACCATACAATGGTTTTGATCTGTATTCCCTGAGCTCGCATTATTCCATAAAGTCCTAGTTTTTGGATGGTAATGATATAAACAAAAATCCCCACAATCAAGCCAGTGATAACAATCATAGCAAGAATCATCCCTGAAAATACATTAACCTGAGGTGTGTAACCAGGAATTTTTGATATCATTTTTAGAATGGAAATCTGCTTCAGTCCATCCCCGACCACTTCTATATCATTTTTCAATACCAAGGCAGAGATGGAACGATTGGCTTTCAAGGTTCCTTGTAAGGTCCAATAAGTTGTCAGACTCGTAAAGACAACAGGCTCAGTGAAAAACTTATTTCCTTGAGTCAGGCCTACAATCTTGTAACTTGTCTCGCTTCCATTGAGCTGAATGGCATCACCTAGCTTCATCCCATAGTTCTCAAAAGACTGATCCACGACAACCTCATCATCTCTTTCAGGATAACGACCCTCCGTCAAACTAGGAGAGATAAAAGAGTCCCAGTCTTGAGCAAAAATGGAAACATTGACCTTTTCACTACCATCGACTAGATTGGTCACAGCGAACATATAGCCCAATGGAGCAGCCTCTTCAGAACTCTTATCCTTGTAATCCTTTTCAGGAATAAAGGATGCCGTCAAATTATCATTTGCGTAGTCGGATAAAACGACACCCGTCGCTTGCCAATTATCAATAGCTGCTCGGTTGTTTCGCACAAGACCAAGAGCTAGACTGGTCATAAAAAAGACCATAAAAGCGATAAGAAAAATGGTAGTTAGAATCAAACTATACCGAAGTTTGTTTCGTACTATTTCTTTGATAGCAAGATACATGCTTATCTCCTTTAACATTTCCCAGAGGTAGCAAGAATGCCACCCAGTCCAATAGACAGAATCTCTGTCTTATCATCCATTCAAAACAACTCCTACCAATACTCTTCAAAAGTATCCAGGTAGCAACTCAACAAATTATTTTAGGAAAAAGCCTCAGCTTGCTATCAATTTATATAAGTTATCCTTTCCTTTCTCAGTATATTTATAATAGAGAAGGTTAGGTCATCTGTTTTAAGTGTAACATCCATGCTACCATTTTCCCTTGTAGGTGTCAAGAGAGCGACTTAGAGAATGATAAGAGACTTTAGTAGTTTTGTAACAATCCTGTAATAATTCTCTGCATAAAAAATGATAAAATAGTTATGTACTGTTAAGGAGAGAATCATGTCCGCAAGAAAACTAGAAGCTTATGAGTTTGAACAAGCTCCCGAATCGAAACAAACTCCGCTTTACCAAGATTACACACCTGAAGCCCCAGTCGGCCCTAACCTAAAAGAGATTTTATTTTTTGTAAATATCGCTTGTTTCTGTATTTTTATGGCACTTTTTAGTTTTATCTTTTTAGCCTTAAAATTAAATACAGCTTTGTCCTTTATCGCTGCTATGGCAACAAGCTTCGCACTTTTACAACTTCAACGAAAGATAATGAAACGAAAATTTTCAAAATAAAGGTTGGTACTTCTACCAACCTCTTTTCTAGTTATCAAAAAAGACAGTTATATAACTGTCTTTTTTATTTATTCTTACGTTTTGAAGGAGATTGAATAGCGATCTTAACTTCAAAAATTGTTCCTCTAGGTTTGTTATCTTTTACGCTAATCGTTCCTCGTAAGGCATCTACGATCTGCTTGGCCAAAGATAGTCCTAGACCAAAACCGCCTTTCTGACGGGTTCTCGCCTTGTCTACACGATAAAAGCGGTCAAAGATTTTCTTCTTATCGGCAGCTGAGATCCCAATTCCGTTATCCGTTACTGTTAGATAGAGGTGGCGATCTGTAGCATGAACTACGAACTCAATTTTCCCATCTTCTTCGGTATACTTGATGGCATTGTCAAACAAGATGGTCATGAGCTGTTTTAGGAGCAACTGATCGGTCATGAAGGGACGATAAATCCGATTTTCATACTCAAAAATACGATCATTTTCAGAAGCAATCAACTCATAGTTAGCAAAGGTCGTCTTAAAGAACAGTGGTGATACTTCTGCTATTTCTGGTTTAATTCCATCATCGCGACGTGCAAGGTTGAGAAGATTGGTCGTGAGGAAGCGCATGTTGCGAACTTCTTCAAGGCTAGAAGCAATACTTTCGCTGGATTCCATGATTGTTGCCTCTGGTTTTCGAAAGAGATTCTCTAACCGATTTTGTAAAACAGCCAAAGGCGTTCTCAGTTCATGGCTGGCATTTTCAACAAAGGACTTCTGCTTTTGCATGCTTTCCAGCAAGGGTTTGACACTGACACGTGCCAAGTAAACACTGGCAATTAAAGATAGGAGCCAGAAACTAGCCATGACTACAACAATTAAATGCTCGTGGTTTTGGCTGATTTGCTCGAGCTGGCTGGTATTGATTAAAACCGCCGCATATTTGACATTGCTTGATACGGAGGAAGAATTGGTTTCCATCAAGATCATTCGGTAGGTTTCTTCCTGACCGTAGCTATTGACAACTTGGATTTGCCGAATATGATTTAACTCTTTCTTGTCCAGCTTGATCTTATCCAAGCCTAAAAAACGGTTCCCTAATAAGAGTTGGTTAAAATCCTTGTCAAAAAGTAAAACTTCTGTATTTGAGCTAACATTGGGTTTGATTTCAGCCTTGTTGGCATCCGCTGTTGCTGGTTGAATATCCTTGACCTCTTCAGTTGCCCGATTCAAGGCTAGCTGGATAACCGCTTGGGGACTGCTACTAAGGGCTTGGAGTTTTTCATCAACAGAAGTGTAGAGACTCGAGTGCATGACCTGGAGGATAATCAAGGTCATAGCAGAGAAGATCAGGGTGAACACTCCAAAGTTTCGAATGAAATAGCTGAAATCATCTGCATACCATGTTTTTTTTAGTTTATTGAACATCTTTTAAAATATACCCGACACTACGCAAGGTTTGAAGATTCTCAGCAAAGGCTGTTCCCTTCAATTTCTTACGAACTTTTGAGACATAGACTTCTACAACGGAAATCGTTGTATCGCTATCAAACCCCCATAGACGGTCAAAAATTTGCGTCTTGGGAAGAATAACATTTTGATTTTGAAGGAAGTAAACCAATAACTCAAACTCTTTTCCGAGTAGTTCCACAGGAGTATCTTCCACCTTCACTTCATTCGTTGAAAGGTTGACGACAATATCTCCATAGGTCAAGGTGTTTTCGTTAAACTTACCTGAACGTTTGAGAAGGGCTTGGATCCGCATTTTGAGTTCTTCTAGGTAGAAAGGCTTGGTGAGGTAGTCATCCGCTCCCAACTCAAAACCATGTCCCTTGTCATCCAAACTCTCTTTTGCAGTCATGATAAGGACTGGTGTCGTGATTCCTTTTTCACGCAATTCTTTCAGAACTTGGAAACCATTTTTTTCAGGCAACATCAGGTCAAGCAAAATCAAGTCATAGACGCCACTCTCAGCTTCGTAGAGACCTTCTTCTCCATCAAAAACCTGCATGACATCTGCAAAATCATCTAAAAAGTCAAATACTGAGTTTGACAGGCCTAGGTCATCTTCTACTAATAAGATTTTTATCATCAGAAACTCCTCCTTGTTATGATTATTATACCAAAATTGCCTTAAAAAAAACTCAACTCTCTCTCGTTTTCAGATAGAAAGTTGAGTTTTTGTTTACATAAACGAATTAAGCTTTAGCATATTGGGCTACAACAGCTTCAACTGCTGCTTTCTCACGCTTAATCAAGTCAACACGCGCTGCAATTTCCTTGATTCCCATACCAATATTACGGCTAAGAGCGAGGTCAGAGAGTTGGGGCTCAAAGAATTCCTTGTATTCCGCCAAGCGTTGCTCTGTCTTAAACACATGAGCAGGAAGGATAACAAAGCTATCAAAGCTCATGTCTCCACCAAGAGCCGCCTTGATCCAATCCCAGTTTTCACGCGCCCATACCCAAACAGTTTCCTGAGTTGTTTGATGAGCAAGGAACTGGTAATACCAAGCAGACAAGTCTTGTGGTTTGACCACAAATTTATCCTTCCATGAACTAATCAAGGTTTGGATATTGTCAGCATCTGTACTGTAGGCAAGAGCCGCTGACAGCTGACGTTTGAAGACCGCATCCGTCGCATGAGTGTAGAGGTCCAGATAAGTTGCGACCAAGTCCTTGGTCTCATGGTGTTTCATTTCATTGATGAGAACTTGAGCTCGGACGGCTGCAGGAAGTCCTGCAAGATTTTCCTTGTGAGCTGCAAAGATTTGGCTAGCGACTTGACTAGCTTCTGCATCATTGGAGCGAATCATCATAGAAACAGCCAACTGACGAACCAATTCATCCTCATCTGATTCTCCGTCTTTGGCTTCAAAACCAAGACGGTCATAGTTATGACGAGCTAATTTTGCAACCAGACGGTTAAAGGCTTTCTCAGTTTCTGTTCCTTCATCGATAAAGCGCTCAAGGGCAGAAATCACTTGAGAAACAGCTGAAACCACCAGATAAGACTCTTCCTTAGCAAGTTTATCAAGGACTGGAAGCAAGTCTGCATAAGAAATGTGCCCTGCCTCAGCCAACAAACGACGTTCTTGAACAATTTGCAGTTTGCTTGTGTTATCAAGTGTCTCTAGCTCAGCAAGAACAGCTTCTAACAAGTCTCCTTGATA
Organism: Streptococcus oralis subsp. oralis; assembly: GCF_002096495.1. GTDB lineage: Bacteria > Bacillota > Bacilli > Lactobacillales > Streptococcaceae > Streptococcus > Streptococcus oralis_CU. The sequence continues at coordinate 393,138 of NZ_NCUO01000012.1, read as the reverse complement.
GTCGGTAATATAGTGGGCAGTATTTTCAGTGTTGAGACGAAGAGCCCCTTCATTTTCAGCAAGAAGAGCTGCGTAGCCAGGGATTTCGATACTTTCAGTTTCGAGTGTATCTGGCAAGCCTTTCCAGTTGCTGTTCAGTGGCACAACCCAGAGACGGTTCTTGTCTTCGTGCTCACCGATAAAGAATTGTTTTTGTGAAATCTTCAAGACATCATTTTCAACTTTGACAGTGAGAACTGGATAACCAGGTTGTTCCAACCAAGAATCCATGAAGGCTGCAACATCACGACCTGATGCTTGACCAAGGGCATTCCATAGGTCACGACCGATGGTGTTACTGTACTGGTGCTTTTCAAAGTAGGCATGCAAACCTTTAGCGAAATCAGCATCGCCGAGCCAACGACGAAGCATGTGCATGAGACGGCTTCCTTTGGCATAGACGATAGCGCCATCAAAGAGGGTATTGATTTCGTCTGGGTGTTTAACTTCAACATGAACAGACTGAACACCATCCGTCGCATCACGTTCAAGAGCGAGAGGTACTCCACCTGTTTGGAAATCTTCAAAGATATTCCAACTTGGCTCGATGGCATCCACACAGACGTATTCCATCATGTTTGCGAAGCTTTCATTAAGCCAAAGATCATCCCACCATTTCATAGTCACGAGGTTACCAAACCATTGGTGAGCCAACTCATGTGCCACAACAAGGGCAACTTGTTGTCGACTAGCAAAGGTTGAGTTCTCATCCACAACCAAGTAAACTTCACGATAAGTCACTAGACCCCAGTTTTCCATAGCACCAGCTGAGAAGTCAGGCAGGGCGATGTGAAGTGATTGAGGGATTGGATACTTAACTCCGTAGTAATCTTCGTAAAACTCGATCGAGCGAACGGCGATGTCCAGTGAGAAATCAAGGTTAGATAGTGGGTGAGCTTTGGTTGAGTAGACACCTACGAGGGTACCGTTTTTAGTTTTAGCGGTCACCCCTTGCAAATCACCTGCTACAAAGGCTAACAAGTAAGAAGACATACGAGGTGTTGTCTCAAACTTCCAGATGCCTGTTTGCTTGCGGTTTTCAACATCGATTTCTGGCATGTTCGACAAGGCAACTTCACCTTCTGCTTGGTCAAAACGTAGAGCGAGGTCAAAAGTCGCTTTTGCTTCTGGCTCATCCACACATGGGAAGGCTTCGCGCGCAAAATGGCTTTCAAACTGAGTGGACAAGACTTCCTTCTTGACTCCATCAACTGTGTAATAAGAAGGGTAAATCCCTGTCATGTTGTCTGTAATTTTTCCTGAAAAAGCAATGACCAATTCAACTTGACCAGCCTCAGCCAATTCGATATGAAGGGCTTCATTGTCATGGTCAACTGTAAATGGACGAGCTTGACCCGCAACTTCTACAGAAGTGATTTCCAAGTCCTTTTGGTGAAGGGAAATACGGTCACTCTGTGCTTGACCAGTAATGGTCACCTTCCCAGAAAAGGTCTTGGTCTCACGACTCAAGTCTAAAAATAAATCATAATGTTCAGGAACAAATTGGGTAATAAAATGTTCAACTGCTTGCATAGTTTTCTCCTATTCTAAGTTTAAGAGTTTTACTCTTCTTCAAACAAACTTATTATATCATGTTTTGCTTTAGAAAAAAGGATTGGACGGTAATTTCCAAAACTTTCTTCCTTCTGCAGTCTAGAGTGGGTAGACCTTGCGAAATTCTTCCAAAACGACCTTGCTGTCAGGTGTAAAAGTCAAGCCCGCTTCCTCCAGCCACTCCGTGAAGAATTCCTCATGAACCTGACGCCAATAGGCTAAAGATTTGTCTCCCTCACCTTCCTTGTAGGCATGGTCAGCAGAAACTTGATGAAAGGGCTGAACGGAAACCTTGGTAATTTCGACAATGCAGACAGCCTGATTTTGACTGTCTAAAATGACATCGAAGGTCCCTTCTTGTGGAAGAGATTCGTCCTCTACTGCGTAAAGATCGTAGGCTGAGGCAGTTGCTGTCTTTTCGCCTCTTAGTACCAAATCTGCCAAGGTATCGGCTTCCACTCCAAAAGCCCAGGCATCTATCTCATCTCCAATCGAGGGGTTAATTTGCTTATACGCATTCCACATTTCTTGCGGTGTCATGGGTTGCTCCTTTGTAATTTTTTACTTTCTTCTTTTACACGTTTGAGATGGTCTGGATGATCAATCCCTAAATTAAAAATCTCTGGAATAGAGCTGTAGTGGATAATACACTCAATCCCCATCTGATTCATTTTTTGTATGAAAGAAAGATTCAGATAGCCTGCTACAGCAAAGTCAATCTTTTTAGTATTTGATTTTTCCTGCATTTGTCTCAGCATATCTAACATAATGGGACTTTCCATATCATGCCATTGACTGTTTCTCACAGTCGCAAAAACAAAAGAAGTCAAATCATTCATTCCAACTATAATCTTTGAAATACCAGTTTCTATTATTCTGTCCAAGTCAAAATAAGCTGACGGTAATTCAATCATTGTGCCGACTTTTCCAGTAAAACCATGCTGACGTAATACTCTAATAGCTTGCTTTAACTGCTTAGCATCATTGACAAAAGGAAAGATAACAGACAGATTGGGATTGGTTTGATAAATTTCTGTAACGACATGTGTCTCAGCCTGAAATTCATCAGGACACGCCAGCAAGCGCCTAGTTCCTCTATAACCAAACAAGGGATGATTTTCATCAAAATGCTCTTTAGTCCCCTCTAAACAATTAGCTTCTGTATTTGTTAACTCTGAAAAACGATACCAAACCTCTTCATCTGAGTACAAGGAGCAAATGGTGTCTAGATAATCTTTTACAAATTGCTGACAACTTGCTAATAGGATGTTTTGATTAAGCTCTCTCAGTAAGTATTCTCCACGAATTATGCCAACATGATGCAATAGTTGTGGGTAAACTTTTGCAACAATTTGTTCGCCACTAAGAGCAAGTTGCTTTCTCATCATTCACCTTCCAATTCATGTAGGAAGTCTTGTCCAGTTCCGGAAATCCTAATAATTCAGACTTAACCTTCAAGACTAATGGCGACGCATTTTCTTCTGTGATTTTTTGAATATCCATCCAAACATATCTAAGTGAATCATTCGCACCATCAGACACAGCTTCCGAAATCGTAACTTGAGCTTCCTTCTCGTTTACCTCAATATCATAAAATGCCATGATATGGTGTACTGCAAAGTCTTGCCCTTCTTCTTGAACCAGCACATCATAAATCCTAGGATTAGCGTAACCCTTTAGCTTATATCCAGTCTCTTCCATAACTTCTCTAATCAGAGTTTCCGTCAGTCCTTCACCAAGTTGCTGACTACCACCAGGTAGATCATAACGATGTTGATAAGGGCCTCTCGTTTTTTCAACGCAGAGTAACTTCCCATTTTCAAAGCAAATACCATATACTCCAAAGTGTTTTTTGATTTCCATCCAACTCCTCCTACTTCAAAGACCAGCCACCATCCACAGTCAAGATTTGTCCTTGCATGGCAGATGCGTGACCGCTAGCTAAGAATAAGCTGACTTCTGCAATTTCACTTGGCTCAATCCAGCGTTTGATAGGTGTTTCACTGGCTACCCAGTCAGCTAATCCACCGGGTTCAAAGTCGGCAGCAGTCATAGCTGTCTTGACAGCACCAGGAGCAATCCCAAAGACCTGAATCCCAGCTTCAGCATAGTCTAGAGCCAACTGCTTGGTAAAGCCAGCTAAGGCGTGCTTAGACGAGGTATAGGCATGACCACCACCACCTGCTAGGCTCGAAGCGATGGAGCACATATTGATGATGATTCCCTTTTTACTTTCCAGCATTTGCGTCAAATAATGTCGTGTCATCTCAACTGGAGTCACATAGTTAATTTCAAAAATCTCTTGGATTTCCTGGGCAGATTGTTCTAGTAAAGGTTTATAGTCATCCAAAACTCCAGCAGTATTGCACAAAACATCCACCTGAGGGCACCAGTCAAAAACAGGTTTCAAATCTAATGTCAAATCCCTCTGTAAAAAGTAGAAATCACCATCTAAAACTGGATTTTCTCCTTGATCTACACCATAAACTTGATAGCCATTCTCTAAAAAATGGCGAGCTTGAGCCAGTCCAATCCCTGAACTCACACCTGTAATGAGTACACGTCTAGTCATGGACTTCTACCCAATCCGTCGCCAAAACATCACAAGGCGTCGGACTCCACATGGAAAAGCCTTCCCCTTCTCCAGAAACGTTGATTAGGAAATAGGGCGTCACTTCAAGTGCAACCCCATTTTGCTCGATGGTGTCAAAAAGCTGCACATAGTTTTCAGCCCCTCCCCAACCAGTTCGTACATATTTTTTCTTAGCCTTTAATCCAGGCAGAATTTCTTCAAAAGTCATGTTGTTCTCCTTTAATGCTACATTCTTAGTTTAATTATAACAAAAAACCGTTTTCCAACGGCTTTTTGACTGTGATTTATTTAAATCTGCTTCTACTTACGGCAAATTATTCCCTGCTGCAAGATAAATTTCATACCATTCTTTTCTTGTTAAGCTAAAGTTTGCCGCTTGGCTAACTTCTCTCAAATGCTTAGGATTTGTTGTACCTACGACTGCCTGCATTTTTGCTGGATAACGCAATATCCAAGAAATGGCAATAGTTGAAGGGGTTACTCCATATTTTAAAGCTAGACGATCAAGTACTTGATTCAAAGCTTGAAATTTCTCATTACCAACAAAGTTCCCTTTAAAATACCCGAATTGTAAGACAGACCATGCTTGAATGACCACATCGTGTAATTTGCAATATTCAAAAACGCTGCCATCTCGCATCGTTGCTTGACTATCTTCCATATTAACATGAAAACCTGATTCGAATCCTGGAGTAAAAGCCGCACTCAATTGTAGTTGATTAACAGCTAACGGCTGCTTGACATCTTTTCTAAGCAACTCCATCATCATAGGATTTTGATTAGAAACTCCAAAATCTCGGACCTTACCTTGTTTATAAAGAAGATCAAAGGCTTCTGCTACTTGGTCAGATTCCATCAAAGCATCTGGTCGATGAAGAAGCAAGCTATCTAGATGATCAATCTTCAATCTTTGCAAAATTCCGTCAACTGATTTTATAATATAGTCCTTAGAAAAATCAAAATAGGTAAATTCTTCAATGCGAATGCCACATTTGGACTGAATCCACATCTTTTCTCTTAAATCTGAACGATTTTTTAGGACAATACCTAACAGTTCTTCACAACGACCACGACCATAAATATCAGCCAAGTCAAAAGCATTGATTCCAACAGAAAGTGCTGTTTCTACAATCTCTTCAACTTCTTTTACAGACTTATCTTTTATTCTCATCATTCCGAGAACAATTTCTGATAATTCTTTGTCATCTTGACCAAGAGTTATGTATCTCATCAAGTTTTTCTCCTTTAATGCTACATTATTAATTTAATTATAACAAAAAACCGCTTTACAACGGCTTTTTGACTGTATATCTGCTAAATTCTTCCTACCACTGCAATCCGGCTTCTCTAATTTCTTTCTTAGAAGCGAATTTACCATTTGGTCTGTGCCATCTTCCGTTTTTATCTCTAAAGTAGCCACCTGAATTTGTTGATTGTGAGTTTGATTCCTGGCTTTCTTCCTTTTCTTGTGCGGCTTGGCGAGCTTTTTCCTGCTCTTCTTCTTTTGCTTTCTTTTCAGCTGCTTCTTTTTCTTCAGCCTCTTTCTTGGCTTTTTCCTCAGCTTCCTTCTTAGCTTTCTCCTCAGCTTCTTTCTTAGCTTTTTCTTCTTTGTTTTCAACTGTATTTTTAGCAGTACCGTCCAAGTAATTGATTTCCGCATTAGCTGAAACATTGTCTAAAACGACATGCGTCACCGAATACTGATCAACCTTTTCTTTACTACCACCCAACTTGATCTCCAAGAGTTTGCCGTTTTCATCAATTCCCACATACTGCAATTCAATTTGTCTCGGAATCAATTCATCCTTCTGATAGATTGGGGTCACCTTGTAGTCAAGATAGTAGTTCGGATGATTGGCCAACCAAGAGTCCAATCGATTCTCATAGTAAAGCATGCTTTCTTGATTAGTATTATCTGTACCATAGTAAGTTCCAGCATTTAGCCAGTTAGTCATTGGAACCAGATTCCTCTTTTCATCGTTTAATCCACTAAACTGGTAGCCAATCAAATGACCACGGTTCATCAACCAAGCCTTTTTAGAACCATCTCCATAGTAAAAATTATAGTTATGCCAACCAACCGGGTTATAACTTATCTTAGGCTCTCTCTTCTCAGTTGGCTCATCGCTGTCCTTAAGTTGAATATGAGCACCCGTTGCGCGTGATTTAGAATCCAATTCCCCAAGTTCTAGTTGTTTCTCATTTTTAAAAGGCAAGAGTCCAGCTTCTTTAAACAACTTCTCATCAAACTTGATTTGCTTCTGTTCAATTTTTTCTTCTGGGACCTTTGATTCCGCCTTATGTCCAGAACAAGCAACTAATGTTGTGATTGAAAGCAAGGCAATTGAGAAGGATAGTAGCTTTTTCATAAAAATCTCCTTTTTATATAGTAATTAGATTAATATCTCCTCTTACATTTTACTATCATTTTGTTAATTGTTCAAGAATAAAGATACTGTTATTATACTATTTCTCCTCCAATGTTCAAAACAAAAACGATAACCACTTTTTCAGTAGTTACCGTTGATTTCTTTTGATTAGTCTTTCCAACCAAGTTTGCTGTTGATAGTCATCATGATGCTGGCTATCTTCTCACCCCAGTATGGATCTGAAGCATAGCGAACATTCATTCCGGTTGCTTTATTTCCAAGGTGGTCTCTACCATAGTCAATATAATTCTCACGGATCCACTTGGCCGCTCCGAGAATTCCTTTGTCCACATTATCAAAGCTCTTGGCTGAGAGATATGGGCTAGTATCATAAGCAGCAATACCAAAGAAATTGTTCTTATCTCTGGCAATTTGACTGCGTCCCCAAGCACTTTCAAGGGCACTATGGGCCATCAAGTAAAGGGCATTTACACCGTAGCGTTCCTCAGCTTCTTTGAAAGTCGCTCCTTTACCTGCAAGAGGACTATCCTGCAAGTTCATCATCGAATACAGTTTATCCAATTCAGCTGCACTATAATTACTTGGTTCTCTCAAGTTTTTATAGAGGAAAGGATTTTTAATGGTAAAGCCATCAAAATGCTCTCCATCAGTTGAGTAGTACTTCTTACCAATAACCATGGCAGATGTGTGTGGAGCTACTTTGATACTCGTATAAGGAGAGAGTTCATGGTAGAGGAATTTCCCATCACTAGTATAATGAGGGATAAACTCGCTTCCTTCATCTACTGCTGTCAAATCACTTTGATTCATATAGCCAGACAAGCCAGAAATCGAAACTGCAAGTCGGCCGCCTTTTCGCGTCGAGCTATCCAGTGAAACAATGCTTCCTTGGTTAATGTAACTCAAGATTTCTCCAGATGCACTATAGACATAGGCTGTGATGGGTTTAACTTTGTAATATTTGGTTTTATCCGCAACATGCCATCTACCAGAAGCATCCAAAGTATGACCATCCACAGTTTCATTTTTTGCCATATAACCGCCTGATTTAAGGTAGTACCATGATTGGTCGGATGAATCGTAGATTAATTCTTTCTCAGCCATCTTTCCATTTGACTTGAGGTAGAACCAATTGTTCTTGTACCATACCCACTCACTCGCAGCCATATAACCACCAGATTTGAGATAGTAGTAACCATTATCCCAGAGCCATTCTTTATTGGCATAATTTCCATCAGAGTTAATATAGAACCAAGAGTTATAATTCTTGTCAAAGAGCCACCCTTTGCCAGCTTTTGCTCCACTGCTCGTCACATAACTGCGGTCAATCCAAGTTTCCGTAGAGAGGTAGCCGCCTGATTTGAAATGGTAATCCTTTCCTTTGATGGTTTGCCAACCTTTTTCAGCATAGGTTCCGTCAGCTTTCAAGTAAAACCAAGAGTTATAATTCTTGTCAAAGAGCCATTCCGATTTCAATTTAGCTCCACTCTTCGCAACATAGAAGCGATCTATCCAGCGCTCGGTAGAAAGATAACCGCCTGATTTGAAATGGTAATCTTTTTCTTTGATCGTTTCCCAGCCTTTTTCGGCATAGGTTCCGTCAGCTTTCAAGTAAAACCAAGCATCATAATTCTTATCAAAGAGCCATTCCGATTTCAATTTAGCTCCACTCTTCGCAACATAGAAGCGATCAATCCAACGTTCAGTAGAAAGATAACCGCCTGATTTAAAATGGTAGTCCTTCCCATCTATAGTTAACCACCTATTTTCAGCATAGGTACCGTCTTGTTGAAGGTAGAACCAACTGCTATAATTAGCATCATAGATCCAAGCCTGTTTTACCTTATTTCCTTTATCAGATAGGTAGTGAGAGCCAAGCCAGGTATTTTTTAAGATTTTCCCTTGAGAATTGACATAGTACTGGTCTTCACCTTGAGTGATCCACTCATCTTTGGCCATTTTCCCGTCTTCTTTAAGGTAATATTTTTCTTTACCTTGTTGAATCCATTCTTTTTGAGCTTTCTGACCATCAGACTTGAGATAATACCAGGATTCTTGTTCCTGATTAAATACCCACTGTTCCTTTGCTTTAGCACCACTTTCAGTCACATAGTACTGGCCAATCCACGTTTTTGTAGCTAATTTCCCAGCTTCGTTAAAATAGTAATCCTTACCACCAACTATCAACCAGCCGTTCTCAGCACGATTTCCATCAGCTGTTAAATAAAACCAGGCCTGTTGCGTTTGATCATAGATCCATTGGTTGGTTGCTGGTTTCCCGTCTGCTTTGAGGTAGGTCTTTCCTTGCCAAGTTCCCTCTTCTGCTTTTGCTGTCTCCACTACAGTAAAAAAACACCCCAATAAGCCAGCACTTACTAGGGCCACTTTCCATCGTTTCATTTAAATGCTCCAATAACGTTTTCTAATCCCTATTGTAACATAGTTAACCGACGGAAATATTACAAATTGATGAAGATTCTATGTCTTGTTGACGATAAGGAAGACCTAGCTTATCTCAGACTGGTTTTGACTTCCTGACGAAGATCTTCCAAACTGCTAATGCCATATTTATCCATGACTTTTGGTAGATGTTCGATGATATCAGGACAGGCATAAGGATTGGTAAAGTTGGCTGTTCCAACCCCAATGGCAGAAGCACCAGCCAGATACATTTCTAGCGCTGCTTCAGCAGAATCCACTCCCCCCATTCCAATAATGGGCAAGCCTGTTGTTTGAGCTACTTGGCGGATGAGTTTGAGGGCTACTGGAAAAACTGCTGGACCTGACATTCCACCTGTTCCATTGGCTAGGATTGGTTTTCTAGTTTTGAGGTCAAAGCGCATACCGACAAGGGTATTGATCATGGTTAAGCCACTTGCTCCTGCATCTTCTGCGGCTTTAGCAATAGAGACAACATCCGTTACACTAGGGGTTAACTTAACATAAACTGGCACATCAGAGGCTTCCACAGCTGCTTTTACCACTTCGTAAGCTAGATCCGGATCTTGCCCAATCAAAAGTCCATGATTGCCGTGATCCACATTCGGACAAGAGATGTTGAGCTCAATCGCTTTTACATTAGCTGCCTTGGAAATTCCTCGAGAAACGGCAGCGTACTCTTGTTTTGAAAAGCCTGCTACATTGGCGATGATGGGAAGCGTAGGATACTCTCTTTCCAGCCAAGGCAACTTTTCAGCTAAAACAGCTTCTAAACCTGGATTTTGCAAACCGATTGCATTGAGCATACCTGCAGGCGTTTCTGCCACCCTAGGAGTTGGATTGCCAAAACGGGGTTCTAGAGTCGTTGCCTTGATCATAATAGAGCCTAAAAGGTCCAAATCATAGTACTTGGAATATTCCTGACCAAAACCAAAACAGCCTGATGCTGGTATGATAGGATTTTTCAAATCCAATCCCGGTAGAGAAACTTGTAAACGTTTGTTAGTCATGACTTTCTCCTTATAATACAACTGTTCCTGTACGGAAAACAGGGCCATCTTCACAGACGCGTTGACTAATTGTCTCACTATCTGGCACTTTTAGGACACAGGCATAGCAAGCCCCCATCCCACAAGCCATACGAGATTCTAGAGATAGATAGGCTCTTGGGTGATTATAAAATTTTTGATTGATGTACTTCATCATTCCAGGCGCTCCACATGAGTAAACAGCATCAAATTGACTGTCTAAGTCATTAATGACGACTGACACATTTCCCTTGATACCATATGAACCATCATCTGTCGTTACAAAGACCTGACCATATTGGGTCAATTCTGTTTCGAGAATCACAGCATCCTTGTTGGCAAAACCGAGGACTGTCACTACTTTCACCCCACGCGCATGCAATTCCTTGGCCACTTCAAGCAAGGGGGGAACACCAATCCCACCACCAACGAGGAGAACTTGGCTCTGATTGTCTAAATCAGACAAGTCAAAACCATTTCCCTGAGGTCCCATCACATCAAGAGTATCTCCCTGTCTTAAAGTTGAAAAAATAGCTGTCCCAGCCCCCTCTATCCGATAAATGAGATGACACTGCTTCTTGACCTTGTCAATAGACGAAATTGAAATAGGACGGCGCAAGAGATGGGCATCATCAGGCACGCGCAGATGGAGAAATTGGCCTGCTCGCATGGCTTCAACCATTTCTCCTTCTAGGACTAATTCAAAGATTGCTGGCGCAATTTCCTCCTGAGCGACCACCTTCATGGTTTCCAAACGAATGGCACCCAAACGCTTCTTACATGTGGGATTCATGACTTTTCCTCCTTAAATTTAAGGGGACCAGATAAAGAAAAGACCTTGCTATTGCAAGGTCTCAGTCGAGATAGGATAGAACTCATGCGCACACCTAAAAAGTCTCCGCAGAGAGTTCCCTATCCCTTTTATCTGACACCTTGTGAGTCTCTCTGGACTCCCCTTAAAGGTTAAATTTGTATTAGTATACTCTTTCAAAGAAAAAAAGTCAAGTAGAAAACGAACATTCTACTTGACTTCACTGAGTTATTTTTCACGAATGACTTCGACCTTGTAGCCATCAGGATCCTTGACAAAGTAATAGTTTGGTTGAGTTCCTGGAAGTCCATTAGGGGCTGTCACCTCATAGCCTTTAGCGCTATGTTCTTGATGTAGACCCTCAAGGTCAGGTGTACTGAGGGCGATATGGGCGAAGCCATCTCCTACCACGTAAGGACCGTGATCATAGTTATAGGTCAACTCTAACTCGTAGTCATCACCCTCAAGTCCTAGATAGACAATCGTGAAAGCATAATCTGGAAAATCTTTGCGACGCAATTCTTTAAATCCAAAAGCATCTTGATAAAAGGCGATTGATTTTTCAAGGTTTTCTACTCGCAAGCAAGTGTGTAACATTTTTGAAGCCATTTTCATTACCTCTTTCATTTTAATAGTTCTATTATACCTTTATTCAGGAAAATTTACTAGAAACTTGAACTAGAGTCCTCTTCTCTACTCTTTCATTCTAAGTAGCACTTTTACGATTTTCCTTGCGTATATTGCGAATAAGGAAAAGCATGATAAGGACAAAAAGTCCCTCAAGGAAGTAGAAGGTAAATTCGCTGTTCATGAGTAGTAAGTCTCTGTAATGATAGTTATTACCGAAAACTGAATTTGGTGCAAATAGGATTCGGAACAGTCTTCTTAGGAAAATAAAGATCTGCAAGCCATAAATCATAAAGACCTTCTTCACACCAATCATGAAGCCTTGATCCTTTGTAAAATAAGACAAGGCGATTCCATTTAACAAGAGAATAACCGTTATGGCTAGAGTCTCATTTTGTAGAATAGTTGGATCAAAGATGTCTAAACGGCTGTGAATATAGGGCAGCGTTTGAAAGAGTAGGATCCCCAAGATTGCTGGTATGAAAATTTTCTTCAGAGATGGTGGAAATCCAGGACTAAATCTTGTAAAAGACAAGCAAATCACAAGAATTGCAAAAATATGGAAGTACATCATTGCAACTCCAGAAATGATCTGGTTTCTATTTACCAAAGCGGATAAGAAGCCAGCAGAAAGAAAGATACCGATAGGAATCAGCTTCTCCAAAGAATAATCCCACTTCAGCCCTTGACTCACCTGAAAACCATCGATTAGACAGAATAATGTAATGAAAATGAGGGCACCAATGAGACCAAACGGTAAGAATGGAAGGACGAGGAGCAATAGCAAGATGAATAGGAACCATGGATGGGGACTGTAGTAGAATTTTCGTTTTAACCCCCTAGCAGTCACTCCTTCCTCAATCGCTATTTGCCTTAATTTTAGCATATAGACGTAAAAGAGAGATAACATACCAGCATGGACCCAAGAATTATAAATAGGTCGCTCTAGAACGCTGAGTATCAGACTCACAAGCGTAAAGAGGATAAAGAATATCTGTAGAAACTTGTTTTTAAGGACCTGTCTTTTTTTCCAATTCAAATAAGATAACTTGGCCTTTGGATGACAAAGTTCATAGGCATAGGCTGTCATCTCTTTTAGTTTCTGGTCTGTCTCCTCCGTCATCATTTGGGGAGCCATTTTAGAAGTAGGAAAAGGAGCTAAAACATATCTCAGGAGATCGCCATCTGTAAATCGATGGTACTCCTTATAGATCTGTTGAAGTAAAATCGTTAGAATACGTGGTCTTCCTTTAAAGTAGCTTCTCCACTTTTCCCAATCATTGATATCTTCATAGCTCTTAGTGAGCTTATCCATATAGAGATAACCTTCATTGTACCAGTAATCAAAATTTTCTTTTTTATCTAGTGCGTACTCCTCTACAACTGAAGGATAGGAATGGATACTCTCCCAGAAATGGAGTTTTTTCAGGTAAGGATTTGATTCCTCATCACTGTAACGCTCCACAAATTGGAGAACGAGGGCTAACACTTTCGCATTGGTTAAAGGATAGACGTCCACCTTTTCTAACAAATCAAGTAGGAGCGTGTGATCTTTGACTGATTCAAAAAGATATTGCCAATCACGTAAAAGTTTATACTCGTCTTGATAGCGGGCATGGAGCAACTCATAAAATGCTGCCTCAATTTCATCTGGATCATCTAGAGAGTAGTGACCAAAGTCAACATTTTCCCCGGATTCTTCTTTTAGCTGCTCTAAGTAATCAACCAAGTCATCCAAGAGTGGATAATCCTCTTCAAATATGACTTGTCGGTTTTTTTCCAGGATATAGGTTAAAACGGGCACACTCTTGATTATCTGACGATTTTGATTTACTTGATCCAAGACCATAAAGCTCAGATAGGGGTGCTTGAAAAACTCTATCCAAGAGCTCAATTGATTTGCTTTGTTAAAATCTTGGAGAATTTCTTGGCAAAGTTGATAAGAATAATAGAATTCTTCAGTGGCTTCATGTGCGCTTTCAAGCGAACTGCCTTCCTCTTCTGCTATATCTCTTTTAACTTTCCAATACTTCAGTTTATAGTAATAGCCCCAGTACTTAAAGTCAGGTATATAGTCTTCTAGCAAGGGAATGAGGATAGAGAATTGCTCCGGTTTGTTAAAAATATAAACATCCATTTCCTCTAAAACGGATTGAACAATGTCCATATCATACTGATACTGATGAAAGAACTGACGCCATAGATGCTCTTGTTCCTCTTGGTTATAGCCGTCATTTCCAACAATACTTTCAATCGCATTTTGGATCAGATAGGTTCCTTCATTATAACCACTAAAGTCAAGAGTAGACCTTGTTGTTCCTTCTTGCCCACGGTTCTCTTCATCACCAAACGTTTCAAAGTTGAGGGGACTCGCAGCTCTTTCTTCAGAATCTCCATTTAGCCGGACTTCCTCATCGTAGTCACTAAAGTCAAGGGTGGACTTTTGCTTATCCTCTTCTGCTTTATAGGTTTCAAAGTTAAAGGAATCGCTGGTTTTATCAGTTGATTGCTGATAATCACTGAAATCAAGACTAGATCTTTCAGACTCTTCGTTCTCAGTCTTCGTTTCTTCAGTCAAGTTTTCAAAGTTGAGACTAGAGTTAAGTTTTTCATTCGCCTCTTCTTCAAGTTCACTAGCTTCTTGAGAGTCACTCGCTTTTTTAAGACTATTTTCTGGTCTTGTGTTTCTAGACCTCGCATAAGTCAAGGCTTTTTGGTAAGCTTCAACAATTTCTTGGTAAATTTCTGGTTGGTCTTCTGGGTGATAGAGCCGAACCAATTCAGCATAACGCCTTCTAATAAGCTTGACGTCAGTCGTTGGCTCTATCCCTAAAGTTTCCCATATATTCATAAGGTCTCCTCTTTTACAGTCCTCGCTCTAGGAAGTCTAGATAGTTTGAAAATGATTGATAAAGTTTTGGCAAATGATAAACAGATGCTTGGCTAACCTCTTCTTCAAATCGTCTAGTTTCAGCCATTAGCTCATCTCTTCTTCTCCCCAAGAGCATACTGTACACACGATTCGCTTTTTCAATCAAGAAACGATAAACCTCTGTTTCTTGAGCATTGATCTTATAGCGAGTCAACTCTGCTTGCTTAGCCTTGATTTCCTTTTCTGTCAGAGTAACACTATCTTGGAGAATAACATGACTAAAGACTTCCTGTGTTGAATCAATTTTCACTTCAACATCCAAAATTCCATTTAAATCATAGGTAAACCGAACTGTGAAACTTTCATTTACTCTAGTATTGACAGGGACGGGAACTTCTAATTCTCCTAGGAACAGGTTTTGTGATGCCTTCATCATCTCACCTTGATAGACCTTTATCTTGACTTGACTCTGTCCCAATTCAGCCGTATAGTACTGCTCGATGCGTGAAGCAGGTAGGGTAGAATTTCGCTCAATAATCGGTGAAAAACGGTCTCCAACTATCTCAATCCCTAGTGTAAAAGGACAAATATCAGACAGTAGCAAATCTCGTATCTCACCCTTACGTTCTTTTATTCCCGCTAAAAGGGCACAACCTCTCGCAATCATCCGATCGGGATCATCAGATACCTGAACCATTTGATTGATACAGTAGGATAAAAAGTCCTGAACCAAGCGGAGTTTCGAAGTCCCCCCAACAAGAACAAAGTTATCAGATGATACATAACTATAGCGCGCATCCATCAAGGCACGGTCCAAAACAGCTTTAACACGAGCTAGCAGAGGCTGACAAAGCTCATAAAAGCGCTGGTAGCTCAAGTCTAAAAAGTATTCCTTATCCTGGTCCATCACTGTCATCTTCACTTCTTCTTTATCATTGAGTTCTAGCTTTGTCTTTTCAGCCTGTACCAGAATTTTGCTGTAAAATTCGCGGGAAATAGTATCCTTGGTTAATTGATTGGAGGCTAAAAATTCCTCAGCAATAGCCGCAGTAAAGTCTTCTCCTCCCAAACGATTGTCCCCTGCAATCGACACGATTTCGACAATGTTATCAAAAAGCTCTACAACTGAAATGTCAAGAGTACCACCGCCAAAATCGACCACAATAAAAGATTGATCTTCTTGGTTTACCATAGATCTTTTAGCAAGAGCCGCTGCGGAAGGTTCATTGATAATCCGATCAATCTGAACGCCTGCAAATTTCCCTGCTAGTTTGGTCGCATAGCGTTGAGCATCGTTGAAATAGGCTGGAACACTGACAATCACTTCCTCAACCTTTTCTCCAAGATAGGTCTCTGCATCGTCTACCAACTTTCGAATGATAAAAGAGCTTAATTCTTCAGCCTTATATGCTCGATTTCCTAGAGTCAACTCATGTTTGGTCCCCATAAAACGCTTGAACTGAGAAACCGTCTTATCTGGGTGGGTCACCAAGCGTTCCTTGGCAATTTTTCCAACTATAATCTCATCATTGTCATCTAAAGCCACAACAGAAGGAGTCAAATACTCACCAAAAGCATTGGGAATCAACTTGACCTGGCCATCTTGGTATACCCCTACTAAAGAATTAGTCGTTCCTAAATCAATACCTACTATCATCTTCTTCAAACTCCAAATCTTTTTTAGATATTCCTATTATACAAGAAATATCCTATTTTCTTTGAAAAAATCTGTCATTTACTCTTTAGAATAGAAAATCATTTATGGTAAATAAAAAAGTTTCACCCTACTCTTGCGGTAAAAACCACGAGAGTAAGAATGAAACAGTTGTCATTATTTACCAAGTTTTGCTTTAGCTGCATCTGCAAGAGCTGTGAAAGCTGCTGCATCGTTAACAGCCAGGTCAGCAAGCATTTTACGGTTAACTTCGATTTCAGCCAATTTCAAACCATGCATCAATTGTGAGTATGAAAGTCCGTTCAAACGAGCTGCCGCATTGATACGAGTGATCCACAATTTACGGAAGTCACGTTTTTTCTGACGACGGTCACGGTATGCATAGTAGTAAGAGTTCATTACTTGTTCTTTTGCAGTACGGAACAAGATGTGTTTAGCTCCATAGTAACCTTTTGCTAATTTAAGAATACGTTTACGACGTTTGCGTGATACAACGCCACCTTTAACACGTGCCATGTTTTATTTCCTCCAAATATTTCCTAGAATTGTTTACTTACTGTTAGGCTATTATTTCAAGCGAGTAAGCATTGCTTTGATACGTTTGAAATCTCCTGAATGCACCATAGATGCTTTACGAAGATGACGACGTTGTTTCTTAGTTTTTCCGTGGAAACGGTGAGAAGTGTAAGCACGGAAACGTTTAAGTCCACCAGAACCTGTACGTTTGAAACGTTTAGCTGATGCGCGGTGTGTTTTTTGTTTTGGCATGATTTTTTCTCCTTTATTTAACTTTCTGACAATTATTTTTTGTCAGTTGCTGGCGCCAACTGCATGAACATTTGGCGTCCATCCATCTTAGCTCGTTGTTCGATGATCGCAATATCTTGTGTTGCTTCAGCAAACTCGGCTAAAACTTTTGCACCAATCTCTTTATGGGTGATCATACGCCCTTTAAAGCGAATGGATACCTTAACTTTATTTCCTTTTTCAAGGAACTTGCGTGCATTGCGAAGTTTTGTGTCAAAGTCACCCTTGTCAATAGTTGGACTCAGACGAACTTCTTTCACAGTAACAACACTTTGTTTTTTACGTTGTTCTTTTTGCTTTTTCTGGTACTCAAATTTGAACTTACCGTAGTCCATAATTTTAGCAACAGGTGGTTTTGCTTGGGGTTGAATCAATACTAAGTCAACATTTGCACTATCAGCCAATGCTTGCGCTTCGCTGAGTGGCTTGATGCCTAGCTGTTCTCCCTCAAGACCGATCAAGCGAACTTCACGTACACGAATTTCATCATTGATGAATAAGTCTTGCTTTGCTATGGTTTTCACCTCTTTTTTATTATTAGAGAAAAACAATAGCGGACTCGTAATAATACAAGCCCGCACGTTATGATAGCGTTTCTTAGAAACTTTTCATCCGTAGGGCCAGGCAACTTGATGTCACAAGGCGAGAAGCTCTCACTTCTGCTTTTCTCAACTTTTATATGATACCAAGTTTTCTATTCCTTGTCAAGATAAAAAGTCAATTTTTCGAAAAGTTTGTCTATTTTATCGAACCGTTTCAATTCTCCAACTATTCCACCCTGTAAAGCGGATAGCCCCTTGCTGGTCAGTTCGGTAGATCTTACTCTTGATACTTTCCAGTCGTGTCAAGGTTTCCTGATGGGGGAGTTTCGCACGATTGCTCTTTCCGACTGAAATGAGAGTAATTTCTGGTTTGATTTTTTCTAGGAAAGCTGGATTTGATGAGGTTTTAGCACCATGTTGGCCTGCTTTCAGGACATCCACCTCTAAGCCAGGGTATTGCTTTAGAAGATCCTTCTCTCCCTTCTCTTTCAAATTTCCTATGAAGAGAAAGTGCTTATCCAAAAGTTTTCCATAAAGAACCAGAGAATCATCACGATTCCCATCTCCAATCTTCCTTGGAGATAGGACTTCTAAGAAACTGCCAAAAATCGGGAAATTCTCCCCAGCTACCACACTACGTACCTTGTTTTGACTTGCTTCTAGTTCCGCTACAAATTCCTTCTGTGTCAGACTTCCTTTTGATACTAAAATCTCCCCAACATGGAAAGCCTTGGTCACCTCCAGTAAATCACCAACATGTTCCTTGTCTGTATTGGTCAAAATCAGCTGGTCAATCTTATCTACTCCTCGACTTTTAAGATAGGGAATCAAGGTACGCTGGGCAGTGCTGGTCGTCGACTTTTCTTGCCAAGCCTCGATTTTCTTATCAGATTCTGCCTTACCACCTACATCTATGAGAATAGTTTTCCCAGTCACATCCCGTAGGAAAATACTTTCACCTTGCCCCACATCCAGCATGGTGATTTCATTACCCAGCGGATGTTTGGTTAGGAAAAAGAGACCTATAATCAATAAGCTGACTCCAGCTACTCTTTTGATATTTTTCCTAAAATCATACAGTATTGCCAAGGAAATTAACAGTAGAATTAACAGCCATGCGTTGGGTTGACCAAAGACCAGAGGCCTGCTTGCCAGCTGCGATACCAATCGAATGATATTCTCCAACCACTCAAAGACAAAGTTAAACTGAGTGACTGGGTAAATAAAGGACAGAATAAATAAGATGGACAAAAGTGGCAAAAAGACCACATCAAACAGAAAGGAAAAGACAAAGGTCAAAATGATAGACCAAGGCTGAAATTCTGCAAAATAGAAGGATAGAATAGGCAATATTCCCAAGGAAATGACTAGACTTTCTCTAGCAACTGCCTTGATCCCATCACCTTCTTTGCTAGTCATGGTCAAGATAAAAGCATAAGCGCAGGACAAGACTCCTCCTGCAGTTAGGAAAAAGTTTGGCATAATGATAAAAAGGACAAGGACCGTCAAGGCAAAATTATCCAAACCCTTAATACCATGTTGGGCCAGTAACTTTTGCAAGAGACTGCGAATGACCGATGCTGAAAATCCTGTCAGACCTGCATAGATAAGAGAAAAGGGATAAGTTAGCCACTTCAACTTTTCTTGGGTCAAGCCCAATCGCAAGAGGAGTTTCTTAAAAGCATCCATAAAGAAGCCCACCTGCATACCCGACAAGGCAAAGAGATGGATAATTCCAAGACTGGAATAAAGCTCATTCATCTCCTCAAAGTCCGTGTCCAAATGTCCTAAAAGAAGACCTGTCATATAATTGCGCATAGGATCTGGAAAGTACGTCTTGATCCAAACTACAGCCTTTCGACGTAAACTAGACAGATTTTCTCCTATATCCCAACTGTTAACCTTTTTAAGCGACTGGATGTTCTTGATAGTCAGTGTCTGGTAAATCCCTTGAGTCTTTAGATAGGCTTGGTAGTCAAATCCACCAAAATTTCTCTGTCCTTCAGGTTCAGAGACTTTCCCTTCTAGCTCTATCTCGTGAAGGTCTGTTAAGGCTTGAAAGTACTCTTTCTCCTCCTCGGACTGGAGTTTATAGTAAACTTGGAAAGTGCTGCCGTCAGCCTTGCCCCGAAAGGACAGACTGTCTCCATTGACTTTGATGGTATCTGGTAAAATCCGTACCCTCTCAACAGAATCCACTAGGTTCTGACTAGCTTGTGTCTGTTGCCAATTTTGAAACAAAAACCAAATTCCAAAAACTCCACAAATCGCTAGAACTTTACCAGCCGATTTCCAAGGAAATTGGAAAAAGAGGCAGATCAGCAAAAAAACAAAACCTAGCAGAGCGAGATAGGACACTCCAAAAATGGCATAGTAAAGCCAGAGCAACAGAAAGCTCAGATAGATTAGAGGAATAGGGAAATTCTTAATCCACTGTGACATAATCTTTTAGCTTTTCTATGGTCTTAGCGCCAATACCAGAGACCTTCTTTAATTCATCTACCGACTTGAATTTGCCATTTGCCTCACGATGGTCGATAATATCCTGGGCTCGTTTTCCTCCCAAGCCTTTGACCTGCTTGAGTTCTTCCAGACTAGCTTTATTGAGGTTAATCTTCTTTTCTTTACTTGTCGAAGGAGTCGTTCCAGAGGCAGCCTGCTGACTAGCTGCTTCTTCTCCCTTAGTTGGAACATAGACAAGAGCCTCGTCACTGATTTTCTGAGCGAGATTGAGCGACTTACTATCTGCTTCCTCTGTCAATCCACCAGCTTTCTGAACGGCATCGTGAACCCGACTCCCTACTGGTAAGTCATAAATCCCTGGTGATTTTACGGCACCTTTTACATCCACTGTGATCAGGTCTTGTTCCAGAGGTTCTTCTTTTTCTTCCTTCTTCACTTCTTTTTCAGACGATGAATCCTTTGAAACAGTTGCAACTTCAGCCTGCAAATTCGTTTCTGTGACGGGTTTTTGTGTAGATGGCTTTATCAGGAGAAAGCCGCCCAAGGCCAAACCCAAACAAGCACAGATGACAATGATTTTATACTCTTTTATTTTCTCGATAATTGCTTCCATATTTTCTCCTCTCTTAGGTTATTCGTAAGAGAAAGAAAAAACAGTCAAAAATTTCTTTTCAACTGCTTATTTATTTGCAAAATAGTCTTCCTTGGTCAAGACATAATAAACTCTTGTGATAATTCGACCTGGTTCTTTATTATCCATTCTGGCATAGGGTTCTTCGTGGGAAAAACGCATACCTGATTTCTCCATAACCTTGCCAGATGCGGGATTGTCTTTGTCGTGAAGAGCGCTCAACTTGTTCATTCCAATCTTCTCAAAAGCCAGCTCAATCACGGCCCGATTGGCTTCTGTCGTCAATCCTTGATTCCAATACTTTTTATTGATAATGTAACCAATAGCTGCTTTTTTGAGAATTGGGTCAATCTTGTGCAAATCAATAGTTCCAATAAACTGACCATTGCTTTTTACTTCGATTCCCCACCGTCCCAAGGGATTAGCCAAGTAGAACTGAGCGATGTTGTTCTTGGTTTCTTCTAAGCTTTGATTTGTTGGAAAAGTGTAGCGTGTATTTTCTCTGTCTGAGGCATACTCAAACATAGCTTCCGCATCATCCAAGGTTACAGGTCGGAGCAATAAACGCTTCGTTTCTATAGATGGATACTGGGCAAATTTAACAAATATTGATTCCATACTTTCCCTCCATTAGATCTTGATTCTCACTAGTCTAGCATAAATAAATTTGGATGACAAGTTTTTCTTGATTTTTGAAGCGTTTTCATATACAATAAAACCATCACATTTTTCATTTATGAACTGGAATGTGACAACTAATACAATCCCGTCAATTGAAAGGTAGGTTATCTCTATGTTAATCGGAATTCCAAAAGAAATTAAAAATAACGAAAACCGTGTCGCCCTCACACCTGCTGGTGTCCATAGCTTAGTTTCTCGTGGACATCGTGTCCTCATCGAAACAAATGCTGGTCTCGGTTCAGGATTTACTGATGCTGACTATCAAAAGCAAGGAGCTGAGATTGTCGCTACTGCTGCTGAAGCCTGGGCTGCCGAGTTGGTCGTGAAAGTAAAAGAACCACTAGCTTCTGAATATGCTTATTTGCGCGACGATCTTCTCCTCTTCACCTACTTGCACATGGCCGCTGCTCCAGAATTAGCAGAAGCTATGTTAGCAGCAAAAACAACAGGAATTGCCTATGAAACTGTTCGTGACAATCAAGGACAACTACCTCTCCTCGTTCCTATGAGTGAGGTTGCCGGCCGTATGGCTGTTCAAATCGGAGCTCACTTCCTTACTAAGCAAGCTGGTGGTTCTGGTGTCCTACTAGGTGGTGTACCAGGCGTTCCAAAAGGAAAAGTAACCATCATCGGTGGTGGTGTCGTCGGTACACATGCTGCCCGCATCGCCCTTGGTCTTGGTGCTCAAGTGACTATTTTAGATATCAGTGCTAAGCGTCTCTCAGTTCTAGAAGAAGTCTTTGGAAACCAAATCCAAACTCTTATGTCTAATTCTTTCAATATCGAAGCAAGTGTGAGAGATGCTGATGTAGTGATTGGAGCGGTGCTCATCCCTGGTGCCAAAGCACCGAAATTGGTGACAGATGAGATGGTCAAACAAATGCGTCCAGGATCTGTCATCGTTGACGTTGCTGTTGACCAAGGTGGCGTTATCGAAACAGCTGACCGTGTGACAACGCACGATGAGCCTGTCTACGAAAAACACGGTGTTCTCCACTATGCCGTTGCCAATATTCCTGGTGCGGTTGCCCGTACTTCAACCATCGCCCTAACCAATGTCACACTTCCTTATATCGAAGCTTTGGCTGGAAAAGGATTCGCACAAGCAATCTCTGAAGATGAGGGCTTGCGTCAAGGTGTGACCACTTATCAAGGTTACTTAACTAGCCTACCAGTTGCCCAAGGACTCGATAAAGTTCATACGTCTATCGACGAACTTGTTTAAAGCTAGACACTCATTAAAAAAAGCAGTTCACATCTGAACTGCTTTTTTGCTATTCTATTTCTTGGTTCTTTTCTTCAACCTTAACTGGAGCTGGTTCATAAGCCCGAATAATCTGAGCGACAACTGGATGGCGAACCACATCCTTGGCTGAAAAATGAACAAAGTCGATTTGATGAATGTTCTTGAGCTTTTCTTGGGCATCAATCAAACCGGACTTAACATTGCGTGGCAGGTCAATCTGACTGATATCTCCATTGACAATCATCTTCGAATTAAATCCTAAACGAGTCAGGAACATCTTCATCTGCATGATGGTCGTATTTTGTGCCTCATCGAGAATGACAAAGGCATCATCCAAGGTCCGACCACGCATGTAGGCAAGGGGAGCGATTTCGATAATTTCGCGCTCCATGAGACGGGTCGTTTGATCTTTTCCGAGAATTTGGTACAAAGCATCGTAAACAGGTCGAAGGTAAGGATCGACCTTCTCCTTAAGATCACCCGGAAGAAATCCTAGACTCTCACCTGCTTCCACTGCTGGTCGAGTCAGAATAATTCGCTTGACTTGCCCACGTTTAAGGGCAGTCACTGCCAAGGTCACTGCAAGAAAGGTCTTCCCTGTCCCAGCAGGCCCGATTCCAAAGGTCACATCATGCTGTTTGACACTGTCCACATAAAGCTTTTGACCTAAGGTTTTGACACGGATCGGTTTCCCAGTATTGTCTTTGATAATTTCTTCTTCGTAAAGGGCGACAAACTTGTCAATTTCATCGTTTTTGACCATGCCAATCGCAGTGACCACATCTGGTGTGCCGACTGTCATTCCACGATTTACCAAGACCATCAAAGCCTGAATAACCTGACGGGCTTCCTCACAGGTAGACTCTTCTCCGATAACCTGCACAATCTCCGTACGAGCATGAATCACCACATCGAGCTCTTCTTCCATCAAACGAAGATGGCGCTCATTGGAACCAAAAAGATGGAACAAGTCATCTGGGTGACTTAGTTGAATGTCTATTGAATGTTCCTTCAAATAAAGAACCTCTCTAATCCGTTTATTTCTTTTTATTATAGCAAAGAGAACAATAAAATACTAGCCTCATCTCATTGTCTCTAGTGTTCTAAGTATTCTTGCCAGATGGCATCAAAATCTCCTAGGTTAAAAGAGAAACTGGCATGCTCCTCCAAAAAGCGACTCACCTCATCGAAATCATCCGTGTGTTTTGGAAAGGCTGACTCCTCAAAAGCAAGGTCTGCCAAGATGGCTTTAGGGCTGTCACTTTTAGGATTACGCTCAGTCATGAGCCAAGTATAAAATGATTTTCTCATAAGCCTCCCTAAATCAACTCTGTCCCAAACTGATCTTGCTTGATTTTACCAGCCTTCATCAAGCCGCCGAGTGCTTTCTTGAACTGACCTTTTGAGATTCCAAAGGTTGCCTTGATGTCCTCAGGGGATGACTTATCATTCAAGGTCATGAAACCGCCATTGCTTTCCAAGTAGGTCAAAATCATCTGAGCATCATTTTCCAACATTTCAAAGGAACGTGGTTTGAGGGATAGGTTCAAGGTACGGTCCACTTCACGGAAACCGATGACACGCGCATCTAACACTTGCCCCAAACGTGGCTCTGCGTAGCGCTCACTTGGGTGAATGAAACCAAGCATGTTATTCTCTGGTAGGTAAACAAATGTTCCTGACAGCTTGAGACGGTAAACAATGGCTGGCCAGTTTTGGTTCTGCATGTTGTTGTAGGCAGGACGAGCCAGACGTTGGAAATCTTCCTGATACGCTAAAAGTCCCCAGATGCGGTCTTTCTTGTCCACTTCAAGACGGATGTAGAGTTTATCACCTTTCTTAGGCCAGAGTTCCTTGAGCTCAGGGAGGATATCAAGTGACACAACGATTTCCTTATCAGGTATACCGGTATCGACAAAAACACCCAAATCCTTACGAACTTCTGTTACGGTTCCCCAGCCAAATTGGTCTTGAGTGGGAGTAACTTCTTGAGTGGTCAAGCGGAGTTTCTGCTTCATATCCGTATAGGCAAAACCTTTGACCGTATCACCTACCGAATGTTGACCTTCTTCCTTAGCAAGAGCATAGGTTTGACCATCCTTTTGCACAAAGTAAAAACGGTCATTTTCATCGATGATAAGTCCAACGATAAAACTTGCAAGATTTGTATTCATATTTCCTTCTTTCGAATAAAACTCAGCCAGCAATGCCAACTGAGTTTTTCTGTTTATTTTTAGACTTCCAAGATTTCTTTTTCTTTATTGGCAGTCATGTCGTCGATGTGTTTCACAGCGTCGTCTGTTACTTTTTGAATATCTTTTTCAAGAGTCTTCAATTCGTCTTCAGTAATTTCTTTTGCTTTTTCTTGCTTTTTAGCTTCGTCCATAGCGTCGCGACGGATATTGCGGACAGCCACTTTAGCATTCTCACCGACCTTCTTCACTTCTTTGGCAAGGTCACGACGAGTCTCTTCTGTAAGAGCAGGGATAACCAAGCGGATCACAGAACCGTCATTAGCTGGTGTGATACCAAGGTCAGAAGCGTTCAAGGCACGTTCGATGTCTTTCAATGAAGACTTGTCAAATGGTGTTACCAACAAGACACGCGCTTCTGGAATGGTAATTGAAGCGATTTGGTTAAGAGGAGTTTCGACTCCGTAGTATTCTACGTGGATACGGTCTAGCAAGCTTGCGTTGGCACGACCGGCACGGATACCACCAAATTCACGAGCAAGTGATTGGTGAGACTGGGTCATTCTCTCTTTAGCTTTTTCTACAATTGCATTAGCCATAATTTTCTTATTCCTTTTCTTCGATATTGTTTGAAACTGTTGTTCCGATATTTTCACCAAATACGACACGTTTGATGTTGCCTGGTTGGTTCATATTGAAGACAACCAAGTCAATGTCGTTGTCCATAGAGAGGGTTGAAGCAGTTGAGTCCATGATACGAAGACCTTTATTGATAACATCACGGTGGGTCAATTCTTCAAACTTAACGGCAGTTTTGTCTTTCTTAGGATCGGCATTGTAAACACCGTCTACGCCATTTTTAGCCATAAGGATGGCATCCGCTTCGATTTCAGCTGCACGAAGGGCTGCTGTTGTATCTGTTGAGAAGTAAGGTGAACCAATACCAGCACCAAAGATAACGATACGACCCTTTTCAAGGTGGCGAAGGGCACGTCCACGTACATAAGGTTCTGCCACTTGTTGCATCGCAATGGCAGTTTGCACACGCGTATCGACACCAACTTGTTGCAATGAATCTGCCATCACAAGAGCATTCATCACGGTCCCAAGCATTCCAGTGTAATCAGCCTGAACGCGGTCCATTCCTGCTTCTGCAGCAGGTTCTCCGCGCCAGAGATTTCCTCCACCAATAACAAGGGCAATTTCGATACCTAAGCTATGAACTTCTTGAATCTCTTTTGCGATTGTTTGAACTGTTTGGATATCAATCCCTACGCCACGTTCACCGGCAAGGGCTTCACCTGATAACTTGATTAAAATACGTTTATACTTGGGGTTCGCCATTTTTACTCTCCTTTTTTTATCCTACCTATTTTATCACAATTTCTAAGATTTTTATAGTATCATGAGCAATTCTTTGAAAAAAATTAGACCGTTAAAAATTCCTCTAAGTCGGTAAGAGCACGCTCTGCAATTTTTTCATAACGAGCCTTCTTATCACGGATACGCTCGCCTTCCAATTCCTTGATAATCCCGAAATTGACGTTCATTGGTTGGAAATGTTTGCTATCAGCGTGAGTGATGTAATGAGCCAGACTTCCAATCGCTGTGGTCTCTGGGAAGATAGCTTCACTTTCACCCTTAAAGAGACGAGCTGCGTTAATACCTGCAACCAAGCCTGAAGCTGCTGACTCAACATAGCCTTCTACACCCGTCATTTGACCAGCAAAGAAGAGGTTTGGTTGTTTCTTAGAACGGTAAGTCTGTTCAAGAAGATTTGGTGAATCCATATAAGAATTGCGATGCATGACCCCATAACGGACAAACTCAGCATTTTCAAGACCTGGAATCATTTGGAAGACACGCTTTTGTTCTCCCCATTTGAGGTGGGTTTGGAAACCAACGATATTGTAGAGGCTACCAGCCGCATTGTCCTGACGAAGCTGGACAACTGCATACGGTGTTTTGAACTCCCCGTCACGAGGGCCTGTATAATCGTCTGGATACTCCAAACCGACTGGCTTCATCGGACCATAAAGCATGGTTTTAATGCCACGCTTAGCCATGACTTCGATAGGCATACAACCTTCAAAGTACTTTTCTTTTTCAAACGAATTGAGCGGGGCTTCTTCCGCATTGATCAATGCTTCATGGAAATCCATAAATTCTTGCTTGGTCATAGGGGCATTGAGGTAGGCTGCTTCTCCCTTGTCATAACGAGACTTGAGATAGACCTTGCTCATATCGATGGTATTGACATCGATAATCGGCGCCGCCGCATCGTAGAAATAGAAACCATCACCGTCATTAAGGGCATGAATCTTTTCAGCTAGGGCATCGCTGGTTAAAGGACCAGTAGCGACAACTGTAATAACATCAGTCGGCAATTCTGTAATTTCATCACGAACCACTTCAATCAAGGGGTGATTAGCCACTTTTTCAGTCACCATTTGAGAGAAACCATCACGGTCCACCGCAAGGGCTCCACCAGCAGGAACACGTGTAGCTTCAGCAGATTCCAAGATAACAGAACCCAAGCGACGCATTTCTTCCTTGAGAAGCCCAACTGCATTGGTCAAAGCATCCCCACGTAAGGAATTGGAACAAACCAATTCAGCAAAATTGTCTGTTTTGTGCTGAGGTGTTGACTTGACCCCACGCATTTCATAAAGTTTAACTGGAATACCGCGTTCTGCGATTTGGTAAGCTGCTTCAGAACCTGCCAAACCAGCACCGATAACATTGATATAAGATTGAGACACGACACTAATACCTCTTTGGGTGGAACCTAAGTTCATATCAAAACAAGCTACTAGACTGTTTGACACCCACAAATCTTTCTAATTTTTCTTCTACTAGTATAACAAAAAAAGGGAAGATGGCAAACTTCCCTGTTTAGTCATTTTCTTGATTTTCTTCCCATTCGTGGTAGGCAGCGTAGAGTTGGCTTTTATTCCACTGGTAGAGTTTCGCAACTTCCTTAATGGCTTGATTTTTCTTCATGCCTTGCTGGATACGAGATTGGATTTCTGAAAACAAGTCCTCCTCGTCCTTTTCCTCCACATCCTGACTTGCGCCTTTAACGATGAGAAGGCATTCACCCTTGAGTGGCGTTTCAGCAATACTTTCTAGTAGCTCTGAAATCTTTCCTCGTTGGTATTCTTCATAGATTTTGGTCAATTCCCTGACCAAGACTACCGAGCGGTCACCGTAGACTTCTAGCATATTTTCCAATGTATCTGATACACGGTGGGGCGATTCGTAGAAAATCTGAGTTTCTGGGTAATCTTTTTTTAAGTCGAAAAATTGCTTTTGCTGGCCTGATTTTCTCGGTAAGAAACCGTAAAAGATATGTGGTTGTGGAGCTAAACCACTGGCAATCAAAGCAGAAATCCCTGCAGAGGCACCCGGAACTGTCACTACTGCAATTTCTTCCTCAATAGCTGCCTTAACCAAATCATGACCAGGGTCCGAGATACTAGGCAGACCCGCATCGGATACCTGAGCAATACTTTGTCCTGCTTTCAAGAAACCAATCAAATCAGGAATTTTTTCCTTGGCATTGTGCTCGTGAAAACTAATCTGCTTGGTGGAAATGTCAAAATGCTTGAGCAAAAGTCCTGTATTGCGCGTGTCCTCAGCTGCAATCCAGTCCACTTCTTTCAAGGTCTGAATGGCACGAAAGGTCATGTCATCTAGATTGCCAATCGGCGTTGCTACTAGGTAAAGCTTGCCATAGGGAGATTGTCCCTTAAAACTTTTTTGAATCTGCATGCCTACTCCCTGTACAACAACTCGTCACAGAACATACATTCCTCGTCCTGCTCTCGGCGTTGTCCATAAAAATCATTACATACGTGAAAACCGTCTTTATAGATCCGACGGACGCTTTCACGAACATGCTTGGCCTTGACGGGAGTATCTGCTTCCACCTCGCCCAAGCGTTCGCGCAACTTACTATTTTCCAAGCGAAGAGCTGTATTTTCCTCTACCAGGCTCTTGAGATTTTTCTTGATGGCTTCCACATCGGCCAAGGTCACCAGTAACTGTTGGGAAAAATCGTCCAGCGCGTCAAATAATTCTTTTTTATCCATAAACCAGCCCTTTCCTTTCTTTATCCTTCATTGAGTTTATATTTCTTTCAAGACCAGATATTCCATGGCATTTTGAAAGCTGACATTAGCTAGCCACATTTTTCTGGCTTCTAGCAAATCTTGTAGAATCTGTCGAATCCTTGCTTGTAAGAGTTCCTGTCCACAAAGAACTTCGAGGATTCGCAAGACCTGATCTTGTTTTTCCTTGTCATCTGCCAAGCTGGTTAATTTGGCTACCTGCAAATAACTCTCTTTTTTCTTGGCTACTAACCAAGTCAGCAGGCGCTCACTTTCATCCACCAAGGTCCAAAAACTTGCTTGATTGACCAACTTTTCAGCTTCAGCTCGTGATTGACAAAACTGGGCTAAGAGAGTCGCTTTTTTCTTGACCAGACCTGCTTGTTCTAATTGATGGATGAGCTTTTCTTCTTGCTTTTTAAAGTTGAAAATCTGGGTCCGACTACGGATTGTCGGCAAGATTTTTTCCTCATCGCTGGTTAAGAAGAAAATATAAACTTCACTCTGAGGTTCTTCGATGACCTTAAGCAGAGAATTGGCTGCGTTGGGATGCATTTTTTCCGCCTGCTCGATAATAAAGACCTGTTGCTGGCTTTCAATCCCTGTTTGGGAAAACTGGCCCACCAATTCCCGAATGCGTTCTGTCTTAATGACCTGATTGACTGGCTTAATCAAGGTAACATCGGGAAATTCTTCCTGTTCAATCAGCTTGCAGTTTCGGCAGTTCTCACATGGTAAAACGCCTACTTTATCCGTACAGAAAAGACTTTTAGCCAAAAATTGCGCCATTTCCAAACTTCCAAAGAAACCTGAAAAGAGATAGGCGTGATTGAGCTGGTCTTGTTCTAGGATACGGATAAAGCGGTCAAACTGCTCTGGTTGCAAAGCCTTTAGTTGTTCTTGTTTCATTTAGCCAAGCCCATTCTGTCAAACAAGACAGCCTTGGTCGTTTCCACAACTTGCTCCAAAGGAAGACTGGCATCAATCTTGACAATGCGATTTCCTTCTTTGTCCAGAAGAGAAAGATAGCCTTGACGGACTTTCTTGTGCAGGTCTAAGCCTTCTAGGTCCAAACGATTGACCTCGCGGTCACTATTAGCAGCAATACGAGCCAGTCCTTCTTCCACTTCGATGTCAAAATAGAGTGTCAAGTCGGGTTTGAGACCATCTGTTGCAAAGTAATTGAGCCAATCAATGGCATCAATATCCAAGCCACGGCCAAATCCCTGATAAGCAAGGGAACTATCGATGAAGCGGTCCATAATGACCAACTTACCAGCTTCAAGAGCAGGGAGAACTTTTTCCACCAAGTGCTGTCTGCGACTTGCGATATAGAGAAGGAGCTCTGTTTTAGGATCCATCTGAGTATGACTTGGGTCCAAAATCACTTGACGAATCTTCTCCCCAATCAAGACTCCACCTGGCTCACGGGTGGTCAGCACCTCTACTCCTTTTTCCTCTAAAATGGGGAGTAGAGCCTCTAAAACACTGGTCTTTCCTGCTCCCTCTGGTCCCTCAAGAGAGACTAAAAATCCTTTTGACATGTCTAACTCATTTCTTTTTTTCTACCTTCTATTCTATCAAAAAAATAGGTTTTTGTGACAATCTTTTTGCGTCTTCTCCATTCAATCGACCATAAAAGAGGCCGGGAGTCATCCAACCTCTTATTTACCTAGTTCTTGTGTTCGTTTATAGGCTTGATGAACTGCGTCCATGACGGTACCTCTAAAGGCATGTTCTTCCAGACTTGCTACACCAGCGATAGTCGAACCACCTGGACTGCAAACTTGGTCTTTCAAAACTCCAGGATGTTGCTGGCTTTCGAGGACCATTTGTCCAGCGCCGACTACTGTTTGGGCTGCCATTTTTAAAGCTATTTCTCGTGGCAATCCTGTCTGTACACCCGCATCTGCCAAAGCCTCGATAAAGAGATAGACAAAAGCTGGTCCACAACCTGCGAGACCTGTCGCCGCATCGATTAAGCCATCTCCCAGCTCAACCAAAAGACCAGCCTTGGCTAAAAGCTGACAAAAGAGCTCCCTGTCCTCAGCACAACAGTTTGCTGACATGGCATAACTAATCACTCCTTGGCCGATAGCCACTGGAGTATTGGGCATGATGCGAATGATCCGGTGTTGACTTGGGATAAGACTAGCTAGTTTTTCCAAGGTCAATCCAGCCGCCATGGAAATCAAAAGAAGACTCTCTCGTTTTTCAAGGATGGTCTGATATTGAGAAAGCAGTTCAGAAAACTGAGCAGGCTTTACTCCTAGAAAAATCACATCTGCTTCTGCAAAAATTTCTTCATTGCTGGAAGCCTGACCACCGAAATCAGTGATGAAAGCATCTACTTTTGCTTGACTACGATTGGCAAGGAGAATCTGAGCACCCGTCTTGGCCTGCAAAACAGCTTTAGCCAAGCTAGAACCCATATTCCCCAAACCGATAAATCCAATCTTCATCTCTTACTCCCTTATCTGTCCGTCACCAGTAACCACATACTTGTAGCTGGTTAATTCTTTTAAACCCATTGGACCACGCGCGTGCAGTTTTTGAGTAGAAATCCCCATTTCACAACCCAGACCAAATTGGCCACCATCGGTGAAACGAGTTGACGCATTGACATAAACTGCTGCTGAGTCCACTTGATTTGTAAAGTAGGCTGCAGCTTCAGCATTTTCTGTCACAATGGCGTCCGAATGATGGGTACTGTGGGCTTCAATATGCGCAACCGCTTCTTCTAAACCACTCACGACCTTAACCGCAAGGATATAATCTAAAAACTCGGTGTCAAAGTCTTGGGCCTCAGCTAATCGACCTGAAAGAAACTGACTTGCTTTCTCATCCAAGCGGAATTGAATTGGTTCCAGCCCAGCTTCTTTCCGACTTGTAACCAGAACTTGTTCCAAGCGAGGAAGGAAATCCGCTGCCTTGTCTTCATGAACCAGTAAAACTTCCATAGCATTGCAGACAGAAGGACGACTGGTTTTAGCATTGTTGATGATCGATAGAGCCTTGTCTTCGTCTGCATCCTTATCCACATAGACATGGACAATCCCGGTTCCTGTCTCAATAACAGGCACGATAGCATTTTCAACCACAGCATTAATCAAGCCAGCACCTCCACGAGGAATGAGAAGGTCTAGATAGTCCTTGGCCTTCATCATAGCATAGCTACTTTCTCGGCTGGTATCTTCCACCAGTTGAATCACCTCTGGATGAATGGTCGTCGCCTCCAAGCCCTTCTTCAAGGCTGTGACAATAGCATGGGCAGTTTGATAGGCGTCCTTACCACTACGAAGAACGACCGCATTGCCACTTTTGAGAGCCAAAGCAGCAGCATCCGACGTCACATTTGGACGGCTTTCATAGATAATACCGATGACCCCCATAGCCACCCGTTTCTTGGTAATAACCAAGCCATTTTCAAGCTGACTTGTCTCTAGGACTTCACCAATAGGATCTGGTAAAGCAACCACTTCACGAATCCCTCTTGCCATCGTTTCTATACGTCCTTCATCCAAATAAAGACGATCTAGCATGACATCTGAGATTTTCCCCTTGGCCGCTGCCATATCGAGGGCATTGGCCTCTAGAATCTCCTCAGTAGCTGCCAATAACTGATCAGCCATGGCTAGCAAGGCTTGGTTTTTCACTACTTCACTAGCAGTATTGATTGATTTCTTAACAGCCTGTACTTGTTCAAATTGTTCTTGTGTACTTTCCATCGTTCGCCTCTAAAATTCTGTAAAGAGCAGCTGGATTTCAGGAGTGATGGAAATCCAGTCATCACGGTGAATCAAGACTCCCTTAGCTTTTTGAGAACGGAGCATATCTTCTAGGGCTGAGACGCCAAATTGGACACGTCCCTTTCCAAGAGATTGACCTGTTTCTTTATCAGCCACTGTTACAATATCGTGGTAGGAGAAGCTTCCTTCCACTTCTACCACACCCGATAAAAGGAGACTTTTCCCGTTTTTTGAAAGTGCCTCTGCAGCTCCACCATCTACCCAAATCGTTCCCTGACTTTGAGCATAGAAGGCCAGCCATTGTTTCTGGGTACGAAGTCCCTTCTCTTGCGCAACAAAGAAGGAACCATCCTTGGTCTCCTCCGCTGCCTCGATCAAGGCATCTGATTTCAAGGAGGAGCAAATATAGACTGGCACACCTGACTCCGTAGCAATCGTAGCCGCCTTGATCTTAGTCAACATCCCACCTGTCCCATTAGACGAACCTGCTCCACCAGCCATATCAATAATCTCACGATTGATAGTCTCAATTTTATCCAAGCGTTTAGCTGTTGGATCCGAATTAGGATTGCCAGTATAGAGACCATCCACATCGGTCAAGAGAACCAAAAGGTCTGCCTGCACCATAGCCGCTACCTGGGCACTCAGAGTGTCATTGTCCCCAACCTTGAGTTCGTCAATGACGACACTGTCATTTTCATTGATGATAGGAATCGCTCCACGATGAAGCAACACAGACAAGGCCTGGTGGGCATTCTTATAGCGACGTTTATCTACAAAATCATCCTGTGTCAGCAAAATTTGCGCAGAAACGATCTGGCGCATGAGGAGGTTGGTTGTGTATTCTTCTAGGAGCAATCCTTGTCCTACTGCAGCCGAAGCCTGCTTATCTGCAATCTTGGTCGGACGTTTTTTAAAACCCAAAGCTCCAAATCCAGCGGCAACTGCCCCAGATGAAACCAAAATCAACTCATGTCCAGCTTCATGCAACATAGCTAATTGTTGGGTAATTGCCTTTACTTTACTTCTTGATAAACTCCCGTCTTCATTTGTCAAGGAGGAGGTCCCTACCTTAAAGACGATTCGTTTGTACTTCATATTCTCACTCCGATTCTTCATATTTATCCATTATAACATGAATGCTTTAAAATAGAAAAGACTTGAAATAAAAAGGTTGAGACAGTCATCTCAACTCTTTTATCTATTCTCAGTTTTACGCAATCTTTCCAGCGTTTCTTTAAAAATCTCTGGAATATCTGCTGTGAACTCCAAAGTTTCACCTGTTCTCGGATGGGTAAAACCTAGAGTCTTAGCATGGAGAAACTGTCCATGTCCTTTCAGGGTTTTACGAGGGCCATAGACCTCATCCCCAGCGACTGGATGGCCAATATAAGCCATATGAACACGGATTTGGTGGGTACGTCCTGTTTCCAGTTGCAACTCTAGCAAACTATAATCTCCAAAGCGTTCCAAGACTTGAAAACGAGTCACTGCTGGCTTCCCTTTAGCAGTCACTGCCTGTTTCTTACGATCTTTTTCACTACGACCAATCGGAGCTTCAATCACACCACGATCATTGGGAAGATTGCCATGAACAATCGCCCAGTATTTGCGTAGAGACTTTTTATCCTTGAGTTCTTGGGCAAGTGCTAGATGCGCCTCATCATTCTTAGCAATCATAAGGAGACCAGACGTATCCTTGTCAATGCGGTGAACGATACCCGGTCGGAGAACACCATTGATACCTGACAAGTCCTTGATATGGTACATGAGGGCATTGACCAAGGTTCCACTGGTATGACCGGCACTGGGATGAACCACCATCCCCTGAGGTTTGTTAACAACGGCTACATCCTCATCTTGGTAGATAATCTCGAGTGGCAGATTCTCAGCCACATACTCTAAAACCTCTGGTTCTGGCACATGGTAGGTGACGATATCCCCCTCTTGGACAGTGTATTTGGCTTTCTTGGCTTGCCCATTCACCAAGACTTGTCCAGCCTTGATTTGTTCATTCGCGAGACTGCGTGACAATTCTGTCAGGTCCGACAGAGCCTTGTCTAGACGTTGCCCACCAGTTTCAATTTTTATTTCCATTTACTTCCTCTTTAAGCATTGCAATCAATAAAACAATGACACCAACTGTCAAATAACTGTCAGCAACATTGAAAATCGCAAAGTTGATAAAGTCTAGGTGAAACATATCCACCACAAAACCTTGACTCATTCTGTCGATAAAGTTGCCCAGACCTCCCGCGATTATCAAAATCAGTCCAAAAACCAACCAGAGAGAATCCTCCATGTGTTTATGTAAATACCAAATGGCACCCACCATGACGACCAGTGTAATGACAGCAAATAACCACTGCTGATCTTGCAGCATGGAGAAGGCTGCTCCTCTATTTTGCAGGTAGGTCAAACTAACGAGATTGGGGATCCACGAACGCACTTCACCCAGTGGAATCTGCTGGACAACATAATTTTTGACCAACTGATCCAACCCAATCAAAAGCAGTACAATGACTGCTACTATTCCTCTTTTTTTCATGATTTCCTCTTTTGATCAAAATATTCTTGCATGACTTCTACGAAAAGAGTCCCAGCTTGGCTAAGCTCCACTTCTTCCCGTTTGACATAGACCATGCGATTATCTAGATTATCCTTGAGACGAATGACTGTGATCCCATTAACACTGTCACTATCTAAAAAACCAGATCCAGTTGCATAGGCATCCGTCCGCTCCAAAATACCATTCAAAGTAGCACGGTCCGTCACGTTAAACATCTGCGAGCTCGCGCTGGTGTCGACAAAGTTCTCTGAATAGTATAGATACTCATCTTTTTCCTGAGTAAACCGAACCGTTGGCAGATCCGCTAGGTCCTCCATGACCAATTCCTCTTTCTGTGCTAAAGGGTGCCCTTCACGAAGATAAATGTGAGTCTGGAAAGGAATTAGTTCAATAACTTCTAAACCAAGCTTTTCAACCCGTTGCATGATTCCCTTTTTATTTTGGTTGTTGAGGTAGATAATCCCAATCTCACTGTGTCCTTGAGCTACTTCGTCTAAGATTTGAACTGTAGTAGACTCAAAAATACGAAAGTTCTTATAATCAGGATAACGCTCTGAAAAGGCCGTAATCGTTGGTGGCAAGAAGTCATAGTGCTGACTGGCAATGGAAAATTCATCCTTTTCTTCCTCAGGATTGGCATACTGATTTTGAAAAACATCGAAGCCTTTGACCAATTCTTGCGCTTTCTCATAAAATTCCATACCGCGACGTGTCAAAAACGTTCCCGAACTAGTTCGACGGAAAATCTTAAACCCAAGTTCTTTTTCCAAATCGCGCACAGAAATAGACAGACTCGGCTGACTAACATACATCTTTTCAGCAGCTTCACGGAAAGTACCACTATTGGCAATGGCCACAACATAGCGTAATTGTTGAATGTTCATCTTTTACCCCCAACTTCTCTATCTGTTCATTATACCATATTTTAGAAGTTTTCCACCTAGGAAAAATAATGTCGCTCACAAAATTCATCTACACTAGTAACGAAAAATTGTGGGTATCAAAACAAAAAAATAGGCTCTCCGAAAACTCGGAAAGCCTTATTTTATGCTAGTTCTAGCTTCCTCGCCTTTTCATTTTAAGGCTCGGGATAAAAAGGTTCACTGAACCTTTTTATTTTGCGATTGGGTAAACAGAAACTTGTTTTTTATCGCGACCTTTACGTTCAAAGCGTACTACGCCTTCAACTTTAGCGAACAAAGTATCGTCTCCACCACGTCCAACGTTTACACCTGGATAGATGTGTGTACCACGTTGACGGTAAAGGATTGATCCACCTGTTACAGTTTGTCCGTCAGCTGCTTTAGCTCCAAGACGTTTCGCTTGTGAATCACGTCCGTTTGATGTAGAACCTCCACCTTTTTTGTGGGCGAAAAGTTGCAAGTTGTTAAGAGTCATTTTCAACATAATGTTTTCCTCCGTGTTAGTTTTCTGTGATAACTCTGGTTTGGACGAACTCAGATGAGTTCTCCGATAAGTTTGCCATACCTAAGAAAAATGATTCGAAGAATAACTGGGTCATTTCTCTCTGGTGTGAAGGAAGATCCGCTGGTATATCAACCTTTAGATAGCCACCTTCATCTTCGTTTAATTCTAAGATTGGTTCATAGCCTGCAAATTTCTCAATGGAATTGATAAAGTTAATGGCAAGCGTAGAAACCGATGCACACACGACATCTAAGCCGTATTCGCCACTTTCGGCGTGTCCAGTAATTTCCGCACTCCTCAGCTCGCCATCTTCGGCTCTCTCAAAGACTGCTTGTATCATGTGTTCTCCTTAAAATTAAGCGTTGATCGCGTTGATGACAACTTTTGTATATGGTTGACGGTGACCTTGTTTACGGTGGCTACCTTTTTTAGGTTTGTACTTGTAAGTAACAACTTTCTTTTGTTTTCCTTGTTTTTCAACAGTTCCAACTACAGTAGCTCCAGCAACAAGTGGAGTTCCGACAACAGTGTTTTCACCACCAACAAGAACAACTTCGTTAAAAGTAACTTCTTGACCAGCTTCAACGTTCAATTTTTCAACGTAAACTGCTTGACCAACTTCAACTTTAACTTGTTTTCCGCCAGTTTTGATAATTGCGTATGTGCTCATTATGCACCTCCTATGATTTTTAGGGTTTCCCCGTATTTTTGTGAAGACTCGCCTAGCATCGTGGGACGAACCACTTAAAAGAAGAGCTCTAAGTATAACAAAGTTTAAATTTGTTATACGACGAGCAAACGATGTTCGTGCGGTTGCACAGGACTGTGCATAGTCAACTCTTCAAGTATAGCATATCTTCTTTTTTCTTACAAGTAAAATCAATTAAAATTAAGCTTTTTCTTTCCCTTTTTTTCTCCAAGAAGCAAAAAGCATACTGAAGTAAAAGATACTCATCATAAGAGGAACTCCTAGAATTGTCTTCTCCTGATAGTAAATCGTCAAATAAGCTGAAAAAACAACTCCGAAGACAAAACTGCTAAGCAAGCTAACAAAAATCAAGCCCTCTCGTAGGAAAGGCGTATGATTGGTCCGGAAATAATCTCCAAAAGCCAACATGGTACGTTTGATATTCCCTGTCATAAAAGCATTATTATAGGCAATCCCTGACACTTCTCCAAAAGCAGTTGTCACCAGCCCCATACAGAAGGCCAAGGGCGGTACGAGATAGATATTATCAACCGTTTGCGGCACAAAGCCTATAATTAGGGACAGGACTGCAAGTGGAATCAAGGACAAAATCGGCTTTTTAACAATTCGTAGTTTTTCCTTATACAATGTCAGAAAAAAGACACCCATCATAAAGGAAAACAAGGTCATTACTTTGGCACTGGCGTCCGATACATTCTGCTGAATGAGTCCTACAGAAAGAAAAACCACATTCCCAGTTTGTCCAGCCACAAGGGTGTTCCCTCGAACGATAAAGGTATAGGCATCGACATATCCTGCACAAAAGGTCAAAAAAAGCGCTAGTCTTTTAGACTGACGAGATATTTTTCTTATTGGTAATAATCTCATTATCTCTCCCATTTCAGTTTCATTTACTCATTTCAATATTGTACCACTTTCTTTAAGAAAAGCGTAGTCCATTTGAAAATTTTTACCATCTGTTGGATAGTCCTTCTTTTCTATGTTATAATGAAGGAAGGATTTAAAGTCGGAAAAGGAGTATCTATGCTTAAACTAGGTGTCATCGGAACAAGCGCTATCAGTCATCACTTCATAGAGGCAGCCCATACCAGTGGCCAATACCAGCTGGTTGCTGTCTACTCTAGAAAGTTAGAAACTGCCGCAACCTTTGCTTCCCGCTATAAGAATATCCAACTCTTTGATCAA
The DNA here is from genome assembly GCF_002096495.1 of Streptococcus oralis subsp. oralis. Taxonomy (GTDB): domain Bacteria; phylum Bacillota; class Bacilli; order Lactobacillales; family Streptococcaceae; genus Streptococcus; species Streptococcus oralis_CU. The sequence goes on along the minus strand of NZ_NCUO01000012.1, from coordinate 354,796 downwards.
TTAGAGGAATTCTTTCAGTCTTCCTTTGATGTAGTCTATATCGCTAGTCCAAACTCCTTGCATTTTGTTCAAGCCAAGACTGCCTTGTCTGCAGGTAAACATGTCATTCTTGAAAAACCTGCTGTTACTCAGCCACATGAATGGCTAGATTTGAGACAAACAGCTGAGAAAAATCACTGTTTTATTTTTGAAGCAGCTCGTAATTACCACGAGGAAGCCTTTACTACTATCAAAAACTTTTTAGCAGACAAGCAAGTGCTGGGAGCAGATTTCAACTATGCCAAGTATTCTTCCAAGATGCCTGACTTGTTGGCTGGACAGACTCCCAATGTCTTTTCAGACCGTTTTGCTGGTGGAGCTCTTATGGACTTGGGGATTTATCCTATCTACGCTGCTATTCGTCTCTTTGGAAAGGCCCAAGACGCGACCTATCAGGCTCAACAGCTTGACAATAGCATTGACCTAAATGGCGATGGTATCCTCTTCTACCCTAACTTTCAAGTTCATATCAAGGCTGGGAAAAACATCACTTCCAATCTTCCTTGTGAGATTTACACAGCAGATGGAACCTTGACTCTTAACACGATTGAACATGTCCGCTCAGCTATTTTTAGCGACCACCGAGGAAATCAAGTCCAGCTCCCTATCCAACAAGCTCCTCATACGATGACTGAGGAAGCCGCCGCATTTGCACACATGATCCAGCAACCAGATCAGACACTTTACCAGAACTGGCTGGATGATGCAGGTTCTGTTCATGACCTATTATATACCATGCGCCAGACTGCTGGCATTAGATTTGAGGCAGAAAAATGAAAACCAAACTACCGACTGAATGGCAGGAATTGAGCGACCAACTCGGTTTCCAAGAATTTACCCCCATTCAAACTCAACTATTTGAGCCTATTCTTGCTGGAGAAAATCTCCTAGGAGTGAGCCCAACAGGAACTGGTAAGACCCTCGCTTACTTACTCCCAAGTCTACTCAGACTGAAAAAGAAAAAATCCCAGCAGCTCTTGATTCTAGCACCAAATACCGAACTGGCTGGACAGATTTTTGACGTGTGTAAAACGTGGGCAGAAGCTATCGGCTTGACTGCTCAGCTCTTCTTATCAGGTTCCAGTCAAAAACGCCAGATTGAACGTCTTAAAAAAGGACCAGAAATTCTGATTGGAACACCTGGCCGTATCTTTGAGTTGATTAAATTGAAAAAAATCAAGATGATGAATGTGGAAACCATCATCCTAGATGAATTTGACCAGTTGCTCGATGATTCTCAGATTCACTTTGTTGAGAAAATCACTCACTACGCACCTCGTGACCATCAACTCATCTACATGAGTGCGACGACCAAGTTTGACCAAGAAAATATTGCACCAAACACGCGCACCATCGATCTTTCTGACCAAAAGTTGGACAACATTCAACATTTCTACATGCAGGTAGACCAACGTCACCGAGTGGATATGCTACGAAAGTTAGCTCATGTAGAGGATTTTCGTGGTCTGGTCTTCTTTAACAGCCTCTCAGACCTTGGAAACGCAGAGGAAAAACTACAGTATCGGGATATCTTGGCTGTTTCCCTCGCTAGTGATGTCAATGTCAAGTTTAGAAAAGTTATCTTGGAAAAGTTTAAGAACAAGCAACTAACTCTTCTCCTTGCAACTGACCTTCTGGCTCGTGGAATTGATATCGATAGCTTGGAATGTGTTGTCAATTTCGACGTCCCTAGAGATATGGAAACCTACACTCACCGCGCTGGCCGTACAGGTCGCATGGGTAAAGAGGGCTATGTTATCACTCTCGTAACCCGTCCTGAAGAACTTAAAAAACTCAAGAAATTCGCAAGTGTGCGTGAAATTGTCCTAAAAAATCAAGAACTCTATATCAAATAAGGTTGGCATTCGCCAACCTTTTCCTTATCCCCAAGTAATTTCTAATTGATAGCTGGCAAAGGGTTGTCCCTCTTGGTTTTGCAGTTGATAGGCGAGCTCAATCTTTTGCCCATCCAGTTTGTAGTGATTCGTTTGAATGATAAACTCTTGCATTCCCATTGGAGTCGGAATATAGGCTAAACTATCACTATCCCTGAGAAAACGCATAATGGTTTTCGGATTGGAAAAACGGGTCATCACCAGTTCTTGACCATGGAATTTAATAACTACTTTTTCTTTTTCCTCATTATAAAAAAGCAGATAGCTAAAATCCCCTTTTTCATGCACTTCCACGTCATAAAGTTGGTCAATCACTTCCAACTGCTCATCAAACTGAATCGTATTGCGCATCCGAATCTTCACATCAAATCCTCTTTCTTGTCTCTTATCCTACTATTTTACCAAAAAGAACAGGATTTTGCTATAATGGTCATATGAACGAAAAAGTATTCCGTGACCCAGTTCACAATTATATCCATGTAAACAATCAGGTCATCTATGACTTGATCAATACAAAAGAATTTCAACGCTTGCGTCGTATCAAACAGCTAGGAACTTCCAGCTATACTTTCCATGGTGGGGAGCACAGTCGCTTTTCCCACTGTTTGGGAGTCTATGAGATTGCTCGTCGTATCACAGAGATTTTTGAAGAAAAATATCCTGAAGAATGGGATCCTGCTGAATCTCTCTTGACCATGACCGCTGCACTCCTTCATGACCTCGGGCATGGTGCCTATTCGCATACTTTTGAACATCTCTTTGATACAGATCATGAGGCCATTACTCAGGAAATCATTCAAAGTCCTGAGACAGAGATTCACCAAGTTCTGCTACAAGTAGCACCCGATTTCCCGGAGAAGGTAGCCAGTGTCATCGATCATACCTACCCTAACAAGCAGGTCGTACAGCTCATTTCTAGTCAGATTGATGCAGACCGCATGGACTATCTCTTGCGCGACTCTTATTTTACAGGAGCATCTTATGGGGAATTTGACCTGACACGAATCCTTCGAGTCATTCGTCCTGTCGAAAATGGCATCGCCTTTCAGCGCAATGGCATGCATGCCATCGAAGATTATGTCCTCAGTCGTTACCAGATGTATATGCAGGTTTATTTCCACCCAGCAACACGGGCCATGGAAGTTCTCCTACAGAATCTTCTCAAGCGTGCAAAGGAACTCTACCCTGAGGACAAAGACTTCTTTGCACGCACTTCTCCACATCTCCTGCCTTTTTTTGAAAAGAAAGTTACTCTATCTGACTATCTGGCTCTAGATGATGGCGTGATGAATACCTACTTCCAACTCTGGATGAGCAGTCCTGACAAAATACTAGCCGACTTGTCGCAACGTTTTGTCAACCGCAAGGTCTTTAAATCCATTACTTTTTCTCAAGAAGATCAAGACCAACTCGCAACCATGAGACAACTGGTTGAAGAAATCGGTTTTGATCCCGACTACTATACAGCCATTCATAAGAACTTTGACCTCCCTTATGATATCTATCGTCCCGAATCTGAAAATCCACGGACTCAGATTGAGATTCTACAAAAAAATGGTGAACTGGCAGAACTCTCTAGCCTGTCCCCTATCGTCCAATCCCTTGCTGGCAGCCGCCATGGGGACAATCGTTTCTATTTTCCTAAAGAAATGTTGGACCAAAACAGTATCTTCGCAAGCATTACCCAGCAATTTTTACACTTGATTGAGAACGATCATTTTACCCCAAATAAGAACGAATAGAGGAAATTTATGAGTATTAAACTAATTGCCGTCGATATCGATGGTACCCTAGTCAACAGTCAAAAGGAAATCACTCCTGAAGTCTTTTCCGCCATCCAAGATGCCAAACAAGCTGGCGTCAAGGTCGTCATTGCAACGGGTCGTCCTATCGCAGGTGTTGCCAAACTTCTGGACGACTTGCAGTTGAGAGACCAAGGTGACTATGTAGTGACCTTCAACGGTGCCCTTGTCCAAGAAACTGCTACTGGTCATGAGATTATCAGCGAATCCTTGACCTATGAGGATTATCTAGATATGGAATTTCTCAGTCGCAAGCTCGGTGTTCACATGCACGCTATTACCAAGGACGGTATCTATACTGCCAATCGCAATATCGGAAAGTACACGGTGCACGAATCAACTCTCGTCAGCATGCCTATCTTCTACCGCACTCCTGAAGAAATGGCTGACAAGGAAATCGTCAAATGTATGTTCATCGATGAACCAGAGATTCTCGATGCTGCGATTGAAAAGATACCAGCAGAATTTTACGAGCGCTTCTCCATCAACAAATCTGCTCCTTTCTACCTTGAGCTCCTTAAAAAGAATGTAGACAAGGGTTCAGCTATTGCTCACCTAGCTGAAAAACTAGGATTGACCAAAGATGAAACCATGGCGATCGGTGACGAAGAAAATGACCGCGCCATGCTGGAAGTCGTTGGAAATCCCGTTGTTATGGAAAATGGAAATCCTGAACTCAAAAAAATCGCCAAATACATCACCAAAACAAATGACGAATCTGGCGTAGCCCATGCCATCCGAACGTGGGTACTGTAAAATCCTCAAGTATAGAAATTAAACAACACCCCAAAGGTAGAGATGACACTCTAACTTCCGGGGTGTTCTTTTTGATTTTTCACCAAATCTTCCAATCTGGCTATCATAGTAAGCCCATCTTATCTAGTGCTTTTAGGGCAGATTCTCTTGATGGGTATGGATTTCTATTGATGAAACGTTTTACAGCTTCGACGTGATGATAAAGATCCATGCTGATTTCTTTTAAATTATCAATAAATACATCAAGTAGTTCTGGTTCAATGTTCTCTAAGGGAGAAGGAAGCTCTTTCTTATTTTCAAACTCAAAAGCTTCTTTAGCAGTCACACCTATTACATAACTAATGTTGTCCCACAAGAGACCATTCGCTTCATTTTCATCTAATTGCATGTAGATAAATATTCCACTGAAGTCTGTCCCATCATCTAAAAGGCGATAAAGTTCCTCTCCCCTTTTATCTCTATTCTCCAAAAAACTCCAACATGCATCCAAGGCGGTTCGAATATGTGAAGTATATTCTGTTTCCATACGATTCGCAATTGCCTCAGCAAAAATCAACATAAAATAACTAGTAAGCATATCCTCTCCTGATCTATGCTTGAACGAATGGCCTATTCGTTCTCATCAGATAAAAATAGTGGTCCAAAGTAGTTTTTAACGAGATCATCCTTTAGATATCCTTCTAATTCTGGTCCAGTTATTTGTGAAATAAGTTCCCTATTTTCAGCTAGAATTTGTTTGTAACTTAAGGAAAGAACCTCAAGTATGTCCTCGTCGACACTTTCAATCGTTTGTGGTAGGTAGATTTCTTCCGAAGCAATATATGAATAGTGACAAACTAAAACAAAGAAATTAGCGATACAGTTCCATACTAGTGGATTGGTTTTCTTATCCAATACCTGAAATGTCAAGATATCCTGCTCGTCTATATTTTCCAGTCGATTATATAAAATATCTGGGCAAAAATCACTCTCTTTATCAAGCTCCTGTTTTGAAAGTTTTAAGGAATCAAGGACAAACTCCTGATATTCTTTCTCACTGATAAGATCTACAAGACCGTACATCAACTCCTGTAAGAAGCGCAATAAATTTCTATTATCATTCATCAGTTTTCCTTCTATTACTAAAAACTAACTTGGTGATCCACTGAAAAACGTGGCACTCACTCTTCCTCTTCAAACATCAGAGCATCCAGTTCTTCTCTCTCTGCCGCAATCTCTTCAAAAGTAGAAATAAGATTATTTACTATTTCTAAGGTGATAATACCAGTCGAATCCCTCATCGTAACCTTGGTCCCAATAGCACTCAACTCACGGATGAGTTCTCTAACCTTTTTCAATTCATCCAAATCTAACATGTCTACTTCTATCACCGTGTCATGATCTTTGATTCTGGATTGGATTAAAGAAAAAGGCAAGGATGAATGGCTTCTTAACAATTTATAGGTACCTGATTTGTCACCTATAGAATCAATAAAAATAGCTAGCATCGTTTCCGCTCCTTTCCTCTCTGATCGCTACTATATGACATTATACCATACTGGTGATCTTATTCTTAAGAAGCTAAAGAGGGCGTTTCCGTTCCGATTGCTGAGTTAGATCTAATTCAGACCGTTGTACAGTTACTTAAATCTTGAGAGTACAAAAACCAACTGGTCTTTCAGACTATCTCGCTCTTGGTTGTACAGTTACTTAAATCTTGAGAGTACAAAAACGGCAATGGTTGACTGCTGAAAGTGAGGAAGTTGTACAGTTACTTAAATCTTGAGAGTACAAAAACATATACTTTAGGGGGGGCAAAAACTCAGTAGTTGTACAGTTACTTAAATCTTGAGAGTACAAAAACAAAAGAATAAAAACATTATTCTCAAAACAAGTTGTACAGTTACTTAAATCTTGAGAGTACAAAAACCAGGCTGCTGCCTATGCTTACTCAGTTGGAGTTGTACAGTTACTTAAATCTTGAGAGTACAAAAACTATCTATAATGCTACTACCTTTGGACTTTAGTTGTACAGTTACTTAAATCTTGAGAGTACAAAAACTCTCCTCACGTTCTGCTTCTAGGCGTTGAAGTTGTACAGTTACTTAAATCTTGAGAGTACAAAAACTATCCCTGTAAATATCAAACAAGGTAAGAGGTTGTACAGTTACTTAAATCTTGAGAGTACAAAAACTAGTCCTAGCCTTATATTCTTGTGTCCGTTGTTGTACAGTTACTTAAATCTTGAGAGTACAAAAACTGGACCTTTGCTAAATCTGCAAATCCTCATGTTGTACAGTTACTTAAATCTTGAGAGTACAAAAACATCTTTATAAAAATAAGGATGGGCAAGTTTGTTGTACAGTTACTTAAATCTTGAGAGTACAAAAACTTATTGTTCATCTGTATCACTCCTTTATATGTTGTACAGTTACTTAAATCTTGAGAGTACAAAAACAGATTGTCGAACTTGTTCAATTGTCGTCACGTTGTACAGTTACTTAAATCTTGAGAGTACAAAAACTTATTGTTCATCTGTATCACTCCTTTATATGTTGTACAGTTACTTAAATCTTGAGAGTACAAAAACAGATTGTTTTCCCACCAAATGAATAGCCAGGTTGTACAGTTACTTAAATCTTGAGAGTACAAAAACGAGATATTTCTATTTTAAACATCAAGATATGTTGTACAGTTACTTAAATCTTGAGAGTACAAAAACGGCTACGGCTAAGACGGTCCAACTTATAGAGTTGTACAGTTACTTAAATCTTGAGAGTACAAAAACCATTGCTTGCATAATGTGTTATATAATGATGTTGTACAGTTACTTAAATCTTGAGAGTACAAAAACCAGCTTCTATCCCATTTGCTATCGCTCTGGGTTGTACAGTTACTTAAATCTTGAGAGTACAAAAACATATACTTTAGGGGGGGCAAAAAGTCAGTAGTTGTACAGTTACTTAAATCTTGAGAGTACAAAAACCCCCAAAACCGCATAGAAGCCCAAACAGACGTTGTACAGTTACTTAAATCTTGAGAGTACAAAAACTATTACCTAGGAGCCTTTGACCGTGATGATGTTGTACAGTTACTTAAATCTTGAGAGTACAAAAACCAATCGCCGAAGTCGATTCATGAAGTGGCTGTTGTACAGTTACTTAAATCTTGAGAGTACAAAAACGGTGTATCTACTGCTATTATCAACGGTATTGTTGTACAGTTACTTAAATCTTGAGAGTACAAAAACTTATCTCCTTGCAAGTTTGATAGATCCTTTGTTGTACAGTTACTTAAATCTTGAGAGTACAAAAACGGTCCTGCATCATGTATTCAATTTGATCACGTTGTACAGTTACTTAAATCTTGAGAGTACAAAAACAGATGGTAGAGTCTGCGCATTACTACGCTAGTTGTACAGTTACTTAAATCTTGAGAGTACAAAAACCTAATTCCTCGTGAGTATTTTCTTTAATAAGTTGTACAGTTACTTAAATCTTGAGAGTACAAAAACGAAGATGGATACATGGTGACGAGCTGGCGTGTTGTACAGTTACTTAAATCTTGAGAGTACAAAAACAAATCTCCAATGTAGCCATATTCTCTTTTTGTTGTACAGTTACTTAAATCTTGAGAGTACAAAAACAGATACCTCTGATATCTTTATCTCGAACTTGTTGTACAGTTACTTAAATCTTGAGAGTACAAAAACCTCTCCCTTTCTTTATCTTGATTATATTATGTTGTACAGTTACTTAAATCTTGAGAGTACAAAAACAGTATTGACTTCTTCTTCAAACAAATCAATGTTGTACAGTTACTTAAATCTTGAGAGTACAAAAACTCTATCACAGACACGCATCGCCATGTGTTTGTTGTACAGTTACTTAAATCTTGAGAGTACAAAAACCTTCATGTTAGCGAGTGCGTTTGATTGAGAGTTGTACAGTTACTTAAATCTTGAGAGTACAAAAACAATAAAGTAAGGTTTAGCGTCTGGGTCTTTGTTGTACAGTTACTTAAATCTTGAGAGTACAAAAACAAGGTCAACTTTTCGCCTTGATTGAGGGTAGTTGTACAGTTACTTAAATCTTGAGAGTACAAAAACTAACTGGATGTTGAGGTGCTGGAGGGTTCAGTTGTACAGTTACTTAAATCTTGAGAGTACAAAAACTTACCGGAGGAATTAGTAAATTCTTAAAAAGTTGTACAGTTACTTAAATCTTGAGAGTACAAAAACTTAAAAATTTCCAAGATGATATACTTCCCAGTTGTACAGTTACTTAAATCTTGAGAGTACAAAAACTTATTATAATTCGATATCTTATTAAGACTTGTTGTACAGTTACTTAAATCTTGAGAGTACAAAAACAACGTGCTACTCCTGATTGAGCCTTATTGGTTGTACAGTTACTTAAATCTTGAGAGTACAAAAACTGAACTAGCTTGAAACATTGTAAAACTCAGGTTGTACAGTTACTTAAATCTTGAGAGTACAAAAACACTGATTCAATAGTCTGATATGATTGTCTCGTTGTACAGTTACTTAAATCTTGAGAGTACAAAAACTATCATCATAACTCATATAATAAATAGTTAGTTGTACAGTTACTTAAATCTTGAGAGTACAAAAACATCAGCTTCAGTATTTGATGAACCAATAAGTTGTACAGTTACTTAAATCTTGAGAGTACAAAAACGGGTTTGGTAACATCGTAACACCATAAGGAGTTGTACAGTTACTTAAATCTTGAGAGTACAAAAACTATTTGAAAGGTCAATGTTTTGCTTTAACAGTTGTACAGTTACTTAAATCTTGAGAGTACAAAAACGTGTTTGTGTCCCAGAATGAGTTAAATATTGTTGTACAGTTACTTAAATCTTGAGAGTACAAAAACTTTCATGTTTTCTGACTTCACACATTGCACGTTGTACAGTTACTTAAATCTTGAGAGTACAAAAACCTCAAATTCGTCAATTTTAATTTTTGTTCCCTCAAAAACATTATAAAGCCTTAAAACTCACTCGTCAATACTATTCTTCCAAATATTTCAATAACATTGGATTGACTGATTCAATACAGAATTTTGTTTTCATTTTGTACTGATACAAATTATTCAAAATTTTTAATGCTACTTGATCTTCTACAGATAAACTCATGTGGAGAATGTCCGAGCTAAATAAATAGGATCCAATTTTTCTTAAAGAGGTTAAAAATTCTTGTTCATCAGGTATTTGATTTGTTGGATACTGATTGATAAAGCGATCATACATGAATTCTAGCGAATAAAAATGATCAACATAATCAGAAACAATATTGATTTCCTCTAAAACTTCTTTCGTGACATGAAGATAACCTTCATTGGAAGGAAATAAAACAATATATAATGAATCGCTATGATTAGTCAGAAACTCCATTTTCTCGCAACATTCAACAAAATCATTATAGGATAGAAAATCGTCCAAATTTCGTAAGACAAGCAAAAACTTTTCAGAACTGTTTGTCGCCATAATTTCTAACATGGAAAGAAATAATAAAAACTTTATCTTATTGTCTACAAACTCAAAGGATATATTTTTATCATTTGCTCCAAAGTATGGTAAAAAATTTTTTTGAATTAATTGATCAGCATTAAAATATTTTGCTTCGCTATGATAAACGATATCATCAATTTGAAGATTCAACTTCTGATTCAATAGAAGTGAAATCCTATCCAAATTATCATTGATATTTTCAATTTGCTCCATTATCTCAATAGAAGTAATTTTTTTCTTTATATAACCATAAGCTACTGTCCCTTTTTTATATTCCATTTGTTCAATCAAATCATTGATATTGGATATTTGAATAACACTAAATTCTGAACGGGAAAAAACTGTATCATCTATTAGTATTTTAGGCTCATTTTGTTCAAATAGAACCAAATCTTCCTCACTATATTTTTTTCCTCCAAAATACCATAATAGTATCTGCCAAATATAGTACTTTAGTTGCTGATCTTGACCTACAATTTGAGTAAATTGACCAAAACTTAATGAAATATTATCCTTATACGGATGACTAATGTTCATTTTCATATAACTACCAACTTATTATCGCTGACTACTTCTTCTTGCTTTGTTTTTCCACCAATTATTAAAACCATTTCAGAAAATTGTTTCTCTGTTACTGCAAGTAAACGGACATTCCCACTTGGTAAATTACTCTGGCTTAATTTTTTATAGAATTTACTTGCAAAACTTCGATTAGGACAGGTTCGATAATAAACAGAAAACTGCAACATTTCAAAACCATTGGCAATTAAATCTTTCCGAAAGTTACGATAGACCCTTTTTTCTTGATTTGTTTCCATTGGTAAATCAAAAAAACACAATAATCTCAATGCTTCATACCTCATTTCTTTAACTCCATTCTACACTCGAAACCACCGGACAGTAAAATTTACTAGTATCCTTATCAGAGATACATTTTAGAAAACCTTTGACATATTTATCCATTGCTACCGTTACAGAACACGTTTCTTTCCCATAACGAATCTTTGCGTTCAGTGTATCTGTCAACGCAAGACGAAATTCATATTTCAAATACTCTTCATCTCGTAAATTTTGATAAACCCAGACATCGATAATCTGCCGAAAAGGTTCCATTAGATCATCAACCAGGTTAAATTGGTTATATTCATTCTTATGAAAAATTCCTATTAAGGGATTCAAACCATACCCAGAAATAATACGTGCCATTTGCGCTCTCATGATTGCATAACCATAATTTAGACCAGCATTGATGACATCCGTTTCCTGTTGTGTAAGACGTACGAATTTTTTTCCAAAGAGTTCGTTAAAATAGACTTTTGCAGCATGACCTTCGCGGTTGGTTTTATCTCCATATTCAATATGATCTTTATAGTCTGCTAATAATTGAATGCAATCAATATTCTTCTCAAACATTGCAAGAACATCTTGCTGATTGTTTATTTTGAAATAAGTAACTATCTGCCATAATTTATCTTTCTGTTCCTGCGTCCACAATAATTGCTCCTGTAATTTTTTATAGGCTCTAAAATGGCCATTTTGAGAATGATAAATTCCTGTAGGCAAGTGCTCATTATCACAGACAATTAAAGCAATATTATACTTACTTAAAGCACTTAATAACCTTAAAGTTACAACAGTCTCCCCTCCTTCTGCTACAATTATCGAAATATCACTCAGTGGGATAACATAGTCTTGACCCATTTTCTTAATTAAAAGGTTATCTAACTTTAATTGCATTTTTTCACTCTGACAGATATGCACAATTCTCCAAGTCATCGTATTTTCCTCTTTCACAAAACGAAAACACCCCGCCATAAATGACAGGGTGTTGAATTCGGCATGAAGCCTTATCTTTGTAGCTTCTGCAAGATTTAAGTAACTGTGCAAGGCGTCCCTTACATTTACTATTATAATACATTGTACAAGCGTTTGCAACTCTTTTTTAAATATTTTTTAAAATTTGAGTTTTGGTTCGTCACCCTCTTTTTTGATGAAATGTTTATTACCCAAAACATCTGTTTTGACTTTGTAAATAGAAAGATTTTCTATCTGCATATTTTTTTGTAATTGATTAGAGGAAGGTGGCACCTTTCCTAATACCTTCAGTTCTTCTCCTTTCTCAAATCTTGCTTTTTCATAAGGTTTCAATTCTATTTTATGTTTTTCAAAACTTTTTGGATTATCTTTCCCAGTACGAGACCAAAACCTAAAAATTTGTTGACAATTCGTTTCAGTATCTTTGATTAAAATTAAATCATTTTTATATAGAGTAAACTTAAATTCAGAATTTTTACCAATTCCCTCTTTCTCTCTTAATTCATTATACGTCTCTGTAGAAATACCATAAGCACCACCTTCTTCAAAAGGCAAATCTGCATACTTTAATCCTAAAAATTCATATTTTTTAGTTTCCATATTGTAATACACATCTGTTCTCCAAGGATTTAAAGATAACAAAGCTACAGTATTTCGGCTCCCTTCAGGAGTTATATTTTTGTGTTTACCTAATAAAATATCGTAATATTTCAGACTTTTAATTTCTGGACCATTGCCTTTTTTACTGTACTTACGGATTGGCCCATTTTCTTGTCTATATTTCTCAAATGGATTAAAATCGACTAATTTTCCAGTTTTATCGTATTCTTTAAATGGTCGATATTGTTCCATTATCTTCTCGATTACTTCATCCCAAGTTTTTCTATCTTTCTGAAACATTAAAAATTGGGATTTATCCTTATTGTATAAATCTAAAAACTTATAGAACCCAGTTTTAGAAGGGGCTTTAGTCCCTAAAGAATAGATATCTTTAATTTTTCCCAAAGTATAAGTGTATTCTTTTTTCTCTTTATCTAATTTTGCTTTTCTTGTTGCATAAATCGTAGCATCTGAAATTTTTCGATTAAATTTTGAATCTACTTGATAAGAAAATAGAATACTATCCTCAAACTTCTTGCTACGCAATGTATCAACAAAATGGTCATAAGGAGCTTTAAACACTAACTCTTTGTATTCATCATCAGTTAATGAAATAATTTCTCCAGTCTCTGAATCAACGAATTGTCCTTCTTTATAAGAAATCAGAGAATTATTCTGTTTTTTCCATAACCTTAATTGACTAGAAGCGGCAATAATCAAGGCATCCACAGCATGGTGGTGATAGGTTTCACGAGATTTTTCAAGTCCCCACTTTCTTCTTAGCTGAGAGGTAAATTGTCCACGTACCACCGAAATAGTTGTATCGAATTTATGCGCTTTATAAAAATCTTGTAGAGCATTTAAAACAACTCGAGAAGAATATCGAGTGTCAATTAAATTCCGTTCGATGAATTTCTGCTTCACTTCAATTTTACTAATATCTTCTTCCGTTAAAAGGTACTCTTTCTTTTTATTACCTAATAATTTAGACTCTTTTACATAAGATTTAAACTCACGGTAGGACCAGGCATCATCCATACTATCTAAAGCCTGAAACGGAGTACGTTGGCCTTTTTCTTGGTTTGCTGTAGCTAGAACCAATACTTTATTAGATAGACTATCATCAAACGATAAAGAAAGAGGTAAAATATGGTCAATTTCGTACTTGTACTGATTGTGAATTAAATCTGAAATTGGAATGTTCTTCCCAGTATAGAGACACTTCTCTCCCTGCTGGTGCCATAAACGAATCTTAGTAGCCAATTCCTTCTGCCCATGAAAAATACTATCTGGTAACTCTTTTTTCCCATTGTATTGGAATGCAGCCTTTTCCATAGCTGCATTTTTCTCATCTTGGTTTGCCTTTTGACGTTTTATATAATCTTTCTTAGCGTCTTCTTCGTTATTTTCACGCGCCATTTCGATAACGATATTATCAAAGATACCATGTTTTTTAGTTGCTTCATTGATTATCTTTATGGCCTGTCTGACAGATTTTGCTACTACAGGGTTATAAATTTCTTCTGTTAATTCTTTTTCATCAATATACTTGGTTCTTTTTGATATTTCTTTAGATTTTTGTTTCCCCAATCGTGTTAGAATTGTCATTTGCTCTTCTGAAGTTTCATAGAGTTCTGGTATCAATTCCATCATGAGTTTAAGAGAAAAATTATGCCATCCCTTACTAAATAGACTGCTATTATTTTTTCTAAATTGAACTAATTCAAGTACTTGGTCTTGACTAAAAGAATCCTTTAACTTTGTGTTAATCGCTTCTTCTATACCTTCTCGTTCAGTATTTAGAGTTAAAATATGGGCAAGCTCATCTAGAACATTTCTAGACAATTCCCCAACTGAAATTGTTTCTAGCGATTGCATTTTTCGATATGCTTCAAAAGTATGTATTTCAGGTTTATTGTTTACATCAACTCGATAACCACGTATCTGATCTACTGAAGCATCAATCATTTTAGCAATGTACTTCAATAAGGTTGAGGCTCCTAAGGTTTTAGCTTCCTTAGCATACTCAACAATAACTTTCTTTTGTTCCTCACTAAGTTTCTTCGTTTCTGTAGGAACTGTTAAATTATTTAAATCATTTAGTAAATTAAACTCTTGAGCAGTATAGGAAGCTTTTGAAGCTCTGTATTCATCCGGATAAAATGTACATTTCCCAATTAAAATACCAAAAATATTATCTAACGTCGTACCGTCTGTTCTAAAACGTCCATAATCCGTCCGAGATTTTTCATTACCTGGTCCATGATAATATTTTCTTTTCCCTGTAAGGATTTTTAGACAATCCTCTATAAATTCATCTGTAATTTTACTATTGAATTCCTGCTGTTTTCTAAGAATTCTTTCAGCTTCTTTTCTATAAGCAGATGTTGAAAAAACATTGATCAATCGGCGTTTCTCACCATTTTCCACAACAGTGAAATCTCCTCTTACCTGACCATATTTTTCGAAACGTTCTAGTTGGATTTGACCAGGTGTTTGTTCAGCAAGTAATTTTCTATTTTCTTCAACTGCCTTACCATAATCAGATGATACTGTACCCCCATCCTCAGAAGCATCATCTAAATAGCTAATACCACGTCTCTTAACAATGTTCTTTAAAGCTATGAACAGCTCTTCATTCGTTAGTTGCTGATTCAAGCCATCTACACGAAGTCGATATGGATTAAGATTAATGGATACCTTAGAAAAATCAGTTAACAAACCATAGTCTTCAAATAGATCTTGAAAGCGAACACCACGGTGTTTTTTCCTACGATGTAATCGTCGAGCCTGTCTATTTTTTCTTCTTTCAACATTATTATCAGCTGTTGCAGCTGGAAAAAGACGAGAATTCGCATGGATAATCTTTCCAGAATTTTTTTCTAGAATTCCCACTCCTACGGATGCAATACCAATATCCAATCCTAAAACTAAACCGTTCATAGTCAATCTCCTAACTAGTTATCATATCAACTAAATTTTACTCTTTCCTTCCTAAAAAATCAAATAATTATAAGCAATTACTTAAAATCTTTTACTATATATAATTATATTCAAATTCTCCCACTTCCATCATTTACCACAAACAAAAAAGCGTGGTCTCACGCTTTTAGATTTCTATTTTAACTTGAGTGATTTCTACATAAAAAATCAATAGTTTATATGCCCCCTGCAGGGATCGAACCTGCAACTACTCCTTAGGAGGGAGTTGTTATATCCATTGAACTAAGGGAGCTAGAGAAAAACCCTGCTGGGTGAGCAGAGTTTTTAGTCGAATTAACGACGGATTTCTTTGATACGAGCTGCCTTACCTTGAAGAGCACGCAAGTAGTACAATTTCGCACGACGTACTTTACCGTAACGAACAACTTCGATTTTTTCAACACGTGGAGTGTGAATTGGGAAGATACGCTCAACACCTACACCGTTAGAGATTTTACGAACTGTGTAGTTTTCTGAGATGCCAGCACCTTTACGTGCGATAACAACACCTTCAAAAATCTGGATACGTTCACGGTTACCTTCGACAACTTTCGCGTGTACACGAACTGTGTCACCAGGACGGAATGATGGGATATCTGTACGAAGTTGACCTTCAGTCAAGCTTTGGATTAATGGATTCATTTTATTCTCCTATCTTTGTCAATCTTGAGGAACCTTCCTCAGCGGATAAACTGTATTTTTGTGCGTCCATTACACACAAGATACAGTTTACCAAATTTCCACCTAAAAGTAAAGAAATTTATAGCAGAATTCCTAAAAAAATCGCTAGAAAACCGCCTATGTAAGTTAAGAGAAAATAGCTATAAAATACCTTCTTGTCACTTAACAGTCTTTGCAGCTCATCATTCAAGGTTGAAAAGGTCGTCAACCCTCCACAAAAACCTGTCGCTAGGATAGCATAGATTTCCTTGGACTCCACATGATTGTAGAGTAAGCCAATTAAAAAACATCCTATAAGATTGGCTATGAGAGTTCCTAGAGGTAATTTTGAAGCTTGATTATAGCGGGAAAAGAAATAACGCACCAGGGCTCCGAACCCGCAGGCGATTGCAAGATAAACGATTACCATTTCTTCCTCCCTAGAACATAAGCCAAGAGTAGACCTCCACCAATACTCAAAAGTAAGTAAATGCCTAAACTAAGATAACGCCCGGTATCGAGCAATTTCACAGCATCAAGCATTAGACTAGAAAAGGTTGTCAGGCCTCCACAAAATCCTGTCCCCAGCGCCAAAACCAAGCCTTTACTAGTTTCCTTATAGACCAGATAGCCTTTCACCAGATAGACCAAGCAGAAAATTCCCAGATAGTTGACAAGGAGGGTGCCCCAAGGAAAGTCTGGACTGGCTGGTAACCAAGTAGAAACCAGATAGCGGACAAGGCCTCCCACCATTGCAGCCAGAAAAATTCCTAGCGGATAGAATTGTTCTTTTTTCATTTGATATTTTGATCCTGATAATCACGCGAACGTTTGAGAATGTCTGAAAAAGTCGCAACAATGGTCTCCTGATAGCGCTTATCTTCTACTCGATTTCTGACTTTTTCAAAAATGATTTCTTCTCGCTTGGTATCTAAGATTGGCTTACCAGATGCTTTCTTATAAGCGACAACCCCTTCAACTAAGTGCATCCGTTCTTCTAGGAGCTTAACGATTTGGTCGTCGATTTGATCAATTTCTTGCCGAATAATATCTAAATTCATACAGTCTCCTCCTTTATTTGAATTATTGTATCAAAAAGCCACCAAATAGGCTAGTAAAATCCCAAAATAACTAATAAAAAAACGCACTGACTTCTTCCAGTCAGTGCAGCTTGATTTTTATCCTACTTTTGCAGCCAATTCTTCTGCGAATTGTTCCAAACGTTCGATGTCTTCTTCTTCGGCAGAGAGGTCCACTTTAACACACTCTGAACCTTTTTCTGCTCCTGTCGCTACAAATACGCGATCAAAGTCATCAACAGCCTTACAGAATTCATCGTAGAAGGTATCTCCTGAACCTACCACTCCGTAAATTTTGCCATTCAAGTTGAGATCTGCTAGGTCTTCGTAGAAGTCCATCATCTCATCTGGCAATTCTCCATCACCGTAAGTATAAGTCGCAACGATTGCAATATCCGCCTCCAAGAAGTCTGAAGCGTCAACAGTCGTACATTCATCCACATCGACATCCAAGCCCAAGTCACGCAATTTATCTGCTACAATATCTGCAATTTCTTCGGTATTACCGGTCATACTGGCAAATACAATTTTTGCTAATGCCATATCGTCCTCCTCAATTTATCTTTCTCCATTATATCATATCTTTTTCATTTTAAAAATAAAAATTCTTGTGCTACAATGAAATGAGAAAGAATTGAGGTTATTTATGGAAATTTACCAGCAAATCTTAGAGAAAATCAAAGAATACGATACCATTATCATTCACCGTCATATGAAACCAGACCCTGATGCCTTAGGGAGTCAGGTAGGTTTGAAAGCTCTTCTCACTCACCATTTTCCAGAAAAGACCATCAAAGTAGTTGGTTATAACGAACCAACTCTAACATGGATGGCGGAAATGGATACTGTCCAAGACAGTGACTACCACGAAGCTCTTGCTATTATTTGTGATACAGCAAATCGTCCTCGTATCGATGATAAACGCTACGAACAAGCTGCTTTCACCATCAAAATCGATCACCATCCAAATGATGATATCTATGGTGACCTATCTTGGGTGGATACAAGTTCAAGCAGTGCCAGTGAGATGATTGCATTATTTGCTCAAGAAAATCAGCTAGCTTTGTCTAGTGAAGCGGCACGACTTCTCTATGCAGGAATTGTCGGGGACACAGGGCGTTTTCTCTACCCATCAACTAGTGCTCGTACCTTTAGAATAGCTGCCCAGCTCCGAGAAATTGATTTTGATTTTGCTGGACTATCTCGTCAAATGGATACCATGAGCTTTAAGATTGCAAAACTGCAAGGGTATGTTTATGATCACTTAGAAGTTGATGAGAATGGGGCTGCACGCGTTCTGCTTACTCAAGACATCTTGGAAAAATATAAGGTTACGGATGCTGAAACAGCAGCGATTGTTGGGGCACCTGGTCGAATTGATACTGTTAAGGCTTGGGCTATCTTTGTTGAGCAAGCTGATGGTCACTTCCGTGTACGTATGCGCAGTAAAATCACTCCTATCAATGAAATTGCCAAACAACACGACGGAGGAGGGCATCCATTAGCCAGTGGCGCCAATTCCTATAGTCCAGAAGAAAACGAACAAATATACAAAGAACTGAAAGAGGCTCTACAGATTCACCAAGGCTAAGAAAGAATTTTCTTGGCCTTTTATATGCTAGATTCTTAAAATATACGGTTTCTTTGTACCTCAGTTTATGGTATAATAAATCAAACTGAATAAAAGGAGACTTAATAATGGAAAAAAATCGTTTGTTTATCCTCATTTCTGCTGGAGTAGCAATCCTTGGTTCACTCTTGCCATGGGCTAGTTTAAATGCAGGTTCTTTTGGGTCCTATAGCGTGAATGGTTACCAAGGAGATGGGTGGTTTGTCATTATCGCAGCTATTGTGTCTATTGTTCTTGCGTGCTTGAATAATATGAATAAAGCAATGTCTAAGGGATTCTCAATTGGTGTCATTGTCGCGGGTGCAATTGCAACTCTCGTTACACTAAATAGTCTCTTTAATGTAAATAAGTACATGTCTAACTTTGGTGGATATGGCATTTCAATCGGCTTTGGTTTGATTTTAGCCATTCTTGCTAGCATTGCACTAGTTGTAACTGGTCTCTTGGCAATGTCAGGTGGTAAAATTACAAAAGAATCATTTACTGAATTAGCTGAGTCTGGTAAAGATTTTGCTCAAACTGTCGGACGTGTAACAAGCTCTACCGTTAAAACTGCGGTCGAAGAAATCAAAAAAGAATCTCAAGAACGTAAAAAAGAAGAAACTACTGCTGAAAAAACGGAGACAGCTAAAGAGGAAACCGAGCAAAAAGAAGAAGCTAAGGAACCAGCTAATGTGGAAGCTGAATCAGCAGCAGAAAACGCAGAACCAGTAAAAGAAGAAACTACTGAATCTGAATCTGAAACAAAAACAGAAGCTGAGCCAGTAGCCGAACCAACAGAAACAGAGGCTGAAGCTGAAACTGTAACAGAATCAACAGAAACAGAACCTACTGAAACTGAAAAAGAGGCTAAATCAGCAGAAGAAAAAGCTCCAAATCAAGAGAACTAATCATTCTTCTACCCTCACTCCAGTAAACAATGGGGTGATTTTTTATCAAGATTTTTAATAAAATCAGGGAAAAGACTTGCCAAACTTATCAGAATCTGATAGACTAGTATGGTAACAATCTATGGCTCGCAAAGAGACCATGGCAGAAAGGAAATATTGCAAAATGAAAAAAGATATCCATCCAGAATATCGCCCAGTTGTCTTCATGGACACAACTACTGGTTACAAATTCCTTAGCGGTTCAACAAAACGCTCTAACGAAACTGTTGAGTTCGAAGGCGAAACTTACCCATTGATCCGTGTGGAAATTTCATCAGACTCACACCCATTCTACACTGGACGTCAAAAGTTCACTCAAGCAGATGGACGCGTGGATCGTTTCAACAAAAAATACGGTCTCAAATAATGATAAAAAAGAACAGTTGCCACTGTTCTTTTTTTGTACTTCTTTTTATGAACCAACCACTACCACTTTCTATTTGTCAACCTTCACGCTGACGCTATGATTGATTTCAAACGAGGTTAAAAAATATCGAAAAGAAGCTTGATATTGAGAATGGTCAAGATGATTGAAACTGCGTAACCTAGGATAGTGTTCCACTTAGCATTGGTAAATTCTCCCATCAGTGACTTCTTAGAGGTCAGATAGATTAAGGGGAAGATTGAAAACGGAAGAGCGATTGACAGAAAGACTTGTGAATAGACCAATAACTGATCCAAAGTTTTTTCTTGATGCCCAAACAAGACAGCAACAATAATCACAGGAAGCAAGGCAAAAATACGGGTACCGATACGGATAATCCACTGAGGCAATCTTAGATGTAAGAAACCTTCCATGACAATCTGTCCTGTCAAGGTACCTGTAATGGTCGAATTTTGTCCACTTGC
The DNA here is from genome assembly GCF_002096495.1 of Streptococcus oralis subsp. oralis. GTDB lineage: Bacteria > Bacillota > Bacilli > Lactobacillales > Streptococcaceae > Streptococcus > Streptococcus oralis_CU. Next base: position 334,246 of record NZ_NCUO01000012.1, on the reverse strand, counting down.
TAAGAGGGCTAGGGCAAATAAAGTTGACAGAGTTGAACTAGCTATCGCTCCTGCTATTGTCGAATCCTGTAAAGCATTGTACATTTGAGAAAAAGCTGAAATTTCAGATGCATGACCAAAAAAGAGAGATGCCCCTAAAATGAGAAGCAAGGAATTGACAATAAAGGCTAGGGACAACTGAAGATTTGAATCCCAGGTCATAAAACGCACGGCTTTTCGAACATCCTTCTTATCTTTGTGATTGATTTTCCTTGTTTGGGATAGGGATGAATGAAGATAGAGATTATGGGGCATGACTGTCGCTCCCACAATTCCTAGAGCCAAGGTCAATTGGCTTTCATGACCTGGTAACGGTGTTTCAAATAAAGTTGAAGTCGGTAAATAACCACCAAAGATACCCTGAATACTTGGATTGGATAAGGCTACCAGATAGGTAAAGATGGCTAATATGGTTAAAATAAGGGTCGTAACAATGGCTTCAATTTTTTTGAAGCCAAATTTCATCAACAACAACAAAAGAAATACATCTAAAACGGTTAAGAGGATAGCGACCATAATCGGTATTTTAAATAAAAGATTTAAGGCAATCGCTGAGCCTAAAACCTCGGCTAAGTCGGTCGCCATTAAAGCTAATTCTAAAATCACCCATAAACTATAGCGAAGCCATTTGGGAGCATGATGTGCAGTTGCCTGTGCTAGGTCCATCCTAGTCACGATACCGAGCTTTCCAGCCATCTGTTGTAACTGCATAGCAATGATGGATGAAATCAAAATAACAAATAAGAGACTATATTTGTAGGAAGCACCACCAACCACACTGGTAATCCAGTTTCCAGGATCCATATAACCAACTGCTACAAGGGCTCCAGGTCCTAAGAATGCTTTTAGATTTTGCCAAAAATGATTGTTATTGGGAGTTTCAATAGATTGGTTGATCTCAGAAAGAGAGACTTTTTTGTAAGAAGACATCGGAATTTTACACTTTCTAATCTTGTCTTTACCTATTTTATTAATGGATTTTTTTGAAAATATCATGAAAATAGTTTCCTATTTCCAATTCTTCCTTAATTATATCACATTTTGGAATGATTCTTAAGGAAAGAATGATGGTTGAAATAGGCAATTTCTGTATTGCAAAAGCCAGCGTTTTCTGACGCTGGCTTTAAAACTGTGAAAATTCTTTCTCAACTAGATCGCTTCTGTGACAAAACTACGGCTTTCTAGCACCTTGAGCATGGCATTAGCTGTATCTAGAGCTGTAAAGAGTGGCACACCGTGTTCAATGGCTGAACGACGGATTTGCTCACCATCTTCGTCAGCAGTTCGTTTGGTTCCGACAGTATTGATGATCGCTTGGATTTTCCCTTTGCGGACAAAGCTTGGGATATCCTGTTCATCGTCACCAATCTTACCAACAGGTTGGGCTTGAAGTCCATGACTGGCAAAGAAGGCTGCTGTCCCTTCTGTCGCAAGGATACCATAACCGATATTTTGGAAACGATGAGCCAAGTCCAAGGCTTCATCTTTGGCATCATCAGCAATGGTAAATACAACGTTACCAAAAGTTGGCAAGTGCAGGTAAGAAGCTTCAAAAGCTTTATAGAGAGCTTTTTCCAAAGTCGTATCAGAACCCATAACTTCCCCTGTTGACTTCATTTCAGGCCCGAGTAAGCTATCTACCTTAGCTAGTTTCGTAAAGGAGAAGACTGGTGCCTTGATATGAACGCGAGTGCTTTCTGGATAAAGTCCATCTTGGTAGCCAAGTTCTTCAAGACTTTGCCCAAGAATGAGCTTAGTCGCTACCTGAGCCATAGGAATATTAGTTACCTTAGAAAGGAATGGCACCGTACGGCTGGCACGTGGATTGACCTCAATAACGTAGACTTTTTCATCCTTGATGACAAACTGGATATTCATCATTCCGAGACAGTTAAGACCGATTGCTAGGCGTTTAGTATAGTCTGCGATGGTTTCCTGTACCTTTTGAGACAAGGTTTGTGGTGGGTAAACGGCCATTGAGTCACCTGAGTGGACACCAGCACGTTCGATGTGCTCCATGATACCAGGGATGAGGACATTTTTTCCGTCTGAAATAGCATCAACTTCACACTCTTGCCCAACGATATAAGAATCGACAAGAACTGGGTGGTCTGGACTAGCCTTAACAGCAGTTCGCATGTAAGAACGAAGGTCTTCCTCATTTTCCACGATTTCCATAGCACGTCCACCCAAGACATAAGAAGGACGAACGAGAACTGGGAAGCCAATTTTGCGAGCAGCAAGCACCGCTTCTTCTTCATTGGTAGCCGTTTGTCCTGGTGGCTGTGGAATATCCAGGTCTTTTAGAGCTTGCTCGAAGAGGTCACGGTCTTCGGCACGGTCTAGATCAGCGACTTGCGTACCAAGGATGGTCACACCTGCTTTTGCCAAGGGCTCTGCAAGGTTGATAGCTGTTTGACCACCAAACTGAACGATAACGCCTTTTGGTTGCTCCAAGTCGATAACATTCATGACATCTTCGAATGTCAATGGTTCAAAGTAAAGTTTGTCTGATACCGAGAAGTCTGTTGAAACTGTCTCTGGATTTGAGTTCATGATGATAGCTTCATAACCAGCAGCCTGAATCGCCTTAACAGAGTGAACGGTTGCGTAGTCAAACTCAACCCCTTGTCCGATACGGATTGGACCTGAACCTAGGACTAGGACAGATTCCTTGTCAGACTTGATAGACTCGTTTTCCCAGCCATAGGTTGAATAGAAGTATGGTGTTTCAGAGTCAAACTCCGCCGCACAGGTATCAACCATCTTGTAAACTGGGACAATCTTATTCTCCAAACGTAGTTGGCGAACTTGGTCGGCAGTCGTTTCCCAAAGCTCCGCAATCTTGCGGTCTGAAAATCCATTGAGTTTAGCTGTTTTCAAGACTTCTAGATCTTGTGGATGGGCACCCAATTCTTGCTCAATTTCAAAGATGTGCAAGAGTTTATCCAGATAGAAGATATCAATCTTGGTCAATTCAGCGATTTCTTCTGGTGTGTAACCACGGCGAATAGCTTCTGATACGTAGAAGAGACGGTCATCTTGGGCCTTGACAACCTTTTCAATCAAGGCATCATCTGAAACGGTTGCCAGTTCAGGCATTTCATTGTGGTGAACGCCAATTTCAAGTGAACGACATGCTTTAAGAAGTGACTCTTCGATGTTGCGTCCAATGGCCATAACTTCTCCAGTTGCCTTCATTTGGGTCCCAAGACGACGCTCACCTTTTTCAAACTTGTCAAATGGGAAACGTGGAATCTTAGCAACGACGTAGTCAAGGGCTGGCTCAAACATAGCATAAGTTGAACCTGTAACTGGGTTGATGACCTCATCCAAGGTCAAACCGACAGCAATCTTGGCAGCCAATTTGGCAATCGGATAACCAGTTGCCTTAGAAGCAAGCGCTGACGAACGCGATACACGAGGGTTTACTTCAATAACATAGTACTTAAAGCTGTGCGGATCAAGAGCTAGCTGAACGTTACAGCCGCCTTCAATCTTGAGGGCACGAATAATGCTCAAGCTCGCGTCACGGAGCATTTGGTTTTCATAGTCTGACATGGTTTGTGCAGGAGCAAATACGATGGAATCCCCTGTATGAATTCCAACGGGGTCAAAGTTTTCCATGTTACAAACAACCAAAGCATTGTCAGCCGAGTCACGCATGACCTCGTACTCAATTTCCTTGAAACCTGCGATTGAACGTTCAATCAAACATTGGGTAACAGGTGACAGTTTCAACCCATTTTCAGCGATTTCACGCAATTCTTCCTCGTTGGCACACATACCACCACCAGTACCACCTAGGGTAAAGGCTGGACGAACGATAACAGGGTAGCCGATTGATGCCGCAAAGGCAACAGCTTCTTCCACTGTGTTGACAATTTCAGATTCTGGAATTGGCTGCTCAAGCTCTTCCATCAATTGTTTAAAGAGGTCACGGTCCTCTGCTTGGTCGATGGCAGACAATTTAGTTCCCAGTAATTCGACACCCAATTCATCTAGAATACCATTTTTAGACAACTCCATGGCCATATTGAGTCCTGTTTGCCCACCAAGAGTTGGAAGCAAAGCATCTGGACGTTCCTTACGGAGAATACGTGTCACAAACTCAAGTGTAATCGGTTCAATATAAACCTTGTCAGCAATCTCCTTATCCGTCATGATGGTTGCAGGATTTGAGTTCACTAAGACAACTTCATAACCTTCCTCTTTCAAAGACAAACAGGCCTGGGTCCCAGCGTAGTCAAACTCAGCAGCCTGACCAATAATAATCGGACCAGAACCAATCACCATAATTTTTTGAATATCAGTACGTTTAGGCATTTATAAGATATTAAGGGCGTCAAGCGGACAAAGCTAAAATAGGAGTTATGACGAAGAACTATCAGTTCTAGGAATAACTATCTTTTTAGCGCCGTCCGTAGCCCGTATTCAGTTCAGCAAATACGGACCACCCTTCTCCTTTCTATTCGGCAACTCTCGGGTTGCCATTAAATAAATTCTCCGACGATTTTTTAGAGAAACGATATTTTTCGATAAAAAATCTAGTGCAGGGAGTTTTTAGTTCGCCCGATAGCGACTAAAAGAAACGACCTGCCTTTCTATTCGTCGCCTCACAGAGCGACATTAAATAAGATACAAAGGACGAATAGAAAGCGATTGAATTTTAGGAAACCAAGGAAGGATTGACAATCCAAGTTGGTTTCTCTAAATTCCGAGCTTTCCGTCCGTGTTCAGTTACATAAATTCTCTAACGAGCTTTTACTCGTTCTTAGTTTGCTTGTTTAAAAGCTTCCATCATCTCGATAAATTCATCAAATAGGTAGCTTGCGTCGTGTGGACCAGGAGCTGCGTCTGGGTGGAATTGTACAGAAAAACCTGGTTGGTATCTGTGGCGAACTCCTTCAACTGACTTGTCATTGATTTCTTCGTGGGTGATAATCAAGTGCTCTGGTAAGTCCTCACGGCTGACTGCATAACCATGGTTTTGGCTGGTAAAGTCTACACGTCCTGTTGCAATCTCACGTACCGCGTGGTTAAAGCCACGGTGACCAAATTTCATCTTGTAGGTCTTAGCCCCATTTGCCATGGCAAAGAGTTGGTGTCCCATACAAATACCAAAAATTGGAATTTTTCCTTGCACACCACGAATCATGTCCAGTGCTTCTGGAACGTCTTCTGGGTTTCCTGGACCATTTGACAACATAACTCCATCAGGATTGAGGTGGAGAATTTCTTCTGCCGTTGTTGAATAAGGAACAACCGTCACGTTACAGTTACGCTTAGAAAGTTCACGTAGGATTGAGTGCTTGAGACCAAAGTCCACTAGCACCACACTCAAACCAACTCCAGGAGCTGGATAGGAAGTTTTAGTAGAAACCTGCTTGATATTGTCTGTCGGCAAGACTGTTGCTTGGAGCTGATCCGTCACATGGTCCATGCTGTCCCCAACGTGAGTCAAAGTTGCACGCATCGTACCATGCTTACGGATAATCTTGGTAAGTGCACGCGTATCAATCGCTGAAATACCAGGAATTTTCTTAGCTTTCAAAAAATCATCCAAGGTCATTTGGTTGCGCCAGTTGCTAGCTCTACGCGCCTCTTCGAAAACGACAACTCCCTTACAAGTTGGAATGATGGATTCGTAATCATCACGATTAATGCCATAATTTCCTACCAAAGGATAGGTAAAGGTCAAGATTTGCCCATTATAAGACTGGTCAGTAATGGACTCTTGGTAGCCGGTCATCCCTGTGTTAAAGACGATTTCGCCTGTTACATCTATATCTGCTCCGAAGGCCTTGCCTTCAAAAACTGTGCCATCTTCTAATACTAGAAGTCTTTTTGTCATATTTTCACCTCTCGTGGACGCTCACTGGCGTCTTTTAACGTCTTGTGTTTTAGTTGGCGTTTCTACTCGCCAGTACGGATTCTAAGATTGCCATTCGAACAAAGACACCGTTGGTCATTTGTTGGACAATGCGTGATTTTGGCGCTTCAACCAAGTGGTCAGCAATTTCCACATCTCGATTCACCGGAGCAGGATGCATAATGATTGCTGTTTCTTTTAAGCGATTATAGCGTTCTTGGTTCAAACCGTGTTGAGCATGGTAGTCTTCTTTTGAAAAAACGGCTCCACTTTCATGGCGTTCATGTTGAACGCGGAGCAACATCAAAACATCCACCTGATCAACAATCTCATCAATAGTTACAAACTGTCCATAGTCCGCAAACTCTTGACTTCTCCATTCCTCAGGTCCTGCAAAGTACAGTTCAGCTCCCAAGCGTTTCAAAATTTGCATATTGGATTTGGCAACGCGTGAGTGGTCCAAGTCGCCTGCAATGGCAACTTTGAGACCCTCAAAGTGACCAAATTCCTCATAAATAGTCATCAAATCAAGCAAGCTCTGGCTAGGATGTTGTCCCGAACCATCACCACCATTGATAATGGAAGTTGTAATCGACGGACTTGCAATCAACTCTCTGTAATAGTCGACCTCTGGGTGGCGAATCACACAGACATCCACTCCTAGAGCAGATAGAGTCAAGATGGTATCATACAGTGTCTCACCCTTATTGACCGAACTAGTCTTCACATCAAAGTCCAGTCGCTCCAACCCTAGCTTAATCTCTGCCACTTCAAAGGACTTATGTGTCCGTGTAGAATCTTCAAAGAAGAGATTCGATACGATAGGTTTGTTCTCATAGGGAAGTTGGGCTCCGTTTTTAAACTCGATCCCTCGTTTGATCAATTTCATCACTTGATCAACTGTAAGGTCTTCCATAGAAACCACATGGTTCAATGCTTGTTGATTTTCTGACATGGCTACTCCTTCAGCTTTCTAAGCTTCTTCAGTAATCAGAACTCTGTCTTGGCCATCAAGTTCTGTCATCTCTACGATGATTTCTTCAGAACGGCTGGTTGGGATATTTTTCCCAACGTAATCTGGACGGATAGGCAATTCTCTATGTCCACGGTCAACTAGCACCGCAAGACTCACGCGCGCAGGACGACCATGGCCGACAATGTTATCAATAGCGGCGCGGATGGTACGGCCTGTATAGAGTACATCATCCACCAAGATAACTTCACGGTCTGTCACATCAACAGAAATCAAAGAAGTATCTTCTCCGCTTTTAACATCATCACGGAAAGGTTTGGTGTCCAATTCCACAACAGGAACAGTGATGTTTTCCAACTGCTCCAAGCGTTCTTTGATACGATGAGCGATGAAAACACCACGCGTTTTTATCCCAGCTAGGATAATTTTATTCAAATCCTTATTGCGCTCGATAATCTCATAAGTAATTCGCGTAATCGCTCGTTTGACAGTCAATTCGTCTACAACTTCTTTTGTCTTCATGACAAACCTCCAAAAAGAAAAGTCTCCTTCTACAAGGAGACTTGAAATGTATAGCCAAGCGAGCCCTACTGTATACAGTATAGACTTCACCCTTCTACTTTATCATCGCGCTCCTTGCCTGCCTCACGGGACAGGTTTAAAGGACTATTTAGTTACCATTTACTATAGCACAAAGCACCCTTAAAATCAAGCAAAAACTTTTTCAGAGTCCCCTTAAACATTACTAAAATCATATAATTGGGGATAGTGATCGCATTCTGGATTTTTGGGATGACAGATAGCTCGTCCAAAGTAAATCATGGCCTGGTGGGCTGCTAACCACTCTTCTGGTGGTAGGACGTCCATGACACGTTTTTCTACTTCAAGTGGTGTAGCTGATTTTTTAACGATATCGTGATGCTTACAGATACGCTCCACATGAGTATCCACTGCAAAAGCAGGAATTCCAAACCCCACACTCATGACGACATTTGCTGTTTTACGACCAACACCTGCTAGACTTTCTAATTCTTCACGTGTCTGAGGGACTTGACCATCAAAATCATCTAGTAACTGTTGAGCACATTTTTTAAGAAATTTAGCCTTATTTCGATACAGTCCCAGGCGAGAAATGTGTGAAGCAATTTCACTTTCAGTCGCGACAGACATGGCTTGTGGCGTTGGAAAAGCAGCAAAGAGAGCTGGTGTGGCCTTATTTACCGCTGCATCTGTCGTCTGAGCTGACAACATGACCGCAACCAGGAGTTCAAAATGATTGGTAAAATCAAGGCTGGGTTTGGCATCTGGAAAAAGGGCAATAATTTCCTCAATGACATAACGGGCACGTTTCTTGGATAAAACCATCTACTCGTCTCCATCAAATAGTCCTTGCAAGCCAGCAAATGGACTGTTTTCTTCTTTCTTGACTGCTTGTTGAGCTTGATATTCGTCTTCAGTCATGATTTGCCAGTCATTTCCTGACACAAAACCTTGGCCCGCCTCTTCTTCTGCCGTCAAGACCTTGATTGGGATATTGAGCAAGATATTATCTGCTACGCTCTCAGCAAGGTCGATTTCTCCATTTTCGATAGGCAAGACCAAATCATCATCTAGAACTTCCTGGTCCAGTTGGTTGGTCGCTCCTTCCATGAAAACTTCTGTGACTGGATAAGACTCAGCCAACTCAACTGGCTCCATACTACGGCTGGAAGCAAGAACAATGGTATATGACAACTGATAGTCTAAGAAATACAGACGGTCTTCGTACTGCACCTTCCCCACTGCAAGAATATCTTTGACATCTAAAATTTCTTGATTACGTGCACGCAAGTCAGATGCCAGGTCTAAAGCTTGTTCAAAATGTAGGCCTTCAGGCTGCTTACGAATTTCTTGAATATTTAACTTCATATTTCCTCCATAAAGATTTACTCACTTGATTATACCATGAAAAGGCTACAAGTCAGTCTTCCAAACTTTGATATTAAAATCTCCTTTTTAACATATTTACTATGACATATTTTCTGTTTAGTGCTATACTATAGGCAAGAATACATCAGAGCAAGGAGGATGCTCATATGGAAGACAAAGAACTAATCAACGAAGCTTACCAACTCCTATCCGAGTTAAATAAAAGCTACCAAAGCTGTAAACAAGGAACAGCCGATGATCTTCGACTGCAAGAGCTGCTGAACACCACTCTTGAGGAACTAAAAAAAGCAGAAAAGCTGGACAACAGTATCTTAATCGACCTTGAGAAATTTTACCAACGCACCAGTCTTCTGATTGGACTAGGGAGCCTAAAACTAAACGATCCAGCACGTACCGCTTGGCGTAACTATGACAAGTTCCATTACGAGCACGTCAAACACGTATTAACTCTTTATGGACCTGTTTTTGGATTTTAGAGTTTAGAATTTTGGATTTTCTATTGACAAAATTTCCTTAAAGGTATAGGATAGAGGTACTAATACTCGGAGGTAAGGGAGACATGAACAACTAAGTCTATCAAATAAAGAATCTTTATTTAGTAGATCTTGTTTTTGTCTCTTTTTGTGTGCTCTTTTCATACTAGATTTTCTAGTATCTTGTCCTCATTGAAAATCAAAAAACTAGAAAGCTATGCTCCTCTTGGGTTGGGTTAGGCAGCTCCAAGCTAGTTTGACGAGTTTTTTCAACGAGGATAATAGAGTTTTGACAGTGACTTTGGGCTCTACTAGATAAAGTAGAGCTTTTTGTTATGCACTATCGACATTCTAGAAAGGGCAACAATATGATAAAAATCAATCATCTAACTATCACGCAAAACAAAGATCTACGAGATCTTGTATCTGACCTAACCATGACTATCCAAGACGGAGAAAAGGTTGCTATTATTGGTGAAGAAGGAAATGGTAAATCGACTTTACTACGAGCTTTAATGGGGGAAGCATTATCTGATTTTACTATCAAGGGCGACATCCAGTCTGACCTTCAATCACTGGCATGCATTCCTCAAAAAATCCCTGAAATCCTGAAAAATAGGACTCTACATGACTACTTCTTTTTAGATTCTGCTGATTTAGACTACAGTATTCTTTATCGTTTGGCGGAGGAGTTGCACTTTGATAGCGACCGTTTTGCTAGCGACCAAGAGATTGGCAGTCTATCAGGGGGCGAAGCTTTGAAAGTTCAGCTCATCCATGAGTTAGCAAAACCATTTGAGATTCTATTTTTAGATGAACCTTCAAATGACTTAGACCTTGAGACAGTTGATTGGCTAAAAAGTCAGATTCGAAAGATGAGGCAAACAGTTATTTTCATTTCCCATGATGAAGACTTTCTCTCTCAGACAGCAGATACTATTGTCCACTTGCGACTGGTCAAACACCGGAAAGAAGCAGAAACACTAGTCGAGCATTTAGACTACGATAGCTATAGTGACCAGAGGAAGGCTAGTTTTGCCAGACAAAGCCAGCAAGCTGCTAACGACCAACGAGCCCATGATAAAACCATGGAAAAACATCGTCGCGTTAAGCAGAATGTAGAAAATGCTTTGCGAAATACTAAAAATGATGTTGCCGGGCGCCTATTGGCTAAAAAGATGAAAAATGTACTCTCTCAAGAAAAACGCTTTGAAAAGGAAGCCCAGTCCATGACCCAAAAGCCACTTGACGAGGAACAAATCCAACTTTTCTTTTCAGACGTCCAACCATTACCGGCTTCTAAAGTCTTAGTCCAACTGGAAAAAGAAAATTTGTCCATTGGAGAGCGCGTTTTAGCTCAGGGGTTACAACTAACTGTCCGTGGCCAAGATAAAATCGGTATCATTGGGCCAAATGGTGTTGGGAAATCAACTCTGTTAGCCAAGTTTCAACAACTGCTCAGCGCCAAAAGAGAGATTTCGCTTGGTTTTATGCCACAAGATTACCATAAAAAACTGCAATTGGATTTATCTCCAATAGCCTACCTCAGTCAAACTGGACGAAAAGAGGAACTACAGAAAATCCAATCTCACCTAGCCAGTCTCAATTTCAGCTATCCAGAGATGCACCACCAAATCCGCTCCCTATCTGGTGGGCAACAAGGTAAACTCCTACTTTTAGATTTAGTGTTGCGCAAACCAAACTATCTCCTTCTGGATGAGCCCACACGAAACTTTTCTCCCACTTCTCAACCCGAAATCAGAAAACTCTTTGCCTCTTATCCAGGTGGTCTGGTCACTGTTTCGCATGACAGACGTTTCTTAAAAGAGATTTGTACGAGTATCTATCGTTTGACAGAGGAAGGTTTGGAAGTCGTTGATTTACTAGATTTATAACTTTTGAACATAGCAAAAATCCAGAGGCGAACTCTGGATTCTTTGGGCTGTTTGAGCTAACTCAAACAGCTTGAAAGATACTCACTTAATCAGAAGAACAACTTTGTTGCACTTGACTTGACAATTAAGGAAAAAATTGTTTTTCCATCTCTGCCACTTAACTACAAATTAAATAATTTATAACTAGTATTCTTTTTTCTCCATAATCATAACGGACAATTTTACTGCAAGCCCTATGATTAATATGCTTACAACTAAAATTCCTAAGCAAATCATTGATATAGAATTCTTACTAAAAATCTCCATTAGTTCTGCAAGAAAATTTGACTTTTCTTTTAACAGTGTTGATAAAGCAAATATTAAGAAATAAGTGATTACCATAATGAGTCTACCCTTTTCAGCACCATATTTAAGAATAAATGGTAATTGAATGGCAGACATAAGTATACTAGCAGCTAATGTAATTAAAGCAATAAACACTATATTATCCAATGACATTTGATTTTTTGTCATCAACAGTACAAAAATGCAGATTGAACCAACCAAACCAAAGGCAAATGCAAAGAAAAACTTGCTCAACACATAACTGCTCTTTTTTATTGGCATCGAAAATGCAAACTGTTCGAAATTTGATTTTGTATCATAGCCAAAGGCGATTGCAGTAAGTATGAGCGGAATCATTACACATATTAACGGAACCATAAACAATTCATTTTCATAAATTCCATATACAGCCAGTGCAATACTGATAGTAACCGTTAATAATAATGTCTTTTTTAAAGTTGCTATATCTTTCAAAATTAATGATGTCATTATTGTCTCACTCCTTTCACAAAGTAAATCATAATATCCTCAATTGACGGTTTTTGTAACTTGATACCATCAGGTACAAGACTCTTTTTAACAAGTAACTCTTGCCCAAAAGAATGTATTCTTCTTCCTACAATGGCTTCTTCATCAATGTTATTTACTTCTTCATTGGATAAAGTACATATACCGTAGTTTTCTTTTAACTCATCTTTTGTTTCCATAAATAAGATTTTTCCATTGTGGATAAAAGCAATGTAATCTGCCACTTTTTCTAAGTCAGATAAAATATGGGAAGAAATAAGAATTGTATGATTTTCATCTTGCATAAAATCTAATAACAAATCCAAGATTTCCTCTCTTACAATTGGGTCAAGCCCACTTGTTGCTTCATCTAAAATCAAAAGTTCAGCATTGTGAGATAAAGCAACAGCCATTGAAAGTTTCATTTTCATACCACGAGAATAGTTTTTAATCATCTTTTTATGTGGTAAATTGAATTTTTCAACGAATCCATAAAACTGCTTTTTATCCCATTTTGAATAAACTCTATGACAAAACTTTTCAACATCGATTAATGTCATTTCTTCCGGCACTAACAAATCATCAAATACCACTCCAAGTTTATCTTTCAGTTCAACACTATTAGGATTTTCCTCATCTAAAAGTCTTATATCGCCAGAGTCTTTTCTTAAAAGCCCAAGTAACAATTTTATAGTTGTACTTTTACCAGCTCCATTCTGTCCGATATATCCAACTATTGTTCCTTTCGGAATAGTAAGATTTACCGGTCCTAGTTTAAAACTGTCAAATGTTTTTACTAAATCTTTAATTTCAATAGCATATTTACTCATATTCACCCTCCACATAACTCTTTAACATTTTTATCAATTCATCACTGGATACATCTGCAATTTCTGAAAGTTCAACTACTTCTTGAAGCTTCGATTCAATTTTCTTTAAGTATTCTTCTCGAATTAGTTCTTTATTTTGTGCTGCAACAAAATTACCTTTTCCTTGTACCGAATTTATAAACCCGTCTAACTCTAATTCATCAAAAGCTCTTTTTGCAGTTAACATACTTACTCTTATTTCTTTCGCTAAGAATCTTATCGAAGGTAGTTGTTCTCCCACTTTCAAATCTCCAGAAATGATTTGTGCTTTAATTTGATTTTTTATTTGCAGATATATTGGTTCATCACTGGAATTATTTATCTGTATATTCATCATCAACCCCCTACTGTTATTTGTGTTTTAACTGTTATTATTATAGCATAACAGTTAAAACATTGCAATATCTAAAAAGAAGCAGACAAAAATTTTTTTCCCGCTTCTTCTCATTACTATCTAAATTCTTTCAGCAACTCTCTTAGCTTTTCCAATATCTTATTTCTTCTCTTTATGAGAGCTGGATGAGATATTTTTTTCATTTCAGCCACCAAACGAATAGTTTCATCATTGAAATAAAGTCTATCAATGATTTCTCTTTCTTCATCATTTAATTTTGATAGTGCATCTCGCACTGCCTCAATCATCCTCTGTGTCTGAACGTTTTTATCTACATCAAAACCCTCATCAACTATACTATCCTCAAAATGTCCATCATTTTCAAAAGACGAGAAAAAAGCAGGTGATTTCTTCTATCCACCTGCTTCAAATATTTTTCGGCTCTATAATATTTGTAGTGGGTAAATCCCCTATGGATATTATGGAGCTTATTTTAGCTTTTCTTCAACCCACTACAGTTGACAAAGAGCCATTTTTTCTACATGTGTTTCAAGCGTTCGATTCGTTCTGAGATAGGTGGGTGGGTATAAAAGAGTTTTTGTAGTCCCCCACCTTTCTTAGGATCATTGATGTACAGAGCACTGCTGGCATCATCGACATGGTGATGCATCGGCTCGCTATTGTCCAACTTACGCAAGGCATTGATCATCCCTTGAGGATTGCGGGTCAGCTCCACACTAGATGCATCCGCCAGAAATTCCCTCTGACGGGAAATGGCTAATTGCACCAAGGTTGCAGCGAGAGGTGCTAGAACAATGGCTAAGAGAGAGATAACAAGCATGATAATCTCCAAACCATTTCCATCACGATCATTATCACTCCGTCTGCGGCCTGCACCACCCCACCACATCATCCGTCCTGCCATACTAGATAGCAGGGTAATAGCACTAGCAAGGGCAACAGCAATGGTCGAAATACGGATATCATAGTTCCGGATATGACTGACTTCATGCCCCATTACTGCTTCTAGCTCCTCACGGTTCATGATGGCTAGGAGACCCGAAGTGGCTGCGACAGCTGCATTCTGCGGATTCGAACCTGTTGCAAAGGCATTTAAAGATGAATCCTCAATGATGAAAACACGAGGCATGGGAATCTGAGCGACCATGGCCATATCTTCTACTACATGGTAGAGGTTTGGAGCTGTTTGCTCATCAACCTCACGCGCCCCATTCATAGACATGACAATCTCTGTCGATTGAAAGATCATGGTCAGAGCGTAGATAAGACCAATAATCAAGGCAATAATCATGCCACCAAGACCTGAGCGCATGAAGAGATAGCCAACCGCATAACCAACCAAGGCCAAGAGTAGGAAGAAAACCAGCAACAAAATCCAGGTTTTTCGTTTATTGCTCGCAATTTGATCAAACAACATCTTAGTCACCTAATCCGCTAAAGTCAACTTTAGGAACTGCCTTTTCCTCTTCAGGTGTTTGAAGGAAGTCTGCAGCTTTAAATCCAAATAGTCCTGCGATGATGTTGCTTGGGAAACTTTCAAGTTTTACATTGTAGTTGCTGACAACACTGTTGTAGAGTTGGCGTGAGTAAGAAATTTTATTTTCAGTATTGGTCAACTCTTCTTGTAATTTGATAAAGTTAGCACTAGCTTTCAAGTCTGGGTAATTCTCTGCTACTGCAAAGATACCAGAAATCTGGCGGGTAAGGGCATCACTGGCCTTCATAGCTTCAGCTGGTGAAGTTGCTGCGGCTACTTGTCTTCGAAGTTCTGTCACTTTTTCCAAGGTAGAACCTTCATATTTCGCATAGCCTTTGACTGTTTCAATCAAGTTTGGGAGGAGATCATTACGACGCTTCAACTGAACATCTATCTGGCTCCAAGCCTCCTTGGTCTGCATACGATTTTTAACCAAACCGTTATAGCTAACAATCACAAAAATAACAATCAGAGCCAAAACTCCAAGAATAATCCAAGTCATAATCTTATTCCTTTCTGCTTTTAGATTACTACCAGTATATCAAAATTTTAACGAATATGGTAAAATAAGATGATACTAGAGAAGGAAACTACTATGAAACCAGAAACATTTTACAGCCTACTAGCTGAGCAAAATCTTCCACTTTCGGACCAGCAAAAGAACCAATTTGAACGGTATTTTGAACTCTTGGTCGAGTGGAATGAAAAGATTAACCTAACCGCTATTACAGACAAAGAAGAAGTCTACCTTAAGCACTTTTATGATTCGATTGCACCTATTCTGCAAGGCTTGATTTCAAATGAAACTATCAAACTTCTTGATATCGGAGCGGGGGCAGGATTTCCTAGTCTTCCTATGAAAATCCTCTATCCTCAGTTAGATGTGACCATCATTGATTCGCTCAATAAGCGCATCAACTTCCTCCAACTATTGGCTCAGGAGTTGGATTTGGATGGTGTTCACTTCTACCATGGACGGGCAGAAGACTTTGCCCAAGACAAGAACTTCCGTGCCCAGTTTGATGTAGTGACGGCTCGTGCGGTTGCCCGTATGCAGGTTTTGTCTGAGCTGACCATTCCCTATCTTAAAGTCGGAGGAAAACTATTGGCACTCAAGGCCAGCAATGCTCCTGAGGAATTGCTAGAAGCCAAGAATGCCCTCAACCTCCTCTTTAGCAAGGTAGAGGACAACCTCAGCTATGCCCTACCAAATGGAAATCCGCGCTACATCACTGTGGTCGAAAAGAAAAAAGAAACCCCAAATAAATATCCACGTAAGGCTGGCATGCCCAACAAACGCCCACTTTAAACAATGGTGCCCCTTGTTTAAAATTCAGAAAACCATTTACAAAATCAACTTCGCTCTCACATTTCTAGGCTCGGGAAAAATTCGTTTACAAAACGAACCTCGCTCTCGCATTTCCGGGCTCGGGAAAAAATGATTTATAAAATCAAACCTCGCTTTCGCATTTCTAGGCTCGGGAAAAATTCGTTTACAAAACGAATTTTTTCTGCTATACTATCCTAAGCAAAGGTTTTTAATGTCATCCTGTGAGGTGACGAAGGCGCAGATTTATATAAATTTTTAAAAGATAGCTATTTTTTAAAAAGTCTTACTCTGAGGGCCTATTGCTGCAAAATAATGGGCTCTTTTTTGGTGCCCAAAAGTGAGGTTTTTATGAAACAGGAATCAACTGTTGACTTGTTACTAGACGTTGATCAACGTCCTTCTGCTGGTAAAGGCATTCTTCTAAGCTTCCAGCACGTGTTTGCCATGTTTGGTGCAACCATTCTCGTTCCCTTAATTTTGGGAATGCCCGTATCGGTTGCTCTCTTCGCTTCCGGTATTGGAACACTTATCTACATGATTTCTACTGGCTTTAAGGTTCCAGTTTATCTAGGTTCTTCATTCGCCTTTATCACAGCTATGTCTCTAGCCATGAAAGAAATGGGAGGCGATGTCTCTGCTGCCCAAACTGGAGTTATCCTGACTGGTTTTGTCTACGTCCTTGTAGCAGCAAGTGTTCGTTTTGCAGGTACGAAATGGATTGATAAACTCTTGCCACCAATCATTATCGGACCTATGATTATCGTTATCGGTCTTGGTCTTGCTGGTTCTGCTGTAACGAATGCTGGACTTGTAGCAGACGGAAACTGGAAGAACGCTCTTGTAGCTGTCGTGACGTTCTTGATTGCCGCCTTTATCAATACAAAAGGAAAAGGTTTCCTTCGTATCATTCCTTTCCTCTTCGCCATCATCGGTGGGTATATCTTCGCTATGATGCTTGGTTTGGTTGACTTTACCCCAGTCCTTCAAGCCAACTGGTTTGAAATTCCTGGTTTCTACTTGCCATTTAGCACTGGTGGTGCCTTTAAAGAGTACAACTTGTACTTCGGTCCTGAAACAATCGCCATCTTACCAATCGCTATTGTAACCATTTCAGAACACATCGGAGACCACACGGTCTTGAGCCAAATCTGTGGCCGTCAATTCCTGAAAGAACCGGGACTTCACCGTACGCTTCTCGGTGACGGTATCGCGACATCTGTATCCGCATTCCTCGGTGGACCAGCCAATACGACCTACGGAGAAAATACAGGAGTTATCGGGATGACTCGTATCGCTTCTGTCTCTGTTATCCGTAACGCAGCCTTTATCGCCATTGCTCTTAGCTTCTTAGGTAAATTCACTGCCTTGATTTCAACCATTCCAAATGCTGTGCTTGGTGGCATGTCCATCCTTCTCTACGGAGTTATCGCCAGCAATGGTTTGAAAGTTTTGATTAAAGAACGCGTTGACTTCAGTCAAATGCGTAACCTCATCATTGCTAGTGCCATGTTAGTACTTGGACTTGGGGGAGCCATCCTCAAACTTGGGCCAGTTACACTTTCAGGTACTGCTCTATCAGCCATGACAGGAATCATCTTGAACTTGATTTTGCCACACGAAAATAAAGACTAATCATCTATACACAAAAAATCCACTCGATTGAGTGGATTTTTTAATTACTTACTCTTTATTTCCAACAGTAAATCTTTCAATGAAATAATGGTCACGGCTAGTAAAACCATGGCCATACCGACAAAATCAATCTCATAAAACTGTTCCTTCATAATCAGAAAGGCAAAGAAAACGGCTGAAATTGGCTCTATGGAAGCCAATAAACTAGACTTAACAGGGCCTATCAGACTAGCTCCCTTTAGGAAAGCTGTATAGGCAAAAACCGTTCCGATGACGATAATCCCAGCAAATGCAAAGAGAAAATCTAAGCTGGTTGGTATGCTGGCCTGTAAGACTCCTGTGAAGGGAATAGCCACTACACCAGAAATAACCATTCCTACACCAATCACCAACATACTTCCCCACTTCTTAATCAAAGCGATGGGAAGGATAATATAGAGGGCATAGGTCAAGGCTGAAAAGAGGCCCCAGAACAGACCTAGGGGTGTGACAGACAACTGGTCGACTTTCCCATGCGTCGCGATAAGAAAAGTTCCTCCAATTGCTAGACAAATTGAAATAATCTCAGCCAGAGTCGGTGCTACCTTGTCCTTGATACAAGTATAAATCAAGATCCCAACAGGACAAACATACTGGAGAACCGTCGCCGTTCCAGCATTGGTTTCCTGAATGGCAGAAAGATAGGCAAACTGGTTTAAGAAAAGTCCAAATAAGGCAAATAACAAGAGAGAGAAAAGGCTTTTTCTGTCTTTTAAAAAAGCAAGGAGTTTATCCTTTGCGGTAGCATAAGTTAAAAAAACCAGAGCCAATCCTGCAATAATGAGCCGCAGATTGGTCAAGACTAGAGCGGAAATCTCGTGTGCCATCAGGTATTGGCCACTGGTTCCAGACAAACCCCAAGCAATCCCTGCAACTACTGTAAATAGAGTTCCTTTTACGGTTTTTGACATTCTTCCCCCTACTCTTCTTGACGAATCATTTCCATCACTTGGTTTCGATCGATTATCCACTGCACACGTTCATCCTTCTCATAGGTTCGATTGGATAAAAAGATGGTGGCTTCTTGTTTCTCTCGATTCCACATGATGAAGGTACCTGTATAGCCCGTATGATCAAGCCAGTTTCCTTCCAGATTCCAAGCTAGCGAACGCTCTTCATCCTCTAAGGGAGAGTAATTTCGACTTAGGTTTTCAGCAAAATCATCTTTCAAGTAATGTTCCAGAAAGATTTGCAAATCCTTAACAGTTGAAAATAAACCAGCACTTCCAGCATGTTTTCCCAGAAGACGAGCTTTGGGATCGTGGATACCACCTGCTTCTACTCCTCTAACTGTTGGTACAGCAAACTCCACTGGACCAAACATTGTTTCCTTCATGCCCCATGGTTCCAAAACTTGTTCTTCAATAATCTGATCCAAGTCTTGTTCAAAGATTTTCTCCAAAAGAAAGCCTAGGAGTAAAAAGTGAACATCCGAGTATAGAAAAGCAGGCTGACTACGTCTATTTAGATGAAACATGGCCTCTCTTAATTCCTTAGAGCCTAACTGGTCCCTATTGGGAATAAAGGGGTCCAGATCTGTTGCGTGGGTCAAGAGTTGACGAATAGTGATATCTGGGTAATCACATGCAGCTAAAAAGTCCGCCACTGGTCGATCAATGTCTAGTTTCCCCTGTTGCCACAAGAAGGTCAAGACTGTTCCTACTCCCACAACCTTACTCACACTAGCCAGATCATAAACCAAACCGGCCCCTGTCTTCAAGCCCCGCTCTGGATCACTCAAGCCTAGGTAGGATTCTCTCCATTCTCCATCCTTAAAATACGCAAAAGAGGCCCCGGGATAGACCCCTGCCTCGATTTGATCTTCTATTTTTTTTAGAATTTTTGTCCACTTCATGCTTCTTCAAACCATAATTCGATTTTATTGGTATCTTTACCAAGGAAGAATTTCTCAGACTTTGGAATAAAATAGTCTGTGCCTTCAAATTTCTGACGAAGACTAGTCAACTCTAGATCCTTTACCAAAAATTTCAGCATAGACAAGTCCCAGGTAACATTGTTTTCAACAGCCAAATCTGGACCTTGCCCTTGAGTAAAGGTAATGGCATTAGTCGCAAATTCTGAATCAAGTAAACTCTCCCTGTCCTCAGGCAGACGGAGCTCGACAGAAACCTCAAATTGACTCACGTATTTTATACTTGTATTTGAATAAAATTCAGGAACAGTTTCCAGTGGAACCAAATCTCTTATATCATCTTCTGCATGAACAAGAATCACATCCTCTTCAGGAGAGACAATCTCAAAAGCATACCCTCGGTTTCCTTTAAATAGACGAGGAAAAGACTTCATCTGAGAAAGAAGGGCCTCAATTTCAGAAGGATTCTCAACCTTTATCAAGAGTCTAGCTAGCTTCTTAAGCCCTTCAACTCTGCGTGTTCGCATGCTTGGAGCCTCTTCTAAAATCAATCTCTCCTTAGCTGTCTGATCACCTAAGGAAAGAAAGGCAGACTCTTCCAGCAAAGGTTTCATCCCCAAGGTTTCAATGTAAAATCTTTCATTTAATTTTCGATTATTAACTTTTAAAGTCGGAACGATCCGAACAATCTCATTCACCTTCATAAATTCCTCCAACTCTTTTATTTTAAAGGATTTTCGAATATTTTACAAGCCATATCTATTTTATTTAGAAATTTTACAACAAAAAAACTGGGATTCCCCAGTTTCATTTCTTATAGGTAAAGTAGTTTAAATAGTGCTACTGCCGCAATACCCGCTGCAATTGGAGCTACAACTGGAACCCATGCATACCACCATTTTGAATCACCCTTGTGTTGACCAAGAACTGATTTTGGAAGGAGTTCGTGAAGAAGACGTGGTCCAAAGTCACGAGCTGGGTTCAAACCAGGTCCAGTAGGTCCACCAAGTGAAGTTACCAAGGCCATCACTAGGAAACCAAGTGCCAAGTGCGCAACTGAGATCCCAGCAGCTGTATGTGGAGCTACTTGAGCTTTCACTGCCAATTCACTTAAATCAACAGTTTGTCCAGCTTGAGTAGCCATTTGTTTCATGTATTGAAGAACCTCAGCACCAAAGAAGTTTTTAGTCAAACCAAGTGCTGCAAAGAAAAGAACAAATGAACCTACAAACTCATTGAGGAAGCCGTTAACAGTAGCTGCAAAACGTGATTCTTTTGTACCGTGGTCGATGCTTGAAATTGTTGAGAAGGTACCCAAGATATTGTTAGGGTTCTCTGTCTTCAAGTAGTAAGGACGGTGAGTCGCTACAACCAAAGCTTGACCGAAGATTGCTCCCAAAACTTGTGCTAGGATGTAAAATGGAACTTGATCCCAAGAGAAAAGACCACTAACAGCAAGTCCAAGAGTGAAAGCTGGGTTGATGTGGTTACCAGATACGTTACCAAACATCAAGGCTGGGATCATAACCCCCATACCGTAACCAACCGCGATAACGAGCCAGCCACTTTGGTGACCTTTCGTACCTTTAAGTTCAACGTTAGCAACTGCACCATTACCAAGAATGATCAAAATAGCAGTTCCTAAGAATTCTGTGGCATATTTAATAGCCCATGTAAAATCCATTTGATAGATTCTCCTTAAATTTTTTTAGACAATCCTTATTCTATCAATTTTTAGCCCTTTTAGCAATATCTTTTCTAAAAGAATCTATGGAAAACGCTTTATTTAACTTATCTTTAAGAAAAGGACAAAAGGGGTCAAACTCCTTTCATCCTAATCGTTATTCTTGACGTTGACCAAAGTCTACAATCATCTGCTCCATCTCTTGGCGACTCGGAGTGGTCAGCATATAAAGGTAATCTCCTTGTAGCTCTGCAAAGGCTGCTGGCATGATTTTTTTGACCTTGAATTGCTGGCTGTACTTAGCAAGCAAGTCTTCTTCTGAATAGACATAGTTGGCATTGGCACGACGTGAAGTAGCTAGACAGTATTGAGGTTCAAATTCTGACTCTGGGAATTCTTCTCCTGCGACAATAGTTGCATAGCCACGATAGAGGTCCAAGGAATGAGCAAAGTTATAAACATCAATGGTAAAGCCACCTGCAGGACGGTTATTGTACTCAATGGCAATGTAGTCGTCCCCGTCACGGAAAAACTCGATATGGAAAAAGCGTTCTCTCATTCCAAATTCTTTGACAATGGCCTCGCCATACTTGCGCAGTTTGGGATCCATATCCTTGAGAACATAATAGGCATTATCCATCTTATAAATCATGAGATCAAGTGGTGTATGGGCATAATCAAAAGTCGTTGAAAAGACGATGTTGCCATCCTTGTCCACAAGTCCGTCAAAAGTACAGATTTCGCTAGAAGTGACAAATTTTTCAAAGAAATACACGGTTGAATGGTCCCATTCAGCCTTAAAGTGATTTACATCGTCTTCTGTCTCAAGCTTAAAGGTTGCTGCCGCTCCCACTCCGTTATCAGGTTTGGCAATCATTGGTAGACCAATCGTCTCAACTGCTCTATCCACATCTGCTTCCGTCTGGATAACAGCACCAGGTACCACAGGGACGCCTGCTTTTTTGAAAAGTTTCTTCATCTCAGACTTAAACTTGGTCTTTTTGAGATCCTCTGGTTTGGCACCAAAGACATTGAATTGTTCTCTGAGTGTTGCGTCCAGCTCAAGCCAGTATTCATTGTGAGATTCGATGCGGTCGATTGGGCCATGCTTGTAGAACAGAAAGGCAACAGCACGCTTGACTTCGTCTATGTTTTCAAGATTATCTACACGGAAATACTCGGTTAGGCCATTGCGCAAAGGTTCATCTAGTTGTTCGTAAGGTTCCTGACCAATCCCCAAAACAGTGATGCCTTTATTGGCTAGCTCGATTGTAAACTGTTGGAAGTTTTGCGGATAGTAGGGAGAAATAACAAGGTAATTCATAGGCAACTCCTTTTATAGATACAGGTGTCCAAGAAAATAGGGCATTTGTTTGCGCCACCATTCCCAGTCGTGGGCGACATCGTGTCCCCATTCAGCAAACCAGGCTGGAATTTGTTTCTGGTCAAAGGCTTCTTTGAGCTTGTAGAAGGATGGCAGACCATCTTGTTCCCAGGCACCAAGTCCCGTACAAACGACGATTTCTGCCTGACGGTAACGATCAATAAACCAGCCGTCGTTTTGATTCCATATATAATCTACAGGTGAGTTTTGGTAAATAGCATCATCATTGTAGTAATCGCCAACGAAGAAACGTGCATCGTAAACACCGCTGAGGGCAATCACCTTGGTAAAGACATCTGGATGCTGAAGAAAGAAATTAAGTGCATGGTAGGCCCCCATCGAGCAACCTGTCGTCATCATGCCATCAAACCAACCTGTTTTATGCTTGATAAAAGGAATGGCCTCCTCAATCACATAGCGTTCGTAGGCACGATGCATCTCCGCCTGGTCATGACCATTTTTCCAAGTGGCCAACCAGCTCTCACTGTCCACACTGGAGAGCGTAAAGAACTGGACACGACCTTCCTCGATAAAGGAAGCACAGGCATCAATCATGCCAAAATCATAGTATTCGTTGTGACTGCCACCAGATGAAGCAAAAACAACAACTGGAATCCCAGCATGTCCATAACGGTTGAGGTACATTTCACGGTTGAGATTGCCACTCCAGTGGCTGAGGTTTTCAATATGCATTGGCTTTCTCCTTTCTTAACTTACCATTTCTCTGCAAAAAATCGAAGACAGTCTGGTAAATTTTCCGACCATGGAATCTCACTATGGATGGCACCAGACTGAACTTTCAAGACAAGATTATCCAAGTGTACTCCACCTGCAATCAAATCACGGTAATAACGAAGCGACGAGTCGATATAGGCTTGCTTGATATTGCCAGCCATCAAGGTCTTATCCGTATCGTCTGCTTCTTCTGTTCCTACATAGATGAAAATGCGCTGTTCAGGCGTCAATTTCTTGCGCTCGATATAGCGGTTAAAGGCTTCTTGGTGAAGCCAGTTAGCAGATGAAAAGACACCTAGACAACCAATTCGGTCTTGGTACTCTAGTCCGATAAACTGGGTAATATTGCCTCCTAGTGACGAACCAATCATAGCCGTATGCTGGCGATCAGCTTTGGTACGATAGGTTTCATCGATAAAAGGCTTGACCACTTCCATGACAAACTCGGCATACTCCACACCCTTACCACCAAACTGCTGGCCTGGTATAGGAGATTCTTGAAACTTCCAAGCCGCATACTCATTCATCCGTCCCATACCATCATTGTCAATAGCAACAACAATCATGCGACTGATGTCAGGATTCCGCTTAATGGCCGGAATGATCTTCCAAGAGTGTCCGATATAGGACTCCTTGCTGTAAAAGACATTTTGCCCATCATGAAAGTAAACTACAGGATAAAAACGGTCTGTGTCCTTCTCGTAGTCCTTTGGCAGAAGCACACGCACACGACGCTCTTTTCCAGTATAAGGCACCTTGAGTTTGTGTTCTTTCATTTTTAAGTAAAAGTAGGAATGATTCATTGTCAGAAAACTCTCTATATTCAAAATTTTATCTCATTATACCATAAAAATAGAAAAAAAGTCAGTAATTGTCCATTTTAAGGATAAATAACTAACTTTTTCATTTATTTTTTTGAATTCTTCTGGATTTTATAATTAGAGGAGATTGTCAATTAACTCATCGACAGCATCTTTTTCAACCTGGGGAGTGATTTCAGTAATCATAATCCCAGCCACTGCTCGCTCAACCAAGCCTTCAACATCCATGCGTTTTTCATACTGCTCTGCATTCTCTATCTTAGGATTTGTCTTGGGACGGTCAGGCGCAAAAATTGTACAACAGTCCTCAAAAGGCTGGATTGAAATTTCAAAGGTATCGATTTCCTGCGCGATATCAATGATTTCCAACTTGTCCATCGTAACCACGGGACGAATGATAGGAGTGCTGGTCACAGCGTTGATAGTCTGCATGCTTTCCAAGGTCTGGCTAGCTACTTGACCAAGACTTTCCCCATTGATGATAACTAAACCATTTCTCACCTCTCGAATACGGTCGGTAATGCGCATCATAAAACGACGGGTCAAGGTCATGAGGTAGGCTTCTGGTGCCTTAGCCTTGATTTCCTCTTGAATCTCTGTAAAAGGCACCTCGATAAACTGGATATTGCCACCAAACTTGGTCAATTTCCGAGTCAAATCGTGGGCTTTCTTGAGGGCACCAGGACTTGTGTATGGCGGGCTAGCAAAGTGGACGGCTTCAATATCTACCCCACGTTTAAGAGCTAGATAACCTGCTACAGGTGAGTCAATCCCTCCTGACAACATGAGCATACCTTTACCAGAACTTCCCACAGGTAATCCTCCTGCTCCACGAAAAGTTTCATAGGAAAGATAGGCAGCCTCTTCACGAATCTCAACCTGAAGATTAATATCTGGATTTTTCATCTGAGCTTGCACGTTTGGAATAGCCTCGAAAACAGCTCCACCAAGAGTTTGATTCAGTTCACGACTATCCAATTCAAAGTTGTGATCGCTACGCTTGCTAGTGATTTTAAAGGTCATGCCTTCCTTGTAGATTTCCTTCATAATCTCTTGGACAGCAGACTTCAGAACGTCCACTGACTTTTCAATCTTATACACAGGAGAAAAATTTTGAATTCCAAAGACTTGTTTGAGTGATTCTGCTACTGCTGTGTAATCAGCTCCATTGAGGTAAGCGTGGGCACGGTCGCGATCTGCGGTTACCTTAACTTGAGGATAGATAGACAAAACGTCTGAAATATTATTACGAAGTTTATTAATGAAACGCATACGATTTTTGTGCTTGGTTGACAATTCTCCGTAACGAATCATAATTTCTGAATACTGCATAAATGCTCCTATCTTACTTTTCTAGTTTGATTGTAAATTAATTTTAGCTTGGTCAAAAACTGCTCGACTTGACTCATATCATTTTCCAGGTCTAGGCTTAGACGCACAGCTGACTGGGCCTTATCTTTGTCCACTCCCATGGCAATCAAGGTCCCCGCAGGTTTTCCTGCCTTGGACGAACAAGCAGAGGTTGTGGAAATGAAAATATCATAGTCTTCAAAGGCGTGAACGATGACTTCACCACGAACACCCTTAATCCCAAAAGTCAGGATATGAGGGGCAAAGTCTTCCTCATCTGAAAAGACAAAAATATCTGGATAATCCAGAAGAGCTTGACGAATGACTGCCTTCATCTGCCCTGTCTTACTAGCAAAGATATCTAACTTTTCCATAGATAAACGGAGAGCTTTGGCTGTCGCTGCAATTCCAGCAACATTTTCAGTTGTCGAACGATAGTCTCGCTCCTGACCACCACCTGTTAAAAGAGGCATGATCCTCTTACCAGACTTGATATAGACAAATCCAACACCTCTGACACCATGAAACTTATGACTTGAAAAGGTCGCAAAATCCACTCGATCAGTTAGATACTTTTCAGTTGGAATCTTAGCAAGTGCCTGAACCGCATCAACATGGAAGGAAATAGTCGGCTTATCTGCTAACAGTTTCGAAATAGCCTCAATAGGCTGGATAGAGCCAATTTCGTTGTTAACTGCCATGATGGAGACAAGGGTCGTATCAGGTCGTAGCAAATCTGCTAATGCTTCAACATCCACAAATCCTTTCTCATCAACTGGAGCAAAATCTATTTCAAAACCTTGACTATTCAGCCAAAGGGCTGATTCCTTGACTGCTGGATGTTCAATAGCTGATACGATGATGTGCATACCAAACTGGGCTTTTTCAAAGGCCACACCCTTGATAACCCAGTTATCTCCTTCTGTTCCACCAGAGGTAAAGAAGATTTCATCACTCTTCTTGCCAATTAAATCTGCAATTTGCTGCCGGGAAGCATCTAAAATTCGTGTTGCCTGATCTCCCAGACGATGGAGACTAGACGGATTTCCTACAATTTTTGAAGCAACCTGCATGTAGGTTTCAAGTGCTTCAGGATAAGGCTTGGTTGTCGCCGAATTATCAAAGTAGATCATGTTTTCTCACGCTTTCTAAAATCACTCCTTCTATTGTATCACGAAAAGAGACCTGCGACAAGAAAGGGAGGTTTCTCTTTTTTTAAGATTTTTTTAAAGAAATGAGGTATAATAAATCATAATTAAAGGAGAGTATCATGTCTAACTATCGTAGAACTTCAAAACCAAAAACAGAACACATCAAAAAGGGATTTACTGTCTTTCAAAAAACGATTGCTACCATCGGTAGTATCCTTGGTCTCATCACCGCTACTATTACCATCATGAACGCGATGGATAATAACAAGAACAACAAAAAAGAACCGACGACAACTCAAACAACTGTTGTCAAGGAAATTCAAAAAGAATCCCCTCAGGAAAATACTACTCCTAACAGGGACAACACTTCTACTAAAGAAAATACCCTACAAGAAGAAACTTCTCAATCCAATAAAAAAGAGGAGAAAAAAGAAGAGCAGAAAACAACAACTCAGGACTCTTCTACACCAGCTACAAATAAAGAAACAAGCGATAATGGAACACAGTCAAATACGACGAGTTCTGAAACTAAAACGAACCAGTAATCAAAAAAATAACTTCTTTCCAAATTTGGAAAGAAGTTATTTTTTTATTGTTGCAATACTTTTCGTGGTTTGGTTCCCTCAGCTGGACCGATGACACCTGCCATTTCGAGCTCTTCCATCAGGCGGGTCGCACGATTAAATCCAACTGACAAACGACGCTGAATCATCGAAGCACTAGCTTTCTGGGTTTCGATAACCAAAGCCTTGGCTTCTTCAAAAAGCGGATCGCCACCAGCTTCACCATCAGAAAAATCTCCTTCATTTTCAGGAACATCTCCTGGGTCAAAGCTTTCATCGTAGTCCGCATCTGCCTGAGCCTTGATGAAGTTTACGATGCGTTCAACATCATCATCTGAGATAAAGGATCCTTGTAGACGGACTGGGTGATTTTCATCAATTGGTTTAAAGAGCATATCTCCTCGACCGAGCAGTTTTTCTGCTCCATTTTCATCCAAGATGGTTCGTGAATCTGTACCTGATGAAACTGCAAAAGCCACACGAGATGGGACATTGGCCTTGATAAGACCAGAGATAACATCAACCGATGGACGTTGCGTTGCGAGAATCATGTGAATCCCTGCAGCACGCGCCTTCTGTCCGAGACGAATGATGGCATCTTCTACTTCCTTGCTAGCCACCATCATGAGGTCTGCCAACTCATCTACAATGACAACAATCAAAGGCAGGGGTACTTGTTTGTACTCAGATTGGCTATTATATTCCTCGACCTTGGCATTGTAACCAGCGATATTTCGCACACCAACCTTAGCGAAGAGTTCATAACGGTTTTCCATCTCATCCACAACCTTTTGCAGAGCCTTGCTGGCCTTGCGTGGATTGGTCACAACTGGAATCAAGAGGTGAGGAATGTCATTGTAAACGGATAACTCAACCATCTTTGGATCCACCATCATAAACTTGACCTGATCTGGTCTTGCTTTCATCAGAATGCTGGCAATAATACCGTTAACTGCGACTGACTTCCCTGATCCCGTCGAACCTGCAACGAGTAGGTGGGGCATCTTGGAAAGGTCAAAGGTGCGAGCAGTTCCATTGACAGCCTTACCTAGAGGAATTTCGAGGAGATTTTCTGGTTTAGTTTGAGACTGTTCCCAGAGTTCACGGAAGGAAACGGTCGCAATCTCAGAGTTGGGTACTTCAATTCCGACTAAGGATTTACCAGGGATCGGAGCCTCAATCCGAACATCCTTGGCCGCCAGAGCCAGCGCTAAGTCGTCTGCCAGATTGGAAATGCGGTTAACCCGTACACCGACTGCAGGCTTGACTTCATACTTGGTAACTGATGGCCCAATTTCAGCCCGTTCCACCGTCACCTTGATACCAAAGCTAGCAAAGGTTTCTTCTAGGATTTTGATATTTTCTCGAACAATCTTCTTTTCCTTGGACTGATCTTTGGGTTTATCTGGCGCAAAGAGTTGCAAGCTTGGTAACTTGTATTCAAGGGCTTCCTTGGCAGAAAAATCAACCTGTACCTCTTCATCCTCAAAATCCTCTTCCACATCAGGAACGTCAAAATCTGTTTGAGGGAGGATAATCTCCGGTTCAATCCATTCTTCCTCAGGAATTGGTGGGAAATCGTAGTCTGGTACTTCAGATAAGATTTCTCCCGTTTCAGGATCTACAGGAGGAAGCGGCAGCGCATCCTGTTCTTCTTGTTCTCTCTGAATTCTGGCTGCTTGTTCAGCTTCTTGACGAGCCTTCTCTTCTTCTCTCTTGATAAAGCGTTCCTGTTTTCTCTGTTCCTGTTTTTCCATGAAGGATCTGAACTGAGCTCCAATAAAGGCTGCGACATCATAAATAGACCAAGGACTAACCAAGAGTGCCCCAACTAGAATCAAGAGAACTCCAATAAAGTACGATCCGATATTGGAGAAAAGAAAGGCTATGGGAATATAAAGTCCGACACCAAGCAAGCCTCCACCAGCGAAGCTAGTCACCCGCATACCAGTCAGGTCCGTCATAACTTGAGACAGAGTCCCTTTTAGGACTGACTGCTCCAAGCCAAATTTCCATACCAAGTAGGCCTCAAAAATCAAGAGCAAGCCAGCGAAGATACAGAGAAATCCTGACAGAAGCCCTTCCTGCTTGCGGATCCATTTAAAAAGAAAAAGATAGATGAGGAGACCACCTATGGCCACATAGGCCAAACTTCCGACCACCAGTCGAATGAGATTGTAAAGAGTGACACCTGCTGCACCGAGTTTGAGGGCTGCAATAATCAATAACAAGGCAATTCCTAAGGAAATCAACATCCTCTGGATAGCCTGTTTTCTTTCGAGTTCTGCTTTAGACGGTCTCCGTCTTGTTTTTGTAGTATTCTTGTTTGCCATTCTTTTATTATACCATATTTCACAGCCATTTCGAATAGAGAAAAAGATTGCACCAAATGGTAACAATCTTTCTATTCTAATCCTTTTTATGCTTGTGGTTTGCGTAGGTAACCATAAACCACACCACTTACAATTGCGCCAACCAATACAAAGGCAAGGTAGAGAAGGGCATTTGAAGTAAGAGCGATGACGAAGATTCCTCCGTGTGGCGCCATGAGTTTGATTCCTGCAAGACCAACGAGTCCGCCTGCTACTGCCGAACCAAGGATGAAGCTAGGAATCGCACGAGCTGGGTCTGCTGCACCAAATGGGATCGCTCCCTCAGTGATAAATGACAAGCCCATGATGATGTTTGTCAAACCAGAGTTGCGTTCTTCTTTGGTAAATTTATCTTTAAAGAGAAGGGTTGCGACAAAGATGGCAAGTGGTGGAACCATTCCTCCGGCCATAACTGCTGCCATAGCTACAGAACCACCTGAAGAAACAGTCGCTGCAAGCGTACCTGTACCAAAGACATAAGCAGCTTTGTTGACTGGTCCACCCATGTCAACAGCCATCATGCTTCCAAGAACGATACCAAGAAGGACAGCTGAACCTCCTCCAAGACCGCCTAGGAAGGCATTCATATCGGTGTTGATTCTTGCCATTGGGATGTTGACAGCTAGCATGACAAATCCAGTCAAAATTGTTCCAAAAAGTGGCAAGAGAAGGATTGATTTAGCACCTTCAAGTGAACGAGGAACTTTGACATATTTCTTGATAGCAAGAACCAAGGCTCCTGCGATAAATCCACCAACAAGTGCACCTAGGAAACCAGATGAGACACCTGCAAGAGTTGAAGTTGCTTCACCACCTGCGGCATAAGGAATTTTACCAAAGGCAAAACCTTCTTTGGCAATAGCACCAGCCACAAAACCTGCTACCAAACCTGGTTTTTCGGCGATAGAGTAGGCTACGTAGCCTGCAAAAACTGGAAGCATCAAGCCAAAGGCTGCTCCACCGATTTTCATGAACGTAGAAGCTAGCTCATGGTAAGATCCGAGATTACCAAGACTATCTTGTGGCACACCAAAAGCTCCGTCGATCAAGAAGGCAAGGGCAATCATGATACCACCACCGATAACGAATGGCAACATTTGAGATACACCACTCATCAAGTGTTTGTAGAAAGCACCACCAAGACTTTGTTTTTCGTTAGATGCTGTTGCAGCTTTTGCTCCATTAGCAGCATGGTAAACTTCAGCATCTCCTGAAAGAGCCAAGTTGATCAATTCTTCCGTCTTACGGATACCGTCTGCAACCGGACGGTTAACCAAAGGTTTACCATCGAAACGATCCATCTCAACTGCCTTGTCTGCAGCGATGATAACAGCTTTAGCCTTGCGGATGTCCTCTGCAGTTAGTTGATTTCCAACACCGCTAGCACCATTGGTTTCAACCTTGATCCCAACACCCATTTCAGCAGCCACTTTTTGAAGGGCTTCTTGGGCCATATAAGTGTGGGCGATACCTGTCGTACAAGCTGTAACAGCTACGATAAAGTCGCCAGATTCATTGGCAGGTGCTTGAACAGGCTGCTCAGCTTTTTCTGAAGCTTGGTCAAAGAGTTCGATAACTTGATCTGCAGATGTTACTTGACGAAGTTTGTCAGCGAAACCATCTTTCATCAAGTATTGAGACAATTCTGCCAAGGCTGCCAAGTGAGTATCATTGGCACCTTCTGGAGCTGCAATCATGAAGAAGAGGTCTGTTGGTTGCCCATCCAAACTTTCATAGTCAACACCCTTATTTGACTTTGCAAAGAGAACTGTTGCTTCTTTGACAGCAGAGTTTTTACTGTGAGGCATAGCGATTCCGTCACCCAAACCAGTGGAAGTGAGAGCTTCACGCGCTAAAATTCCTTCTTTAAAGGTTTCAAAATCCGTCACGTAACCGTGATCTACCAAGCTATGAATCATCTCTTCGATGACAGCTGTTTTTTCAGTTGCCTGTAAATCCAGCAACATGACATCTTTTCTCAATAGGTCTTGAATTTTCATCGTTTTTCTACCTCAACTTTTTCATATGTTTCTTTAATAAAGTCCGCTGTTGCCAAGTCATCTGAGAAGGTCGTTGCTGTGCCACAAGCAACTCCCCATTTGAAGGCTTCTATTGCGTCTTTTGATTTGACAAATTGACCTGTAAATCCAGCTACCATAGAGTCACCAGCCCCGACTGAATTTTTGACTGTTCCCTTGATAGGTTTGGCGAAGTAAGCTCCCTCAGATGTGACAAGAAGAGCACCGTCGCCAGCCATGGAGATAATAACGTTTTGAGCTCCTTTGGCCAGTAACTGACGAGCATAGTTCTCGATTTCATCTAAACTTTCGAGTTTCACTCCAAAGATAGCTCCAAGCTCGTGATTGTTTGGTTTAACCAAAAGTGGCTGGTAGTCCAAACTATCAATCAAGGTCTGTCCTTCAAAGTCACAAACCACTTGCGCACCAGTCTGGCGTGTCAAGGCAATCAAATCTTTGTAAATAACATTACCTAGATTCTTAGCACTCGAACCCGCAAACACAACCGTATCATCTGCTGTCAGACTAGACAAAATAGCTTTCAACTCTTCTAGCTGAGCCGGTTCCACATTTGGACCAGTCCCGTTGATTTCTGTTTCTTGGTCTGCTTTAATCTTGACATTGATGCGAGTATCTTCTGCTACTTGGACAAAACGAGTTTCGATTTCTTCCTCTGTAAGGGTATCTGTGATAAATTTACCAGTAAAACCTCCGATAAATCCAGTCGCAGTATTTGGAATACCCAAGCGTTTCAAAACACGACTGACATTGATTCCTTTCCCACCAGCAAACTTATCATCACTGTCCATACGATTGACACTACCGACTTGAACTTGGTCCAAGCGCACGATATAGTCAATGGATGGATTGAGTGTGACTGTATAAATCATACTTCTATTACCTCCGTTTTCTTCTTAATAGCCTGCAAGAGCTCATGCCCTTGACTTGTGATGACAATAGCGCGTTTAAGTGGTGCTACCTTGGCAAAGCAAGTTTGTCCAATCTTAGACGAATCCACTAAGACATAGGTTTGTTTGGCATTCTCTAAAATAGCACGCTTAACGGCTCCCTCCTCCATATCAGGAGTCGTATAATAACCATCGTCTACACCATTCATCCCAACAAAGGCACGGTCAAAGTGCAATTGATTGATTTGGTTAAGAGCAACACCACCGATACATGCATCTGTTGCCATCTTGACACTTCCTCCAACCATGACAGTTGGAATCTGTTTTTCAACCAACTGAACCGCATGGTGAATGGAGTTGGTCACAACTGTAATATTCTTATTAACCAATTCCTTGATTAAAAAAGCAGTTGTCGTTCCAGCATCGATAAAAATGACATCTTTTTCCTTAATAAGAGAGGCTGCTTTCTGAGCCAGTAGCTTCTTCTCTTGAAGGTTTTTGACAGATTTTTCTTGGATGGTTTCTTCTTCCTGCAAGGAGTGGGGCAATTCTGCTCCACCATGCACACGGCGAAGTTTGTTTTCCGCCTCCAGCTCATCCAAATCTCTTCGAACCGTTGATTCTGATGTTTCTAATAGACTAACCAATTTTTCTAGGGAAACTACATGATGTTGATTTAACTCCTCTAAAATCAGTTGCTTCCGCTCAGTTTTTAACACCAAATCACCTCCTGTTATCGTTTACACTATTCATTCTAGCACAATTTCTATCAAAGTCAAGCATTTTTTATCATTTTCTTTCAATTTCTATCATTTTTCTTATTTCCAAAATTTTTATTGCAAGATAAGTGGCTTTATGGTAGACTATTTGAGTAAGTATTGGAAGATTACTCAAGAGGCTTAAGAGGCCGTGTTGGAAACGCGGTAGGCGTGTAACAGCGTGCGTGGGTTCGAATCCCATGTCTTCCGTAGAAAAAAGAAAAACTGCACCTCAATGCAGTTTTTTTATCGTTCTAAGAACAATACATAGAAATGAAAGGCTGAGTTACTCTAACTATCACACTATTTTTTTCTGTATCCTTCCCTATCCTAGAATCACTTTGATTTCATAAAAAAACAAGTAGTTTATTAGGACTACTTGTTTTTCTTCTAAATCTTGTGATTAGATATTGCTTTTATCTTTTTTATCTGAAGATTTGTCTGTTGATTTATCAGTGGATTTGTTTGAAGATTTATCAGAAGACTTGTCTGTTGATTTATCATTAGACTTAGTTGAGTTTTTACGGACAATTTTATCATAACCTTCTGTATCATCAAGCAACTCTGTCGCCAAAGTACGGTAATCTTCTTGAGAAATCAGCCAGTTTCCATCCTTATCCTTTGTTAATTTGATTTCAGTATCAAAATCACCAGTAGTGAAAGGTGTATGAGCTAAGTTAGGGTCAACGTCACTGTAGGTTGAGAAATCTTTCTTAAATAGATGCTCAAAAATCCAGTAAGAAACCAATGTTTGGTAACGCTTGATGTCAACGTTTGAACCAGCTTGATTGTATTTACCTAGGTTATCAACACCTCCAATAAGAGTAGTGAGAACTTCCCTTGTAGATGAAGCCAATCCTTTAGAGTGTAACTTCTTAGAGTTGAAAGTAACAGTCGCTGTATTTCCTGATTCATCAACCTTCACGTCTTTAACAGTGTAAGAACCGATATCTTGATATAATCTACGTCTCATCTTCAAGAAACCTGAAATGGTTTCTTCTGGAGTTTCTACAGGGAAATCTTTGTGCCATTGTACTGAATAGGTAGATGCAGGTGAAAGCCCTTCTTCTTTGATTTTTTCACTTGTTTGTACAGCAAATACTGCCTCACTCCATTTTTCATAAGTGTCGCCATAAATCTTCTTAAATCGAGCAGAGTCGCTAGTAAGAACTGAGTCTAAGAGAATCTCAGCATCTTTTGTAACTTTTTCTTTAACTTCTGCAGCTTCATCTTTCTTCTCAACTTGTTCCGTATTCTCCTTGTTATCAGAAGAAGCTTCAGATGACTGATTAGAAAATACAGAACATGCACCCAAGACAACTGTTGAAAGTGCTAAGATACTTAGTAACTTGATCTTTTTCATGTTTCACCTCTTTATGAAAATTTACTCTTGGAGACTACCTCCAAGGATAGTTGTTTAGAAAAACACTGGGTTTATCTAACGGAGAATGGGGGATTCGAACCCCCGCGCCAGTTACCCGACCTAACGATTTAGCAAACCGTCCTCTTCAGCCTCTTGAGTAATTCTCCACTAACACACTAGAATAAATAGGATACAACGAAGGATACAACAAAGGATATAATTTGGAAAAAATCTACTGTATACCTGTTCATAATGGAGCCGGTGGGAGTCGAACCCACGTCCAAACACCTGCCAACATATTTGTCTACAACCATAGGTTATGTATTGTTTTAACAGTCCCTCGACACATAACTCAAGCCTAGGAACTGCGAGTCTATTAATCTCTTATCAAACCACTAGACAAGGCTTGATCGTATCTCGCTAATCATAAGACCTGTCATTGAACACGAGCAATCCAAATCAGGTCACGCCTGCTGGTTTTTAGGCAGCTAGAGCGTAAGAAGTGTTATTTTTTGCAGTTATATTTAACTGAGCGTTTACGTAGCCACACGGGTTGCAAAATATGCCTCATAATGCCTGTCGAATCCGTAACGACCCCAGGATGTTAGAACTATTATAACCTATCTTCAAAAAAAATGCAAAATCAAGCCGTTTCTTTAGAAAAGGCACCCTTTTAAGGCTTCTGATAAGGCTTGATAACCGGCTACACTTAGATGGAGACCATCCGTTGTATAGGCTGATTGAAGTTGCCCTTCTGAATCTGTCAAACTATCATAAATCGACACAAAATCTACTTGCATATAGGCGGATGCTAGAGCCTCATAGGCTTGATTCCATTCTCTAATCTTTTCATTGGTTCGGATATAAACAGTCTGCTTGTATCTCTCTCCCTCATTGACTGGCAAAATGGAAAGGAGCTTTATTTGTGACAGCGGATATTCTCGGGCAATCGATTGGATCACACGCTCAAGATTATCCAAGGCTTCATTCATGGGAATATCTTTTCCAATATCATTTGTTCCTATTAGGAGAACAATTTGATCCACAGCATCACCATAAAGATGGGCATCCAAATCCCCTAATAAAAGTCCCGTCTGGTAGCCTCGGATGCCACGATTAACAATCGTCTTGGCAGCCCCAAACAACTCTTGAAGAGGGTAATACTCCACTATCGAATCACCAATAAAGATGATATCTGGCTCTAGAACAGAAACTCGATTCAATTCACGATACTTGGTTTGAATTTTTTCCTGCTCCTTTAAGAGCCAATTCTCTAATAACTGTACTGCCACCTTATCCCTCTTTCTCTAACCAATTCTCTAGAACTTGATAAACGCCCGCCTGGCTGTTAGCTGGTGCTAGGGCAGTCGCAACTGCCTTGACATTATCATCTGCATTTTCCATAGCATAGGCAATACCAGCCAGCTCTAACATCTCAACATCATTTTCGCTATCACCAAAAGCCATGATTTGTTCCGATTTTAAATTCCAGCGCTTGAGTAATTCTTCCAATCCCCAAGCCTTGTGAACACCATCCTGCAGGATATCAATACAACCATAACCGCTAGAAACAGCCCTTACATGACCATCAAAGAGGTCATTGATTTCCTGCAAAACTGAACTAGAACGTTCTTCACCAACGACCATGCTCATCTTTAGAACTCCTCCAAAGAGGTCTGAGTTTAGCTCATCCACAAAATTGGTCCTTTGGTAAAGTTTTTCAATCATCTCTGGAGTCATAAATTTTTCCAGGTCTGTAAAAACCGTTCCTTCCTTGACAAAACTCCCGTTCATACAAGTGACGACGAACTGATCTCGACACTCTCTCCCTTTAAAATGAAGGAGAGCCTTGTCAACCATAGCATCATCCCAAGTCTGGGCCTGAAGTAATGTATCATACTCAAATATCCGAGCACCGTTAGCAACAACCAAGATCACTCTACTCGCCAAGTGTTCTAGTAATTGCCTCATACGGTGAACTTCATTCCCGGTCGCAATGACAAAACGGATATTCCTTTGATCCAGCTGATCTAAAATCCTTTCCAAGCGGGGCAGATCTAGCTGCCCCCTCGGGTCTAGCAAGGTTCCATCCATGTCTGTTGCAATTAATTTAATCGTCATCATATCTCCTTTAGGGCGAGTACCTACCACTTCAACCCTACATGTTCATTCATTTCTTTATAGGCCGTGTCAATTCGTTCCTTGGTCGCCTCGTCCAACTTGTCACGGTGACTGCCTCCCTCGATGAAGTCCTCTAGGATATAGGTCTGATAGAGGAAGAGCGGATAACCTTCTGGAGAGTAAGTCCCTTTGGGTGTTCGATTGACCCAAGTAGGATGCGCTTTGGCCGTTTCAATCCTAGTCTTGCCATCTTTTTTCTTAATGGTCACATCCATGAGAACACCGCGCTCCGTCCACTTGGCATTTTCCTCATCTTGCATGGTTTCAATGCGCTGGTTTGAGAGGAAATTTCCCATGGAGTAGATGATCAGTTTTTTGTCACCATCTTTTTCAACTGTTTCAGCAGGTTCAACGACGTGAGGATGCCCTCCAAAGATAATATCAGCTCCCCAGTCAATCATCTTGTGGTACAGTGTTTTCTGTTCTTCCGTTGGTTCTAGCTGGTACTCAATTCCCATCTGAGGCATGATGACAGTAATATCCGCCTCCTTCTCAGCACGCTCGATTTCTGCCTTCATCTTATCTTCATTCAAATCAGAAAGATAGCGATTATAGTCCTCTTGAGAGATATACTGCTCAATGCCATTAAAACCGTAGGAATAGGCCAGGAGAGCTACCTTGATACCATTGACTTCCTTGATGACTATAGGGGCTTGGTCACGGGATTCATGTGTGTAGACTCCGATGGGTGTCATTCCTGCCTTTTCAATAGCTTGAGCTGTTGAAACCACTCCCTCAATTTGAGAATCCAAAATGTGATTATGAGCCAAGTCTAGAACTTGGTAGCCTGCATCCTTGATTGCATCCATGACTTCCCCTGGTGCATTAAAGAGAGGATAACCTGCCAAATAGTGGTCCTTGTTCACCGTTCCTTCAAAGTCACCAATTACTAAATCAGCTTGCTTGAGCCAAGGTTTTACATACTCAAAATTTTCATGGAAATCATAGGTTCCATCTTCTTTAAGAGCTGTTCGGTAGATGGGGATATGGTAGAGAAGGTCACCATTTGCCATGATACGTGCCGTCGTTTCACCAGACTGATTTTCCTTGGATTGACTGGAAGTACTTGCAGAATCAAGAGTTTGATTACTAGGACTCGTTCCCTTACTACCTTGTACTGCTCGAACTAATAAGTTTCCCCCCATGGATAAGGCAACTGCAAGCAATAACACAATAATAAACTGGGCATTGGTCCAGGATTTATAATTCCGAAAGAAATCCACACTAGTTCTCCACACCCCATAAAGAGAGTCCTGAGACCGTCTATCTTGTCGCTTTTCCATCTTTATTCCCCCCTTGCTTTTTGGTGCAAGTCTTTTCTTTTATTATACCACAGACAAAAGAGGAATACCGTTTATTATATTATTTTTTAGGAACTTCTGCGACTTTCTTTCTCGCCTATTTTGTGTTATCATGTAGAGGTAATGAAAGGAGAGAAAATGTCTGCAATAGAACGTATTACAAAAGCTGCTCACTTAATTGATATGAACGATATTATCCGCGAGGGGAATCCAACTCTTCGCGCAGTTGCTGAGGAAGTCACTTTCCCACTGTCTGACCAGGAAATCATCCTTGGCGAAAAGATGATGCAATTCCTCAAACATTCTCAAGATCCTGTTATGGCTGAAAAGATGGGGCTCCGCGGTGGAGTTGGATTGGCCGCTCCCCAGCTGGATATCTCAAAACGCATTATCGCTGTTTTAGTTCCCAATATTGTGGAAGAAGGTGAAACTCCACAGGAAGCCTACGACTTGCAAGCTGTTATGTACAATCCAAAAATCGTCTCTCACTCTGTTCAAGATGCTGCTCTTGGCGAAGGAGAAGGTTGCCTTTCTGTTGACCGAAACGTACCTGGCTATGTTATTCGCCATGCCCGCGTCACTGTTGATTACTTTGACAAGGACGGCGAAAAACACCGTATCAAGCTCAAAGGTTACAACTCTATCGTTGTCCAACATGAAATTGATCATCTAAACGGAATCATGTTTTACGATCGTATCAATGAAAAAGATCCATTTGCTGTTAAAGATGGTTTACTGATTCTGGAATAAAGAAAATCCCGTTGCAAGACGGGGTTTTGTGTTATAATAGAGGCATGAAAACAAATGATATTGTCTATGGCGTCCACGCCGTTACAGAAGCCCTCCTTGCAAACACTGGAAATAAACTCTACCTCCAAGATGATCTCCGAGGTAAGAATGTTGAGAAAGTCAAGGAACTGGCTGCTGAGAAAAAGGTCTCCATCTCTTGGATCTCAAAAAAATCCCTGTCTGAGATGACCGAAGGCGCTGTCCACCAAGGTTTTGTTCTACGAGTATCCGAATTTGCCTATAGCGAGCTGGATCACATCCTTGCCAAAACACAACAAGAAGAAAATCCACTTCTGTTAATTCTGGATGGTCTAACTGACCCTCATAATCTGGGTTCAATCTTGCGAACAGCTGATGCGACCAATGTTTCAGGTGTCATCATTCCCAAGCACCGTGCTGTCGGAGTGACTCCTGTCGTTGCCAAAACGGCCACAGGTGCTATTGAGCATGTACCGATTGCGCGAGTTACCAACCTCAGTCAAACCCTAGACAAACTCAAGGCTGAAGGCTTCTGGACCTTTGGAACGGATATGAACGGTACTCCTTGCCACAAGTGGAATACAAAAGGGAAAATCGCCCTCATCATCGGAAATGAAGGAAAAGGCATCTCCAGCAATATCAAAAAACAGGTCGATGAGATGATTACCATTCCCATGAATGGGCATGTTCAAAGCCTCAATGCCAGTGTTGCTGCAGCCATTCTCATGTACGAAGTTTTCCGAAACAGACTATAAAAAAAGTTTCCAATCACTTGATTGGAAACTTTTTTCTTAACTATGTTCTGTGATAAATTTATAGGCTTCTTGACCAGCGATAGCCCCATCTCCAACTGCTGTTGTTACTTGGCGAAGGTCTTTCTGGCGAACATCTCCAACTGCAAAGATACCGTCAACGGCAGTTTTCATGTGATTATCTGTCACAATCCAGCCTGCCTGGTCTTGAATATTCAACTCTTTAACAAAATCGCTAACAGGATCCAAACCGACATAGATAAAGACACCACCGAAGGCTTGCTCTGTCACTTGACCCGTTTTTACATTTTCAAATACGACAGATTCTACTCGGTTTTCACCTTTGATTTCCTTGACAACAGAATCCCAGATAAAGTTGACTTTCTCATTTGCAAAAGCACGGTCTTGCAAAACCTTTTGGGCACGAAGTTCATCTCGACGGTGAACAATAGTGACGGACTTGGCAAAGCGAGTCAAGAAGAGAGCTTCTTCTACCGCTGAATCTCCACCACCAACTACGAGCAAGTCTTGATCACGGAAGAAAGCTCCATCACAGACCGCACAGTAAGAAACACCTCGACTGTTCAGTTCTTCTTCTCCGGTAACTCCCAAAAGACGGTGTTTAGAACCAGTTGCTACAATGACAGTACGGGTTTCGTAAACTTGATCATCAGTGATTACCTTCTTAAAGTCACCCTTGTCTTCAATGTTTTCAACATAGCCATAAAGATGCTCCACTCCAAGGTTTTCAAGTGGTTCAAACATCTTTTCAGCCAATTCAGGTCCACTGATATTAGCATAACCTGGATAGTTTTCAATATCAGATGTGTTATTCATTTGCCCTCCTGGCAGACCACCTTCAATCAAAGCCACTTTCAGATTGCTTCGAGCAGCATATAAGGCAGCGGTCATTCCCGCAGGTCCAGCACCGACAATAATCGTATCGTACATTTCTATTCCTTCTTTCTTGTTGTAACTATCTTTATTCTAACTCATTCTTGCTAGTCACGCAAGGATTATGCCTTGAAAACCAAGAGCAAACTCATGACGGCAAAGGATAATACCGGAACGACCAAAACTCCAATCATAATCATATCATAGAGATGAGCTTGGCGAGCTTTGGCTGTCTTGTCCACACCAGACATGGCTCTCAATCCGATCCAAATCCCCAGAAAAATCACGACAAGGATGGTCGTTAAGATCAAACTCTCGAAATACAAAGAAAATAGATGCAGTAGCATGATCTCTCTCGTTTCTATCTTTTTTAAAGAGTAAACTCAGCTAGTCCAACTAACTGAGTTTTCCTTTTTCTATTATATCAAATATAAGTCCGTTTGTAACTAGCGAAGAATTCTTTTGTTCGTTCTTCTTTCGGATGATTGATGATTTCATCCGGTGTGCCAGACTCGATGATTTTCCCTTTATCTAGGAATAAAACCTTGTCTGCCACTTGGGCTACAAAAGACATATCGTGACTGACCAAAATCATGGTCTGACCTGACTTGGCAGCATCTGCAATAGACTTCTCTACCTCACCGACCAATTCTGGGTCAAGGGCTGAAGTGGGCTCGTCCAAGAGCAAGACATCTGGTTTCATAGCAAGCGCACGCGCGAGGGCAACTCGTTGCTTTTGTCCACCTGATAAGTGGCGAGGATAATGGTTTTCACGGTCAGAAAGACCAACCTTGGCCAACTCTTCCTTGGCGATTTTTGTTGCTTCCTCGTCCGATAATTTCTTAACGACAACCAAACCTTCCTTGACATTGTCAAGAGCTGTTCGGCGTTCAAACAAATTAAACTGTTGGAAAACCATAGACAACTTGCGACGAAGGGTTAGGATCTCTTCTTGGCTAATCTTAGAAAAATCAACTTTAAAATTGTCAATCTGAATCGTTCCACTATCTGGAGTTTCAAGATAGTTTAAACTTCGAAGAAAGGTTGATTTCCCAGCTCCAGATGAACCAATCAAAGCCACTACCTCACCTTTTTGGATATCCAAGTTCAGATGATTCAAGACTGTCTGTCCTGAAAAGGATTTGCTTAAATTCGAAATCTTAATCATTAACGAAGGTCTCCTTTCACATCTGTAGACACTGTATCCGGTGCTGAGATAGCCATTTTTCTCTCGATGAAACGGCCGAGGCTTTCAATTCCAATATTGACCACCCAATAAACAAGGGCAACAGAGATAAAGCGCTCAAAATAGCGATAATCAGCTCCACCTAAAATCTGAGCTTGGGCAAAGACCTCCACAACACCTGCGCTAAAGGCTAGAGAAGTCCCCTTGGTCAAACCGATGAGGGAATTAATCAAGGTTGGAGTCGCAACTACCGCCGCATTTGGAATAATCACGCGACGATAAACTTGCGCTCGCGTCATACCCAAACTGCGTGCCGCCTCAATTTCACCGGGATTAACAGAAAGGATGGCCGCACGAATCGTTTCACTTGCATAAGCCGCCTCATTAAAAGCAAAGGCCACAATCGCAAAAAGCGCTGCTGGAATCGCATTGATATTGAGACCAGTTCCCCATTGTTGGTTGATAGCTTTCAGTGCTAAAGGAATTCCGTAGTAGGTCAACATAAGTTGAACTAGGATTGGGGTACCTTTTAAGAAGCTGACGAAAAAGGCCTGCAAGGGATATAAAATCTTAACACGATTGATCTTAACAATGGCAAAAATTAGGGCAAGTAGCAAACCAAAGAGTGCACCTCCAAGCGTCAACATCAAGGTTGTAGGCAGTTGTTGGACAATCCTTGGAATTCCATCAAAGACCGAACGCAAACTAAAGAGCTTACCATCCGGAATGAGTTGCATCAAACTTTGGTACCAATCTGATGCTAAAAATGTTGTAACAGTCATAAAAACATCCTCTCCTGATAATGATTCATTCTATCATACTTCTGCTCGCAAGCAAATTATTTGCTACGGGCTGCTCAGACTTCGTCTATCTTCTAGTTTATCATACTTTAAAACAGGGAGGCTATATATTTTACCTATCAAGGAGATAAATAAAAACTATCTCAAACCTAAGTCCTCATAGGGTTTTCTATAGCCGATTTGTTTAACAGCACCATTCTCCACCAAAATTGGACGTTTCAATAACATACCATCACTCGCTAGAAGCTTGGCTGCTTCTTTTTTTGACAAACTTCCCACCTTATCTTTTAGGCCCAGTTCACGGTATTTGATCCCGCTGGTATTGAAAAATTGTTTCACTTCAAAACCGGAAGTTTCCAACCAGTTCAAAATCACGTCTTCACTTGGTGTTTCTTCTACGATGTGGACAGCTTGGTATTCCAGTCCAAGTTGATCCAATTCATTTTTTGCTTTCTTACAAGTTGAACATTTTGGGTATTCGATAAATTCTAACATCTTCTTTTCTTTCTATTTTTTATTTTCTTGAAATGCTGCCCCTTCATGTTGCAAGAGCCAGGCTTTCTTTTCAACTCCAGATGCATAGCCTGTCAAGCGATTGCCTGATCCCAGCACACGATGACAGGGTACGAGGATGGACCAAGGATTGCGCCCCACTGCTCCGCCAATCGCTTGGGCAGAAGCCACTTGCAGGTCTTGCGCTATTTGTCCGTAAGTTACTGTCTGACCATAAGGAATGGCCTGTAAGTATGCCCAGACTCGCGTTTCAAAATCTGTTCCAATAGGAGCTAAAGGTAAGTCAGATAGATCCTGAACACTGCCTTCGAAATAGGTATCTAAATAGGAAATAACTTGCTCCAATACAGGATGGCTAGCAACTTCTTCTATCGTTTCATCCCCTATTCCCCTCTCAAAATGAGTTTGGTCCTGTACCCAAATTCCATACAGATATTGCTCGTCAGCAACTAAGGATAAGGTTCCAATTGGCGACGGGTAGAGCATTTTTGCGTACTTATTCTGCTTCATTTTTTTAATTTCTGATAGGCCAAACGTTCTCCATCAACTGGAACATTACCAACCTTTTGGAAGCCTAGCTTTTCAAAGATATGCTGCATGGCCTTGTTTTGTGCATGCGTATCTGAACGAAAATCTAGATAATCAAAACCTTCAATCAAGCCTTCTAGGAAAGTCTGAGCAACTCCTTGTCCTTGAACATCTGTTGCCACAGCGATACGGTGAAAGACCAGATATTCTGATTCTTCCCCCTGCCAACTTCCTTCATAAATGGCTTCATAGGCTTCCTCTGGGCTCTTGGTCACTGCAGCATAGGCTAACAGTTCTCCATCTTCCAAGGCCACATAAGCTTGACCTGAGATGATATCATCAATAACGATATCTGCATTTGGATAGCCATTTTGCCACTGGTCACTACCAGACTTGGCTAAACACTTTTTGGCATCCTCCATCACCTGCATAATCGCATCTACTTCGTTTGGAAAAGCTAAACGAATCTCCATCTTTTCCCCTCATTTCTAACTAGTTTCTCTCATCATAGCATAATTTAAAGCTTTCTACAAGCAGTTGAAACTTGACTTTTGTTTTTTATTATTTTATAATCTAGTTATCAAAACTAGATAAAAAGGAGTTGGAAATGAATTCTAACTTTTCCTACCCAAAATGGGAAGACATTCCAAACATTGACCTCTATCTGGATCAGGTTTTACTTTATGTCAATCAAGTCTGTGCCCCTATCTCTCCAGATAAGGACAAGGGGCTAACAGCATCCATGGTCAATAACTATGTCAAACATGGTTATCTGACAAAGCCAGACAAGAAAAAATACCAACGCAAACAGATTGCCCGTTTAATTGCTATTACTACTCTCAAGTCTGTCTTTTCAATCCAAGAAATCGCTCAGACCCTCAATACTCTGCAAACTCAAGCGAGCTCAGATAAGCTCTACGACGCTTTTGTGGACTACATGAACCATGGGATTAATCCA
This sequence comes from Streptococcus oralis subsp. oralis, assembly GCF_002096495.1. Taxonomy (GTDB): domain Bacteria; phylum Bacillota; class Bacilli; order Lactobacillales; family Streptococcaceae; genus Streptococcus; species Streptococcus oralis_CU. Next base: position 289,671 of record NZ_NCUO01000012.1, on the reverse strand, counting down.
GAAAATCCTATTATCCAAACCAGCTGTCAAACGGTTAAACTCTATCATCAAACTCTAGACTTAATCCTTATCAAAGAAAAGGAGGAAATCCAATGAATACCAGTCTAAAACTCAGTAAAAAACTCAGTTTTGGAGAGGAAATTGCTAATAGCGTGACCCATGCTGTGGGTGCCGTTATCATGCTCATCCTACTCCCTATTTCATCCACCTATAGTTATGAAGCACATGGGTTTTTATCATCTTTTGGTGTTTCTATCTTTGTTATCAGTCTCTTTCTCATGTTCCTCTCGTCAACCATTTACCACTCTATGGCCTATGGTTCGACCCACAAATACGTCTTGCGAATCATCGATCATTCTATGATTTATGTGGCTATCGCTGGCTCTTATACGCCGGTCGTATTGACTTTGATGAATAACTGGTTTGGCTATCTAATTATTGCCATTCAGTGGGGAACGACCATCTTTGGCATCCTTTATAAAATCTTTGCTAAAAAGGTCAATGAGAAATTCAGCCTTGCCCTTTACCTGATCATGGGCTGGTTGGTTCTGGCTATCATTCCTGCCATTATCAGTCAAACAACACCAATTTTCTGGAGTCTCATGGTAACTGGCGGACTCTGTTATACAGTTGGAGCTGGATTTTACGCTAAGAAAAAACCTTATTTCCACATGATTTGGCATCTCTTTATCCTAGCAGCATCTGCACTCCAATATATCGCGATTGTTTATTACATGTAAAAAAGTTGAGAATCATTTTCTCAACTTTTTTCTTTACACATATTGATAAAGTACTGGTGCAAGCCAACATCATCTGTCAATTCTGGATGAAAAGAAGTTACCAGCATATTTTTTTCTTGCGCAGCAACGATTTGATTATCAACTGTTGCTAGAATTTCTACACCCTCTCCAACACTACTGATAATCGGTCCACGGATAAAGGTCATCGGAATCTTACCAACTCCTTTACATTCTGCCTCAGTATAGAAACTTCCCAGTTGGCGACCATAGGCATTGCGCTGAGCCACTATATCCATAGTTCCTAAATGACTCTCTTCCTGAGAAGTGATTTCCTTAGCCAGCAAAATCAAGCCCGCGCAAGTACCAAAAACTGGAAGGCCAGATAAAATAGCTTCTCGGATTGGAATCAGCATGTCTTGGTCACGCAAGAGTTTGCCCATTGTCGTAGACTCACCTCCAGGTAAAATCAAACCGGACAAGTCACTCTGATGTTGTTGAAAATCATCTAAATTTCTGATTTCAACACTAGCGACTCCTAGTTTCTCTAGCACTTTTGCATGCTCTTCAAAGGCGCCTTGCAAGGCTAATATTCCGATTTTCATCTATTTTCCTCGCTCTGCCATAAGAATTTGAATTTCATTCTCATTGATACCAACCATGGCTTCCCCTAGATCTTCTGAAATTTGTGCTAGAATCTGTGGGTTTTTGTAATTGGTCACAGCTTTGACAATGGCACTCGCCCGTTTAACAGGATCTCCTGACTTGAAAATACCTGACCCAACAAAAACACCTTCTGCCCCCAGTTGCATCATCAAGGCCGCATCTGCTGGCGTTGCAACGCCTCCAGCTGCAAAGTTTACAACCGGCAATTTCCCATGTTCATGGACATACTGAACCAATTCAACAGGGACTTGCAAGTCCTTGGCTGCAACATAGAGCTCGTCCTCGCGAAGATTTTGAATGCGGCGAATTTCTTGATTCATCATGCGCATATGGCGAACCGCTTGAACGATATCTCCTGTCCCTGGTTCTCCTTTTGTACGAATCATGGAAGCTCCCTCAGCGATACGACGCAAGGCTTCACCCAAATCCTTAGCTCCACAGACAAAAGGAACTTGGAATTCTTTCTTGTCCACATGGAAACGGTCATCAGCTGGAGACAGCACTTCACTCTCATCGATATAGTCAATCTCAATAGCCTCTAAAATCTGAGCTTCAACAAAATGCCCGATTCTGACCTTGGCCATCACTGGAATGCTGACCGCTTCTTGGATTTCCTTAATCATCTTTGGATCGCTCATGCGGGAAACCCCACCGGCTGCACGAATATCAGCTGGAATCCGCTCCAAGGCCATAACAGCTGCCGCACCAGCAGCCTCTGCGATACGAGCCTGTTCAGGGTTCTGAACGTCCATGATAACCCCACCTTTGAGCATCTGAGCCAAGTTTTTATTTAGTTCATAACGATTTTCAGTCATTTCTTAATCCTCATCATTTGTATTGGTAGCTACTATTTCATTTTAAGCCAGATTAGAATGAAGTACAAGATAGAAAAAGGATGATTGTCTGGGTACAGTAATGTAAAAAACTATCTGACCTTAACCTAAGGCCAGATAGCTCGTCAATTTTTATTTTTCAGCTGTAAGTGCAGCCATTGTGATGTAATTGTATGGTTTGTTGAAATGTGGCAAGAAGAATAGGTCTGTCAAGGCCAATTTATCGATTGTTACATGCTCTTGGATAGCAAGTGAGAACATGTGAATTCCCATACTGATAGCAGCATCATGTGAAACCATTTGAGCGCCAAGAATTTCGCGGCTGTCTTTGTCAAAGACAATCTTGATGGCAACTTCGTGGTTGTCATGTTTGATAAATTCTGGTTTTTGAAGATCGTTAAAGCCTGTTTCAGTTGCATTATAGCCTGCAGCTTTGGCTTTTTCAAGAGTCAAACCAGTCGAAACCATGTGAAGACCGTAGATAGAGATACCGTTTGATCCTTGTACACCGATTCCTTCCAATTCATGACCACAAGCGTTATAAGCACCAACGATACCAGTACGTACAGCATTAGATGCAAGAGCGATGTAGCTTGTATCTTTACGAGCATTGTCATAAACAGTTGCACAGTCACCAACAGCGTATACACCTGGGATAGATGTTTCTTGTTTCTTATCTACAAGGAAAGCACCGTTACGGAAGAGTTCAATCTTACCGTCAGCAAGAGCTGTGTTTGGACGGAAGCCAACAGCAAGAACCACCATATCTACATCAAATGTTTCTTTGTCTGTTACCAAGCGTTCAACTTTACCATCACCTTGGATGGCTTTAACTGTTTGACCAAGAGCCAAGCGGATGTTGTGGTCTTCCAAGTTCTTCGCCATCATTTGTGTGAAATCTTTATCATAGTAGCCGTTCAAGACTGTGTCTACGATATCGACAAGCACCACTTCTTTTCCAAGACGCTCGAAAGCTTCGGCAAGTTCTACACCGATGTAACCACCACCAACAACGGCAATGCGCTCAAGGTGTTTGCTCTTGTCTTCAAGTTTTTCAATAACTTCTTCAGCGTTTTGGTACAATTTAACAAATTGTACATTTTCAAGAGTTGCTTTGAATTCGCGGTTGCCCTTAACGATTTCAACACCTTCGATTGGAGGCAAGATTGGAGTTGAACCAGTTGCAAAGATCAATTTGTCATAAGACTCTTTGTGTTCTTTACCTTCAACTTCTGCAGTCACAACTTTGTTATCGTAGTCAATTGAAAGAACTGGTGAGTTCATGTAAACTTTAGCACCTTTTGCTTCCAACTTTTCTTTATCAGAGTAGAAGAGACCTTCTGGGCCATCAATTTGTTCCCCGATCCAAAGCGCCATTCCACAACCAAGGAATGAAATATTTGAGTTTTGGTCAAATACTACGATTTCGTTCTCATGTCCGAAGTTGTCCAACATGGTATTAATACAAGCTGTACCAGCGTGGTTAGCACCAACTACAACGATTTTACTCATAGAAAAATTCCTACCTTTAATTTTTGATTTACCTTTCTAGTATATCATTTACTGTTAGCGTTTACAAGGTATTTGCTCAGAATTCTCTTTTTTTCAGAAAAAAATACACTTAATATTAACAAACCTTATTTTTCTATCGTTTTCATATTAATTTTGAGCATATTTCTTGACTTTTTGTCAAAATTCATTTGTGAAAACGCTGACTTTATGATATGCTAGATACATGGAAAGAAAATGTAAGGGGTTTAATTTTTCTTTAACGACCTTATATTGAATGATTTCCTATAAAGAGAAAGGAGCTGGTAGCTTGCCTCTTCATTCACGTTCTGAACGGCTAATGGGAACAACGATCACGATTTCATTAGTAGATGAACAGGCTGATTGCCTACTTCAAGGAGCCTTTGATTTACTCAAGGAGCTCGAATACCGCTTCAACGCCAATAGTCAAGAATCCGAACTGATGGAAATCAACTACCAGGCTGGAATCGCACCTGTTAAGGTTCATCCTGACCTATTTGAACTGATTGCTCTTGGACTGGAGCATAGCCTAGCTCCGTCTAGCCATCTAAACATCGGCATTGGCCCCTTGATTCAAACCTGGCGAATTGGATTTGCAGATGCACGGCTTCCAGACTCTAAAGAAATCGAAGCTGTCTTGCCTCTAGTTGACCCGCATTTTATCAAGTTGGATCCGGCTAGCTCTACTGTCTTTTTAGAGAAGAAAGGAATGAAGCTTGATTTAGGTTGTTTAGCTAAGGGCTATAGTGCAGATAAGGTTGCCCAGTATTTGAAAGAACACGGTGTCACCTCTGCCCTGATCAATCTCGGAGGAAATATCCTCACCATCGGGAATAACCAAGCCAAAGAAGGGAAAGCCTGGCAGATTGGTATTCAAGATCCGCGAAATCCTCGTGGCAATCATCTCCTAACCATTCCTGCTTCTAACAAATCCGTTGTCACTTCAGGTATCTATGAACGCCACCTGACAGTAGATGGAAAAGACTATCACCATATCTTTGATAGTGAGACAGGATTTCCTGTCGAAACCGATCTCGCTAGCCTAACGATTATCTCTGATAAATCTGTTGATGGTGAGATATGGACAACGCGCCTTTTCGGAGAACGAAGCGCTTCTATCCTCTGGCAAGTCGAAAGTATAGATGGTATCGAAGCCATTCTCATCGACAAAGAGGGACGCCTTGCATGTTCTTCAGGCCTTCAAAATTGTATTATGTAAAAAGAGAAAGGAAATCTCATGCTAAAACTTATTGCCATTGTTGGAACGAACTCTAAACGTTCTACAAACCGCCAATTGCTCCAATACATGCAAAAACACTTTGCTGATAAAGCTGAAATTGAACTCGTTGAAATCAAGGATATCCCTGTTTTCAACAAACCAGCAGATAAGCAACTTCCAGCTGAAATTCTTGAGATTGCAGCTAAAATTGAAGAAGCTGATGGTGTGATTATCGGTACTCCTGAGTACGACCACTCTATCCCTGCAGTTTTGATGAGCGCTCTTGCTTGGCTATCTTACGGTATCTACCCACTTTTGAACAAACCAATCATGATCACTGGTGCTTCTTACGGTACACTTGGTTCATCTCGTGCTCAATTGCAACTTCGTCAAATCTTGAATGCTCCTGAAATCAAGGCAAATGTTCTTCCAGATGAATTCTTGCTCTCACACTCTCTTCAAGCATTTAACCCAAGTGGTGACTTGGTTGACCTTGATGTCATCAAGAAATTGGATGCCATCTTTGATGACTTCCGTATCTTTGTGAAGATTACTGAAAAATTGCGCAATGCACAAGAATTGCTTCGCAAAGATGCAGAAGAATTTGACTGGGAAAATTTGTAAGATAGGAGACCGAAAGAATGAAATTTGTTGGACTTGTTGGATCAAACTACGATCAATCATATAACCGCAAACTCTTGGAATTTATCCGTCGCAATTTCAAATTCAAATTTGAATTAGAAGTCCTTGAAATCGACGAAGTTCCAATGTTTAACCAAGACGAAAAATGGGACGAAAGCTTCCAATTGCGCTTCTTGTATAACAAGATTACACGTGCTGATGGTGTCATTATCGCAACTCCTGAGCACAACCACACTATCTCAGCTTCACTCAAATCTGTACTTGAATGGCTTTCATACGAAGTTCATCCATTTGAAAACAAGCCTGTTATGATTGTGGGTGCATCATACTATGACCAAGGAACATCACGTGCCCAAGTTCACCTTCGTAAAATCCTTGACGCTCCAGGTGTCAATGCCTACACGCTTCCAGGTAACGAATTCCTTCTTGGTAAAGCTAAAGAAGCTTTTGATAACAATGGAAACATCACCAACGAAGGAACTGTTAAATTCCTTGAAACTTGCTTAGATAACTTTGTAAAATACGTAGGAGTCGTTTCGAAATTGAAAAAACCAAAACCAATCGAACCAGAAGACTTGGATTGTGGAAAACCAATTGCTACAACCATTACAGAAGTTGACCCTGACGATCCAGAATGGGTAGAAAAAGTTGCAGCAATCACTGGTGCTGTTTCTGGTGATACTTATGTCAAATTGGACCACGGTATCCTGACAGTTAACCAAATCGATATGTTCTTGAAAGCTATGCCATTTGAATTGACATACGCTGACGACAACAACCAATTCCTCTACTACAACAACGCTCACCAAGATCCAGACACCATGTTTGCTAAACGTGTACCACCTCAATCAGGTAGCCGTATGTCGACTGTTCATGGATCCCTCCCACCAGCACGTATGAAGAACGTAGAGTGGGTTATCGGAACACTTCGCAACGGAAACCAAGAATACGTTCGTACGATTGTTCCAGGTTCTCCTGCAGGTGTCATCAACACCCACAACTACCAAGCAATGTACTATCCTGATGGATCATACGCTGGTATCAATGAAATCGTCTTTAACTTCCAACCATGGCTTGACTGGTACCTAAAAGAGACTGGTCAACGTTTGGTGGGTGGTAGCGGACCATTTGCTCCTGCAGCTGGAGGTCATGGAGACACCGATGCTACTTCTGGCGCTTCTGATTCAGGGGATGCTGGAGGCCACGGTGGTGACGCTGACGCTACATCTGGCGCAAGCAACTAAGAAACCAAAAGGAGCCATTTGGCTCCTTCTTTTTTATTACAACAGAAAAGGGGAATGTAAATCATCTACACCCCCTTTCATTTTACGAGTTAGGATCATCTATACTACGGCCGTGCAAACCTTTTTCACGTTGTACTTGGCGTAGTTTTTCTGGTGTGACATCATTTCCTTCCTCGTCCACAATTTTAATTCCTTCAATGTGGTGACGAACAGAACGACGATAGCCTTCGATGTACTCCTCACGAAGTTTAGCTTGTTCTACTTTTTCAGCAGAAGTTAAGCCTTCTGTTTTTTTCTTTTTGGCAAGCTCGTTGATACGAGCGATTTTTTTCGGATCCATTTCTTCTCCTTTGTGATAAGATACAGTCCGTTTGACTGAGTTTATTTAGTATTGATTTGGTTAAAACGTGCGAGCTTAGCTGCTTTCTTGGTTAGTTGCGACAAGATAGCCAAGCGATTTTGTCGGACAGCTTGGTCTTCAGCCATTACCATGGTATTTTCAAAGAAAGCATCAATAACTGGACTAAGCGCAAAGAGTTGTTCTAATTGCTGACTTGCAGGCCCCGACAAAACAAGAGATTCTACAGCTTCTGCCAAGGCTTTCTCTTCTTCATTCTCAAAGAGAGCAGGATCAACAGTATCAGTTCCTTCGGCTTTTTCTACCAAGTTAAAGGCACGTGAGAGGGATTCGACAGACGATTTGAAATCTTCTTTCTTGCTTGCTTCGACAAGAGCACTTGCTGCTTCTAACATATCTGCCACAACAAAGTTTGAACTTGCAAGGACTGCTTCCTTAATGTCTTTTGGAGTTGAACCCATCATCTTATCAACACGAGCCTTGATAAAGTCCATAACCTCTGCCTTATTTTCATAAGTCAAGCTGTCAAATTTCAAACTGTAAAGGCTATCAATTAGCTCATCCATAGCAATGTGCCAACCAAAAGCATCCAAGATACGAACCACACCTTGGGTCGCACGACGAAGGGCATAAGGGTCATTAGAACCTGATGGAATCAAGCCTACTGAGAAGAAACTCAAAATCGTATCCAATTTGTCTGCAATGGCTAGAATGGCTCCAACCTTGCTCTCTGGAAGTTCGCCTTCGGCTGATGTAGGCATGTAGTGTTCACGAATAGCAGCTGCCACTGCTGGAGTTTCACCAGCAAGAAGGGCATATTTTTCACCCATAATACCTTGGAGTTCGTCAAATTCACCAACCATACCCGTCAACAAGTCAAACTTGTAAATGGCTGCTGCACGAGCTAGATCAACCGTTTCATCCACTGACAAACCAGCTTTTTCTGCCAAGAGAATGGCAATCTGCCCCGTACGAATCATATGTTCACGAAGAGAACCAATCTTTTCATGGAAAGTGACGTTGTTTAATTTTTCAACAAGGTCAGAAATGATCAATTTTTGGTCTTCACGCCAGAAGAATTCTCCGTCCTCCAAGCGGGCTACCAAGACTTTTTCATTTCCCTTGATGACATTTTCCAAATGCTCTGCATTTCCGTTACGAACAGAAATAAAGTTTGGTAAGAGTTTACCGTCTTTATCACGAACAACAAAGTAGCGTTGGTGTTCCTTCATCGAAGTCACCAAGACTTCTTCTGGAACCTCAAGGTATTTGGCATCAAAACTTCCCATAAAGGCAGTTGGGTATTCAACCAAGTTCAAGACTTCGTTCAGTAAGTCAGCATCAATTTCGATACGTACACCATGTTCAGCTTCGATTGCCTTGATTTGGTCAACAATCATTTGCTCACGTTCACGAGGATCCGCAATTACAAATTGTTTACGAAGGTCTTCTTCATAGCTCAATGCTGACTGAATCTTAGTTTCTTGTCCCAAGAAACGATGACCGCGACTCACACGATCGCCCTTGATATCAAGGAAATCCAAATCAAACTCTTCTTCATCTAAAAGAACAGTTAAAGTGTGTACAGGGCGGATGTATTCAAAAGTGTTGTTAGCCCAGTGCATGCTGACAGGGAAAGTCAGTGACTTCAAGACGTCTACTACACCTGGAACAATGGCTTCAACTGGTTGCCCCACTTCTTCCTTGGTAACATAGACATATTCTTCACCTTTGATTTCACGGAATTCAATATCTTCAACTGTCAAGCCTTTTCCACGGACAAATCCTTGAGCTGCTTTGGTGAAGTTTCCATCACTATCCAAGGCGATTTTCTTTGCTGGACCCTTGAAATCTTCTGTCAAATCAGACTGTTTGTCTGCAAGTCCAGTCACACGAACAGCCAAACGACGTGGTGTTGAGAAAGTTTGAATGGCTTCAAAGGAAAGACGATTTTCTTTGAGGAAGGCTGCCATTTTTTCACCTAGTTGTTTTTCACTTGGAGTTACCACATAGGCTGGTAACTCTTCAAGACCGAGTTCTACTAATAAGTTTTTTGTCATGTTTTTTCCTTTACATTTTCTTCAATCTTTTTTGATATGCACCTTAGGTACTGGGGACGTCGCTAACTAACTTTTGTGAGTCTGCAAGGAAATCTTACACCAAATAAACTACGATTTCCAACAGTCTCATCACAGTGGATTTAGCTGACTGATTTTTGAACCCAAGGTTTCAAAAATCCCCACATAACAGTACGGCGGTGCATATCCCTCTAGCAAGTCTTCGACTTGTCTTTAACGATTTTAGAGCACAGTATTACTTACTATTCTGCGTCTTCTGCTAGGAGTTTAGCTCGTGTTGCTTCATCCAGAAGTGGGTAGCCTAGGCGTTTACGTTCTGCGACAAATGTTTTGGCTACGACACGGGCCAGGTTACGGATACGGGCGATATAGCCTGCACGCTCCGTTACGGAAACGGCACCACGCGCATCAAGCAGATTAAAGGTGTGTGAACATTTGAGAACATAGTCATAGGCAGGGTGAACCAAGCCTTCTTCCAAGGCACGACCAGCTTCCTTTTCAAACTTATCAAAGTTTTCAAGCAACATTTCTTGGTCCGAAATTTCAAATGAATATTTTGAATGCTCGTACTCAGGCTGGATAAAGATTTCTCCATATTTTACACCATCTGCCCACTCGATATCATAAACAGAGTCTACTTCTTGGATGTAAGAAGCCAAGCGCTCCAAACCATAGGTAACTTCCGCAGTCACAGGGCCAGTTGCTAATCCACCGACTTGTTGGAAATATGTGAACTGGGTGATTTCCATGCCATCAAGCCAAACTTCCCATCCAAGACCAGCTGAACCAGTCGATGGATTTTCCCAGTTATCTTCAACGAAGCGAATATCGTGTTCCAAAGGATTGATACCCAATTTTTCCAAAGATTCAAGGTAAAGTTCCTGGATATTTGATGGAGAAGGCTTCATGACCACTTGGAATTGGTGGTGTTGGTAGAGACGGTTAGGATTTTCCCCGTAACGACCGTCAGCAGGACGACGTGATGGCTCTACATAAGCCGCATTCCATGGCTCAGGTCCGATAGCACGAAGGAAAGTGTAAGGACTCATTGTCCCCGCACCTTTTTCATTATCATAAGCCTGCATAAGCATACAACCTTGGTCATTCCAAAATTGTTGTAAAGTAAGGATGATTTCCTGGAAAGTCAATTTTTTAGACATTATTTACTCCTTTTTCTATAAAATACTTGCGACACGAGTCTGCCTCGTCGATTATACGAGGCAAGACAAGTTAGTACTGCGTCTAGCTCAGCACTCTAGTGCTGAGCGTGGGGCAATCCGACTGTAAGGAGGTCTCTGCCACTGACGCAGTGAAATGTTAATTTCTTAGACATTGTTTACTCCTTTTTTATAAATTACTTGCGACACGAGTCTGCCTTGTCGATCATACGAGGCAAGACAAGTTAGTGCTGCGTCTAGCTCAGGCACTCTAGTGCTGAGCGTGGGGCAGCCCGACTGTAAGGAGGTCTCTGCCACTGACGCAGTGAAATGTTAATTTCTTAGACATTGAATACTCCTTTAATTTATATTATCTTTTTAGATTTATTCATCAAGCAACCAAGAAAAAGCTGGGTCCTGAAAAATATGACGTTTGGGAATAGTTTGTAAATTCTGATCGCATTCGTCTATTATACCTAATTTCAAAGCACAGACTTCTGGTATATTTTCTTGAGCGGTGAAAATTTGACTATGACAGTTCTGACAGTAATAGCGTTGTTTTCCTGGAGATGAACTATAGGTAACCAACTGTTCTTTTCCATGCAATACTAGGTTTTTACTGCTAACTTTGGCATTCACTGTATAGGCAGACGCAGTTGCTTTCCGACAGAATGAGCAGTGGCAAAAAACTAATTCCGACAATTCCTCATCTAAAGTGTAGGTCACTGCTTTGCATAAACAAGATCCTTTAAGCATTATGCTCCTTTCTACTTAGGTATTAGACGAAATTCAAAAAGAACCGAATTTCAACACCCAAGCCTTGCGACTAGGGGCGTCAGAAACGCGGTTCCACCCTAATTTATTACTTCATTGTTTTTAAAAATACGACAGAAAGCGCCAGTTTCTTACCTTGTTCTACTTGGCTCCCACTACCCCAAGCTCGCTGAAGAACGCCATAAGACTTTCTTTCCTAGCTAGTATTATAGCAGATTTTCTAGCTAGTGTAAACCAAAAATGAGTCTGAAAACAAAGTTCCAGACTCATTTATTAGTAAAGCTTCAGAAAGTCCTATTTAAGGATGTCTTTTCGCTTTTGGTTTTTTGCCATGTAGATTTCTCTTGGCTTGTTTCAATGCTGTAATGGCATCTTTGACATCTTCTTGGCTCGCTCCTGGATCTTTAAGGAGTTCCTGTGCCTCTTTAAAAGTTAAAAGATAAGCTGCTTTTTCTTTCTTGTCCGCATAGATAAATCTCGCGTTTTTTTCTTGGAAAAGGCGTTCATCCTTGACCAGTTTCTTTAGACTAGAGAAGTCTGTTGCCTTGCCATTTAGTTTGCTTTTAGCTGTTGCTAGGGCAATGAGAGATTGGTCAATTTGATCCTGTTTGACTTTAGGATCTACAGCCAGTAAGGCAATTTCTTGGAAGGCACGATCATAAGCTCGACGTACTTTTTCCTTGGCATTCGCATATCGTCCAGTTTTAGTCGTTGCGTAGTAAGCTTTCATAGCTTCTTTCAAGGCTGTAACGTTCGAATCTTTTCCATCCAAAGCTTTACCAGCAGCCTCAAGACTAGCGAGAACGCCATCAATCAATTCTTGCTTTAATTTGCTTGACAAGGCTGACTGTGCCACTTGGAAAGCTCGGTCATAAGCTTTTCTCTTATCTGCACTACTATTAAAGTAACGAGACGTTTCTACCAGTTCTTTTTGTTGATTTACCGCAGCAATCAAGGCCAACTTAGACACAACAGATAGACGCAAAGCATTATTTCGACCTGGCTGAACGAGCAAGGAAACGAGATCTTCAAGGAGTTCATATCCAGTTGGCAAGGTGACTTGTACAGTATAACGACCTGTAGCAACTTTCTTACCAAAGGCGTATTGACCGTATTTTTCAGCAGGAAGAGTGATACTTGTCCCATCTTCTCCTTTCAGAACCACTGTAGTCGTCTTTGGAACTGCTTGGTTGAAGGAAACAGACACTGGTGCATATTCTAGGAGATTTGCTAGGAAGGTAATGGTTTGGAAACTATTTTCTTCCGTCAAGTCAAACTCTTGGGACAAGGCACTGATAAATTTCAATTCTGTTCGGTCATAACTGAAAATTTCTGCTGTATAATGACCAAATTGTAAGAAATGAATCGCTTTTGTCTTGTCGACATCGACATATTGTCCCTTGCTATTTTTGATTCGATAGACGTAGAGGGTATCAATATCTTGTTTTGTTTTTGCATCCTTCAAGGCAATTTTCACTCGACCACTATTTTGATCGCGGACAAGTTCGGCAAGTGAGATATAGTCTACATTTCCTGCATAATCCTCTACAAGATAGTAAATATTAGCCTTGTCAACATTCTTAGGAAGTGTATAACTACCGTCAGCATTGGCCTTAATCAGAAGGGTGTTCTCAAGCGCACGAGTTCCAGACTGGTCTTTCCCAGTTAAAACCATGGTCCCTTTCTGGTCAAATGGTGTGATATAGAAGACTTTTTCTGAAAGGATACCACCTTGACCCACATCTTTTGGTTTTCGAGCTACGAATTCTTGATTTCCATCTTTAAAGCGAATATAACCACTTGTGATGACAGGTTTTTGAGTATCAATCTGAATTTTAAAGGTCGTGTATTGTTCTTTAGCTCCTGGAACGTCTGGTGTATAACTAATAACATAGTCATATAAACCATCTGCAACGGTATTGCCATCAAAATCTTGGCCTCTCCAAGCAGTATTATCTAGAATATAACTCTTCAGATTTCTACTGTCACCATCAAAATAATTCTTACGAAGATCCTTTGCATCGCCCTCCCAAATAGGATGTTCATGCTTGGTATCCGTAGCCGCATAAACTGTAGCCCGAAGATTTACAAGATTTCTCAAAGCAACCGTTTTGTATTCAACTAGGTCTTTGTTTCCATCATCATTTGGAGAAATGGCAATACGGACATTCCCTTTTTCGTCCAACTGAAGAACATGCTTGCCTTCAGCATTTTGTTCAATCCCAAGAACGGTAATTCGGCGTCCTTGGCGTTGACCTTTAGACACTAGAAGGTCATTTTGCAAGGTTGCGAGATAGGTAGCATCATTAGAGTAGTTAACGGCAGGATTTTCCTTGTCTACTTCCGTGTAAAATCCATTTTTCCCTTCTCGGACAAGGTTGTAAATTGGTTTTTCGACAGCAGGGAGATTTTGGAATTCTCCTCGGAAGCCCATAAATGCAAGACTCACAACATCCCCATCATCTGCTGGATCTACAAATCGAACAAAACCTTCAAGGAAATAGCCATTTGGCATTTGTTTGCTGAGTTCAGCAGCAAATTTTCGAGCATCTACTTTAACAGTGACTGTTTGACTGCTGTGGGCTTTGACTGTCACTTCAGGCCAGACTGTCTCCGTTAGTTTTCGAGGTCGAAGGGTGAATTTTCCATCTTGGACCTCGTCTGTATTGGTATTCACTACCATCTTGAGAGTGCGGTCAGTATCTGAAATATTGTGTACAGTGACCTTGAAAGTAAATTGATCTCCAACATTTCCTAAAGTCACGCTTGGATAACCATTTTCACCCGTTACATAGAGGTCTGTTGACACTGCAGCAGCTGTATCCACAATACCAGAACCTTGCTGACGAGGAGAGGTATAAGTGCCTGTGTCCTTATTAACATGTGGTTTTGCAGTTGACATGATCAATGCCTTGACAGTCTCTGATACTTGCTCAGGAGTCAATTCTGGATGGTGTTTTTGAAGGTATTCCTTAACCAGAACTGCAACACCCGTAACGTGAGGAGCCGCCATACTGGTTCCGCTGATACTACCATAGGTATTGTCATTAAAGGATGAATAGATATTGCCGCCAGGAGCTGTCACGTCCGGTTTCAATTGTCCATCGGTAGTCACTCCCCAACTTGAAAAGTCAGATAGCTGATTGGCTACATCAGAAGGGCGATTATCCATCTTGTCATTAAAAACAATCTTGTAGTTTCCTGATTTTAAGGCTTCACCATACTGTTTAGAAATAAATACAGAAGGAATTTTCTTTGCTTCATCATCAATAGCCATATTGATATTTGCACCTTCTACATTATTGTAGATCAAAGCACCAACTGCACCGTGTTTTCGTGCATTTTTGATCTTCTCTGAAAAGTTCATGGCTCCACGCTGAATGAGGGCAAGTTTCCCAGTTAAATCCAACTTCGCAAAGTCTTCTTCACGACCTAAGCCTGCTTCGACGTATTCGTACTCTTTTCCTTTTTCAAAGTCCTTATCTGCTTCAGGTTGATTATAATCAAATTTTCCGTTATGAAGGCCGGCATTTCCCTCTAGACCTTTAACTTCAAAAACGGCTGTTGTCAATGTTTTATTGTTGACAGAAGCAACTGAAATCGAATCCTCAACAGTGGATGGATTTCCAACCAAGCCATAGTCTGGGTTTTCAGCTAGTGGTTTTGAATAACCATTTCCGAATGTATTACTATTTCCTGCTGAGATAAGAACAGAAACTCCCTTGGCACGAGCCCGTTTGATGGCATCCACAATATCAGAACCAGCATCGACCATAGAACCAGTGCTAGATCCCAAACTCATATTAATGGCATCTGCTCCTAAGGCAACTGCGTCATCAATCGCCTTTACATAAAGAGCAGAACTGGTCGTCTTTTGGCGATCTGAAAAGACACGCATAAACATAACTTGGGCTTCTGGTGCAACACCATAGACCTTTTCACCATTCGGTGCTTCTTTATCAGGGTTTCCAGCTGCAATCCCTGTTACGTGCATCCCATGAGAAGTTCTTTCTGCTTCTTTGATCTTATCTGTTCCGTCAAAGTAGTCATAGGCATAGACAACCTTATCGCTATACCATTTACCGTAGTCGATTCCAGCAGCCTTTTTAGCTGCTTCGATGGCTTCCTTGTTTTTAAATTTTGCTTTTGACGGATCCGAAATTCGAAGAACCTCATGATTCAAATCAAGCCCTGAGTCAATAATGGCAACAACGGTCCCTGTCCCCTTGTAACCAGCCTTCCAAGTTTTCGGTACTGTGATGATATCATTGCTTGAAAGACTATTTGGTTTTGCAGACTCAGTTTTTTCTTGTTCTTTTTCTGTAGTTGCTGTTTCTCCAGTAGTTTTAGGAGCTGTCGTTGCTTGAGTCTCTTTTTTCTCTATTGTAGAAGCCTTCTCAGTAGCAGGCGCTGGACTGGTAGCGACTGTTGTTTCTTTTTGGACGACACCTTGGTCTACTTCTTTTGCAACTGCGCTATCTTTTCCTGATTCTTGGGCTTCAGCAGTTTTATCAACCGGAGCATCTACCTTAGCATCTTGTTTACTAGCATCCTCTTTAGAAGTTTCAGCTTCTTGTTTCTCTCCAACTACTGGTGCTATCCCATTAGTATTGGTTTGGTCAGTTGAAGAGTTTGAGTGTTTATCGTCTTTTAGCTCTGTCTTAATTTCCTGAGTTTGAGCTTGATTTTCACCTGTACTCTGCTCATTGGCACTGACTTGACTTGCTCCAAAAACCAAAGCAGTTCCCAATAAAACTGAAGCAAGACCAAATTTGTATTTCCGTAATGAAAAACGTTGTCGTCTATTCATAAATAATCTCCTTTTTCTTTAAAGTATACCTATTATAACGCAAATAATCAGAATTTTTCATAAAAATCTGAATTGTCACAAAAATGTAATATTTACGTATATATTTCACTTGTTTAACTTTATTATTCGTGTTATTCGCTCCATCAAACCAATATTTTCTAAATTCGTTCCTATATTTCAATCCATAAAATTATTTTATTATACAAACAATTTAGATTTTTTATACACAAAAAGACTAGGATTTAAAATTCCTAGTCTTTGTTATTTCGGTATAAATAGATTTTACAAACTAAAAATCCATCTCATCCACACGTGGTGCGCCCGAAGTCACTGAAATTGTCTTTAAAACTTCTCGCTCGTCATTGCTGAGTTCAATTCCAAAACAGTCAAGATTGCTCTGGATGCGAGAGGCTGTCACCGACTTAGGTAGAGGTAAAAATCCTTCTGCCAAACTCCAAGCCAAGGCAATTTGAGCCACTGATTTCCCATGCTTAGTAGCAATTTCTTGGACTTCTTTCTGTTCAAACAGCTCCCCTTGCCCAAATGGTCCCCAAGCCTCTAAGAGAATTCCTTTCTCTCTACAGTAGTCAACCACTTCCTCCTGATAAACTCCTGGTGCCAAGCGTACCTGATTGACCGCTGGAATGACTCTTGCTATTTCAAGCAAGGCATCCAAATGCTTGGGAAGGAAATTACTAACGCCGATAGCACGGATTTTGCCTTCTTGGTAAAAGTCCTCCATCGCTCTCCAAACTTCAGCATTGCGAGTTTTCCATGCCTCATTTTCTCTTAGTGGTTTTGGATTTGGCCAATGGATAAGGTACAAATCTAGATAGTCCAATCCCAGTTTTTCCATTGATTCTTCAAATGCTTGGCGTGCTTCATCATAGCTGTGATTGGTATTCCAGAGTTTGGTCGTTACAAAAATTTCTTGTCTTGGTAGACCGCTATCTCGAATAGCACGGCCAACGCTCTCCTCATTTTTATAGATAGCTGCAGTATCGATATGACGATAACCAGCCTTTAAGGCTTCTAAAACGGCTTGGTAGGCTACTTCTCCATTTTCAGCTTTCCATGTTCCAAATCCTAGTACAGGAATTGAAACTCCATTATTAAGTGTGTAAGATTTCATCGTTTTTCCTTTCTATGTGAAGAAAATCTAAAGAAACAAAATCCTGATTATCAGAACACTTGCTCCTTTAGATTTTAACAATTATTGATCACGATCGTAATAGATCTCGTGAGCTTTCAAGCGAGAATTGAGCAATTCAGGAACGGTCACAAATGTATAACCTTCACCCTTTAGATACTCAATGACACTTGGTAGGGAATTAACTGAAGGACCATGGATATCATGCATGAGGATGATAGAACCATTGCGAACCTGGCGCTGTATCTCTGTCAAAATGGCTGTCTCGTTTTTACTCTTCCAGTCCAAACTATCCACATCCCACATGATGAAGCTTAAATCAAGACCGTTTCGAATATCATCAGTGATAGCACCATAAGGTGGACGCATCAGTTTAGAGCTTGATCCTAAAACTTGAGTTAACAAATCTTCTGTATCAGTGATTTGCTTTTTAGCATCTTCGAGCGAAAGTTGTGAAAGAACGGGATGACTCCAGCTGTGGTTTCCTACAACATGACCTTCTGATTTCATTCGTTTTAGAAGATTTTCATTACCTGCAATGTTTTTACCAAGTACAAAGAAGGTTGCTTTTACACCATATTTAGCTAAAGTATCCAAAGCCTGCGTGGTTGTAGTTGGATTTGGGCCATCGTCAAAGGTCAAGGCTACAACTTTTTTATTTTTCTTAGCAAAGTATGTTTGGTAAAGTTCAGCATCCTTTTCTAATAGATAAGAAGACTCAATGACATCAAAGAAACTGGATATTGGTAAAGCAATTTCCTCAACAGTCTCTCCAGCATTAGCAGGATAAAGGATGATTTGACTATCCTTATAATCAAAGCTCCAAGATGTCAATTCTTGGTCTGTGAAGCTCTTTATAACTTGATCAATTTTTTCCTGGTCAAGTTTCTTATCTTCTAGAGTTGATTTGATTTGAGTCAGTAAGAGTTCCTTAGCCTTGCTTGCATCTTTGAAAAGTCTACTGAGGTCAAAATCTTTCCCATCTTCAGTCAAGAAAATTTTCCCTAAGGAAGTCTTTTCTTTTTCTTCAACCTTTGATGCAGACAAATCGTAGACTTGCTTGCTGATATTACGAGCAACAACTCCCTTTAAGACAGGATCCAACTGCTCGGTATAATAAAAGACCAAGTCCTCTTTATCTTCCAGCTTTTCTTTGATATCCTGGTTGATTTTTTCTCTAACAGACGCAATGACTTCCTCTCCTTGTAGAGGATAGTAGGCAATCACCTCAGCTTGACCTTTTCGAAAATGGTCCTTCTGACTACCTGAGTTGAATTGCTGATCCTTTTCGCTCTTCAGCGCTTCAATTTTTTGTTCGTAAGATTGTTTTTGTAGTAGCTTATAACCAATAGCACTCCCTAATAGAATCGTAGCAATTCCAAAGATTCCAACAAGGGAAAGCAATAGCCTTCTCGTTTTATCGTGAGAAACACGTTTCGCTCTATTTTTTTTCATATTTCCATCATATCAAATCGAGGCTATTATTTCAATGATAAACAGGGATTCTGTCTTTTTTTAGGAAAAGAAAAAAGCTTAGAAATCTTCTAAGCTTCTATTTTTAAAAACGAATCGCTTCACGTGTTTTCTCATATGAAGTTACAAAACGGTTTGTAACCCCTGGTTCAGCAACTTCCAAGGCTTGTGAAATTTTTTCAAATGATGCCTGGTAGTCAAACTCTTTTTCAAAAATTTCAAGCGCTTCGTTGAAGGCCTCTTGGATACGCTCATCAAATGAACGGTAACGGTTTGAGTATTGGAGTAGTTGCTCCGTCAAGGTTGCATATTGAACGATATCATAGGTTTCTGTTTCAAGTGCTTCCATATCATTTGTTGCAATTTCAAGAATTCGTTTAACCGATTCAATATTCACTTGTGGTTGTTCTAACTCTGCCATCAAATCTTCTGTGTTATGACTTGCAGTAAAGAAAAGTTTCAAGAAACTTTGAGGAATACCTGGCAAGTTTCTCTTCTCCATGTAACGTTTGATAGTATGCAAACGGTTCACATAGACATTTGCTTTTTGGCGAGCATTGAGGTCGTCTTTTTCAATTTGCGCAAGTCGTTCGCTAACAGAGATTTGCTCATCCTCTATATCCTTGAGGTTGCTTTGAAGCATTTCCAACTGTTCTTCAAGAGCAGAGTAGGCTTGTGTTGACTCACCTTGATCCTCTGTCACTTCCATGATTGCCGTATCAAGTGCAGCCAATTCTGCTTGAAGACGACGAACATGATTTCCATCACTTTCAGGAAGAAGGTAGGTTTTAGTCAAGCGTTCAAGATCTTGAACAAGCACCTGATTATTTTCTTTCAAGTGGTTGAGATAAGTTGGTAATGTAGCAAGAAGACTTTCAACTACTTTTTGAGCTGCAATTTCACGAGTGAAGATATCATAAAGGGCGTTGATTTCTTCTTGGATGCGATTATTTTCATACTCTGCATTGTCCAACTCCAACTGACGGATGTTTTCTTGATTATTCTTCAAAGATTCATGCAAAAGTTGGAAACGAGACTCGATATCTGTTTCTGTAAAGTGGTAGTTGGCATCCAACAGCTTGCGATAGCCTTCTTCCAAATCTGCTAATTGTTCTGGCAGTTCCTTTGTCAAGGTTTCAACAAGAGCTGGAATTCGCTCAACGATGTGTGTCAAAGCAAGAATATGATTTTCAGTTGAATCAAGAATTGCTGCCGCTTCAACTGGGTCACCTGATGAATTTAGGGTAACAAATTGAGAGAATTCAGATTGGATGTTTTCCAATTGTTTCTCAATCTCAGGAAGGGCCTTCCCATATTTCTCCGAGTCTTCTGCAACGGTATGTTGAAGGGATTCAAACAAGTCCAAGGCATGAAGGACACGGCCACTATTCTTAGATTCTTGCTTTTCAAGTTCAGAAAGGGCATTGCGAATAGCAGCAATGTCTTCTTCAATCAAGCCGATTTGGCTTTCAATTTGATCAATCTTGTGAGCAGCTTTGAAAAAACGGAAAGAATTATTGTAGCTTTCAGCTTCAAAGAGGTGATTTTCAATATCAGCAAATGAATTCAGAGATAAATCAACCCATTTTTGGTTCCATTCACGGAAGGTCACCTGACTTTGACCAATCAAGTGCATGTTTTTAACGGCTTCAACCTCATCATTTACAGGAAGGTTGTAGAGTTCTTCTTTTCTTTCTTCAAGGGCCGTTAATCTGCTTACATTACGCTTACGTAAAAAGATAGCTGTTACATAAGCTAAGATCAGAATGACTGCAATCGCAACCATTAGATAAATTAGTTGTCCATTAGACATATCAAACTCCTTTTATACTAGAAACAATCGTAATGATTATATCATATTTTTTAAACCAAGGGAACTATTTCCCACATTTTTTAGACGTCAAGTGTACTGTAAACAGCGTTTTCTTCGATAAATTCGCGACGAGGTTCTACTCGATCCCCCATCAACATATCAAAGATTTTATCTGCTTCGGCAGCATCATCTACCGAAACACGCGCCATCAAGCGATGTTCAGGATCCATGGTTGTTTCCCACAATTGGTGGTCATCCATTTCTCCCAAACCTTTATAACGTTGGATGGTTGGTTTTGAACGCCCTTCACTATGACGTGCTAAGGCTTCTTGGAGTTTAATTTCTTGATCTGCACCAGGTTGAATGTATTCTTTGATCTCACTTCCCACTTTAACCCCATAAATCGGTGGTTGGGCAATATAGACATAACCAGCCTCTAAGATTGGTTTCATGTAGCGGTAAATCAAGGTTAGCAGGAGAGTTCGAATGTGGGCTCCATCAACATCGGCATCGGTCATCAAAACGAGTTTTTGGTAACGAGCCTTAGTGACATCAAATTCTGCACCAAATCCTGTTCCCATGGCTGTGAAAAGACTTCGAATTTCTTCGTTTGCAAGGATTTTATCCATGCTAGCTTTTTCAACGTTCAAGATCTTACCACGAATTGGAAGGATAGCCTGGAACTCACGGTTACGACCAGATTTGGCTGATCCACCAGCTGAGTCTCCTTCGACGATGAAGAGTTCGGTTTCAGCAGGGTTGTTCGAAGAACAGTCTGCTAGTTTTCCAGGAAGATTGGAAATTTCCAAACCAGATTTCTTGCGTGTGACTTCACGCGCACGCTTGGCAGCTACACGAGCCTTGGCAGCCAAGATCCCTTTTTCCACGATACGCTTGGCGATCTGTGGATTTTCCATAAGGAAATCAGAGAAGGCATCGCTGAAGAGGCGATTGGTAATCTTGACTACTTCACTATTCCCCAGTTTGGTCTTGGTTTGTCCTTCAAACTGCGGATTTGGATGCTTAACTGAGATAACTGCTGTCAAACCTTCACGGACATCTTCTCCTGTTAGGTTATCTTCATTGTCTTTTAGTAGCTTATTCTTGCGGGCATAATCATTGATAACACGCGTCAGAGCTGTACGGAAACCTTGCTCATGTGTTCCACCTTCATGGGTGTGAATGTTATTGGCGAAACTCATAACGTTTTCGTGGTAACCGGTTGTGTACTGCATGGCTACTTCAACTGTGATATCATCCATCTCACCGTCTGTGTAGATTGGTGTATCAAAGATCACATCCTTGTTCTCGTTGATATATTCAACGTAGCTAGCAATCCCACCCTCATAGTGGTAATGTTTAGTCTGTTCGAGACCTTCACGCCTATCTGTGATGGAGATTCGAAGGCCTCGATTCAAAAAGGCTAGTTCTTGAATACGTTTGTTTAATTTTTCAAAGTCAAAAGTTGTTGTTTCTGTAAAAATCTCTGGATCTGGTGTGAAGTGAACTGTTGTTCCCGTTTTATCCGTATCTCCAACCACCTCAAGATCAGCAACAACATGACCACGACGGTATTCTTGGTAATGAATCTTACCATTTTTGTGGACATGAACATCTAGTTGCGTTGAAAGAGCGTTTACTACTGATGAACCTACACCGTGCAATCCACCTGAAACCTTGTAACCGCCACCGCCGAATTTTCCTCCAGCGTGAAGAACTGTAAAGACGGTCTCAACAGCGGGACGTCCTGTCTTTTCCTGAATATCAACAGGAATTCCACGCCCATCATCCACTACGGTGATGGAGTTATCTGGCTCTATAAAGACTTGGATGTGACTGGCAAATCCAGCTAGGGCTTCGTCAATTGAGTTATCAACGATTTCCCATACTAGATGGTGAAGACCTTCTTTTGAAGTCGATCCAATATACATACCTGGACGCATACGAACAGCTTCAAGTCCCTCCAAAACTTGAATTTGACTGGCATCATAATCCTGTGCCTGTTGATTTTTGATTTCTTCTGTCATTTTTTCCCTTTTCTTACATGTCTATTGCTTGTCTCAATGTCGCAACGTTATTAAAAAGATAGGCATCTAAGCCAGCAGCTTTACCTGCTTCTACATCTATATTTCTGTCACCAATGACCAAACCAGATGTAATATGATATTTATCACGTAAATAAATCATGGACTCAGGATCTGGTTTTCGTTTAAAGCCAGAACTGGCAGTCACCACCTCGGTGAAGTAGTTCGCTATCTGGGTCTTAGCAAGAAG
Organism: Streptococcus oralis subsp. oralis; assembly: GCF_002096495.1. Lineage (GTDB taxonomy): Bacteria > Bacillota > Bacilli > Lactobacillales > Streptococcaceae > Streptococcus > Streptococcus oralis_CU. Next base: position 266,913 of record NZ_NCUO01000012.1, on the reverse strand, counting down.
TTCTAGAACTTGGTCATTTCGATGAGAAACCAAGAAATGGCGACCACCCTTGTCCGAAACGTCTTTGAGTAATTCTGGAATTCCCTCAAACAAAACTGGATGTTCTAGCTCACGCGCTTCATTTTCTTTATAGTTCTCTAAAAAATCCTCGATATCTGGTGCAAACTTCTCGATGGCAAAAGCTGTCGAAACCTTCAAAGCTTCGTAGACTCGGTCGTGTTCTTGCTCTATTCCGTATTGGGCTAAGGTTTCTACAAAGGCTGCAGTAGAAGTCTCATAATTATCCAATAGGGTACCACCTAAATCCCATATATAGTCGTGATATTTCATACCCTTCATTATACCATTTTTTTATGAAAAAAGCGATGATTTCCTAGATTTTTCGGCTCTATAATTTATATAGAGAGTAAAACACTATTGCATCTATGGAGCCTTTTTGTGAAGAATAGCTCCTCTATAAATAATCAAGCAAAATCTTTCTTATCTCAAATGTACAAATTAAAGAATAGAAACTACTAACAACCGCGTCATTGTTCACAAACGAAACGCTTTTGGATTTTCAAACTTTAAAAATAGAATACTCATTGCTTTGAATACCACAATAGAGTGCAGAAAAAGATTATTCCAATATGGAGTCCCTTGTTAATTCATTACAGTTCCCAATGATTCCATCTTTCTTTTCAATTGTAATTTATTCTCCAAACAGGCAAAAAACGATAACGTCCTTTTAAGGTGTTATCGTTTTTGTATATCATCAGATAAAGTTTGATTTTTATTGAGCTAAATTCGATTAGTTTCTTCCGAAGTTTTGACCTCTACCATCGCGGTCAAAATACATCCAACTTCCATCTTCAAGTTGAATCCATTTGCTTCGAGCCATATCCCCTGAATTGGCATCGAAATATCGACTAACCCCATTCACATCAACAACTTTTCCTTTGACTTGCTTGCCGTCTTGCGTGAAATAGAGAGTCTGTTGACCAACCTGCTGCAAGCCTGTCACTGCTTTTCCATCTTGATCAAAATAGTACCACTCATTTTGGGAACCTTCGACAAACTTGTTGGTTGCCATCTCTCCTGAGTTAGCATCAAAGTAACGGATACTCTTATCTGAAAGTGTCACGATTTTGCCCTTGACTTGCTTGCCATCTTGGTCGAAGTAAAGTGTTTGTTTGTCAATCTTTTGAAGGCCTGTCACTGCTTTACCAGTTTGGTCAAAGTAATACCATTCGTTCTTGGCACCTTCTGCAAACTTGCCGACTGCCATTTCTCCTGAGTCGGCATCAAAGTAACGGATGGATTTATCAGCCAAAGTTACTACTTTACCCTTGACTTGCTTACCATCTTGGTCAAAGTAAAGTGTTTGTTTGCCAATCTTTTGAAGACCTGTCACTGCTTTACCAGTTTTGTCAAAGTAATACCATTCGTTCTTGGCACCTTCAGCAAACTTGCCGACCGCCATTTCTCCTGAGTTGGCATCAAAGTAACGGATACTCTTATCTGAAAGTGTCACGATTTTACCCTTGACTTGCTTGCCATCTTGGTCAAAGTAAAGTGTTTGTTGACCAATCTTTTGAAGACCTGTCACTGCAACTCCATCTGCTCCGAAATAGTACCAATCACTTGGGTTATCACCTTGAGCAAAACGATTGATAACAGCATTTCCTGAATCCTTGTCAAAGTAACGAAGTTTGCCATCTTTAGCACTCACAATCTTGCCCTTAACCTGATAGCCGTTTTCATCAAAGAATTGCTGTCCATCTCCTATCTTGACAAGACCTCGAGCCATAACGCCCTTGGCATCAAAGTAACGCCAGTTTTCACCATCAGTAGTGTAGTAACGGTTGAGAACTTGGGCACCAGTTTGATCATAGTAGTACTGATTACCTTTTTCATCTTCACGGATAGAATCACGAAGTTGAATACCATTCTTCAAGAAATAAACGTGCTTGCCATCAATTTCATGAGCACCTGTTACAAGATAACCTCGTTTATCGAAGTAATACCAATTTCCATTTTCATCTTGGATAAAGGAATTTTTAGCTTGATAACCACTAGTTGAATAGAACTTGGTACCATTGGCATCACTAACAAATCCTGTGTAAGCATTCTTATTAACTAATTGCTTAGGCAGTACCACCTCCCCATTTTTGTTAGTGAGATAGTCGTTGCTAGCCCAGTCTTTAAGAACATAGTAAGCCCCACGACCTAAGATATTGGTACCATTGAAGTACTTAGCCGACCACTTGGTAATCTTCTCATCTGTTGTCATCTTTTGACCATTGGAAATCTGTACTCGTTCAAAGATTTCTGGATATTTAGCTTTAAGCTCATCCAAGAAGGCCCCACCGTACTTACCTTGGAAATCAGTCCCATTGGTCTTACTATTAGCTACATAGAGTTTTTCCTTGATTTCTGCGCCTTCACGGTAGGTTCCGTAGTTATTGACACGTGTTGCTGTTACCACTTCCTTACCTGGTAGGTTATAGATTTGGTCTGGTACCCAGTCCGCGATGGCTTGGATATTGACACTGTGAAGCGCACGGAGAGCATTGAGCAAATCTTTTAAAGAACCATATTTATTGTTCTTGCTCATCGCCATATCGTAGCGGTCTTCAAAGGCATAACCATTCTGAATGATAGAATCTAAGAAAGTACCGTCTTGGCTAGATACATACTGAGGTGGTAGCTCAAATGAAGTTACTCCCCATTCCTTGAAGAGGTTGACATTTTTAGCAATGACTTTATTGGTATATTGGTCATCGCGGGTTGCAAAGTCTTGGAAGTTAGAGAAGCCTTCGTAAATCAACTGAGAATCAAGAGCTGCGCTAGATTCATAAACTTGACCACTAGCGTTTTTCTTCTTGCTTGCTTTTGTACGAGCATCCTGATCTGCCTTAGCGCCAACTGGTACCCAAACAGCCAGATATCCAGAAACCTGTACATTGCTGTAGCCTGCAATATCATTCATATCAAAGGTCAAAATACCATTAGCATCTGTCTTCTTCCAGAGCGATTGCGGCACTTCTTCGTCAGTTAGATAGCGGGAAATACCATCTTTGGTCGTCAAAAGTACAGGGCGATAGTATTGATTCTTGTGGGCTGCTCCCATATTGACTTGCAGTTTATCCCATTCGTTCAGTTTCAGGTTAGGGTTGTTAGAAGCAATAACTGCCATCCCTTGGGTACGGGTTTCTGCTGTTCCTTCATCTGTTGCTTCATTGGCACCAGTACCGTAGCGAACAGAAGTCAAAATACCATTGTAAGACCATTTATCAGCCTCACGAGGTACACCCATATAAGTGACTTTCATGTCCTGTCCACCTGCTACATACTTAATACGAGCACGCAACAAGGCATCGATAGCGTCGTGGTAAGGAGATTTTTTCTCCATGTATTGACCATCATCGGTATAGAGATCACCATAGTAGACCCGAGTGATAGAGTCTTTATTGGAGAGCATGAGAGCATGAGCAGTTGGGATGTTGAACTGCGTATACTTCTTGTCTGCCTTGCGCATATCTTCGTTGTAGATCTTGAAGGCTTGCTTGAGTTCATCCATAGTAAAGGTCAAACCATCCGTATTTGGATTGATATTTTCCCGGATGATGTCGGCAATAACGGTTTGTACTTCACTGTCATGAGCCCGCACAAAGATATAGTTAGCCATTCGTTCGCCATTTTTCTTTTCAGAAGAACGGTCATTTAGACTATTTGTAATCGTTGGCTCTACTCCGCTACGGATAGATAGATTACGCATGAATGAATAAAGCAAGGACAAGCGTAGCTTGTTGTCAATTGCTAGTTGAGCACCTTTAGTATCTTTGTTGTAGTCAGGATCGTTATCAGACCAAGCTTCCAAGATAGACAAATGCTTGATGGCTTCTTCTTCACTTTCTCCCACCTTGTAGCGAGACTTGAAGTAGTCAGATGCGATTTGGAGCAAGTCTGCGTTGACATTGTCCACCGCATCGACACGAACTCCATCAAAATTAGCAGTCGGATCATTGGCTACGATGCTTCCAAAGTTCATCATAAAATGCAACCAGTTGAGTTGTTCGGCTTGAACAGCTGGATTAGAGTTGTCAAAGTCGTTAGCGAGCAAGAACTCATAACCACCATTTGACTTGTCAATGAAGTACTTAGGTGTACCTGTTTGACTAGTAGGGGTACGGTTAAGTAGACGGAACTTAGAGTCAGCATGAGAGCTCTTCTCATTATTGGTATAAAGCAAAGCTCCACCCTGCAAGTGGTCCTTTTTAGTACCAGTTGTTTCAGACTCTGACTTGATATTCCAATTTGGCTGGGTTTTGACAAAGGCACCCATCAGCGTTCTCAACCATTTGGTATCGCCTTCTTTACCAATTTTTTCCTCAATCTTGCGCTGAACCTGCTGAGAAGCTCCTGTCAGGAGAGCTTGTTCAACTTTGTTTTCAAAAGCACCTGCTCCCAGACCTTGCTGGTTCATATAGTTGAGGTAATTAATCTGAGTACGCTTATCAGGCCACCAAGCCATCAAAAGGGGACGTAAGTCTGTTTCTGTCGAAGCCGTCCATGTTTTTCCATCTTTTAAGATGAACTTTGGACGATACCAGCTATCTGCTGTCAAATAACCTTCTACAGTTTCGATATCCTTGTCAGTCGTGCCGTAAAAAGCATTCTTTTGAGAGAATTCATTATTGAGACTGCTGGTTCCTTGTTGGAACTGATATTCATTTGAATCAACTAAGGCACCAGTTTCTGCATCAAAATAAAGTATTCTCCCATTAAGTTCAACTGCAAAGTTCTTTTTAACTGTACCATCGTCCTGAACATAGTAATTTTTACCATCAATGGTCTTAATATGAGATAGGACATCATCATCATGGTCAGCATTTACAGGTGCAGGTTGAGCCTGATCTGCCACCATTCTTTCAGCCACTGCTCCTTGTTTTTGAGCAGGTTCGGGCAAGCGATCTTTCTTTGCAACCTTTGGATTTGCAACAATCTTGTCTTCAACAGCCGTTTTTTCTCGTTTGTCGCCTTCTTGGTCTTGGGCAGTTGTTGGCCTTGCTTGTTTATTCTGGTCTGCTACTTCAGTTTTAGGAGTTTCTGTGATTGCATTAGCAGCTTTAACTTCTTCAGCAACAGCAGCCTTTTCTGTAGATGCTTCTTTCGTATCTGCTGGTTTAGCAGGCTCTTGAGCATTGGTTTGAACTGTTGCTTCTGTATTTTCTGCTGGTTTAGCAGGCTTTTCACTAGCAGCAACATCGTCTGTCACCTTGTCTGCAGGGGTTACTTTTTCTGCTTCTTGCTCAGATGCTATTTTAGCTTGGGCTGGAGTTTTCTGACCCGAACCACTAGTCTGAGCTGTAGCAGGTTCTTGAACTACAACCTGCTTTACATCATCCGCATGGACAACGCCTGGTTCTAGACCAAGTACCTTTGGTGCTACAATAAGGGCCAAGGTAGTCAAAGCAATGGCTACCCAGTTTTTCTTAACTTTATGCATCTTATAATGAATCTTTTTCTCCATCATAAAGCCTCCTTCTGAATTTAGTATAAAGTTATGCTCTTATTCTAGTATATTTTTCAAAATGATCATTTTTTGTTGCACATCTACAACTATGAAAGGCAAATTCTTTCAAACTGTTCTTTAAGCTTTTGGGCAACACCAAAGGAATCTAAAAATTCAAAAAAAGATAGGCATTGCTCGATGTCACTGAGAGCATTGGTATTCCCAACCTTGTAGGAGTAGAGAGCCCTATGATACTTAATCAGCGTTCGATCATATAGATCTGTTTCAGGAATTTTAGAGTGGTCGAGATAATTGAGAAACCTCATAGCAACTAGCAGGTGGTTCCCTTCTATACAGACACTAATGACATTAAGTAGCATCTTGATAATACGGCGGCGATTTTCAGGTAGGTTGTTATAAAACTGGGTACGATTGATCATCTCACTAGCGAAGGTTTCCAGCGTTTCCAAGGTCATCAAATCAACACTGTTTGTAAAAAGCCAGAGTTCATAACGTCCCCACTCCTCAACAGAAAAGAGATGATCCGTCAGAAATTCAATATCCTTCTTGCTAATCTGAAAATCTGAGCAACAGGAGGACAAGAGAGCCCTGACAATGATCGTATTGAGTTTATAGTTTTTCTTCTCAGGAAACTGTTCAGTCAAAGCTTCTGAGCTTGACAAAATATTTTGGAGCTTGACAACATTGTTTTCCTGATATGCATCAGCTACTTTTTTTGAGAACAGCACATCATCTGAATCAATGTAATTATGGTAAACATACTGAAACTCCTCTAGGGAAACGGCCATATTTTTTAAACAGCAATAAAAAGAATCAAGTGTGATCCCATTGACTCCCCGTTCAAAACGGGATAGCTGAGCCACGGAAATATCACCAGCAGCTACCTCTTTCAGGGACATTTTTTTTGATTCTCTAATGACTTTGAATATTTTTCCAAAAGTTTCCAACATATCACTCCCCCAGTTTCGTATATGCAAAAAATTCTGACTAATTTTAATATACTAGTAACATGTTTCAATTACATTACAGAGAAAGTACTTTATATTTCAAATTAATACAAGCAGATTAATTCGCATGATAAGACCGTTTAATATAGCATTTGTTGAATATTCTATCTTTTTCAAGAATCTTTTGATTTCAGTAACAATCTGAAGTATTCTATCTAACAACTTGAAAACACTAACATTTCTAGAGATAGATTTCCTTCTTATGCTAGACAAAGTTCTGGACAAAGCTTGATTGATTTATAAAAGATTGATATAAAATCGCAAGACAATCATCTGAAACATTTTTTAGACATAGAGTAAATAAAAAAACGAGAGTCCGCCTCTCGTTTTACTGTTGATTTCCAAAGACATCTCGATAGAGCATGCCGACTAGTAAACTTTCGGCATCTCCTCCCAACTGGTCCACCAATTCATAGGCAAAGGCAAGTGCGGTTGACGGTCCTCGGCTGGTTGTTAGATTACCATCTACAACCACTATTTGCTTTTGATAAATTCCGTCAGTAATTTGCTCCTGAACTCCGTCATAACAAGTAAAGTGCTTGTCTTGCAGGACACCTGCTTGATGAAGAGCGATTGGAGCTGCACAGATGGCAGCAATTTTCTTTCCTGCTTGGTCAAAGCCTTTAATCTGTGAAATGAGGGCTTGATTATCTCGTAGGTGAGCTGAGCCTGGCATGCCACCTGGAAGAACGACCAAGTCATAGTCGGATAAATCGCCATCAAAGATATGGTCGGCTTTTACCTGAATGTCATGTGATCCTGTCACCTGCTCTTCAAATCCTACCATATCACAAGAAATGTTTGCTCGACGCAAGACATCGACTACTGTCAAGGCTTCGATTTCTTCAAAGCCATTTGCTAAGATAACTGCAACTTTTGCCATAGTGACCTCCTTATTTGATTTGTTTTAGGACGACTTTCTTTCGTTTGAATGGAACTTTTCCACTTTTCTCCTCCGCTAGATTGGTCTGGTAACTCATAGACAAGAGGAGACCGACACCAATGAGGTTGCTAATAATTGCGGAGCCCCCTTGAGAGATGAAAGGCAGAGGAATCCCTGTCAAAGGAAGTAAGCCTGTCACGGCACCGATATTTTCAAAGATATGGAAGAGCAACATCATGATAAATCCAGTCGAGATATAGGTGTAGAACTGGTTGTTTGACCTGAGCGTAATCTTCAACATCCGGTAAATAAGAAGCAAGTATAAAGCAACGACAAAGACCGAACCAATGAAGCCAAAGTCTTCAGCAATTACGGTAAAAATCATATCACTTTCACGTACTGGAATGAGGAGATTGGACACATTGAAACCTTGTCCAAACAAGCCACCACTTCCAATCGCAATTTGTCCCTGCGCCTGTTGGTAAGTCGTTGTTTGCGCAAAGTCAAAGGGATTGAGCCAAGCCAAGATGCGGTTGATCTGGTAAGTTGGCATCCCAATCTGATGCAAGAAGGCACGTCCATCCTTGCTTATAAAGATGGCCATGAAGCCTGCAACTGCAGTCACTCCTGTCACAAAGACCGGAATGATAATCTTCCACGAAACACCTGAAAGGAGAACCATACCGGAAAAAATAGCTACAAAGACCAAGGCAGTCCCCAGATCACTTTGTAGGGCTAAGAGGAGCAAGACTGGTATGGTAAAGGCGATCATCCAACCAATCAATAGGAAATCCAAGGGAATAGTCCGTCGCCATTCCTTGTGTTTTTGAGTGAATCTTACAATGGCTCGAGCCAACATCAAGATATAGGAAATCTTCATGAATTCCGATGGCTGGAAAAGTGTCGTTCCACCAATCGATACCCAGTTCTTGGCACCTGTTGACGCTACAAGATTTGGATTGAAGAAAACAAGAGGTAGGACCATCAAAGCCAACCCTAGACCATAAAGATAGGGAGTCACCTTCCATAAAAACTCGGTATTAAAGAACATGACCACAAATCCAATGACAAGCCCCAAGGAAATCCAAGCGATTTGCTGACCTAGAATTGGTAATACATTATTTGGATAGTCATGACTAACTGCTATATAAATGGCCACTACTCCAATCACCAGTAAACAAAACACTGGTAGGAGGAGGCTATAATCGACTCGAGAGTCGAAGGATCGTTTCATATTTTTTACCTTTTCTCTTTCTGGGATTTTTCTTTCATTCTATTGCGACGGGATTGGAGAAAATCAGCTACAGCAGGCTCTAGCTGTTCTCTAGAAAGAACCTGAACAGCCCTTTCTTTTGACAAGGTCTGGGCGATTTGTTTGCCGTAACGCTTGCTGACAACACGACTGTCTAAGATTAGAGCAACCGAACCTTGGTTGGGCCGTCTAACAGTACGACCAAGGGCTTGTTTTAGCCGAATGATCGCCATCGGTAACTGATAATCATAGAAAGGATTTTTCCCTTCTTGACGCAGTTCCTGGTTTAATTTTTTTGTTAAAGGCTCTTGGGGATTTTGGAAAGGCAATCTCGGAATCACTTGGATCACGCAAGGATGGGTTGAAAAATCAACCCCTTCCCAGAAACTACCTGTTCCAAGCAAGATCTTGCGTTCACCTTTTTCAAAACGTTTTTTCAGTTGACTTGGTTCCCCATTTTTATACTGAGCTAGATGCGGTTGGTCGAGCAGGTCCGAAACTGCCAGCAGCATTTCTTTTGAAGTAAACAAGACCAGTATGGGTTCTTGAAAGGCTTGTAAGCTTCGAATGACAGAAGCCACTTCACTAGCATAGTCAACAGGTGAAACTTCTGTCACAAGAGGAAAATCATCGACTAGAAAGACTTCTTGTTGCTCCTGTTTTGCTACATCAAGCCTAACAAGCGGAGCATCCGGAAATCCCAATAAATCTGCTAGGGAAACCCGATTGCTGATTTCAAGAGTGGCCGATACTCCTAGGAGCCTACAATCTTCTGGCAATAAGTCTGCTAGTATAAAGCGGCCTTTTTTACTTGAACAAATCAAGACATCCTTGCTCGATTTCTCTGCTGTAGCAAGCCAAAATTCACGGTCCGAGGTGAAAAAGTTTGCAATCTCTCTATACTCTGGGAGAGCTAGCTCCGAAAAATGCTGGCGCAACTCTTCAAGAGAATCCAACCACTTTCCATTCTTAAGGCCTGACTGGTAGTGCTCCATCAAGTAACGACATTCAAAGCCGATACTCTCAAGCAAGCGTTTCTGAACCAAATCTTCCTCTGTCTCCAAGGACTTATCAAGCTGGGTTACAAGATCCTCAAGACGATAAGCCTGCTGGGCTAGATTTTCGAGAGCTAGCAGCATTTTTTGAGCCTCATCCAAGATTACTAAACGGTTATCGACAAACTCTGGATTGTCTTCCAAACGAGTGACCAGATAAGCATGATTGGTCAGAAGAACACGACTGGTTTTTGCCTTTTCCTGCCCTCGTTTCCAAAAATCCTCTGTGGCAAATAAACTTTTCTTTGAAAGCTTGCCATCGTGGACTAGTTCTGGCAGAAAATGCTGATAGCGATAAAGTTGCCCTATTTCGTCCAAGTCACCTGTCTCTGTCTCTGTTAGCCAGATAAGCAACTGCATTTTAAAGCGTGTGAAAAGGCGATTGGACTCCAGTCGATGGAGAACTCGGTGAAAGGCATCCAGTTTTAAATAATTTTGAGGCCCCTTGAGACTATGAATTTCCAGATGGAAGACCTCTTTTAAGCGCTGACCTTCTTCTTGCATGATTTGATTTTGAAGAATTTTGGTCGGAACACTCACTAGGATACCTGCTTGACTCTCCAAGTTCAAAGCTGGGAGGAGATAACCATAAGTCTTGCCCAGTCCCGTTTGGGCTTGGATAAAGGAAGTCTGGTGTTCTTCCAATAATTGCTCAATCTTCTCCGCAAATTCCAACTGTTGCGGACGCTCCTCCAGCCCCAATAAAGAAATGTTTTTAGCAAAGTCTTTGGATAACTTTCGTGGGACTAAGGCTTTGCTTTCCTTTCTGAGGAAAAGCCCATGAAGTTCCATCAAGTCGGGCGAAGATAAGAGAGATTGTTGCTGATAGACCTCCTCAATCACCAGATAACTTTCATAGAGAAGGTTGTCTGCAAGGTTTAATAAGCTTTCTAAGAGCCCTTTAGGTAGCTCAAAGAGTTTTTGACACATGTAAAGCAAGAGTTCAGCTGTTGCCTGAGCATCTGACAGGGCAGTATGGGCATGTTCCAGCTCAATGCCCAACTCTTGACAAAGGATACCTAAGTTATACTTTTCAAACTGAGGATACAAAACTTGGGCAAGCTCAACTGTATCCACCCGCGGTGTGCGCAATTCATATCCTTCAAAAAAGAGGAATTCTGCAAGGAGGTTGGCATCAAACTGTACATTGTGCGCAACAAAAATACCGTCCTTAACCAATTCAAAAATTTTTCCGGCCACCTGAGAAAACTCTGGTGCCGCAGCCAAGCGTTGATCGGTCAGACCTGTTAATTCTTTGATATGAGAATCCAAGGGTTCGTGGGGATTGACATCAGTCGCATACTGATCGATGATTTCACCATTCTCAATCACCACAATGCCTACTTGAATAATTTTTGCCTTGCTTCCGGTGCTGGTCGCCTCTAAATCAACGACCACATACCGATCATTTCTCGCATTCATCATTAAAAATTATATCAAAAAAAGCATGATTTGACACCCCTCAACTTTGTTAACAATCTTGCTTCATTTGTGAGTTTAATAAAAAATCAAGACCTTAAAAGTGAGAATTTTTCGTAAGTTCAGCAGTTGGTTGCTGGTTCTGAGGTATTTAAAAATCTTACCAGAAAAATAAATCAGCTGTGAAAACATAAAAAAGGCAATTAAGATTTCAATTGCCTTTTTGGGATATTTTTTTCATTGTTTTTGGAATTTCACAGCTAATCTGACTTGGTAAAACCACATAGTGTTCTTGAGCTAGTTCTTGGGCAATGGCTGAGTGCAGATGAGTCGCTACCACCACACGTTCATAGAGACTGGCCTGTCGGAATTGGCCTGCAAATCCTGCAATCATTCCAGCCAGTGTATCTCCCATTCCCCCACTTGCTTGATAGGGGCCTCCAACCTGTAACTGATAGTATTCAGGTTTGCCAGCTTGCCAGATACGAGTTGCTGGCCCCTTCTCGACTAGAATCGTTCCTTGTGGAAAAGATGAAAGAGCCCTAGCAGTCGTCTCTGTATTTTGATGGTCAAGAGCTGTACCAGATAATCTTTCCCATTCCTTTTGGTGGGGAGTTAGGATGAGCTGACTGGAAGGAAACGGTAACTGGCCGTTTGCTAAGATGCCCAAAGCACCGCCATCTGCAATCAAAATCTGGTCTTTTCTAAGGCTGTCAAAGACCCGTTTTACGAGTTCTTCTCCAAATGCATCCTCTCGCAAACCCGGACCTAACAAGACAACTTCTGCCTTTACTAACTGTTCTTTTAACAATTGCTGGTCTTGAAGAGAAAATGCCATGGCCTCAGGTAAATGACTGTACAGAGCCGGAATATTCTCCTTATCCGTGCCAACAGTCACCAAACCAGCGCCGCTTTTTACAGCTGCAATGGCTGACATGATGATAGCACCTCCATAAGGATAGGTTCCTCCCAGCAAGAGCAGACGACCGAAATCTCCCTTATGACTGTGACGAGACCGTTCCACAATGACTTTTTCTAGTAAAGTTTGATCAATCACTTTCATCGTTATTTCCCTCTCTATTCATTATACTATAAAGTCTATACACCTTGCATCTTGAACATAAATCTATTCGTTCATATAGAAAAAGAGGGGACAAAGCCCCTCTACTCTCCTTTCGTCCAAACACGAAAGTAATCGATTCATTTTTTATCTTCTACTAATCTGGTATTAAATGAACAGACTAATCCTCTTTGCGTTTTGCAGTTAATAAGGCTGCTGACAAGGCCAAGGTAACACCTGCCAAGAAGAGGGCTGTCTCAGATTCTCCCTCACCAGTTTCTGGTAATCTCTTGTCTTCCTTGGCAACTTGAACTGGCGCTTCTTGAGTTTGAGCCTTGTCTAATGAACTTAGCTTAAACTCTGGTTTTTCTACTGTCGGTGCTGGTTGGTCACCTACTGTGGCTAGAACACCACGGTACTCTGGAAGTTTATGTTCTAGAGCCATTACAGCATTAACACCACCCTTAAATTCAGGTTTCTCAACGCTTGGTGCCGCTTGATCTCCTACAGTAGCAAGAGTTCCTGTGTATTCTGGAACTTCGTTTACTGCTGCTTCTACAAAGTTAGCACCTCCTTTGAATTCTGGAACTTCATTGACTGGAGCTAGCTCCTCGCCTTTACTACTTGAAATAGATGCTTTCACTCCTACTTCAACAATGCGATCCTGAGCCTTTCTTTCTTCAGAATGAACAAGACTTCTAGTAGTACCCAAAACTTGAATATAGTCAACTTTTTCTCCATCTTGTCCTTCAAAAACGATACGACGTTGACCTTGAGCAAGTTCAGGGTTTTCACGAATAACTTCTTTAAACGGAAGCGGAGTCTTTTCAATTTCCAAACTTGGAGTTTCTGCTACTAAATTCTTAACGCCTTCTGTTGGTGTTGTTTGGAAGGTAGACTTAAAGTGTAAACGATATTCTTTCACCAGATTTCCATCTTTGGAAACAAGACGAACTAGTGTTGGAAGATTGGCATTTCCAGAATCCACAACTGTAACTACTCCATGTCCACTAGTTGTTGCAGTGACTTTTGGTTTTGAACCCATTGTTGTTAAGGTGTACTCTGTCACATTTGGATCAAAGTTTTCCAATGCTTTTCCGTCGATCGAAATAGTCGCTGATGGTGTTTCGACTTCTGCTCCCTTGCCTGCAGAGTAGGCTGTAAATTCTACAAGCGCTAGGCCATTAGTAGTAGCCTTACGAGTCATGCGGGCACGAATAGCTGTCGCTTGAACCGGTTCAAAGTTAAACTCAATTGGTTTACCAGCTACTAATTCTCCAGAAACTTTGTAAGGAATTGGTGCCCAATTTTCTGCCTTGTTGAATGGATGGTCAGCATTTTCTTCATAACGAGAAATCGTACTTGGTTCTGTAAAGGCAGGACCAATATATCTTTCTAGAACCATTTTCTCTGGAGCATCTGTGCCACTATCTTTAAAGAACTGAATGGCTATTTTTCCAATAGATTGAGAAGTAATTTTTCCATCCTTCTTAAAGAGTAATCCAACAGAAGTTTCTTGATTTTTCGGAGTACGAGACCAGTTTGTCCAACGTCCATCTTCATTGTATTTTCCATCATTGATATAGAAAATTCTATCATGTGAAGCTGCTTGTGTATCGTTCGTTGTCGAAGCAAAGGCTTTAGAATCCGTTTCATTGTTGTTTGGATTTTCTGAAATGACTTGATTGCCTTTAGAAACAACTGTCACCTGCATTTTAGTGGTTAGATTTGTACCAATGACATGACCGGTAACTTCAAATGTTCCCTCATGCTCTGTCGCATGTTCAGGAATAGCATCCCACTTCACTGCAAGTTTTTCTGTAGTCCAAGTAGTTGAAGTTGGGTAATAAACGCCTACCTCTGAAGGAAGTTGAAGATTGTCTCCAACATTCAAGATTTTAGCACCATTTTCTGCAGCAAGCGGTTGACTAGTTTCTCTCTCATCATTGCGGAAGATTCGATATTCTTTCAATACCGTACCATCTTCTGCTTTTAAGATGAGACGTGTTGCACCTTTTGGACTAGTTGCAGGCACAACTGTTACCAAACCATTATTGCTAGCTGTTGCAGTGATTTGTTTGCTAGATTGAGGAATATAGTAATCAGTCTTAGATGGATTAAAGTGTTCAAGTTCCTTGCCATCTACCTTGATAGAAATCTCTGAACTTGTAGAGCTTACTACCTTATTTCCAAGGACAGTTAGCTCTGTCAGACCAACACCTGATGTTCCATCAGCCTTCTTCATACGAATACGAACAGCATAAGTTTCTACCTTGTCAAATGTGAAGTGATTTGTTTGAGTTGCAGATAGCTGACCTGGAGCATGCAAGTTCTCAACTGCTTTCCAATTTTCTGGATTATTAAATGGATGATTGCTATCTCGTTGCGCATGACTGACATCACTTGGTAAATCTGGAATTTCTTTACCTACATAATATTCAACTACATATTCTTTTGGAAGACCAATTGCTCCATCAGTATAGAAATCAACCGACAAATTGTTGACAAAACGCTTCGTCAAGTCTCCTGAATTACCAAATAAGATAGAAGCCCAGTCATTATCAGTATTTGTTCTCCAAGTAGTCCATCTATTTTTAGCATCTGATGGCGTTCTTGATACAGTCAAATCGTTCAAGGTGTTGGCTGTGTCATCTCCTCCTGTATTGGATACAATGGCAGCTGGTAATTGTGAACCTGTCCATTGTTTAGAGATATTATTTCCAGCAACCACTTGACTAGATACTCGAACATGAGCTTTAGTTGTCAGATTGCTACCTACTAAACGACCATTGATTTCATAGACCCCTTCAGTTTGACTAAAGTTGGCTGGAACCTGATCCCAAACAACATCTTTATAGATAGTTGTTCCGTTAGAATGGTAAGCCCGAACATTAGCTGGCAATTGAACCGTCTCACCCTTAGGTACTGTGAGACTGATTTCCTCTGCAACTTGCAATCCTTCAACCGTTACAGTCGCTTGAGCTTCAATATCTGTGCCTTCCACATGTCCTTTAAGCGTAAAGCTATGATAGTGCCCCAACTCTTTTTCATCTACCCTATCCCAAGCTACAGATACTTTGCGTGGCAAGCCCTTATCAAATTCTGCTCCAACTTCTTTAGGTAGATTCGGTTGCTGATTGATATCTGTAGAAACATACACAGGATGAAGTTTCACAATCTTCTTGCTGACTTTATTTTCTTTAATCACCACTTCAGTGGTTACAGATTCTGTTTTCTCTGTTTGATTATCGATTCGAGGTGTCAAAGTCACTCTTCCCTTAGTATAGAGCAATAGATTCTGACCATTCACCTCAAGATGTCCCCCATCAGATGATTTAGCTTCTAAGTGAATATCTGAAGCCGAAAACTCTGTTTGTGAACCATCCTCATAACGACCAATGACGTGATAAGTCAATACTTGATCTTCAGTGGCAGTTTCTTTTCCTTCTACAACCACTTCCAAACGTTTCAAAGCAGGAGCTTCCTTCACAAACTGAATTAAGTAAGTTTGAACCAAGTCACCCTTTTGGTCACTCAAGAAGACAGAAGCCTGATAACCATTATCAGCAGAAGCTTGCTGAACAGTTACTTGATATCCGGTAGTCTGAGCTCCAACACTTGGAGTAGTTGCAGTGTAAGGAAGGGATACACGATAATAGGTCTTGCCAGACTCAAAATTCTCAAGAGCTTTATCCCCAACAGTAAGTCCTGTAATGCTACTTATTGTTTCCTTACTACTTGCGATAAAGGTTGCAGTCACTTCACGGTCGTCATCTACCAATTTACCAGTAGCCTCCGTACGTCCACCTTCCTTGTTCAAAGCAGCAGGGTCTTTCAAGGTCCAAGAAACAACATCAGTATCAATCAAGCTACCATCTGTCAGAACAGCTGTGACCGTTTTATCCAAATCAGCCGCATTCGTTCCAACTGGGACTGTAGCAACTTTTGGTAACCATCTATCTAAAGCAATCACTTTAACAAGTGCCTCAGCTTTAGTTTCCAAACCTTCTACACGTCCAGATACTTTTTTCTCACCTGCGCTTGTAAGCAAGTCAGATGGCATTTCCCAAGTTACAGTCTTTTCCTCAACACTACCGTCGCTATAAATAGCTGTTACTGTTTGAGGTAATTCAGGATTTGTCGTCACATCAGTTGTTGCTTTTACAGGAGCAAAGGCTACAAAGTGACGATTTTCTTTCTTACCAGACACCGTTGCGACCGTTGCGCTATCAGATGTCAAACCAGCAGAATCTGCATAAAGAGTAAATTTACCTTCTTTTTCTGTTGATTTTACAATGACAACCCCTTTACCATTGAAAGCACGTCTTTGCCATGTTCCATCTGCTTGAGCTTTGTAGCGTTCACGACTAGCTTGTTCTCCATTATCCACACCAACGATTTGTCCCTGACCATGAAGATTGAAATGAACAAGATTGTTAGCTGTAGGAACCACATTACCATCGCCATCAACAATTTCATAATGGATGTAGGATAGGTCCTTTCCATCTGCAGTGATAACATGCTCTTCTTTAGTCAGACGAACTCTTGCTGGCTCCCCAGCAGTTGTCACACTATCACGCGCAATTTCGTTGCCATTTTCATCTCGAGCAATCGCAGTCAGTGTGCCTGGTTGGTATTTCACAAGCCACTCAAGATACAATTCACTTGGTTTAGCTCCCTCATGATATGGACGTCCATCTTCTGTCCTTTTCTTAGTAAATTCCTTTTTACCAAGCGACTCTCCATTTAAGAACAATTCGACGCTTGCAGCATTTGAGAAGGTACGAACCGGAACCTTTCCATCAACCAGCATCTTACGATCCTTAAGGGTCTCTTCAGTCCAGTTCCAATGTGGTAAAATGCGAACAGTTGGCTTTTCTTTAGCACTATACCATACACTACGGTAAAGGTAAAAATCATTCTTCGGTAAACCAGCCGTATCGATGATACCAAAGTAAGAACTTTTTACAGGTGTATTATCTTGGTTATGCCATGGAGTTGGTTCACCGATGTAGTCAATTCCTGTCCAGATAAATTGTCCAGCATAGCCAGCACGATCACGGTCAAAAGTCCATGATTCAGTAGCTGTTCTTCCCCATCCAACACGGTCATTACCATAGTCAGATTGTTCATAGTGACGATTTGGACGGTTATCATGTCCAAGGATTTGAGCAGGATTGTAATAAGAATCACGCGTTCTAGTAGCTGAAGAAGTTTCAGAACCATAAATGAGCCAGTCTGGATGAGCACTACGAACCGCATCATAAAAACGTTCACCATAGTTCATCCCCACAGCATCCATGATTTCTGCAAGTTTCAAGAAATCACCTGTCGCTGCACGACTAAATTTGTTTTCACCCATGGTGACATAACGTTCAGTATCAATCGCTTTGATAACTGCCTTCAGACGCTTAGCAGTTTCGATAGAACGAGGACTACCATTTGCCTCTTCTACCTCATTTCCAAGAGACCACATGACGATAGACGGGTTGTTCTTATCACGTTCTACCATTGTTCTAAGATCAAAATCAGACCACTTCTCACCCTTTTTAGCTTCAGGATGGGTTGCATCTTGATCAAAGAACCGTCCATAGTCGTAAGTCTTCTTGCCACCATACCAAGTATCAAAAGCTTCCTCTTGAACCAAAAGACCTAAGCTAGCCGCAGCATCAAGCAACTGAGGGCTAGCTGGATTGTGGGTTGTTCGAATAGAGTTAACCCCCATATCTTTCAAGAGTTTTAATTTACGATAAGTAGCCTTATAATTCTCTTCTGCACCCAAGGCTCCATTGTCATGGTGAATACTTACTCCATGGAATTTCATGCGTTCACCATTCAAAGAGAAACCATCCTTAGCAGTCCAATTGAAATAGCGGTAACCAAATGTATCTTCTGTTACATCAACTAGTTGACCTTCTTTATAAACCTTTGTTTTCAGCACATACAGTTGAGGATGATAACTTTTTGTCGTCCAAAGAGTTGGTTTATTAACTAGGATTGTTTGTCTGAAATCTGCAACTTCATTTTCTGCTAAATTCTTCGTTTCAGAGCGCACTAATTCTGAAACAACCTTACCTTCCTTAGTAAAAATTTGTTGTTCCACAAAGACTTTAGCAGCCTTCTTATCCGTATTTTTAATCTTACTTTGAACCTGTGTTTCAACATTCCCTTCTTTTTGCTCAGCAAGTTTTGGAGTAGTGATATGATTACCATTTTCGGCAACATGGACTTTATCACGATAACTAAGGGTTACATCACGATAAATCCCACTTCCTGAATACCAACGACTGCTTGGTTGCTTATTGGTCACTTGAACAGTAATTGAATTTTCACTACCATCCTTGTTTAAAAATTCTGTAATATCATATGAAAAATGATTATAGCCACTTGGATAATGTCCTACAAATTTACCATTTACATAGACCTTTGAATCCATGTAAACCCCATCAAAATTGATACGAACATCCTTATTCTTGTCTGCTTCATTTAATGTGAAAGTCTTACGATACCAAGCTGTTCCACCATTTAACTGGCCACCTTCATTACGTGCGGGAGACTTGTGATCGAAGTCAAAATAAATACTCCAATCATGAGGAAGATTCAATTTAGACCAATCATGAACATCCACATCTTTTTTTGAAAAATCTCCTTGGGCATTTAGTTTAAAATACCAATCTTTATTAAAATCTTGTTTTCGCTCCGATAATAGCTGCTTCTCTTTTTCAACATCCGCTTTACTTGGCTCTTTAGAAAGCGCTTGCGTTTTTTCAGAAGAAGGTTTGCTCTCTGTATCTGCTTTTACCTGGTCGTTTCCGGAAGTTTTTTTAGAATCCTCTTTCAGTTCTGTTCCAGCTGTTGCTGCAGATTCAATAGGCTTTGGATTTGTCTCTTCAGGTTTCTGTTTGTTCTCAGCTTTGTTTCCTTCTTCTTTGTTTGGAGTTTCCACTTTAGGTCTAGCCAATTCATGACTACCCTCATTAGCAGGTCTAGTAGGTTCCGTATCCTTAGTCACTTTGTCTTCTGTCGAATCAGCTTTTGGTTTTACAAACTCACGCCCACCATTCTCATCAGCCTTTGCGATTGCAGCTGCCACATCATCGGGAAGCTTATCTAAAGGCTGAGCTTGATGAACAGTTGTTTCTTCTGTTTGAGTATTGGATGAAGCCACCTCCTCAGCTTGTACAGCTGAAATACCAAATATACTGGCCCCAATCATTACAGATGCTGCACCTATTGCAAATTTACGAATGCTATAATGACAACGTTTATCAAAAAGTCTTTTGTTCATTAAAATCCTCATTTCTTTTTCTTGATACAAAGTAAGCGTTTACTTTATTTTAAAAAATAACCTCCTTCTGAATACACAAACAAGTACCAAGTTCGATAATATATTTTATATATTAAATATATCAAAATACACCTAAAATTGCAATCACTTTCATCGTTTTTCCTCAACTATCCTTTATCTGATTGTTTTAAAACAACTTGATAGACTTTCTTAGTCCACTCTTCTAAGTCTTCTCCAGCATAGTCAAGATAATGCACCCTATCTAGTAATCGACTTGGAATAATATTTTCAAATCGGCTCTTATTATGAGTTGGAATAATGCAAATATACAACTCACTTAATAAATTAAGCATGTCCTTAACTTTTGCAACATGGTAACCATCAAAAATATAACCAGGAACTTTAATCAAATCTGTATAGATAAAATGAAAACTTACTCCAGGAATAAACTTATCTTGTAATTCTTTCTCTGAAGGAGCTCGACCTAATAAACGCTCCATCGCCAATCGATAACCAGAACTTGTATTTGACCATCCTAACATGACATAGTCAAAATAATCTTTCGGATCAGATGCAGCATTTCGACTATCCAAAACCAACTCCTCAGCATCTCGACCAAAGGCTTTCACAGCAGATAAGAGCTGACCTGTTTTAAAAATAGAAATCGCTGCATCTATAGTCGTAGTATGGCTACAGTAGTCTGAAGTCACTAACCTCTTATGTAGATCATAAGTCGAGGCTACTCTTTTATCTGTAGGGGTAAATGGTGGCAGAAAAGGATGCTGACAGATGTAATCTAAAATCTCTTTTTTTAAACAAGAATCAGTACACTCGATACTTGTTTGACGTTTATGAAGTTTTTCGTAAGCTATAAATTTAGCAATTTTTTCTAATTCCCACTCTTGAATATTTGGATAATCAATTAGTGCTAAGTGATATATTCCATCCCATTGCAAACTATATTCTCCATTATAAATTTTTAAAATCATCTAATCACCTCACTCCATTATACTACAAAAGGAGGGGCAAACCTCCTTCTACACTATTTTCCCTTAAATTCCGCAAAAGTCTGTAAGATTTTAGCTGCCACTGCTGGAGAAGGTTCTCCTTTTTGCTCTACCGTGTCATCTGCATATGGACTAAGACCAGCAAAATCGCCTATCCGGACAGAGTAGAGAGATGTTTTAAAGAGCTCAATATCGTTTTGGTCATTGCCAAAAGCGATGAAGTTCTCCCCGCATAACTTTTCAACAGTTGTCGCCTTATGAGTATCCAAGGGATTAACATAAAGGCACTTTTCATGCGCATGATAAGACAGATGAGCTTGTCCTAGTCTTTCTAACTGACCAAGCAGATCATCAAGCAAATCCTCATGGTCACCCATATAAACGACTACCTTAATCGGAGTCCCTAAGTCCTCAAGTTTCTGATGACGAGCCACCTTTAAGGGATCCACACTGGAAATAAATGGAATCTTCTCTACAATCTGACCGCTATAGTCAAAGCAATCATCTACAAAGAAAGGCAGATTATAAGTCTGGCAATAATCCACTAGCGCCTGATAAACTCTAGCATCGAGATTCCTTTCAAAGATAGCCTTCCCCAAATGATAGGCTACGCCACCATTCAAACCTATGACCAAGCGCTGACTGAGTTCAGGTCCTAATAAACCCAAGCAATCCCGATAAGAGCGAGCTGAGGCAAACACAAGCTCATGCCCATAATCTTCAGCCTTTAAAAGAACCTGCTTAATCTCTTCATCTATGGTCATATAGTCAAAAGATAGCGTTCCATCTAGGTCAAATACGAATTTCATCTTCCTAGTCCTTGTTTAGTGTTCGAAGCGCTGCTTGATAGGTTTGCTCCATTAGCATGGTAATCGTCATAGGTCCAACTCCACCAGGTACAGGTGTGATGTGACTAGCAAGTGGTGCAACCGCATCATAATCAACATCTCCACAAAGCTTGCCATTTTCATCTCGGTCCATCCCAACGTCAATGACAACCGCTCCTGGTTTGACAAAGTCAGCAGTCACAAACTTGGCGCGACCGATAGCTACGACAAGAATATCTGCTTTAGCAGCAACCTTAGCAAGATGATGGGTCCGTGAGTGAGTCAAGGTCACTGTTGCATTTTTAGCCAAAAGTAGCTGGGCCATCGGCTTCCCGACGATATTTGAACGACCGATAACAACCGCATTTTTACCTTCTAGATCAATCCCATATTCATGAAACATTTCCATAATTCCTGCAGGTGTCGAAGGAATCATAACTGGATGACCAGACCAGAGGCGACCCATGTTTAGGGGATGGAAACCATCCACGTCTTTTTCGGGGTCAATGGCTAATAACACTGCCTCTTCATCGATATGTTTTGGCAAAGGTAATTGAACTAAAATCCCATGCCAAGCTGTATCTTGATTGTATTTGGCAATCAAGTCTAACAATTCAGCTTGGGTAATGGTCTCTGGAACTCGCACGACTTCACTACGGAAGCCAGCAGCGAGAGCTGACCGTTCCTTGTTGCGAACGTAGACTTGGCTGGCAGGATTGTCCCCCACCAAAATCACTACCAATCCTGGAACTAGACCTGTTTCTTCTTTTAGTTTGGCCGTCTTTTCAGCCAACTGTCCTTGTAACTTAGCTGCAAGAGCCTTCCCATCAATAATCTGTGCCATATCTCTTCTCTTTTCTATCAAATATCCTCTATTATATCAAAAAATAACTCGCCATTCTAACACTTCTTGCCTAATGGACCTTATAGTCTGAAACTATAAGAAAAAGCCCTTATCGAGCTTTTATGCCTATTTATACTAGGTAAACTTGTCACGCTTTCTTTTTGACTTTTGGAGCCGGTAAGACTTCATACATCTCCTTGATTAATCTCATTAGAAATGATTTATCTTCAATGTCTTCTATCAAAATCATCTCCTTAGCTCCTTCATAAGGACATTCAAGCCTAGTCTGTCCCAGTTGATCCAAGACCAGCTTCACAGGCTTCAGTAACAGACGATTATCATAGATTCCCCCAATAATCTTCCCACGATAATAAAGGATATACTCTCCCATCATTGGACGATAACTCATCTCCTCTAGCTCTGATAGTTGTTCGAGAATAAAATCTAAATATTCTTTACTGGAAGCCATGATGCCTACTCCATTTCTTCTAAAAATGAGGTCTTACAAAACCTTACTCAAAAATTCCTTGGTCCGTTGTTCTTTTGTTTGATCGAAAATCTCCTCAGGCGTTCCATCTTCGACAACAACCCCATCCGCCATAAAGATAACACGGTCTGCTACCTCACGCGCAAAACCCATTTCATGAGTCACAATCACCATAGTCATCCCTGACTTGGCAAGGTCTTGCATAACAGCTAGAACTTCTCCAACCATCTCAGGGTCTAGGGCTGAAGTCGGCTCATCAAAGAGCAAAACATCTGGTTCCATAGCAAGTCCACGTGCAATGGCAATCCGTTGCTGCTGACCACCTGACAAACTCTGAGGATAGGCCGTTGCCTTATCTGGCAAGCCAACTTTTTCTAACAGTTCCTGTGCTCTTTTCTCCGCAACTTCCTTGCTTTCACCTTTGGTTTTAATTGGTGATAAAGTGATATTTTCCATCACTGTCATATTAGGAAAGAGGTTGAATTGTTGGAATACCATGCCCATCTTTTCACGCATGGCAAAAAGGTCATTTTTCTTATCAGTGATATCAACTCCTTCAAAGATAACCTTACCTTTACTTGCTTCTTCAAGGAGATTCATCGAACGAAGGAGGGTTGATTTCCCGCTCCCTGACGGACCGATAATGACCACAACTTCTCCTCGTTTAATCTCAAGGTTGATGCCTTTTAAAACTTCATTTTTCCCAAAAGACTTATGTAGTTCTTCAATTTTAATCAAGGTTTCTGTCATTATTTCTTGTCTCCTTGTCCAATATGTTTTTCAAATGCTTTCAACGCTACTGTCAAAACAGAGGTCATAATCAAGTAGTAAAAGGCTGCAAATAAAAGTGGAGTCAATGGTAAATAAGTTGTTGTTGCTACTGTCGTTGCACCATTCCACAACTCCATCACCCCAATCGCCGACAAGAGGGAACTATCCTTGATAATGGTGATAAATTCATTTCCTAGAGCTGGAAGAATATTTTTGATAGCTTGTGGCAAAATGACATAACGCATGGCATTTTTCGGACGAATACCAAGAGAGTAAGCAGCCTCTAACTGCCCTTTAGGAACCGCATTGATCCCCGCACGAACAGTTTCTGAAACGTAAGCTCCACTATTCATAGAAATAATCAGAATACCAGGAATCAAACGAGAAAGATCAACTCCTAAAATTCCCACTTGGATAGTCGGAGCATTGATATGCATAAGAGCAAAGGCAATCATAATCTGAACCATCATCGGAGTACCACGGAAGATCCAAACATACACATTCGCAAACCAAACGAGCGGTTTAAAGCGTGATCGCTGAGCAAAGGCCAGTAACACACCTATAATGGTCCCTAAGCAGACAACAAGGATGGAAATCAATACGGTAATCAGAGCACCATAGTTAAAATATGGTAAATACTTTGGTAAAAAAGAAAAATTCATATTCAATCAACTTTCTATGTATTAGATTGTATGATTATAACACAAATTGAATTAAAATGCAATATTTTTTCTCTAATTTTACCAATTAACTTGATAGAATAGAGAAATAGAGAGAAATCACAGTTTTTTTCTAGTCAACTACCTCTTGTTTATGGTAAAATAGAAACGATAAGAAATGGAGGAGAATCAAAATGGAATCACATTTGGTTAGAATCATTAACCGCCTAGAAGCAATGACAAAAGATGGTGGAAATCTAAAACGTAATTTTGAACGTGAAGGTGTTGTTGTCGCAGAAGTTGCATACAGCCACGACGAAGAAAACGGATCACTCTTCACCCTTCGCGATGTAGAGGCTCGTGAAACTTATACCTTTGATAGCATTGATTTGATTGCAATGGAGATCTACGAACTCCTTTACTAATATAAAAACAACGGGCAGAAAGGCCCGATGAATGAGAATCCTTTTTGTCACCACAAATGGGATTTTTTCTTACCTTCAATGTCGCTGGATTCTCCATAAATCCTTCTTTTAAAAACGACCACTTCCCAATCTTTTTACTTGCTTTACACCTTAATCATGCTATAATGAGAGTATAAAACTTTGACTATTTTTGACCTTTTTTCTTAGGACAAGAATAAGAATGAAATGAGGTAGATGTATGCTCTGTCAAAACTGTAAAATAAACGACTCAACAATTCATCTGTATACCAATATCAATGGACAGCAAAAGCAAATTGATCTTTGTCAAAATTGCTATAAAATTATCAAAACAGATCCAAATAATACCCTCTTTAAAGGAATGACTGACTTAAATAATCATGACTTTGATCCATTTGGCGACTTTTTCAATGATTTGAACAATTTCAAACCTTCTTCTAATAACGTCCCTCCAACTCAATCTGGTGGGGGATATGGAGGAAACGGTGGTTATGGACCTCAAAACCGCGGCCCACTTCAAACACCTCCTAGCCAAGAAAGAGGACTCCTTGAGGAATACGGTATCAATATTACTGAGATTGCTCGTCGGGGAGATATTGACCCTGTTATCGGTCGAGATGAAGAGATTATCCGCGTTATCGAAATCCTCAACCGTCGAACCAAGAACAACCCTGTCCTTATCGGAGAACCAGGTGTTGGTAAAACAGCCGTTGTTGAAGGTCTAGCTCAGAAGATTGTCGATGGCGATGTTCCTCATAAACTTCAAGGCAAGCAGGTCATCCGTCTGGATGTGGTCAGTCTAGTCCAAGGAACAGGGATTCGAGGCCAATTTGAAGAACGTATGCAAAAACTCATGGAAGAAATTCGCAAACGAGAGGACATCATCCTCTTTATCGACGAAATCCATGAAATTGTTGGTGCAGGATCTGCTGGCGATGGCAATATGGATGCAGGAAATATCCTCAAACCAGCCCTTGCCCGTGGTGAATTGCAACTGGTTGGTGCCACTACTCTCAATGAATACCGCATCATTGAAAAAGATGCTGCTCTAGAGCGCCGTATGCAGCCTGTCAAGGTAGATGAACCAACTGTCGAAGAAACCATTATCATCCTTAAAGGAGTTCAAAAGAAATACGAAGACTACCATCACGTCAAGTATACTGATGCTGCCATCGAAGCTGCTGCAAATCTTTCCAACCGCTACATCCAAGACCGCTTCTTGCCAGACAAGGCTATTGACCTGTTGGACGAAGCTGGTTCTAAGATGAATCTGACACTGAACTTTGTTGATCCTAAAGTGATTGATCAGCGCTTGATTGAGGCTGAAAATCTCAAGGCTCAAGCTACACGAGAGGAAGATTTTGAAAAGGCTGCTTATTTCCGCGATCAAATTGCCAAGTACAAGGAAATGCAAAAGAACAAGGTGACCGATCAGGATACTCCAATCATCAGCGAGAAAACCATTGAACATATCATTGAGCAGAAAACCAATATCCCTGTTGGAGAACTCAAAGAAAAAGAACAGTCTCAGCTTATCCATCTAGCAGACGACCTCAAGGCCCATGTTATAGGTCAAGATGAAGCTGTCGATAAGATTGCCAAAGCCATCCGTCGTAATCGTGTTGGACTTGGAACTCCTAACCGGCCAATCGGAAGCTTCCTCTTTGTCGGACCAACTGGTGTCGGTAAGACAGAACTCTCTAAGCAACTAGCCATTGAGCTCTTTGGTTCTGCTGACAGCATGATTCGCTTTGATATGAGTGAATACATGGAAAAACACAGTGTGGCTAAATTGGTCGGAGCCCCTCCAGGTTATGTTGGTTATGATGAAGCTGGGCAGCTGACTGAAAAGGTTCGTCGCAATCCCTACTCTCTCATCCTTCTCGATGAAGTGGAAAAAGCTCACCCAGATGTTATGCACATGTTCCTTCAAGTATTGGACGATGGTCGTTTGACTGATGGGCAAGGACACACAGTTAGCTTTAAGGATGCTATCATTATCATGACCTCAAATGCGGGTACTGGTAAGGCCGAAGCCAGCGTTGGTTTTGGAGCTGCTCGTGAAGGACGTACCAACTCTGTTCTCGGTGAACTCGGTAACTTCTTTAGTCCAGAGTTTATGAACCGTTTTGACGGCATCATCGAATTTAAACCTCTCAGCAAGGACAACCTTCTCCAAATCGTCGAACTCATGCTTGCAGATGTCAACAAACGCCTCTCTAGCAACAATATCCACCTCGATGTGACAGACAAGGTCAAGGAAAAGTTGGTTGACTTAGGTTATGATCCAAAAATGGGAGCACGCCCACTCCGCCGTACTATTCAAGACCATATCGAGGATGCCATCACTGACTTCTACCTTGAAAATCCAAGTGAGAAAGCCCTCAAGGCAGTCATGACAAGCAATGGCAATATTCAAATCAAATCTGCCAAAAAATCTGAGAAAACAGAAGAGATTGCTTCTGAAAAAGAAGAATAAAAACGACCTAACAGGTGCAGAAAGTCTATTATTTTCTGCACCTTTTTTTACTAAAATAACTGTAAAACCTTGACAGCTTGCCCCTCGTCCATTATGATAATAATAAAGATACTAGAGAATGAGGAAAATGCAATGGCAAACCCAACTTTTGGTGATAAAAAAGAGAATGTGACCTACCAGCCCCGCTATGGTGTGTACGCAGTTATTCCAGATGCAGAGAAAAAACAAATTGTCCTAGTTCAAGCCCCCAATGGTGCTTGGTTCTTGCCAGGTGGAGAGATTGAAGCGGGAGAAGACCATCAAGAAGCACTGAAGAGAGAACTCATCGAAGAACTCGGTTTTACTGCTGAAATTGGAAGCTATTTCGGACAAGCTGATGAGTATTTCTACTCTCGTCACCGTGACACCTACTACTACAATCCAGCTTATCTCTACGAAGCCACTTCTTTCCAAAAAATACAAAAACCTTTAGAAGACTTTAATCATATTGCTTGGTTTCCTATTGATGAGGCAATAGAAAAACTCAAACGTGGTAGCCACAAATGGGGAATTGAAGCTTGGAAAATCCAGCATGGAATTGACTAAAATACACGATTTTATCCAAAAAGTGCTATAATAGAGTTAGAAAATCGGAGGAACTATTATGAAGCTTATCAACACGACTAATTCACACTCGCAACTTGTTAAAAGCCAATTAGAAAGCACTGACGCAACGCTTGTTGAAGTCTATTCAGCTGGAAACACAGATGTGATTTTCACTCAAGCTCCGCTTCACTATGAAATCCTCATTTCCAACAAACACCGCGCTATTCGTGAACCGGAAATCGAAACCATCCAAGATTTCTTCATGAAACGCAAAATCGATAAAGATAATATCGATGAAGCTAATATCAAGACGCTTTATTCAGATAAATTGATTGAAATTTCTATTCCTACAAAATAAGAAAGCCAGCCATAAGCTGGTTTTCTTTTGCAAAAAAAGATTGGTAGTTTCTACCAATCTTTTATTTCACAGCTTCTTTCAAAGCATCTACCTTATCCAAACGTTCCCATGGAAGGTCAATATCTGTACGTCCCATGTGTCCATATGCCGCTGTTTGACGGTAAATTGGACGTTTGAGGTCCAACATTTGGATAATTCCTGCTGGGCGAAGGTCAAAGATTTGACGAGCCGCTTTCTCAAGTTTGCTTTCAGCTACTGTTCCTGTACCAAAAGTATCGATACGAACAGAAACAGGCTGCGCCACCCCGATAGCATAGGCCAATTGCACTTCTGCCTTCTTAGCCAAACCTGCTGCAACGATATTCTTGGCAATGTAGCGAGCTGCATAAGAGGCTGAACGGTCCACTTTCGTCGCATCCTTACCAGAGAAGGCACCACCACCATGGCGAGAGTAGCCACCATAGGTATCTACGATAATCTTACGACCAGTCAAACCTGAGTCCCCTTGAGGTCCACCGATTACAAAGCGACCAGTTGGATTGATGAAGAATTTGGTTTGCTCATCCAAGTAAGAAGCTGGAATAACTTCCTTGATAACTTTGCTAATCACATCATTGTGAATTTGTTCATTGCTAACTTCTGGGTCGTGCTGAGTTGAAATAACGACTGTATCCACACGTACTGGACGATCATTTTCATCATACTCAACCGTAACTTGTGATTTAGCATCTGGACGAAGGTAACTGATTTCACCAGACTTACGAAGTTCTGCCAAACGACGAACCAACTTGTGACTAAGTGAGATTGGTAAAGGCATGAGTTCCTCTGTCTCATCCACTGCAAACCCAAACATAAGACCTTGGTCTCCAGCACCAATCAAGTCCAGTGGATCTTGATCTGCATTCCCACGAACCTCCAAGGCTTCATTAACACCTTGGGCGATATCTGGTGACTGCTCAACAAGTGACGGATGAACTCCCACTGTCTCCGCAGAAAAACCATACTCTGTATTGGTATAACCAATCTCTGCAATGGTATCACGAACCACACGGTTAATATCTACATAAGCATGTGTAGAAATTTCACCAAAAACATGGACCGAACCTGTGTATACAGCTGTCTCGGCAGCAACGTGCGCATCTGGATCTTTAGCTAAAATAGCATCCAAAATCGCATCTGAAATTTGGTCTGCAATCTTATCCGGATGCCCCTCAGATACAGATTCAGACGTGAATAATTTACGTTCTGACATAAAAATGTCCCCCCTTAAAAAAATATTGTTATAGAGTTACAAAGTACTGATAGGAAAACTACTAGTAATGAATACCTACCACCTTATCGGGACTATATAACCTTATCATTATACCACTTTTTATTTTTTTTTGCAGTATTTTTGAAAATTCATAAAACTAAGTTAGAAAAAGGAGCTATGTAGCTCCAATTTTATACTTAAAATGTTTGGCGTTTGGCTTTGCGCTCGGCACGGCCACGAGCACGATTTTCAGCACGCTTGGTTTTGCGGCGTTTTTCATCCACCGCCCATTGAATCTTCTTCTTATAGCCTGGTTTGACTTTTTTCTTTTTCTTTTTAACCAAGCC
Organism: Streptococcus oralis subsp. oralis; assembly: GCF_002096495.1. Taxonomy (GTDB): domain Bacteria; phylum Bacillota; class Bacilli; order Lactobacillales; family Streptococcaceae; genus Streptococcus; species Streptococcus oralis_CU. Next base: position 237,372 of record NZ_NCUO01000012.1, on the reverse strand, counting down.
AATCATTTCAATATCAAGCTTATCTTGCTTTTTTTCACGATTGGCACGACGATCACGGTCATAGGTATCTTGAAACTCTCCGTCTTTGACCATCTTAGGAGTAAACTTGATTCCTAATTTCTCCAACTCACGGATATCCGAGTCATCGCTTGGCTGGTAAAGGGTAATAGCTGTACCAGGCAGACCGTTGCGCCCAGTCCGTCCAACACGGTGAACAAAGAAGGACAAGTCTTGCGGAATGGCATCATTGATAACATGGCTGACACCTTCAATGTCAATTCCACGCGCTGCCAAGTCCGTTGCGACAATGTACTCAAAATCCAGGTTTTTCACCTGATTCATGATCCGCTTGCGTTCACGAGGAGCAATATCCCCATGAATCTTTGCTACCTTCAATCCTTGAGCAGTCAAGTATGCATGCAATTCATCAGCACGCGTTTTTGTGTTAACAAAAATCATTGCCAAATAAGGCTGCATCAACTGAGTAAGCTGGTAAATTTGAGCATTTTTGTCGCGGCCCTTGGTCGAAATCAACCAGTTATCAATCGTATCTGAGATAACTGTTTTAGTCTTGATTTTTTCCATGACAGGATTTGACAAGTATTTTTTCAAGAACGGTTGTAATTTTTGTGGAATAGTTGCTGAAAAGACCATGAATTGCAAGTCTTTTGGAAGGCTTCCTGCAATCTTATCAACGGTTTCCAAGAATCCCATATCCAAGGTCATATCGGCTTCATCAATTACAAATGTCTTAGCCTTGTAAATAGCTAAATCACCAGATTTGACCAAGTCATAGATGCGACCTGGCGTTCCGATAACGATATGTGGTTGGTTGCTGGCAAGTTTTTCAATCTGACGTGCCTTATCCGTACCACCCACATAATTAACCACACGAACTTCGACATCTGAGTGAGCTGCAATCTGACGAGCTGCTTGGTAGATTTGAGTGGCCAACTCACGACTTGGTGCAGTAATGACTGCTTGCACACTATCGCTAGTTTCATCTAATTGCTGGAAAATGGGTAACAAGAAAGTATGAGTCTTTCCTGAACCAGTTTTTGACTCGCCCACCAAGTCACGACCTGCCAGTACAATAGGAATTAATTTTTCTTGTACCTCTGTTGGAGTTGAGAATTTCAACTCCTCCAAGGCTTCTGCTATATAATTTTTAAATTGAAATTTCTTAAATGACATACTATCCTCGATTCTATCCTTTCAATTATACCACATTTTGTCCTATTGCAGTAGTCCCATTTGAGTCTCAGTCCTGTAGTAAAGATCCAAGTAACTTAAAAGGTTGGAACCTCTGATTCCAACCTCTTTCATTATTTCCAGGTCAATACAGCATTCAAACCATAATGATCACTGACTTGTGGACTATTCTGCCCATCAAAAACTACTTGTAAACTCTCTACTTCTAACTCTTTGGTCGTAAAGACGTAGTCGATTCGTAGTGGTTCAGTATTGCCTTTCCAACCATCAATTTCTGGTGGTACTGTATAGCTACCACTTCTTTCTTTTGCAACTTCAAACGCGTCTTGTAATCCTAATGGACTAGCTAAAATCGCTTGATAGCCTTCCTGACCAGCTGGATTATTAAAATCACCTGCTAAAATCAAAGGTTTTTTCAACTCTTTTAGTACAGCCTCAAACCGTGCCCATTCTTCTTGGAAACCTTTATCCCACCAAGAGAGATGAACACTTGCAAGAGCCAGTTCCTTGCCTTCAACTTCTGTCTCAGCCAAGGCAACGCGACGAGTATGGTAGTCCGTTGGATCATCTACATCTGATACTAAAATCTCACGCGCCTTAATAGGTGTTTTAGATAAGATAGCTACGCCTTCATGGTAGCGGTCATAGCCAATATGATTGTAAGCCCAAGTCCAGTAGTAATTTTTCCCTTTCTCAGCCAATTTTTCAACTAGAAGTCGGACATAGTGATCCTGGTGAATGGGTTCTGCTGATGGTAAAGCTTGATAGTGATTGTTAACCTCTACCTCAGGCGAAGTCATTTCTTGATTGATTTCTTGGAAACAAATCAAATCATAGTCCTTATCAAGAATGTCTTGGAGTAAGATTTGGAATTTTTCCTCTGCTTCCTTCTCCATCCAACTGTGGGTATTGAGTGTTAGAAATTTCATGCTTTTCTCCTAAAACAAGAGGTTGGAAAACAGCTTCCAACCCCAAGTATATTACAATTCTACTTTAGCAACTGCTGTTTTAGCTGCAAGAGAACCTGTTTGTTCTAATTTAACTGATTTGAGGACATCACCATTTGTGAAGACAACCACTGTTGATGTTTTGCGTCCTGCTACTCGAATAGCATCCAAGTCAGCTGTGACAAGAAGGTCACCAGCGGCCACTTTTTGTCCTTCAGAGACATGAACAGTAAATGGTTTTCCTTCAAGACTTACTGTATCCAAACCAATATGAACAAGCACTTCAAGACCTGAGTCAGTGACAAGACCAAGAGCGTGTTTTGTTGGGAAGATACTTGATACAGTACCAGTAACTGGAGATACAATGTTACCATTTGCTGGCTCTACTGCAAATCCATCACCCATCATTTTTTGAGCAAAAACTGGATCTTCCACTTGTTCTAAAGCAACAACTTGACCGTCAGCTACTGAGTAAACTTCTTCAGTTACACCTTTGTAGTGTACAGTATTTTGTTGAGTTTCTGTCATTTGGCTTGGAAGAGTTTCAGGAATTACTTCACCTGAGTCAAGGATATCTTGGATATCAGATTTCAATACGTCAGCTTTTGGTCCGTAGATAGCTTGGACACCTTGTCCTTTCATGACAAGACCCATAGCCCCTTCTGCTTTCCATTGTTCCTCAGTACCAACGCGATCTGCGTCTTTAACAGTTACACGAAGACGAGTCATACATGCATCCACATCTACGATATTTGCACGACCACCAAGAAGGTTAATGATGTTTACGGCTTGAGAAGCTGCTGCAACTTTTGGAGTTCCAGGAGCTGCTTCTTCTGATGTTCCTTCAGCTGTTTCGTAGTTTCCGTTACGTCCTGGAGTTGCGTAGTTGAATTTCTTGATCATGAAGTTGGCAATGAAGTACATGATAACCGCAAAGAGAACAGTTACCCAGATAAAGTTAACGATATCCATACCAATACCAGCATTAATTGCCAATGGTGTACGAGTCAAGAATTCAATTGAACCGAATGAGTGGACACGAAGGTGAACAATATCTGCCATAGCAAAGGCAGCACCTTGAACTACTGAATAAACAAGGTAAAGCGGTGTTGCGATGAACATGAACATATACTCGATAGGTTCAGTAACCCCTGTCAAGAATGTTGCAAGGGCTGTCGCAATCATCATACCCTTGTATTGGTGTTTCTTGTCAGCATCAACATTGCGGTAGATAGCAACGATGACACCCATCAAGATACCAAATGAACCGATCATTTGTCCAACTTTGAAACGAGCTGGAGTGACTGTTGTAAGAAGGTGTTGGTATTGGTCAGCATTTGAACCTTTAAGGTTAACAAGGTCAGTTACCCATGCAAGCCAAAGTGGATCTTGACCAAATACTTGTGTTCCTTTTGCAGCACCAGTTAACACTTCGTATGTTCCACCAAGAGCTGTGTAGTTCATTGGGATTGTCAACATGTGGTGAAGACCAAATGGCAAGAGCAAACGTTCCAAAGTACCATACAAGAATGGTGCAAGGACTGGAGCAGTTTCTTGTGAATTGGCAATCCAAATACCAAAGTTGTTGATACCTGTTTGAACTACTGGCCAAAAGGCAGCAAGTAGAATTGCAGCAATAGCTGAACGAAGAATAACGACGAATGGTACGAAACGTTTACCATTGAAGAATGAAAGGGCATCAGGAAGTTTACGGAAGTTGTAGTATTTGTTATAAGCTGTTGCCCCAACAAAACCAGAGATAATCCCTACGAAAACCCCCATGTTAAGAGCTGGTGCCTCAAGAACGCTGATAAAGTAGTCAGCAACCTTGATTGAACCACCAAAGAAGGTAGTAACCATTGCTTCAGGGTTTTTCAACATATCACCTGTAACACCGAAGATAGTACCTGTAATACGGTTAATCAAGATAAAGGCAAGTCCGGCTGCAAATGCACCACCTGCACGTTCTTTTGCCCAGCTTCCCCCAATAGCGAGGGCAAACAAAATATGAAGGTTACCGATAACCCCCCAACCAATTTGCTCTAGTACGCCACCAGTAATCACTAGGGGAGCAAGGTTTGGGTCAATCATTGCAAGTGACTTACCGATTGAAATCATCAAACCAGCAGCCGGCATAACCGCGATAACCACCATCAAAGCCTTACCGAATTTTTGCCAAAATTCGAAAGACAAGACATTTTTGAATGTATCTTTCATCATTCAAATCTCCTTTATTTTTATTTAGGCAAACGTTTTACGAAAACGTTTGCATTTAGTTATGTATTAATTATACCACTTTTATTTTTTTTGTAAAGGCTTTTATAAAAAAATTGTCTATTTTTTTAATTTTTAAAAAGGAAAAAGAGAAGTTTACGAAAACTTCTCTTTTAAAAATGTATTATTTTTCTGATTTGTTCTGCAATTTGCATTTAAATCCAACTAAATCTTCAAGAATCGACGCATCGAAATCCCCGAACCAATTGAACCAATGAAAATTCCGATTATAAATAATAGGACTGTCATCAGAGGAATAAACACATCTGGTGTAATCATTGACAAGTTTTGACCTACCAAGGATTTATTGACCGATTGATAGACCATATTGTAAACAAAGAAAACAAGGACAGAAGGAATCGCTGCACCAAGCAAGCCAATAAAAGCACCTTCTAGCAAGAATGGACCACGGATATAGCCATTTCTCGCCCCTACCAGACGCATGATCTGAATCTCACGACTACGTGAAATAATGGTGATACGGATGGTATTGGAAATGAGGAAGACTGCGATAAAAATCAAAAGCCCTGCAATAACCAATCCCCAAACACGGATAAAGGAAGCTAGTTCAAAAAGTCGTTGAGTGTTGGCTCCACCATCTTGAACCTCTGATACTCCCTCAATTTTCTTAGCTTCCTCAGCTACTGTTTTAACATCACTCGGAGAATTTGTGTCAACGATATAAGCATCATAGAGAGGGTTTGCATCCCCTTCAAAGACCTTCCAATCGTCACCCATTGTTTCCGTTAGTTTTTCGTACTGTTCTTCTTTACTTGAGAAGGTAACACTTTTAACAGCAGGTATAGCTTTCAAGGCATCATAGACCTTGTGGTAGTCATTATTGGTAACTGTCTGACCTTCTTTTTCAATCGTTTCACTGTTATCAGCTACATCCTTACGAATGTATACCATGACCCGAACGTTGTTTTCAATATCGGTAGCCAGTTTTGCTGTATTAAAAATTACAGATGCAAACAGGGCAACGAGGGTCAAGGTAATCATAACCGAACTCACTGCTGCTACTGTCATCCAGCCATTTCGTTTTAAACTTTTTAATGATTCAAATAAATGGCGAAAAAATCTACTAATCATCGTATCCATATTCTCCTTTAGCTTCGTCACGAACGACACGGCCATTTTCAATGGCAATGACACGGTGGCGCAAGGTATTTACAATCTGGCTATTGTGAGTCGCCATCAAAACAGTAGTACCTTGGAGATTGATGCGTTCCAACAGATTCATAATTTCCCAAGAATTATCTGGGTCCAAGTTTCCTGTTGGCTCATCGGCAATCAATACTTTAGGATTGTTGACAATCGCACGAGCAATCGCAATCCGTTGCTGCTCTCCACCTGAGAGTTCATTAGGGAAAGAGCGAACCTTATGTTTCAAACCAACCAGGTCCAATACTTCCATAACACGTTTTTTGATGTTGCGACGGCTCTCACCGATTACTTCCATTGCATAGGCAATATTCTCATAAACGGTCTTCTTAGGCAAAAGTTTGTAATCCTGAAAGACTACCCCGACACTACGACGTAGAAGCGGGACATCTTTCTTCTTAATTTTAACTAAATTAAAGCCTGCAACTGATAGGCTTCCTTTTTCGATCTTTACTTCTCGGTATAAAGCTCGAATAAAGGTTGACTTACCTGCTCCAGAAGGTCCTACGATATAGGCAAACTCTCCTGGTTCAATAGTAACAGATACACCACGCAGGGCAGTCGTTCCATTGTCATACTTTTTGACAACATCTCTCATTTCAATGATTGACATATGAGTTCCTTTCTATCTTAGCTGATTCGCCACTTGAGGTAGGCATCGATAAAACCATCAAGGTCTCCATCCATCACCTTATCTACCTGAGCAACTTCAAAGCTTGTACGGTGATCTTTTACCATAGTATAAGGCGTGAAAACATAAGAACGGATTTGGCTTCCCCATGTGATTTCTTTTTTCTCACCTTTAAGGGAATCAACTTCCGCAGCTTTCTTTTCTTGCTCCATTTGATAGAGCTTAGCCTGCAACATCTTCATGGCACGATCTCTATTTCCATACTGGGTACGATCGACCGTTGATTGGACGACAGTGCCCGTAGGAATGTGTGTCAAACGCACACCTGTTGAAACCTTATTGACGTTTTGTCCACCAGCGCCACCTGAACGGAAAGTATCCATTTTGATATCATCTTCACGAATCTCCACTTCGATGGTATCATCCAACTCAGGCATAACCTCTACGGATGTAAAGGAAGTATGGCGGCGTTTGGCAGAGTCAAATGGCGAAATACGGACCAAACGGTGAACACCCATTTCTGATTTAAGTAGGCCGTATGCATTGGGTCCTTCAAAAGACAAGGTAACAGACTTGATACCTGCTTCATCACCAGCCTGGTAATCCAAGACTTCTACTTTAAAGCCTTTGGCATTTCCATAACGAGTATACATACGAAGCAACATATCACCCCAGTCCTGAGCCTCAGTACCACCAGATCCTGGATGGATTTCCAAGATTGCATTATTATGGTCATAAGGTTCTGACAAGAGAAGGGTCATCTCGTAGCTGGTCATCATCTTATCCAGTTCTGTCAACTGTTCGACCAGTTCATCATGGACTGACTCGTCTTCTGCTAAAAAGTCCAATAAAATCTCAACTTCATCCTGCAACTCTTCCATTTTACGGAAGGTATTGTAGGTGTTTTTTAATTCATTCAATTCTTGCGACGTTTTTTGGGCCGCGATATTATCGTTCCAAAAATCAGGTTCTGTCATCTTGTTTTCCAAGATGGCAATCTCTTCCTCTAAGCCTTCGAGGTCAAAGAGACCCCCTAAAAGAAGCTAATTTTTCACGATTTGCGTCAATTTTTTGACGAATTTCTGAAATGTCCATAGATACTCCTTTTCATATCGTTTTATTATACCATAATCTCTCATTTCTTTCCATATTTTGCTTTTCACCGCTTTTGATGGCAGAAGAAAAGAGGCTCTAAAGCCTCTGGTTTAAAGGACTTTGGCAGAGGTATGAGTGATCTCCTCCACTTGAATTCCTTCTTTTTCAAACTTATCCTTTAATGAAGTCAAATCGATTTTTCCATCAATTTGAACTTCGATGACGACCTTGCCATCCTTACGTGGAATGTTGACAGTATGAGAAATATTTAAATCCTCTTCTACAATTAGAGCTACAATTTTCCCCAGTACTCCGACTTCATTTTCTGTAATGAAACGAACACGAATCCCCTCTTCTCCGTATCCGGCGATTTCCAAGAAAGCCTGAAAAACATCGCGATCTGTAATGACGCCGTAGACCTGATGATTGTCTACGACTGGTAATATCCCAATTTTATTTTTCAGCATCAGGTAGGTCGCATCTTCTAGACTAGCATAGCCAGAAACAGTCACGACATCTCGAATCATTACATCTTTTACTTTGGTTTTATTCAGAAGATAATTCATCTCATAGATAGAGAGACTGGTTGCTTTAGATGGGCTGGCTTCCGCAATGGTTCCTTCTGTTACCAATCCGACTAATTGATCGTTTTCGATAACAGGTAAACGGTGCAAACCTTGCTCGCGCATCAAATCTGCTGCGTGTGCTACAGTCGTATCTGGACTGATATAAACTACCTTACGGGTCATGAAATCTTTAACTGCCATGAGACTTCTCCTTCTATATTGCTACTTTTATTATACACTTTCTTAGAAAATCTATCAAACGCTTTCATCTCTTTTTCAAGATTTTGAATAATCTGAGAAGTTTGCATAAAATACCAGTGTAAGTTAAAAGGGAACCGAAGTCCCCTCTCTTCTTAAATCGTAACAGTGTCTCGATCTTTTATCATATAACGTTTCAGTGGGCTAAGACTAGCTAGCCAGTATAGTAGACCACCAAATAGCGCAGTAAATCCGCTACCAGTTGTGATTAAAAAGATTGGACTTTGAATTTGTGCAGTTACTGGGTTGTAGACAAAAAGTACCGCTACCAATAAGGAGATAAATACGCAAGACAAGCCAACTAAGTTAAATCCTTTAGTAAATTCGTAGGCGTCATGCCCTTCAAGGAAATAGGCTGAACGCAAGTCGAGTTTTCGTTTTCTTAAGATAAAATAGTCGACAACAATCATACCAATAATTGGCCCCTGAATATAGGCAGCTAGGGAGATGAAGGATCCGAAATACTCTTCTACTCCTCCCCAGATAGTGAGTAGACTCACGTAAACCATGGCAATCCAAACCATTAGTTTATAGCTTACTTTGGGCATCCCACTTTTTACAATCATACAGTTCACATATGATCCTGTCCCCTGGGTTCCAATATTAGCAAAGGCTACTAGTAGTAGACTTAAGAGAGCAAAGGCTGGGGTGCTTAGAGTTGATAGCATGGTTGTTGGATCACTTTCATACACACCTGTTTTAACAAACATGGCTAGAGCCATGACTCCACCTGTCGCAACGAAGAATGGAGCCACAACTCCGTATGATAAGGCTGTAGCCCAATAACCACTGCGTTCTGATTTTGCTAAACGTGGTAAAACCAATGCTTGTGTAGACCAAGAAAAGGCAAAGGCAACATTTCCTTCTCCAGAGAGCATGAAGCGTTCTAATGGCGTCAAATCTCCTTGAGTGGCTGGTTGGATATTCATAATATCCGTTATAGGAACGGCGACAAAGCAGATTCCAACGATAATCAGACCGACAATCAATAAGGCGATAACCAAAAAGCGATTGGTCCATTTAATCACTTCCGGGCCTCCAAGAGCAATGAGAGTCCCAAGAAGAACACAGAGGGTACCAAGAATAGGCGCCCATATTCCCTTGTCCAAACCAAGACCAAAATTATTTGCCAAATGGATCATGGAACTGGCAAAAAGATTGGCCGCAACAGCATACCATCCAAAGTTAGCCAAGCTAATAATGGTTGATAACAGGGCTACACCTCTTTTTCCTAGAACAGCTCTCAACCAAATCCACAAATCAATTCCATACTTAACCGCAAACAAAATAGGGAGACATTCAATAAAAACCCAGATAATGTTAAAGCTAAAAATATTTATCAACATTTGATTAAAGGTCAAATATTGAGCTACATAAGCCCCTTGGGTATAACACCAAGTAGCAATGGCAAAACCACTTGTCGATAGAAAGAGATCCCAGAAAGAATACTGACGATCCTTATTGGTCATGGGAACAATTCCGGTTATGGTTTCTTGTTGGATATAGTCATTCATTTTAGACATGTTATTGAATTCCTCCCGTCATTGCTAAGATAATCAAAATAAGGTTGATTAGGACTATGGAGATGATTAAAATGAAATCACTTTTTAGGAAGGGTTGAACAAACTCGTAGTTGGGCGACTCCATTTCTTCCAATCTTCTCTTTGTTTCAGTTGCTACTAATTCTTCAATTTCAGATGTCGTTTTCATCTTAGTTTTCCTCCAAATACAAATCAAGAGCTAGTTGTCCATATTGTTTGGTATAGCGATACCAGATGTAGAGAAATTCACCAACTGGTTTTCCGACACTCTCCTGGAACAAAGCCCACAAGAACCAATAATATGAGGTTACTGCTACATAAGCCAAGTAGTGACGTTTGGTTTTCCTATCTGGTACTTCCTGTAGATACAATTCCAGTACTTTTTCAGCATCCTCCACGGTATAATTGGAACACGCGATAAAGGTGCCCAAATCTCCTGCTGGCTCTCCCATTCCAGAATATTCCCAATCAATCAAGCTCATTTCGCCTGCTTCATTCAACAAGAAATTAGGACTATAGGAATCTCCATGACAAAGAACAACCTGTTTCGGATCGTTCTGTAAATAATTTTTGAGAAGTGAAACAGTTTCATCCAATTCCTCGAGGCCATCAAATTCAAATCGATTTCTAGCCTTCAATTTTTCTCTAAAATCATCAATTCCTTCAAATTGGTCAAAGGAATGTTCCGTTTTTTCTCCAGATTGGTGTAACCGTCTCAAGAGGTCCATTGCTTGTGCCACATCATCCCAATTATCATAATCCAGTTGCTTAGCATTGGGAATAAATTCTGAAATTTTCCAGCCCTCATCCTTGTTCATAGCTACGAAGGTACGGTCAATCTTTAATTTTGCAGCAATTTCCATTGAAGCTGCTTCACTAGCTCGGTCGATATAATTTTCTGTTCCCCTACCCGGATGACGGTAAACATATTTTTTCCCTAGACAGTCAAATGAAAATGATGTGTTGGTTAACCCATCTTTTAGAGGTTTGATATTGACAATATCTGAAGCCACACACTTTAATGTCTTACAGATATTATCAATAATGGCCGAATCTGCATTTACCAAATAACGTTCATCAAATTGACGGAGTTCATCTAGTGAATCAAATTCTTTAACAATATCCGCTGAATAGTGGCGGGCTTCTAAAAGGAGTTCCTTGACATGGCGACTATAGTAATCCTCCCAAAGCTGTTCCCGATAAGGTTCGTGTTTAAACTCGCTTTCTAAAATTTCCTTGAATTTCTCGCTAAATGCACGGTCGAAATAAACGTGCCCCACCATGGCCCAAGTATTTTCTCCACCAATTTGGATATCAATGATGGTGTGATTCGAATCCTCTATCGCACAATATTCGTCCGTTTGACCTTCTGCAAATATCGTCGAGTAATAACCACTATAAATATATTGCTCAAACGGATTTTCCACAAAATAATTATCCGATGAACAAATATAAGTGTTGGAAAGTTGATCTTTAACCAACATAAGAGATGAGCAGTTATTGTATTTGTAGTAATCATTATTCACTACAATTTTTACACCAAACTTCTCTGCAAGATAGAACATTTTTTCTTGAAGATAGCCTACAATAACAGTTATATCTTCTATTCCTGCTTCTTGCAGCTGTCTGATTTCCCTCTCTATCAAGCGTTCCCCCTTGACTTGAAGCAATCCTTTTGGAATCTCATAAGACAAAGGAGCAAAACGACTACTCATGCCAGCAGCCATTATAATGGCATTTTTTACTCGATAGGGTTCTAAAACTTTCTGGCCTAGTTCAGTTAAGTGATGCTCCTCATCAAGCCACTTCTCTTCTTTCAGTTTTTTCAATAATGTGTTGATTGTTCCTAAAGATAGGTCTAACTCTTCAGCTAACTGTCGCTGAGTAAATGTCTTTTCTTTATGTATCAACATAAAACGCAAAAGTTTAAATTGTTTTTCTGTTAGCATTTCTCAGTCCTCCTGTTCAATTTTTTCTTACTAATATTATAATATGAACAAAAATGACTGTCAATTCAAATAGGGAAACAATGAGTAAAAATTAAGGTCTTTTTCCCTTTCCTCAAAAAACATATAAATAAAAGAGCTCCTTAATCCGGAGCCCTGAAATATTTTATATTTTTGATAAGTAGTCGTATTAGGTGTCGCTTGGTTGCAATCCTTATCCGCCAACTAAAAAGGTCCCCGGACTATAGAGATATTGCTTGCGCAATCCTTATCTACCGACTAAAAAGGTCCCCCGGACTATAGAGGGATTGCGTGCGCAATCTCCATCCACAACCTAAACTAGTCTCCCAGACTAGAGGAGAATTGCTTGCGCAATCCTTATCCGCCGACTAAAACAATCCACTGGATCTGATGATTGCTACGCAATCTCTATCTGCCGACTAAAAAGGTCCCCCGGACCTTTTTAGCCACCTAGATATGCTTTTCTGACTTCATCTGATGCTGCGAGTTCTTTTCCTGTTCCTGATAGAACGATCTTGCCTGTTTCAAGTACATAACCACGGTCAGAGATAGCAAGGGCCTTGTTTGCGTTCTGTTCAATTAGGAGAACTGTTGTTCCTTGCTTCTGGATATCTTGAATGATATCAAAAATTTCTTGGATAAAGATCGGAGCCAGTCCCATTGACGGCTCATCTAGGAGAAGGAGCTTAGGTGTCGACATGAGCGCTCGTCCCATAGCCAGCATCTGCTGTTCACCACCTGAAAGAGTTGCCGCATCTTGGTTTTTACGTTCTTCCAAACGTGGGAAGCGTGAGAAAACTTTTTTCAAGTTAGCTTGATTTTCTTCACGATTTTTCTTCAAGAAAGCTCCCATTTCTAGATTTTCCATAACAGTCAAGCCTGGGAAAACATGACGTCCCTCAGGGACTTGTGAAAGGCCACCTGCCACGATTTTTTGCGCAGGCAACTTTTGAATTTCTTTTCCCAAAAACTGAATTTTACCAGCACTTGGACGAACCAAACCTGAAAGGGTGCGAAGAATGGTTGTTTTACCAGCACCATTGGCACCGATAAGAGAAACAACTTCACCTTCATTAACCTCGAAACTTACATCACGAACTGCTTGGATCATACCGTAATGCACAGAGAGGTTTTCAACTTTTAACATAGACATTAGGCTTCACCTCCTAGATAAGCTTCGATAACGCGTTTGTTGTTCTTGATCTCATCCGGAGTCCCATGAGCAATCAACCGACCATATTCAAGAACATAGATACGCTCAGTGACTTCCATAACCAAATTCATGTCATGTTCGATAAGCATGATGGTAATTTTAAATTCATCTTTGATACGACGGATCAATTCTGTCAATTCAGCTGTCTCTTGTGGATTCATCCCAGCTGCAGGTTCATCCAAAAAGAGAATCTTGGGTTCGGTTGCCAGAGCACGAACGATTTCTAATCGACGTTGTTGACCATAGGCCAGATTCTTCGCAAGAGTATCTGCGTCGCCATCCAAATCAAAAATCTTCAGTAAGTCCAAAGCTTTGCTTTTTAATTCTTCCTCATTCTTATAAAAAGCTGGTAGGCGTAGGAAGCTCGCAAGGACATGCTGTTTATGATGATTGCTAAATGCAATCAAAACATTTTCCAAAACTGTCAAGTCCTTGAACAAACGAATATTTTGGAAAGTACGACTGAGACCAAGTGAGGCAATCTTATAGGGAGTTTTCCCATTTAGGAGGTGACCATCTAGTGTCACAGTACCTTCGCTTGGTTCATAAACACCGGTCAAGAGATTGAAAAGGGTTGTCTTACCAGCCCCGTTTGGTCCAATCAGACCAACCAATTCTCCCTCGTTCAATTCAAGAGTGACATCTCCAACAGCTGTTAGACCGCCAAAATGTTTGGTTAACTGTTTAACTTCAAGTAATGCCATTAGTTTTGTCCCTCCTTCTTTGATTTTTTAAAGAAACGTGATAGACTCAATTCCCATGTCCCAAGAAGTCCACCTGGTCTGAAAATCATGACCAATACAAGAGCCAAAGCGTAGATGATCATACGTACGCTTGCTACATCCTGAAGGAGCATATTTAAAATTCCTAAAACAATCGCTGAAACGATGGTACCAGTAATCGATCCAAGTCCACCAAATACAACGATAATCAACACATTGATGGAATTAATAAAGGTGTAATCTTTTGGAACAACAGATCCGATAAAACCAGCTTGAAGTGAACCAGCAATACTTGCTGTAATAGCACCAAAGACAAAAGCGATAATCTTGATCTTTGTAGTGTTTACCCCAACAGACTCTGCAGCAATCTCATCCTCACGAACAGATAGAGTAGAGCGTCCAATTGGACTACGTAAGAAGTTGAGAGTTGCAATAGTTGTGATCACCACAAATAGATAAACCATTTGCCAGTTGGTAAAGTTTGGAATACCCAAGATACCAGCAGCACCGTTGGTCAAACTTCCACCATTAATGATAAAGATACGAATGATTTCTGAAACACCTAGTGTCGCAACAGCCAGGTAGTCACCCTTCAAACGGAGTGTTGGAATACCAACGAGCAAAGCGACTGCACCAGAAATCAAGGCACCCAAGACCATTGCTCCAAAGAAGGCACCATAGGTTGGTGATTTTGAACCAATAATCGCTGCTGCATAAGCCCCAATCGCCATAAAACCTGCATGACCAAGTGAGAATTGTCCTGAAAAACCAACGATTAAGTTCAAGCCTACTGCAAGGATGATATTAATCCCAATTTGTTCTAAAATTTGGACATGGAATAGATTGAGAACACCAGCAGAAACCAGTACACTAATCAATCCATAGCCCGCTAACAGAAGGAATAACCAGAGAATATTTACTTTAAGATTTGTCTTCATTGTTTACACCTTCTCTTTCACATTCTTACCAAGGATACCTGCAGGTCGAACAATCAGAATCAAAAGCAAGATTCCATATACGATGGCATCACGGAAATCAGACATACCGAAGGCAGTAGCAAATGTTTCCAACAAGCCAATCACAAATCCCCCTAGAGCTGCACCAGGGATAATCCCGATACCACCGAGTACGGCCGCAACGAATGATTTTAGACCTGGAGTCACACCCATCAAAGGTTCAAGAGAGTTGTAGTAAAGGGCAATGAGGACACCTGCTGCACCAGCAAGGGCTGAACCCAAAGCAAAGGTAAAGCTGATTGTACGATTTACATTAATTCCCATCAATTGAGCTGCGTCACTATCAACTGATACCGCACGCATGGCTTTCCCCATTTTTGTTTTTTGGACGATCAATTGCAATAAAACCATCAAGAGTACAGAAACTGCTAAAATCATCAATTGAACATTTGTCAAGCTAATTGGTCCCAAGTCAAAGCGGACTGTTTCAATTGCTTGAGGGAAGGCACGAGTATTGGCGCCTACTAGATAAACCATTCCGTATTCCAGTAGGAAAGACACTCCGATGGCAGTAATCAATACAGCAATACGTGTAGAGTGTCGCAAAGGACGGTAGGCAAGAAACTCAATCACAACACCAAGTAGTGCAGTTCCAGCCATTGAAATAATTAAAGCTAAAAAGAAATCCATTTGGAAAGAATTAATCAAAAAGTAACCAATAAAGGCACCCATCATGTAAATATCGCCATGGGCGAAGTTGATGAGTTTGATAATTCCATAAACCATGGTATAACCCAGAGCCAACAGTGCATAAACACTACCCAGAATTAGACCATTTACAAGTTGTTGGAGCATAGCATTCACTCTTTTCTATCATTATTTTTTAGAAAATTTCATTATTTTCACAAGTTCATAAACACCGAAACAGGGAGTGAGTCAAAGGCTCATTCCCCATTTCAATTACTATTCTAATGTTATGGTTTTACAACTTCTGCTTCTTCAACTTTACCATTGTTCATGGTCATCATGTAAGCAGTTTTCACTGTATTGTGGTCAGCATCAAAGCTTGTTTGACCAGTGACACCATCAAAATCTTTGGTTTTAGCAAGGTTGTCCTTGATCTCACCTGAGTTTTTAGCACCTTTTGCAGCATTTGCTACTAAGTAAACTGAGTCATAGGCCAAAGCTGAGAATGTTGAAGGCTCTTCGTTGTATTTAGCACGGTATGCTTCAAGGAAAGCTTTAGCTTTTGCAGAAACATCAACAGTAGTTGAGAATCCAGAGATGAAGTAAATGTTTGATGCTCTTTCAGCAGTTGCTTGTTGAACAAATTCTTCACCGTTAAATCCATCACCACCAATGATTGGTTTATCAATTCCCATACCACGAGCTTGGTTTACAATTTTACCAGCTTCTGTGTAGTAACCTGGAACTACGATAGCGTCAAACTCTTTGTCTTTCATTTTAGTAAGGGCTGCTTGGAAGTCAGTATCACCTGCTACAAACGTTTCATCTGCTACAATCTCACCCTTGTAGGCTTCGCGGAATGATTTAGCAATACCTTTTGCATAGTCACTAGCGTTGTCAGTATAAAGAACAACCTTCTTAGCATTCAATTTGTTTGTTACATAATTAGAAATAATCTTCCCTTGGAAGCTATCTTGGAATGTTCCAATAAATAGGTAATCTTGACCTTTAGTCAAACCGTCTTGAGTAGCACTTGGTGAAATCAATGGCACTCCAGCTTTAGTAGCGTTAGCTACAGCTGCAGCAGTTGCACCAGATGTCGCAGGTCCTACAATAGCTGCTACTTTTGATTGGGTAACAAGGTTTGTTGTAACAGAAGCTGCTTCAGCAGTTTCTGACTTGTTGTCTTTGTCTACAACTTCGATTTGTTTCCCATCAATTCCACCTGCAGCATTGATTTCGTCTACGGCAAGTTGGGCACCTTTTTGTTCAGCTGTACCGTAAGCTGCCACAGCACCTGTCTCTTCAAAGTTAAAACCGATTTTAATTGTTTTTTCGTCTACTGGATTTCCAGTTGTGTTTGACGCTCCTGACTTGACCTCTCCACAGGCAGCAAGAAGAGCCACACTAGCAAGAGCCACAAAAGATAGGGCAAATTTTTTCTTCATTTTTAATCTCCTTATAGTTGTTTCAAAAATTGTATGTTAAGAATATACCGAATTATCAGAAAATTGTCAATGTATTTGTTTAACTTTTTTAAATGATAACGTTTTCTTCGTTACGATAGAGATTGCCAACGAAAGGAGTTTCTAGCTCTTGAATATGGCAACGTCTAATTTTCTTGATATATCTTTCCTTACCTAATCTCTCAACTAAGTCATCTAGCTCCTCAGTTGGAACATAGAGCTGTAAGTAACGATGTTTTTTGGATTGGTAACAGATATCACCGTATTCCTGAAGTTTTTTTGCGTCTCGATTATAGTAGAGATAGATGATTAATCCTGATCGATTTGTTTTTTCAAACATGAGGGATCCTCTTTCTAAGAAATCTTCCCCTATTATACCAAAAAAAGCAAACTCCGTCGAGTTTGCTTTCTAGGTTGCTTAGCTTAAAGAATTGTTGGCCATGATTTCATCGATAAAGCCATATTCAAGTGTTTCTTGGGCACTCATCCAGTAATCACGTTCCGCATCTGCATGAATTTGCTCGACTGATTTACCAGAGTTATCTGCAAGGATTTGCTCCAAAGTCTTACGAGTTTTAAGCAAGTGCTCTGCAGCGATTGCCATATCGGTTTGTTGGGTACCACCACCTGTACCACCCATTGGTTGGTGAATCATGTACTCTGCATTTGGAAGCATGAAACGTTTGCCTTTTGCGCCACTTGATGCAATGACAGTCCCCATGGATGCAGCCATCCCCATAACGATTGTTTGGACATCCGCCTTGATAAAGTTCATTGTATCAACGATTGCCAAACCAGCTGAAACAGAGCCCCCAGGTGTATTGACATAAAGGTAAATATCTTTTGTGCTGTCTTGGGCATCCAAGAAGAGTAATTGGGCGATAACGGAGTTGGCCATGTTGTCTTCAACTGGACCTGTTAGCATGATGATGCGGTCTTTCAGAAGACGAGAGTAAATATCATAGGAACGTTCTCCACGGCTTGTTTGTTCAATAACTACAGGAATCATTCATTTCTCCTTTTAATGTTGAATTTTCTTAGTCTTACGACTCAATACAGAACTATTATATCTTTTTGGTCAAAAAAGGTCAAATTTTTGCTCTATTCTCTAAACAGAAACAAAAACTCAACCTCCTTTCAAGTCAAAAACGAACTTCTAGTTTCACTATTTAATTTGGAATTTTATTTAGTACCAAACAAGCGGTCTCCAGCATCTCCTAGACCTGGAACAATATAACCGTGTTCGTTCAAGCGTTCATCCAAGGCCGCAGTAAAAATTTCTACATCTGGGTGTGCTTCTTGAAGGGCTTTCACTCCTTCTGGAGCAGATACTAGGCAGACAAACTTGATATTTGAAGCACCACGTTTTTTAAGGGAATCTACTGCCAAGATTGCTGAGCCACCTGTTGCCAACATTGGATCAACGACAAAGATTTGACGTTGGTCAATATCTTCAGGCAATTTCACCAAATATTCAACTGGTTGAAGGGTTTCTTCATCACGGTACATACCGATATGACCAACTTTGGCTGCTGGAACCAAGCTCAAGAGGCCATCTACCATCCCGATACCTGCACGCAAGATTGGGACAATAGCCAATTTTTTCCCAGCCAATTGTTTTTGAACTGTCTTTGTGATAGGTGTTTCGATTTCCACGTCTTCAAGTGGAAGATCACGAAGTACTTCATATCCCATCAACATCGCAATCTCATCTACTAGCTCACGAAAAGCTTTTGTAGAAGTATCTGTACGTCGCAAGATTGACAATTTGTGTTGAATGAGTGGATGATTAATGACTTCAATTTTTCCCATTTTCTGAGTTCCTTCTTTCAATTTATTCTTCTTATTATATCAAAAAATGGTTTAAAAAGCTTTCTAAACCATTTATTTTAATTAATTTTTAAATCAAATCTGCCTCTTGAAGAGCTGTCTGAACAGTCTCTAATGGCAAATGGGTCAACTCGGTGCCTTTTTCTTGATAAAGGTACTGGGCATAGTCATCCATTCGGTACTGGTTGATATAAACCACGCGCTTACAACCAACTTGTAGCAGTTGTTTGGTGCAGTTCAGACAAGGGAAATGGGTCACATAGGCTGTAAATCCTCTAGGAACCCCTCGTTCAGCCCCCTGGAGAATAGCATTGACCTCAGCGTGAAGAGTTCGAACACAGTGACCTTCAATGACCAGACATTCGTGATCGATACAGTGCTCTGTTCCTGATACGGAACCATTGTAGCCTGTTGAAATGACTTTATTGTCCTTAACGAGGACAGCTCCCACCTTGGCACGTTTGCAGGTCGAACGATTGGCAATCAGTAAAGCCTGGGCTGCAAAGTACTCATCCCAAGCCAGTCTTTTTTCTGTCATAAGTATTCTCCTTATCCCCTATTTTTTGAAAAATGGCAAGCGTAAATCTGCAATCTTTTCAGCTGGAACCTTCATGCCATCCTTGATCCATTTGAGCAGAACCGATACGATGGCAGAACTCCAAAAGGAATGAAGATAGCTGCTAACGCCTTTTGACTTTCCATGGTATTTTTCTAGAAATTCCTGCATGGCTTGGACAAAAATCTTTTCCAAATGGTAGTCCAGAGCAAGTTGGATAACCTTGGCTTCTTTCTTGGCTGCTCGAAAAAGGTGAACCCAGACTAGATAAAGGTCTGTTTTAACATCGTAGTGGCTCAACTGTTCCATAATGTTATGGACACTGCGTTTGAAGACGCTTTCCAAAATCTCTTCTTTGGAGTCATAGTTGCGATAGAAGGCGGCACGAGAGACACCCGCTCGTTTGACCAGCTCCGAAATGCTGATCTTAGCCAAATCTTTTTTCTCTAGAAGTTGCAAAAGAGCCGTCTCGATTGCTTCTCTAGTTAAAAAATTGGATTCTTGATTTGATTTTCTGAGATTTTCAAGAGATTTTTCAGATATTTTACGTTCAGACATAACAATTTCTTTCTACTTGTGACAACAGAGAGGTGGTACTTTTGTTTCAAGGGCTTTCATGATATAATTGTAAAAAAAGACAGAACCTTTGTCAATGTATAAATGACAAAGATGGAGAATTTCTATGACTTGGAAGATTGTAGCTGACTCTGGTTGTGATTATCGTCAACTGGCAACTCCTGCTATTGATACCGAATTTGTGAGTGTTCCTTTAACCATTCAAGTAGCTGATCAGGTCTTTATCGATGATGCCAATCTTGACATTGACCACATGATGGAAACCATGTATGCGACTTCTGAGGCTTCAAAATCAGCCTGTCCTAGCCCTGATGATTACT
Source organism: Streptococcus oralis subsp. oralis (assembly GCF_002096495.1). Classification (GTDB taxonomy): domain Bacteria; phylum Bacillota; class Bacilli; order Lactobacillales; family Streptococcaceae; genus Streptococcus; species Streptococcus oralis_CU. Next base: position 217,391 of record NZ_NCUO01000012.1, on the reverse strand, counting down.
TGCGAGCGTTTGAAGGTGCCAAACATATTTTTGTCGTTACCATTACTGGTACTCTTTCAGGTAGCCATAATAGTGCACAGCTCGCTAAGAATATCTATCTTGAAGAACATCCTGACACCCAGATTCATGTGATCGATACATTGTCTGCAGGTGGTGAGGTTGACTTGCTCGTAGAAAAATTAAACGACTTGATTGACCAGGGTTTGTCTTTCGAGGAAATTGTTCAAGCTATTACTGCCTACCAAGAAAAAACGAAGTTGCTCTTTGTCCTCGCTAAGGTCGATAACTTGGTAAAAAATGGCCGTTTGAGTAAGCTTATCGGTACAGTCGTTGGCCTCCTCAACATCCGTATGGTTGGGGAAGCAAGTGAAACTGGAACCCTAGAACTGCTCCAAAAAGCGCGTGGACCAAAAAAATCCCTTCAAGCAGCCTATGAAGAGCTCATCAAGGCTGGCTATGCTGGTGGTCGAATTGTCATGGCTCATCGCAACAATGAAAAATTCTGTCAGCAATTGTCAGAACGCTTGCTGGAAACCTTCCCACAAGCCAATATCAAAATCATCCCGACGTCTGGTCTCTGCAGTTTTTATGCAGAAGATGGCGGTTTGTTGATGGGATATGAAATCAACTAAGATTATAAGCAACAAGAGAGGCCAAGCATCTCTTGTTTTTTGTGGTACAATAGATCTATGAAACATTTTGATACTATTGTCATCGGTGGAGGGCCTGCGGGCATGATGGCTACCATTTCCAGTAGCTTTTATGGTCAGAAAACTCTTCTCATCGAAAAAAATCGGAAACTCGGAAAAAAATTAGCTGGAACAGGCGGGGGACGTTGCAATGTAACCAACAATGGAAGTTTGGACGACCTACTTGCTGGCATCCCTGGAAATGGCCGCTTTCTATACAGTGTCTTCTCCCAGTTTGATAACCATGATATCATCAACTTTTTCACGGAAAACGGTGTTAAACTAAAGGTTGAGGACCACGGTCGTGTCTTTCCTGCTAGCGACAAATCGCGGACTATTATCGAGGCTCTGGAAAAGAAAATCGCTGAGCTAGGGGGACAAGTTCTCGCTCAAACCGAAATTGTTTCGGTTAAAAAGATAGACGACCAGTTTGTTCTTAAGTCCGCAGACCAAACCTTCACTTGTGATAAACTCATTGTCACAACAGGTGGTAAGTCTTATCCTTCGACTGGTTCGACTGGTTTTGGTCACGAGATTGCCCGCCATTTTAAGCACACCATTACCGATCTTGAAGCCGCTGAAAGTCCTTTGTTAACAGATTTTCCGCATAAGGCCTTGCAGGGAATTTCCCTAGATGACGTGACCCTAAGCTATGGCAAGCATATCATCACTCATGATTTGCTCTTTACCCACTTTGGTTTGTCGGGCCCTGCTGCCCTGCGTATGTCTAGCTTTGTAAAGGGTGGTGAGGTTCTCTCGCTAGATGTTTTGCCTCAACTTTCTGAGAAGGACTTGGCTGCATTTCTAGAAGAAAATCGGGAAAAATCCTTGAAGAATGCTTTGAAAACTTTGCTTCCGGAACGCTTGGCTGAGTTTTTTGTACAAGGATTTCCTGAAAAAGTCAAACAGCTAACTGAAAAAGAACGTGACCAGCTTGTCCAATCTATCAAGGCTCTCAAAATTCCTGTCACTGGTAAAATGTCATTGGCCAAGTCCTTTGTCACCAAAGGCGGTGTCAGTCTTAAGGAAATCAATCCTAAAACTCTGGAAAGCAAGCTGGTACCTGGGCTCCACTTTGCTGGTGAGGTCCTGGATATCAATGCCCACACGGGTGGCTTTAACATCACTTCTGCCCTCTGCACCGGCTGGGTGGCAGGCTCCAATCCAATAAATACCAAATAAGAAAGGAAGTCCTTTGGAACATATTATTTTACTAAGAGGCGTTACTCCTAATGGAAAAAATGCTATCCCGAAAATGTCTTATTTGGTAGATATTTTGACAGAAGCTGGTTTTCAACACGTTCGAACCTATATTCAAAGTGGGAATATCATTCTTGAGAGTGACTCAGATTTAGAAGAAATACGAGAACGCGTTCATACTTTGATAAAGGAAAAAATTGGGGCCGACTTAAAAATGGTTATCAAGAATAAGAACGATTTTGAAAAGATTGTTCATGAGAATCCATTTAAAGAAGACTATCTTCATGATCGTGTGCATGTAATTCTTTATCAAGGACTTATCCAAAGTCTGCCACTAGAAAAATTGAAAACTGACTACGGCGAGGAAGAAATCTGTGTAGGCGATTACTGTCTCTACCTCTATCTTCCTAGAACTGCAAAACAAAAAAAGCTCAATACCAACTATCTTGAAAAATTGTTTGGCGTGGTTCTGACCATGCGAAAGTTAAACGTCGTGGAAAAGTTACTAACAAAATAGGAAAAACAATATGAACAGATGCGAAACAGTCGAATTTGTCAACATGTGCATGATTAAAAACGGGGACAAGGTTCTGGTCCAAGACAGAGTTAGCCCTGACTGGCCTGGTATTACTTTTCCTGGCGGGCATGTTGAACGTGGCGAATCCTTTGTCGAAGCTGTCATTCGTGAAGTGAAAGAAGAAACTGGACTAACTATTTCCAAACTCCAACTCTGTGGTATTAAAGACTGGTATGACGACGAGGATTACCGTTACGTCGTTCTATTTTACAAGACCGAACACTTTACTGGTGAGCTCCAGTCTTCAGACGAAGGGAAGGTTTGGTGGGAAAATTTTGGCAATCTTTCTCATCTAAAACTTGCTACTGATGATATGTCTGATATGCTTCGTGTTTTTTTGGAAGATGATCTCAGTGAGTTCTTCTACTATAAAGACGGTGACGACTAGCTTTATGATTTGAAGTAAAAAATAGGCTAGGAAATTCCTAGCCTATTTATTCTGCATTTGTCCGAACGTAAGCCGCAATGACATCTGACGTGTACTGGGCTGTTCCAGAACCAAACTTGTCAATGTTTTCCTTAAACTCTGGGTTATAGACGTAGCCTTTACCAATATGGCCGAAGACTTCAATAGAGCAGTCAAATCCATAAGTACGAATGGCTTGCAATAGCTTAGCTGCTTGCTCTTGGTTTTCAACTGCTGTTTCAGGCAGACCAGCTTGAAGATTTTGTGCTAAGGCTTGAAAAACTTGGTTAAAGGCAGTCGTCGCCTCATCTTCGCGGCCTTTTTGGCGCTCGAGAGCTTCTCCCATGACTTCTTGACCATATTTCTCTACCGCTTCTTGCTGGTATTTTTGATTGTCTTGATAGCTAAATCCAGTGAATTTTTCCTCAATCGTCATTTTTCTTTCTCCTTTTTGTTCTTGAATGGTTTTTTGCAAGGTGGAAATCAAGGTATCCAGATGCTGCCTTTCTTGGGTCAAATAGTCCAACTGCCTGGTCAAATGGGGCAATAAATCTGTCCTTTCTTCCTTTAACAGCTCTGCTATTTTTTCTAAAGAAAAACCTAGATATTTATAATACAGAATGACCTGAAGGCGTTCCAAATCCTCTTGACTGTATGTTCGATAGCCGTTTTCCGACTTTAAGGGAACCAAGAGCCCTATCTTATCGTAGTGGTGCAGAGTCTTGACAGAGACACCTGAAAGCTGCGCAGCTTCTTTTATATGGTACATGATTTCCTCCTTATACTCAATGAAAATCAAAGAGCAAACTAGGAAGCTAGCCGCAGGTTGCTCAAAGTACAGCTTTGAGGTTGCAGATAAAGCTGACGTGGTTTGAATTTGATTTTCGAAGAGTATTACATTGATAGTATAACCCCTCCCCCTAGGTCAGAGTCAAGCGTTTTTGCGAAAAATTTTTAACTTTTTGAGAAAGGTGTGAAAACTTGAAAATGGTTTTCTTGACAGACCTTAGAAAACATGATAGGATAGTCAAGTCTATCAATCAAACAGAAGGCTCATAAAGAGCCATTGAGAGAAGGCTATTTGACAACTCAAGTAGCCTTTTCTTATTTTAAAAAACGAGATTGGAGTTTCAACTATGTCAGAAAAATCGCAATGGGGCTCGAAACTTGGCTTTATTCTAGCATCTGCTGGCTCAGCCATCGGGCTTGGTGCCGTTTGGAAGTTTCCCTATATGACTGCTGCAAATGGCGGTGGAGGCTTTTTACTGGTCTTTCTCATTTCCACTATTTTAATCGGTTTCCCTCTCCTGCTGGCTGAATTTGCCCTTGGTCGTAGTGCTGGCGTTTCCGCTATCAAAACCTTTGGAAAACTGGGCAACAATAACAAGTACAACTTTATCGGTTGGATTGGTGCCTTTGCCCTCTTTATCCTTCTCTCCTTTTACAGTGTTATCGGAGGATGGATTCTAGTATATCTGGGTATTGAGTTTGGGAAATTATTCCAGCTTGGTGGAACGGGTGATTATGCTCAGTTATTTACTTCAATCATTTCAAATCCAGCCATTGCCCTAGGAGCTCAAGCAGCCTTTATCTTATTGAATATCTTTATTGTATCACGTGGGGTTCAAAAAGGGATTGAAAGAGCCTCAAAAGTTATGATGCCCCTGCTCTTTATCATTTTTGTCATTATCATTGGACGCTCTCTCAGTTTGCCAAATGCCATGGAAGGCGTTCTCTACTTCCTCAAACCAGACTTCTCAAAACTGACCAGTGCCGGTTTCCTTTATGCTCTAGGACAATCTTTCTTTGCCCTTTCACTAGGGGTCACAGCCATGCTGACCTATGCTTCTTACTTAGACAAGAAAACCAATCTGGTCCAGTCAGGGATTTCCATCGTAGCCATGAACATCTCGGTATCCATCATGGCAGGTCTAGCCATTTTCCCAGCCATGTCAGCCTTCAATATTCAGTCTGAAGGGGGACCAAGCCTGCTCTTCATCGTCTTGCCTCAACTCTTTGACAAGATGCCTTTTGGAACCATTTTCTACATCCTCTTCCTCTTGCTCTTCCTTTTTGCGACGGTCACTTCCTCTGTCGTGATGCTGGAAATCAATGTGGGCAATATCACCAACCAGGACAACAGTATGCGTGCTAAATGGAGTACCATTTTAGGAATCTTGACCTTTGTCTTTGGCATTCCTTCAGCCCTATCCTATGGAGTTATGGCGGATGTTCACATCTTTGGTAAGACTTTCTTTGATGCTATGGACTTCTTAGTTTCCAATCTCCTCATGCCATTTGGAGCTCTCTGCCTTTCACTTTTTACAGGCTATGTCTTTAAAAAGGCTCTTGCAATGGAGGAACTACACCTTGATGAAACAGCATGGAAACAGGGACTTTTCCAAGTCTGGCTTTTCCTTCTTCGTTTTATCATTCCTATCATCATCATCGTGGTCTTTATCGCCCAATTTATGTAAATACAAAAAAGGACTTGAGAATATCTCTCAAGTCTTTTCTTTTTATGGATGACTGACAATCAATTCCAAACCTTGCCCTTCCAGAGTCCAAGCTTCAACATCACTTGGTAGGATAAAGTGGCTCCCTTTTTGGATTGGATAGTTTTTCCCGTCAACAGTTAGTTGACCTTGACCAGCCAAGACACTCAACAAGCTGTAGTCAGCTGTCTTTTCAAAGTTAACTTTTCCAGTAATTTCCCATTTGTAAACTGCGAAGAAATCATTGGATACAAGGAGAGTGGAACGTAGATCATCTGCTTTGACAGTGACAGGTCGGCTATTGGCAGGTTCTCCAATGTTTAAAACATCGATGGATTTTTCAAGATGAAGTTCACGCAAGTTGCCCTTGTCATCCTTGCGGTCAAAGTCATAGACACGGTAGGTAGTGTCACTAGACTGCTGGGTTTCAAGAATCAAGATACCTGCACCGATAGCGTGCATGGTACCACTTGGCACATAGAAGAAATCTCCAGCCTTAACTGGCACTTTTGTCAGTAAGGCATCCCAGTTCTTGTCCTCAATTTGCTGGCGGAGTTCTTCTTTTGACTTGGCATTGTGACCATAGATAATCTCTGATCCCTCATCCGCTGCGATGATATACCAGCATTCTGTTTTTCCAAGTTCGCCTTCGTGTTCTAGTCCATAGGCATCGTCTGGGTGAACTTGGACGCTAAGCCAGTCGTTGGCATCGAGAATTTTAGTTAAGAGAGGAAATACTGGTTCTGGACGGTTGCCAAACAACTCACGGTGTTCCGCATACAAAGTAGCAAGGTCTGTTCCCTCGTAGCGTCCATTGGCTACCTTAGAAACTCCATTTGGGTGGGCTGAGATAGCCCAGTATTCCCCGATTTTTTCACTTGGAATGTCGTAACCAAACTCATCACGTAGCTTGGTCCCACCCCAGATTTTTTCTTGCATAACTGATTGTAAAAATAATGGTTCTGACATGTCGATCTCCTGTCTGATTTTTCTCCCCTCATTATAGCAAAAAAAGAGTTCGAATTGAACTCTTTTTTCTATTTTATAAAGTAGGGAGAAGATTTTGTAAAAATAGTAACGAAACAATCTCTTACTTGATGGAGGAACCCCTAAAGCAGCAATCAGAAAGCTCGCTGTCAACGGCTATTCTCCTCAACTCTCATTAGACTTTCTTTACTTGAGAATCTATTTTTATGTACAAAAAAGACTGAAACCAGTCTTCTTTTTAAATCAAAGCTGTGATAGCCGTTACCAGACCAAAAATGATACCTGGCGCATTAGCAGCCGCAAGGGGAATATCTCTTTCTTTCTTGAAAAGACCGTAGTAAACCCAGAGACTACAGTTGATGGCTGCAACCAAGGGCTGGATAAAGTTCCCTTTTTGACCAGCCAGGTTGTTCATAATTTGCGGGAAGTAAGAGACGTACATCATAACAGACATGAAGGTCGCTACCCAACCCAAAACTTTCATTTGTTTTTCAGACATTTTCAAAACCTCTTTCATTTTTATGAATCATATTTTATAATCTTTTTTCAAAACAATCAAGTCTTTAAAACTTTTGTTATAAAGATATAAACTATCACAATCTTGTTATAAGAAAGAGGGAACAGAAAAAAGACCGAATTGCTCCGTTCTGTTTACTCAATCAAATATTAGAAAATGAATACTCCTTTTCAATGAATCGATTGATTGATGGTAAATAAGCCGTTAGAAATTATTGACAGTATCGAAATTTTCTAGTAAAATGAATTTTGTTAATACCTAAATGGTGTGTAGTTTTCTATCAACATAGTCAGGAGAAAAGGAACTTATGCTAAAAAAATTTAATGAATTGTCACTGAAAGATAAGGCTTATCTAATTGGCGGTTTGAGCTTATTAGTCATTGTGATCTCATTTGGTCTACTCAATCGTCAAACAGTAACTGTCAGTCTTGTCTTTACACAACTATCTGCTCCCTTGATTTTGGTGATTTTTACTTGTCTAGTAATCGGGATCATTGCTGGTAGTGCTATTGGTATTAGCTATCACCATAACAAGACTCAAGATCTGAGAAGCCGCATTGCTGAAGCAGAAGCGACTATCAATATAAAAGACAGGGAGCTTGTCCAGTACGAGGAACAGGTGCAACAATTAAAACAGGAAGCCAAACAATAAGTGTAGAAATCATAACCACCCGTGAAAACGGGTGGTTTTTTGTCTCGCACCTAACGGAGCGAGACGGACTGAAAGTCGCATAAATACAAAAAAGATCGAATTGCTCCGATCTTTTTAAGTTTCACTCCAAGAATGTTTAGATAAAAAATTTGATAATAGAATTACCTACTTCATACGATAAAAATCAATCACTAAACTAGCTGGACCTTTTACAAGCAAGGATTCTGTCCCCCAATCAGTTACAGCCGGACCGTGTAAAATCTCGACACCAAGCTCTTTCAATCGTCGATAGTTCTGGTCTACATCCTCAACCTCGATATGAAGAATGATTCCTGACTGAAAGTTTTCCAAAGAAACCAAATGACTTTGTGACAACATGAGACAATGACTGCTAATCGTAAACTGAGCAAAACTGTCATCAACATAATCGGCTTTTTTATCCAAAATACGCTCCAAGTCAGCACAGACTTGAGGAACATCTGAAACGATGATATCTAATTGATTTAAATTCATTTACTATCCTCCAGAAAAAGACCGGATTGCTCCGATCTTTTCAAGTTAGACTCTTGAAAATCAAAGAATAAAATCTACAAAGTTTACATTTGATTTTCGATGAGAGAAATTATTTGATTGCGCGTGATTGCAATCCTTCCTCTTCCAAGAAGAGGCGGAATGGTACGAGTTCTTCTGCTTCGTATTTTTCCTTGAAGGCTTTGATTGCTTCTTCTGAGTGTTGTTTTGGATCCAACTCAAGTACTTCTACTGGAAGCGGACGGTGTTGAGAGATGCGAGCATCGATCACAACAGTTTTACCTTCTTTGTTCAATTTAACAGCTTCTGCAACAACTGCGTCGATGTCTTCGATACGATCAACTGTAAATCCTACAGCACCTTGCGCTTCAGCGATTTTCGCATAGTCAGCATTAGGGAAGTCACAACCAAACAAGTGTTTGTTTGTGTCTTCGTATTTGTCCTTGATGAAGGCATATTTACCATTTGAGAAGACAACATTGATAACTGGAAGGTCGTATTGAACGTTTGTGATAACGTCTGGGTAGCACATGTTGAATGCACCGTCACCCATGATGTTCCATACTTGGCGATCTGGATTGTCTTTCTTAGCAGCGATACCACCAGGAAGGGAAATACCCATTGTCGCAAAGAGTGGAGATGTACGCCACATGTTCTTAGGTGTCATGTGAAGGTGACGAGTAGATGTTTGAGTAGTGTCACCTACGTCGATTGAGTAGATAGCGTCTTGGTCAGCATGTTTGTTGATTGCATTGTAAACTTGATACAATTGCAATTCACCCTCGGTTTTACCTTCGAGTTTGTTCATGTAATCACGCCAGTTTTGGTTGTTCTTCACGTTTGCACGCCACCATGGAGTAGACTCAACTGGGTTTACTTTATCAAGGATAGCTTTCGCTGCTTGACCTGCGTCACCAAGGATAGAAGCGTCAAGGGCATGACGTTTACCAAGTTTGTAAGGGTCGATATCGACTTGGATGAATTTTTCAGTGTTCTTGAAGGCTTCGTAAACTTCAGCAAATGGGAAGTTTGAACCAAGGAAAAGAACTGTGTCTGCTTCAAAGACCACTTCGTTGGCTGGTTTCCAACCAACACGGTAAGCAGAACCTGTCAAACCTTCGTAGTTCCATTCAAAGGCTTCAAAGTTTTTACCAGTTGTGATGATTGGTGCTTTGATTTTACGTGACAATTCAGTAATCACTTCACCTGCTTTAACACCACCGTAACCAGCGTAGATAACTGGACGTTCAGCATTGTTCAAGATTTCAACAGCTTTGTCGATTTCAACTTCGTTCAATGCAGGAGCGATGAATGAACGCTCGTATGAACCTGAACCGTAGTATGAGTTTTCGTCGATTTCTTGGAAACCGAAGTTTACTGGAATTTCAACAACAGCTGGACCTTTTTTAGAAACTGCAGCACGGCAAGCTTCGTCGATTACTTTTGGCAATTGCTCAGCGTAAGCGACACGTTTGTTGTAAACAGCGATACCGTTGTACATTGGGTTTTGGTTCAATTCTTGGAAGGCATCCATGTTGAGTTCGTTAACTGGACGTGATCCAAGGATAGCAAGGAATGGAGTGTTATCCATAGCTGCATCGTAAACACCGTTAATCAAGTGAGTCGCACCTGGACCACCTGAACCAACAGCAACCCCGATTGAGCCGCCAAATTTAGCTTGCATGACCGCTGCAAGAGCACCTGTTTCTTCGTGGCGAACTTGCAAGAAACGGATATCTTTGTCTTCAGCCAAAGCGTCCATCAATGAGCTGAGTGTTCCTGATGGGATACCGTAGATTGTGTCTACGCCCCATGTTTTCAATACGTTGAGCATTGCTGCAGATGCAGTAATTTTCCCTTGAGTCATAATGATAACTCTCCTTCAAATATTTTTAAAACTTGATAAATCCGTTTTCATATACTAATTGGAAACGTTTCAGCAAATTTTTACTCTACTACTTTACCACATTTGTTTTTGGTCTCCTAAGAATGTGCTCAGAAGTTTTTATTCTCTATTACAGTACAGTTTGAAAACGTTTTATACAACTGTTTTATAATAAAAAGCGAGCAAGCTCGCTTTTAGTCTATTTTACTAAAGTTTAGCATGAGTGAACTGGTTAAAACAGATACAGAACTAAAAGCCATGGCTAGACCAGCCAGTTCTGGATTGAGAACGAGACCAATTCCTGAAAAGACTCCTGCTGCAATCGGAATACCAATGAGGTTATAGATAGAAGCCCAGAAAAGATTGAGTAGAATACGATTAAAGGTCTTCTTACTCATATCAAAAGCACGTGCCAATCCTAGTAAATTGTTGGTTGTAAGGACAAGATCTGCTGATTCAATGGCAATATCTGTTCCAGCTCCCATAGCAATCCCCACATCCGCTACACTAAGGGCTGGCGCATCATTGATACCATCTCCGATAAAGGCTACTTTACCAGCCTGTTGAAGTTGATGGATTTCATGCGCTTTTTCTTCTGGCAAAACACCAGCAATGACCTCTTCGATACCAATCTGGTCTGCAATAGCTCGCGCCACTCCAGCATTATCTCCTGTCAACATCACTGTTCGGAGACCACGTTTTTTCAGCTGACTGATGGCAAGCTTGGCATTTTCTTTGGGAATATCTTGCAGGGCAAGCAAGCCTTTGATTTCATTGTCAACAGCCAAGTACACAACTGTCTTAGCTTCTTTTTCCAGTTCTTCTAGTTTTTCCTGATAAGCGCTCGAAATATCCATGCCATCTAGCATTTTAGCATTTCCAAGCAAGACTTGTTTCCCATTGATTTGCCCTGAAACACCTTTTCCGTGTAGGGCTTGGAAATTTTCTACAGGTTGAAGCTCAAGTCCTGCTTCACTCGCTCGCTTGATAATAGCTTGAGCCAGTGGGTGTTGAGAGGCTTCTTCCAAAGAGGCAGCTAAGCCAAGTACTTCTGTCTCGTCGCCAATGATATCAGTGACCACTGGTTTTCCTTCCGTCAAAGTTCCTGTTTTATCAAAGACGAGAGTTTGGACTTTCTGGATTTCCTGTAGGACGGTTCCATTTTTTAGGAGAACCCCCATCTTGGCACTCCGCCCTGTTCCTACCATGAGGGCTGTTGGTGTTGCAAGACCTAGGGCACAAGGGCAAGCGATAATCAAAACTGCCACACCATAAAGTAGAGAGGTCACAAAACTAGCCCCAAGTAAGACAAACCAAATCCAAAAAGTCAAAATCGCTAAAATGACAACTGCTGGGACAAAAATTCCTGAAATCTTATCCGTCAAATCCTGAATCGGTGCACGGCTGGTCTGGGCTTTCTTCACAAAGTCCACAATCTGAGCCAAGACAGTCTCTGAACCAACTTTTTCTGCTTTAAAAACCAGTGTTCCACTATTATTGATAGTGGAGCCAATCACAGTATCTCCAACTGATTTATCGACTGGAATACTTTCCCCAGTTACCATTGATTCATCAATACTAGTTTCTCCTTCTATTACAGTCCCATCAACGGCAATTTTTTCACCTGGTCGAACGCGAATGAGATCCCCAACTTTGACTTGTTCTAGAGGTATTTGAACATAAACATCATCACGCAAAACCTCTGCTGTTTTTGCTTGTAGGTCTAATAATTTTTCGACTGCCTGCGAAGTATTTTTTCGCATTTTTTCCTCAAAAACTGCTCCCAAAAGAATGAAGAAGAGGATAAATGCAGCACTTTCAAAGTAAACGGGCAGACCAGTGAAGAGGGCAACTAAGCTATAGAAATAGGCCACTAGGGTTCCCAGAGCAACCAAGGTATCCATGTTGGAATTGTGCTTTTTAAAACTAGCCCAGGCGCTTCTGATATATGGAACTCCAGCTACCAGCATAATGGGGGTTGTGGCTAAAAAGGTGCCCCAACGCATGACTTGGTGACTAATTCCTCCTGTAGACATACCAATCATGAGAATCACAAGAGGCACAGTAAAGATAGTAGTAATCCAAAAACGTTGTAAAAGTGATAGAGATTTTCGAGTCTTCTCAACTACGGTATAACTCCCCTTTTGCATCTTCATGCCACAAGAAAACTCGTGCTCACCCAAGTCTTGAGGCGTAAAGCGAATAATTTTTTCCTCATCTTGAGCGATTGGTTCTAGAATCCCTTCTTCTTCGAAGAGAACTTCTTTATAACAGTTTGAAGGTGTCACACGGTGAAAAGTAATCTCAGCAGGAATCCCTTTTTGCAGTTGAATGTGGGCTGGATGGTAGCCTTTGTCTGCCGTGATACGGATTTTTTGAATGCCATTTTCTAGGCTTGCTTTCACAATTTCTGTCATAGTCTCCTCCTACTCTACAATCATCTTGCCGTGCATCATGTTCATACCACATGCAAAGCCAAACTCTCCAGTCTGCTCAGGTGTGATTTCCACTACATACTCTTCACCCATAGGCAAGTCCGCATGCACACCAAAATCTGGAAAGACGATCTGATCTAGACAGGGTGAAGGGTCCTTGCGGTCAAAGACAATGCGGGCTGGCACTGATTTTTTAAGAATAATCAACTCAGGCGTATAGCCCCCCATGACTTCCACTCGGATCTCTTGGTAACCCTTTTTTTGCTGGGCCTTTTGTCCAGATTTTTCAGGCTTTTTGAAAAACCAAAACAAGATAAACGCGATAAGGGCAATACAAATAATGGTTACAATACTATTTAACATGACGTCTCCTTTACATACAATTACATCTTACTTCTGTTACAGCGCTTGATTTCTTCTTAGAAATCACAGCTTCTAAGTCTTCCAAGTCAGCCAAAGTGAAATCACATTCCACAATCAAATCAGCCAACAAGTTCTTAATCCTACGAGAACAAACCTTGTCTTTGATATCTTGGACAAGCAAGTCTCGACTCTGGTCCAGAGTTAAAAGGGCTGAATAGACAAAGAACTTGCCTTCTTTTTTCCTTGTCAGACACTCTTTCTCAACCAAACGAGCCAAAAGAGTTTGAATGGTCGACTTGGACCAGTCGAACCGCTCCGCCAGAACCCTGATCAAATCCGTACTGGTCTGCTCTCCTTGCATCCAAATAATCTTCATAACCTGCCATTCTGCATCTGAAATCTGCATCATCACACCTCCTAAATCTACATTTGTCGATTATAGTTATTAGTATACCTCCAAAATCTACATTTGTCAATTATAAAATTAATCTTTTTTTGAAAAATTGAATTTTAACCATATGATACAGGATTTTCAGTCAAATTTTACTATATAAACTATAAAAATATGCTATACTAAAGAAAAAAGAAAACAACCACTAGGGGTGCGTAAAGCTGAGATTAACGACTGTTAGATCCCTTTGACTCAATCTAGGTAATGCTAGCTGATGGAAGTGGAAATGATAATGAGGACTAGCTAGTCTTCTATTTCCTTCCAAAACAGACTAGCTTGTTCTTGAGAATACAAACTTCAGTTGGTTGGGAGGTTTTAGATGACTTATTTACCCGTTGCTCTAACCATTGCAGGAACTGACCCTAGTGGCGGTGCTGGCATTATGGCTGATTTGAAGTCATTCCAAGCGAGAGATGTCTATGGAATGGCCGTTGTCACCAGCCTTGTCGCTCAAAATACCAGAGGTGTTCAATTAATCGAGCACGTCTCCAACCAAATGCTGGAAGCTCAATTGGAGAGTATCTTTTCGGATATCAAACCTCAGGCTGTGAAAACTGGTATGTTGGCAACTACTGAGATCATGGAGATCATCCAACCCTATCTTAAAAAGCTGGACTGCCCCTACGTGCTTGACCCTGTCATGGTCGCAACAAGCGGTGATACCCTGATTGATACCAGTGCGAGAAGCTACCTAAAAACAAACCTGCTTCCCCTTGCGACTATTATTACACCCAATCTTCCTGAGGCAGAAGAGATTGTTGGTTTCTCAATTCATAATCCAGAAGACATGCAACGCGCTGGTCGCCTGATTTTAAAAGAATTTGGTCCTCAGTCTGTGGTAATCAAAGGTGGTCATCTCGAAGGCGGTGCCAAGGATTTCCTCTTTACCAAGGAGGAGCAATTTGTCTGGGAAAGCCCAAGAATTCAAACCTGTCACACCCATGGTACTGGATGTACCTTTGCTGCTGTGATTACGGCTGAACTAGCCAAGGGGAAAACCCTTTATCAGGCAGTTGATAAGGCCAAGGCCTTTATCACAAAAGCCATCCAAGACGCCCCTCAACTCGGTCATGGTTCTGGTCCAGTCAACCATACAAGCTTTAAAGATTAAGAAAAAACTCTCTAGTTCCTACTTTAAGGGAATTAGAGAGTTTTTGATTAGGAAATCATGTCATCCAGCTTTGTTAAAAAGGCGTGCGCTTTTGCTTCAATATCTTCTGCCTGCATCAAATCACGGACAACGGCGACTCCGGCTATGCCAGTTTCAGCAAGCTGGTCAATATTCTCTGACGTCAAGCCTCCAATAGCAACTACTGGAATGGCGACCGTTTGGCAAATGGTTTTCAAGGTTGAAATCAGGGTGATGGGAGCATTCTCCTTGGTCGTAGTCGGGAAAATGGCTCCTGTTCCCAAGTAATCCGCACCCGATGTTTCTGCCTCGAGGGCTCTTTTTACTGTTTTAGCAGTGACACCGAGGATTTTGTCAGGTCCCAAGACTTGACGGGCAACCGAAACTGGTAGTTCATCGTCGCCAATATGCAAACCTGCAGCATCTACTGCAAGACAAACATCCAAACGATCATCGATAATTAAGGGTACTTGGTAGGCATCTGTTATTTCCTTGACTTGTTTTGCCAGATGATAGTATTGATTGGTGGTGAGATTTTTTTCTCGTAGTTGGATGATGGTAACACCTGAACGGCAGGCCGTCTCGACTTTTTCAAGAAAGTTTTCCAAGGAATCTTGGTAGCGATTGGTTACCAGATATAGTCTAAGTGCTTCTCTATTCATAAAAGTCTCCTTTGATGGCTTCTAGCCAGTTTTCATCTCTTTTTAGGAGAGAGAGTTGATTGAGAACTTGGTAACGAAAATCTTCCAATCCCATTCCTTGAACAAGTATTCTCTCAGCAGCGATATTGAGATAAGAAACTGCTAGGCAAGAAGCTTCAAATGCAGTCTTTCCTTGGCTGAGAAAAACAGCTGTCAAGGCTCCAACCAGGTCTCCTGTCCCTGTTATCCAGTCTAATTCGTCACAGCCATTTCCCAATATTGCAACCTGATTCTCCGAAACAATGAGGTCCTCGGGGCCAGTGACTAAAAATGACATACCAGGATAGGTCTGACACCAGTCTTTCAAGACTTGAAGCAAATCCTCAATTTCTTGGTCTTTAGCACTAGCATCTACCCCGACTCCATGGTGTTTTAAGCCAACAAGACTTCGGATTTCAGACATATTTCCTTTAAGGACTGTGGGCTTGTATTCTAAAAGATCTCTGACTAAGGTCTTACGAACGGGTGACGCTGATACACCAACCGCATCTACTACCATTGGGAGAGAAGCTTGGTTTGCATAAGTAGCTACCATACGGATTGCTTTCTCCTTCTCAGCAGACAAATGCCCCAGATTGATAAAGAGAGCTTGGCTTTGTTTGGTAAAATCAAGGACCTCACGGGGATCATCTGCCATGACAGGTTTGCATCCCAGAGCTAAAATCCCATTAGCCAGCATCTCACAAGAAATCTCATTGGTGATGCAGTGAATCAAGGAACTGGTTGCCAGAGGGAAAGGATTTATCAATTTCTGCATCATTCTATCCTTTCTCCAAAGAAATATCCCTGCACTTTTTTAAAGAATTCCTGCTTGATTAAAAATCGAAAGGCAATAAAGGAAATCGCTGTACCAATCAAGGTTGCTCCGAAAAATCGAGGAGTGTAGATAAACCAACTGAGCTTCGCCGCAGATCCCGTAAAGAGAACCATAACAGGATAGGAAACAATAGAACCAATAATACCTGTTCCCAAGATTTCTCCTAGAGCAGAATAGTGAAATTTTCGACCATACTTATAAAAGAGACCTGCAAGGAGGGCTCCGAAAGTTGCTCCTGTAAGAGCTAAAGGTGGAATCCCTTGAGTTGTCATACGGATAAAGGCTGTGGCTGTAGCCATGATCAAGGCATAAACAGGTCCCATCAAGATCCCTGCTAGGATGTTGACTACACTGGACATCGGTGCCATTCCCTCAATTCGAAAGATGGGTGTAAGAACTACGTCAAGGGCAATCATCATGGATAAAATAGTTAATTTGTGAACTTGTAGTTGGTGGTTTCTCATTTTCTATTTCTTCTCTTTTTCTAAGGACTGCAAATCGCTCGTCCAGGTTTGATGTTGGTAAGCCATCTCCCAAAACTTAGCTTCCATGTGGACACTTCGGTGGAAGGCCTCTAGCATTTTTTGTTTGTCCGTCTCGTTGCTTTCGCGATAGAGTTGATTGACCAGCTCTTCTTCCTCTTTAATCTGCTGTTCTAACTCATCTGTGATATAGGTTTCAATCCACTGTTGATAAAGAGGATTCGGGGATGGTTTGCGATTAAGTGCCTTGCCCAAATCATGGTATAACCAAGGACATGGGAGCAAACTAGCAAAAGCAATGCCCAAGTTTGGCTCTGCAAACTGACGATAAATATGAGAAATGTAATGATAACAGGTTGGAGCGATTGGATGTTGCTCCATTTCCTGGTCGCTGATTCCTAATTCCTTGAAAAATTGTTGGCGGATAAATAATTCACCCTCCACTAGACCCTGAGCATTTTGTTTCAAGAGTCTTTTCATCTCCTCGTTGGAAGTCTTATCAGCCAAGAGGTGATAGGCTTCTGAAAAAGACTTCAGGTAGTAGGCATCCTGAATCAGGTAATAGCGGAAGATGGAAGGTTCTAACGTTCCCTCTTGTAACTGTAAAACAAAAGGGTGATGAAAGGAAGCCTGCCAAGCTTCGTTGGATAATTCCATCGCAATATCTGTGAATTCCATAATAACTCCTTTATAAAAATAGACTGGTTTGAAGTAATAAAAAGAACAGCAGGTAGATTAATTTTGTCCTCTGAGAAATATAAAAAGTCCGATAGCGATTCTCCAACTGTGCATGTTCGTCATATCCGTGCGCAGACAAAGCTCTCAGATAAAGATGGCGCCACCTAAAGACCGTCATCAAAACCTTACTGTAAATCAAGGGCGACCAAACATGCAGTTTTTGACCACGCAGTAAGCACGCTTCCTTGAGGGACTTGATTTCTTGCTGAATGAGGGGAAAGGCATTGAATACCACAATCAAGGCATAGGCCCAAGAACGCGATAGCCCCTTTTGAGCCAAGTACAAGAGAAGCTCTTTTAGGGAAATACTGGAAACAAAGACAAGGCCGATACAAACGGTCACAAAGGCCCTCGTTCCAAGTATCACTGCCTGCGAAGCATCCCCATGTAACTGTACTGCCCAATAGTTGGCGAAGGATGGCAAAATGGCGAGCACAATCATCCAAGCCAACATTTTAAATCGACGGTGGTAGAGCATAAAGAGAATGCAAAATGCGACTACTGAAAGATTAAGAGCAATCGAAGGAATGAAAGATGTTTCCAAGGATAAAATCAGCAAGAAGAGACTGAGTATCGGTGTCTTGGTTGCTACTTTGATCATACTACCTCACCTCCCCTAGAGTATCATTGTTCAGAGAGGGGAGAGGTTTGCTGATGATCACGTCTTGGAGATGACTGAGCCCCTCACTAGTCATCTCAATCCAATAATCAACCACAGAGATCAAGGGATCTAAACGATGGCTAATGATCAGAAAACTTCTTCCCTGATTTCTCTCCTCCACAATCCACTGACAAAAATAGTGGCAAGCTCTATCATCCAAACCTGCAAAAGGTTCATCTAGCAAGATCACAGAGGCCTTACTAGTCAAGATGGTCAATAGCTGAAGAATCTTTTGCTGGCCACCACTTAATTGATAGGGACTCTTATCAAGCGCCTGCTCCAGATTAAAGTATCGTAAAGCTTGGAAAATTCGCTGATTTCTTTCAGAATCAGGTCCATCTAATTGAAGCTCTTCTCGCAGACTGGCTCTGATAAACTGCTTCTCAGCTTCCTGAACAACACCCGTCAGATCACGGTACAAACTCTTTTTCTTTTTCAGGACTGTCCCCTTCCAAGTAATGAGCCCTTTATACTTTTGAAATTGAAGAATAGAGCGAAAGAGGGTTGATTTCCCGACACCATTGTCACCCAAGATACAGGAAATTCCTTGGTAGAATGTAAAATCCGCAATTGAAAAGAGGGGACGCTTATCCAGCTCACAAGTCGTTCTATCCATATGGAACAATTCCGGGCTAGAAGCAACATTCTTTGAAGAAACCTGTGTCATCTCAGAGGTAGGGATTTGAAATACTTCCCTTAGTTGTCCGTCTCTTAGCTCCACCATATGGTCGATATAGGCTTCATAATCAGATAAATCATGGTCGCACAGGATGACTGTCTTCCCATCAAGAGCCAACTCTTTTAGAATCTCCAATATCTCGATTCTGCTCTTGCGGTCAATAGAAGCAAAGGGTTCATCCAAGAGATAGACCCTAGGATTCATAGCAAAGAGAACAGCCAAAGCAGCCTTTTGCTTTTCCCCACCTGATAGGTGATGAATGGGACGGTGCAAGATTGGCTCGCAACGACATTGCCGAACCACCTCTGCTATTTTAGCATCAATCTCTTGAAGGGGATGACCAATATTCTCCAAGGTAAAAATCAGCTCCTCAAACAAGTTCTCCATGGTAAATTGATGATTAGGATTTTGAAAGAGAATGCCAACCGTCTGGACACGGTCGACGATAGAAAGCTGACTGACCTCTCTCCCATCTATCAGGACTTGACCGCTATAGGGAAGAGAACTGACTTGGGCAATCATTTGAAAGAGACTCGATTTTCCTGAACCACTGCTCCCAACTAACAAGGTGAAGGCTTGCGCATGAAAAGTAAAATCAAGCGGTTCCGAAAAGATTGGGGACTGAATCGCTCGTAGTTTCAGCCCCATCTATGCCTTGCCCCCAGCTGCAAACTGATGATAAAGTTTGACAATGGCACGAACCAAGATGGTACAGAAGAAAAAGACAGAAATAAAGCGCACCACAAGCAAGGAAAGGACAAAAGGAAGGGAGAAGGCGTAGTAACCTAACTTAATGTATTCATAGACAAAACTAACAAGCGTAATCCCAATACTATTAGCAGTTAGAGAGAGCCAACTTTCATAGCGATTCTTGGTTACGATAAAACCAAGTTCACTTCCCAAACCTTGAACCAAGCCAGACAAAAGGGCACCTAGACCGAATTGACTACCATAAAGGACTTCAGCAAGCGCAGCTAGCACTTCTCCAATCGTTGCGCTTCCTACTCTTGGAACAAATATAGCCGCAATGGGCGCAGCCATACACCAGAGACCAAAGAGGATTTCATTGGCAAAGGCCTGCAAACCAAGAGGGGCCAAGATCAGGGTGAGGATATCAAACAGATAGCCTGACCCCACAAAAACGCCACCAAAAAAGATAGACAAGAAAGCAAGTAAGATAACATCTTTTAATTGCCATTTTTTCAACATAAAAAACTCCTTTTTTTAAAGAAAAGTGGGACATTCAAGGTGAGCTACCAAAAGGCTTGCCGTCAAGCCTATCCTCTTTTGATAAACAAAAAAACTCCAATTACAAACGAGAATTAGAGTTTAGCTTACAAGATTAGACAGTTCTTTTCGACATACGAAAAAAACCTTTTCACATTTCCCTTCGCCAGTCTTAACTGTATCAGGTTCAATGGGTATCATCTCAGCCTAAAGCACCCCAAATGTCTTTATTATTTAATTACTGGACCAGTATAACAGAAATTGAAAGCACTAGCAAGATATTTGACCGGAAAATATATTTATATAGTTTGTTTGTTACTTCTTTTAATCTACATCAAAGGATTGAATTTATCCTATAATTCATAACCGATATCAAAAAAGGCTAATTCCAAAGCAACTGCTTGATTCCAGCGTTGCTGAAGTTCTGTCAAATCTTCTCGATTTTTCCCGACACGATTAAGTTCATCAACCAGAAATTGAACCCACTCTGTAAAGAAAGGACCTCTGTGGAGATTGACCCATTCTAAATGAATATAGGCTTCAGGTAGAGCCAAATCTTTAGAACCCCAGTCTAAATAGAGACCTTCTGCAATGACCAGCATGACCAAAAGATGAGCATAGTCTGATGAAGTCACAGCAGAATACATTAGCTCCTGAAACGCTTTTGTTATAGGGTGCAAGGTCACTTCTAGATAGTCATTCTCTGCTACTTTTAACTCTTTGAAAGCCTTTTGGAAATAACCATCTTCATCTGCTTCAAGAAAGCCTAATTGCTTGGCAAAACGAAGTTTGGATTCAAGCTGGTCTGCGTGAGCTACACAGGCACCCAGCATGGATAAGAAGGCATCAAAGAAATGATAATCCTGAATCAGGTAGTCTTTAAAGACCTTATTCTCAATTGTCCCCGCAAAAAGTTCCTTAACAAAACGATGATTGATTGCAGCCTGCCAATCCTTCTGATTGCTTTTTAATAATTCTCCAACGGTCAAACCCGGCTCAAATGCATAGTCTTGTGTTTCCATATTTACTTTTCCTCTCTTTACTCGTTCGTAATCAACAAAATACCAAGAAAATCCTAGTTTTACTTGACCTTTTTAAAGAAAAGTGGGGCATTCTAGGAGAGCTACCGAAAGACTTGCCGTCAAGCCTATCCTCTTTTGATAAACAAAAAAACTCCAATTACAAACGAGAATTAGAGTTTAGCTTACAAGATTAAACAGTTTCTTTCGACATACGAAAAAAACCTTTTCACATTTCCCTTCGCCAGTCTTAACTGTATCAGGTTCAATGGGTATCATCTCAGCCTAAAGCACCCCAAATGTCTTTATTATTTAATTACTGGACCAGTATAGCAAAAAATGAAAGCCCTAGCAAGATATTTGACCGAAAAATATATTTATATAGTTTCTAATAACGATTGAATCTTTCTATACACGAAGAAAAACCTCCACATCAGGTGGAGGCCGTCTTCTTTATCAATACAATTTTAAGTCACGTGGGTCAACTGGGAAGGTTGGATTGTATGGGTTGTGACGGAGTTTGAAATGTTTGACATCCTCAATAGTCTGAGTTCCAGATAACTGCATGACTGTCTTCAATTCTGCATTCAAGTGCTCAAAGACTTGACGCACACCAACACTACCACCGAGAGCCAAACCATAGATCACAGGGCGACCAATAGCTACCAAGTCTGCTCCTGAAGCCAAGGCTTTAAAGACGTGTTGACCGCGACGAACACCAGAGTCAAAGACAATTGGCACACGTTTATCAACTGCTTCTGCTACTTCTTGAAGTGAGTCAAAGGCAGCTGGCCCACCGTCGATTTGGCGACCACCGTGGTTGGTTACCCAGATACCAGAAGCACCTGCGGCAAGCGAACGTTCAACGTCCTCACGGCATTGAGGCCCCTTGACATAGACAGGAAGTCCTGAGTATGTAGCGATAAATTCGACATCACGTGGAGACAAGCGTTGTTTAGCTGATTTGTAAACAAAGTCCATGGATTTTCCAGCACCTTCTGGCAGGTATTCCTCAACAATCGGCATGCCAACTGGGAAGACAAAACCATTGCGCTTATCGACCTCACGATTCCCCCCTACAGTTGCATCTGCCGTCAAGACAATCGCTTTGTAGCCTTCAGCCTTCACACGGTCCATGATATGGCGGTTAATTCCATCATCCTTACTAAAGTAAAATTGGAACCAATGAGGTGTTCCTTGAAGAGCTTCCGTAATTTCTGGAAGGTCAACGGTAGAGTAGGAACTAGTTGTATAGAGAGAACCAAATTCATGCACACCACGCGCAGTAGCTACTTCCCCCTGCTCATTTGCCAATTTATGAGCCGCAACAGGTGCCATAATAATTGGTGAAGATAATTTTTCACCTGCAAATTCAATCTCTGTACTTGGATTTTCAACATCACAAAGCGTATGAGGAACGATGAGTTTGTGGTTAAAGGCACGGATGTTCTCGCGTAAAGTGAAAGTATCCTCTGCTCCACTAGCGATATAACCAAAGGCAGCTTTAGGAATGACTTGTTGCGCCATTGGCTCCAAATCATAGGTGTTAATAAAATCTACAGGTCCTTCTGCATTGCTTGTTTTATATGACATAAAGTGTCCTCCTTATTAAGTAAGCGTTTACTTTATCTTACATTAACTATCTTACTTCTTTTTCAGAATTTTTTCAAAAATTTTGTCTGGAAATTTCAAACTGATTATCTGAATATGCCCCAAAAAAGAGAGGACTCTCATTCTACCATTATCCTATATTCATCTTACCTTTAGAAACCTTTGTTTTATTGCCCACATATAAAAAATCAGATAATCCTAGTGACTACCTGATTTTTTATGTTTTATAATCTATCTAATAAAACTACTATTGGAATTATTGAACAAAATACTTTCACATAGTAAATTATTATCGAGAAATCATCATACTATTTCACTAAGCCCAGCAACTCCTCATAACTAGAAACAACGCCATAAATATATTGATCACTAATTAGTCCCGCCTTAACTAAAGCTTTAAAATGAACACGAGCACAATCGATTTTACCTTTTTCAGATTGTTTTAATTGAAGACTAGACATAGAACCCTTGGTTTCTGCTACAAAATAGATATGCTTTACACTACCTTCTCTAAATGCTATCGCCCAATCAGGATTGTAATCTCCAAGAGGTGTAGAAATTTTAAACTTCCCAGGTAGTTTTACATATACTCGAACATCCTCATACTGCTCTAAGGATTCTTTAAACTTACGCTCGATATCTGAATCCACCTTTACAAAGTTATAGATTCCCTTCGTAGATTCCAGCAAATGATCATCCGAAAGTTTCGCTGTTTCTGCATTATCGTAGAATAAATCCAAATCGTATTCATCTTCTAAAATATTGTATTGAATATGCTTGATTATTTGAGCTGCTTTTTGCTCATTAATCAACTTCGATACTTTTAAAATAAATTCTTCTGGGTTTTGTTTGAACTTTTCAAACTTATCAACTTTAATCTTACTCAGAATTTCTGCTACTACTTTACGAGTTAGACCTGTATGATCTGCTACTTCTCCTAACAAATCATACTGAGTCGCAATTTGACTATTTTCGATATACTCCTGAGAACGAGCATTTTCTCCAACATCTAGTTTCAAACCTTCTTTTGTCATTTGATCTGCACTGGCTTGGGTAATATTGTACACTGGTTGACTGACCACTAGCTTCTCATTAATATAAGCAACAGACTGCTCTATTAGCTCAGTATCATCAAAAGTAACTTGATAAGCTGTTTTACGATTAATCTGATTCCAAAGTGACAAGAATTCTTTTCGAGCGATATTTTCTTTATTTACTTCCTCAGAGAACTGCACTGTTGTATTGTTTGCATTTTCGATCTCATATTTTCCAGGCTGGTAGATACTTTCAAGTACTTCAA
Source organism: Streptococcus oralis subsp. oralis (assembly GCF_002096495.1). Taxonomy (GTDB): domain Bacteria; phylum Bacillota; class Bacilli; order Lactobacillales; family Streptococcaceae; genus Streptococcus; species Streptococcus oralis_CU. Next base: position 193,839 of record NZ_NCUO01000012.1, on the reverse strand, counting down.
CAACTTGTTTCTCAAAGCCAGGAAGTGTATCTGATAAGTTCAACAGATTATTTTCCTTGGCAGTAAAATAATTTGCAGTCAGTTGACCTTTCTTATCAATATATCCCTGACTAATCAAATCAAACTGAATGGACTCTGCCTGCTCTTTGGTGATTCTAACCTTTTCTCCTGCTTCGTTTTCGATTACTTTATTTTCAAATAAGGAAACATCAACTTTTACAGGACGATCAGCTAACAACTCTTTCAACTCTGCTTGTAGCCCACGCGCAAATTGATCATAGCTTTCATTTGCAATGATAGTCAATTTGTTGATTTCATGGACTTCACTCTTTAAAAGTTCCGAATCTTGACGTACACCATCTTGATCCACTGCTAAACGCATCCCACGGCCAATTTCTTGTCGTTTCCGAGTCTCTGCAGAAGACTGCTTGAGAGTACAGATTTGAAATACATTGGGATTATCCCAACCTTCTTTTAAGGCTGAATGCGAGAATAGAAAGCGTACTGGTTCCTCGAAACTCAACAAACGTTCCTTATCTTTCATGATCAAATCATAGGCATCTTTATCGTTTGATGAATTGCTTTTCTTTTCACTAGCAGATTTGTAATCCACAAATACCGTCTTATCTGACTTTTTCACTTTATCAACTGAAAAGTAACCCGCATGAACTGCATTGCCATCAAGATGAGATTCCAAATAACGATAATAAGAAGAGGGTTCTTGAGTCTGTAAGAATTGTCTAACTTGACTTTCATACTCATCTTCAAAGATTTGAGCATACTCCCCATTGTGAGGATCATTTTGTGCATCATATTGCTTATATTTTGCAACCTCATCAATGAAGAAAAGAGAAAGAACCTTAATTCCACGATTATAAAGTCTACTTTCTTTCTCTAGGTGACTCTTAATGGTCTCACGAATTTGAATTCTCCGCATACTCGATTCATCGACTTCACCCATGACCTCTCCAACATATAATTCCTGCGTCACACCGACCTGGATTTTATTGTCTCTTGCGTTAAATTGACTCAACGTCATGCCTTGATAGGACGCCAGATTACCCGATTCAGCATATAGATCAAAAGGGTCTTCAACGATTCTTGTTTTACGTTTCACGCCCGACTGAGTTCTTACCTCGACCTCTATCTTAGCCTTTGGAGTACCGGATTTTTGAGGAAGGATTTCTTGTAAATACAGATAACCTTGTGTCCCAGTCGTTCCAGCTTGTTCAATAGCCTTCACAGCAATTTTCTTAACTAATTTTTGGTTGTAGGCATCCATGGCATCCAGTCGATAAACCATATCATGCTTTTCTTTATGAGTAGCTGAGTAGCGAAGAGTAAAGAGAGGCTTAAAGTCTTTTAGTCGTTCTTTAGTCTGCTTCCCTTCAACAGACTGGGGCTCATCAATAATCATGATTGGGTTCATGGCTGCTAATACATCAATTGGGCGACGCCAACGAAAACTTTCCTGCTCTTCATGAATGCGATTCGCAACTTTCCCTTTTGTATTAAAAGCCTGGGAGTTGATGACCATGATTTGAAGATCAGATGAGTTAGCAAAACTATCCAAATCTCCTAAACGTGAAGAATCATAAACAAAATATCTCGGCTGTTTCCCATACTCATCCTGAAAATGAGTTTTCATGATTTCTAAAGACTTAAGAACCCCCTCACGTATGGCGACACTTGGAACAACAATGACAAACTTGAGCCAGCCAAAGCGTTTATTTAACTCCATAATGGTACGGATATAGGTATAGGTTTTCCCCGTCCCTGTCTCCATTTCTATAGAGAAATTGTAGGCTGGACGACCTGCAACCATATCGACCGACAAACTTTCAGAGGGTCGTAATCCAAAACGAGTTTGTACAGCATGAACATTCCTTCGAATAGCTTCCTGGTCCAATTGAATCGGAGCATTTCGATAGGCATCCAATACCAAATCCACCTCATCTGACTTTTGACGACCTGGATCAGCCATATACCTAATTCCAGTTTGTTTGGCTTGCCCTTGAAATAAGTCTGCAATGGCACTAACTGCATCCAACTGGAATGGTTGTTTTTTAAATTGTAGTTTCATAATTTATTTTCTTCAATTCTTATCTTTTTCCAGTAATTATAAAGTACAATCACTTAATTAAATTATTTCAAATATCATGAATCTTAATTAATATATCCCTTTGATATTTCCTATTTAGTTTATTACTAATAATCTTAGCTACCATGTAGATGGTTTATGTGCAATAGCGTACTCTATTAATTCTTCCATTTTACTTTGAATATCTTCATAAACATACTTTGAAGTAAAGAATGGAGAATTATAGCAACGGACATAACTTGATAACGATTTGCCAGTTCGAGATAATGCAAAATTATCAAATGGATTTCTTCCCTGATTACTTTGGTTTCCAAATCTATCCTTTAAATTATGAATATATATTCCTACGATTCCTTTATTCAACTCAATCGCTTTTTCAATTTCATAGTTGATCCATTTACGTCCAGCAGTTTTCTCACCAATCAAAACAACCACACATGAACGCTTTGCCATTTGACTATCTATCCATAATTTTATCATTGCATCAGATTTTAATTTTACTTCTTCCCAATCATTATCAGAAAAAGTAGAATCACCTGATACTATACCCATATTTCTAACTTGAGATGCTCGCCAGTTATCATTGCTATAATGGAAGCTAAAAAATACTTGTCTTTTCATAATTTCCTCACTTATCTAACAACAACTATAAGAATCAATGTAGAAATAACTATTAAACCATAGGTATACTTTAAAATTGGACGAAAAAGTGTTATCAGAAGATCTCCCTCTTCTCTTTTTGGAGTCATTCTAAAATCTGTTTCTTTATCACTTAATCTTACTTCATCGTATAAACGTCTATATTGTCGTTCTAATAACAAGTAATAAGCATCATGAAACCAAAACAATATAGTTACAAACAAAATTAAAAGAAGTATATACCACATGCTAGTATTACTAAACCAAAATGCAAATAAGGCACCTATGGAAGTGAACGACCATCCTTTAACGACAAAAGAATTCTTACCCATTCGTTCAATGATAGCTTGTATCATCTCTAAATGTTTTACTTTGTGTTCACTCATATCCTACACTACCTTCACTTTTGTATTAGGTGATAATTCTTTGAAGATTTCACTTACGTTAATTTTATCTGCTGAATTGGCAAATGAGCTATCACGGAAAACCGCACGGAGTGGTTGTGCTTGAGCAATGTGTCGGATGACTTCTTCCGATACATCATCATCAAAACAGGCCATAAGGGAGCCCTGATCCACATCAAAGACTTCTGCTCCTGCTACATTCTTTAAATCAATCTCTAAAGATAATTCCATTCCCCATGTCAGCATAACTTGGAAGAGCAAATCAAGTCCAGAACGTCCTTCCTTGATATTGGATACACTGTCGAAAAGCTCCCCTTGGATAAATTGATCTGGTCGAGAAGAAACGTCTTTAAAATTAGAAGAGTCTAGTTTGTAAGCTTTAAAACCAAAGTCTTGTTTGCCAACTAATTCTGGATGCTCCTCCTGTAACTTAGCAGCAGCACGACGAATCCGCTCACGTGAAATTTGGTCAATGGTTTCATAACCTGCTTCTTTAGCAGCAGATTTTTCAGCAACTGCTTCATCCAACGTACACAAGATAAACTTACGATTGCCTCCATCTTCCGCATTTAGTTGCATGACTGCGTCTGCTGTGGTTCCTGAGCCACCAAAGAAGTCCAATATAATACTACTATCTTTAGGCAATGTAACACTTATTAAATACTTTAATAAATTTATCGGTTTAGGATTACTAAATAATTTATCAATACCAAATAATTTTTTTACATATTCCGTATTAGTTTGCCCATCAAATAAGCCAAAACTTGATTTGATAGCTTTGTGTTCATTTTGCAACTCATTCATAAACTCTTTTCGTCTTACTTGTCCGTTTGGATTTTTTGGAAATATTATATATCTTTCTGATATAAGACGATTTAATTCTTTTTCACTAAATGCCCAGGTATCTGTGTACGATATTCCAGTCTCTGGATCAATAATTGTAAATTCTTTAGAGCTTGTTGTAGATTTAATATTAGTATTTCTCCATAAACCTCTAGGATCATTATCTGGATTAGAAAAATCACTTTCTTCCCGTTTTTCTCCCAAAAATTTGAAGTCTTTTTTCTTCTGAAATACTAAAATATATTCATGAACTCCAGCCATCATAGTTGTGGGAGGAACTCCTTTAGCAGATGATTTTTTGTCCCAAACAATATTTTCTATGAAAGTTCCCTCACCAAATATTTCATCAAGCATTTGCTTCAAATTAGAATATTCATTTTCATCTATAGATATAAAAATAGCTCCATTATCTTTTAATAGATTACGCGCCAAGCGCAGACGTGGATACATCATATTGAGCCAGTCTGAGTGGTAACGAGCTGAACTTTTTTCATTCGGTTGTAATCCAACAACTTGACGTCCTTCTTCGTCCAAGAGGTCCATCTCTTCTTTTAACTCTTCGTCCGTTTTTTGGAACTTATCAGAGTATACAAAGTCTTTCCCTGTATTATAGGGTGGATCGATATAGATCATATCTATTTTTCCTAGATAGGATTCTTGTAAGATTTTCAAAACTTCTAGGTTATCCCCAGTTATGAAAATATTTTCACTCTTATCAAAGTCAACACTCTCATCAAGGTCTGGTCTCAAGGTTTTAGTTGTTGGTCGTCCAGCTTCTACGATAGCTTCACGTTTTCCAACCCACGTAAACTCATAGGATTCGTGACCATCCACAATTTCCTCTGATAAAAACTGTTTCAGTTTCTCAAAGTCAATAGCGGGACGAAGTCTTCCATATTCATCTCTTTTTTCTGTCAAGACTTCTGGAAAGAGTTGACCAATTTTGGAAATATTTTCTGTAAAAACACCTTTGGAGCCTACTTTTAAAAGATCGAGGCCGGTATGTTCGCCTTTATGTTGTTCTGTAGTCATATGTAACCTTTCTTATAATGGTTTCTGTGTACTTGTCTATAGTATACAAGTAATCCCTATTTTAATTCTTGGATCTGTTTGAGAACTTCTTGGTAGCCTTTCTTTACTTCCATCTGCTTTCTCATCGATTTTTCTGCATACATTTGCTTCTTAAGACGTTGAGCTTGCTTCTCCAGTTTTTCTAGTTGTTCCGTCAGCTCAACCGACTCTTTTAAGTTACCGTCCAACTTACTTTGAAATTGATCTTTACCCATTTTCTTAATCAACATTTCATAGACTTGGTCTAGATTGTCACCATCAAATTGGATCTGGTAATCTTCTTGTGTACGGAAACGACGGACAATTTTGAAATGTTTTCCATCTTTTTCTTTTGTTAGAATTTCCTTATAATGAACCAAGAGCTCTTCTGTCACATCCCGAAAATACTCATCATCTTGCCAGAGACTATCAAATTCATCTAGATAGGATAAACTCAATGGAGCATGGTAGATATGCCGTGTGGTTTTGAACAAAGAAGAATCATAGCCCAATTCTTTTCGATCAAAGTTTTTGAGTTGATCCACAGCGACAGTATCATCATCCGTTTCTATCCGCATACCATTTGGCATCTCATCGGTTTCAATGTTGATAGATTTAAAACGAGCTTTATTCCTGATCCAGTCTGCACATTCTCTAGCGATTGCTTTTTGAGTTAATTCATTCATTAACTTCAGTTCATAACGTCCTCCAAAAATAGACTGCTCTCGCTCTTTTTTGGGGATCGTATATTCACGATATCCAACTCTCGTCTCATCAGTCACAAAGGTTGGATTTGTAAAGATAAATTTCAACTCCTCTATCGTTTCAAATTCTTCCTTTAACTGTTGAAAGGCAAACATCGAAAAAGTCGCTGCTGCAATTTTGACCTAGCTTCCAGGTTTTATTTCTTTCTTTAATTCACCTCCTAAACGAATACTACGATTATCAATTTCCATCCTAACCTTCTTCAATCACACTTATTTTTTTGTAAAAACGCTACCAATATAATTCTATCATAAAAATGAAAAAGAAGCTTGCTATTTCTTGCAAGCCTTAGTTATTTTATTATCCTTGCCAATTTTCTTGGTCTTCTTTAAAGCGTTTTAGGAGGTCGAGTCCTTCTGGTGTGATGTAACCTTCTTCTTGGGCTAGGTGGATCAGTTCACTGTAGTTAGAAAGTGTCACCAATTTCACATCAGCATCCGCAAAATTCTTATCGGCTTTCGGCAATTGATAACTGAAAATCGCTACAACTCCAAGCACATCGGCTCCTTCGCGTTTAGCAGCTGCTACGGCTTCAAGAACAGACCCACCCGTTGAAATGAGATCTTCAACAACAACCATCTTTTGTCCCTGAGCTACACGACCTTCGATTTGATTACCTGCTCCGTGGTCTTTTGGTTTGCTACGGATATAGGCAAAAGGCAGATTCATCTTATCAGCAATGATGGCTCCGTGCGGAATCCCTGCTGTCGCTGTTCCTGCAATCACTTCTACTTCTGGAAATTCTGCTTTAATAGCTTCCACAAAACCATTTTCAATCAAGCTACGAGTTTCTGGATAGGCAAGCGTCACTCGGTTGTCAGTATAAATCGGCGATTTGATACCAGATGCCCAAGTGAAAGGCTCCTCTGGTTTGAGGTAAACTGCTTGGATTTTCAAGAGGTGGCTAGCGATATCTTTAGCAAGTGTCATAGTATTCTCCTTTTGTTTTTATAATCTATTTCTTTAATTTCTGTCTTGGTTCCATTCATCCTTGATAGCATGATAAGCTGTAACAGGATCTTCAGCTTGGGTAATGGGACGTCCCACTACGATATAGTCACTACCGATTTGATAGGCGTCCGCTGGTGTCATGACGCGTTTTTGGTCTCCTACCGCAGCTCCCGCTGGACGAATTCCCGGTGTCAAACAGATAAAATCTTTGCTTGTTGCTTCTTTGATAAGCTTGACTTCCTGAGCTGAGCAAACGACACCATCCAAGCCCGCTTCAGCTGTCTTCTTGGCATAGTGAATCACAGACTCTTGCAGGCTGGTTTGGATATTTTGAAAATCCTGCATCTGGCTTTCCGACGTTGATGTAAGCTGGGTCACAGCGATCAATTTGGCTTGTGTCCCTAGACCTTCACGCGCAGCCTTCATCATCTCCACACCACCAGCAGCATGAACATTGGTCATGTCTACACCAAGCTGAGATAAGACCTTCATAGCCGATTTAACTGTATTGGGAATGTCATGTAGCTTGAGGTCCAGAAAGACACTATGCCCCAGTGACTTCAAATAACGGACAACTTCTGGACCTTCCGCATAATAAAGCTCCATCCCTACTTTTAGATAAAGACTTTCTTCTGCTGGGAAAAGAGATAAAAATTCCTTGACCGCCTCAAAACTAGGAAAATCAAGAGCAATAACTGGACGATGTTCACGCATACCTTTCTCCTTTTACCTTTACGAGCAAGAGAGTATGGTCAAAAATAAACCACGAAAAAAGGAACCTGCCAACAGCAAGGTTCCACGAAAAATGGGTAGTCTCCACCCTTTCACCGTCTAACCTTAGCCGCCTCTCTGGACTGCTTTAAAGGTTTTTTTCTATTCTATTATTTATAGTAGGACTTGTCAAGCAAAAACTCGAAACTAGACTTCTATACCATTCAAAATCAAGAGGAAAAGTTAGTCTAACGACTCTGTGATTGCTGGCTCGTTTGGCTTTGATTTCCCTGTTCTTCTTGTTTTTTCTTTTCTTCTTCCTGTTTTTTCTTCTCAGCTTCCTTGGCCTCTTGTTTGGCTTTTTCTTCTGCTTCTTCTATCAGCTTATCCGCTATCGTGTAGCTGTATACTCCAGCTTCCATATCGACTACACTCGGTTCTGACAATTGTGGCTTGATTTTGCTGTAATAAGGCAATTTCTTGCTCAATTCTGATAGGGGAACCAAAACCTCATCTGTATCCAGCATGGTAATTTTTAAAAGATCTGCTGTTGCCTTGCTCGGCGCTAATTCGATTTTCTGGATTTGACTCTTGATATCTTCACTGATAGTAGACAATCCCGTTATCAGCTCTTTCACCTGCTGCTCATCGTTAAAGGTAACTGTCAGATAAGTCTCAGGCAAGTTTAAGTGATCAACAGGAGTTGACTCTACTGTACCACTAGACAGAATAGGATAATGTTCTTCACCAGACACATAATAACCAACAATATCAAATTCCTTGACCTCAATCGTAAAGTTAGTCGGAAATTGATAGTTAATCTTCGCTGATTCTATCCAATGGTTGGACTTGATGCGCTCAGCGTATGTTTCCTTATCCAACAATAGAGCTAAGGTATAGTCGCTATCTTGAATTCCAGAAGCCTGTTTGATGTCATCCACCTGCGTGTTACTATTTCCCTTAACCTCGATATTTTTGATGGTCGAAAGTGGAGTCAATAGATAGACTGAAAGAAGGAGGACCAGGACACTTGGTACCAAGATACTCACAGCTCGCCAAATATGAACAGGCGCAATTTTAGGCTTGGCAGGTTTTTCTGGTTTCTCTGGTTTTTCTTTTTTCTTCTTCTCTTTTTCCTCTTTGACTTTTCGGTCATCCTTTTGAGATTTTTCTTCTTTTTCGGATGGTTCCTTGCTTGGACTTGAGGCTTTCTCATCTGACTCACTCGATGATTTCTTGGATTCCTCCAGTAGTTTCGAGTTGGCTTCCTTACGAGCTTGTTTTTCCTTTTCCTTCTCTTCAGCTAGGGCAGCTTCTTCCTCAGCCTTCTTCTTCAGGTATTCCTGGTTTCGTTTCTGCCATTCAGACAATTCTTGCTTCTGGTTTGATTCTTTTTTCTTATCCTTTGACATTGATATTCCTTATGCTAGGTCTTTTCTTAGTAGATCGTAAAAATCTGCAAGAGATTTCAATTCAGTCGAAGCTTTCATGCTAGCTTGGTATTGATCTTTGTGACTAAGCAAGTGACTGAGTTTCTCCTCCAAACTTTCCAAGGTCAAGTCACTTTCTTGAAGTTCTTCTGCATAGCCTTTCTTAACAAAATAAGCTGCATTTTCAATCTGGTCTCCTCGACTTGCTTCACGACCCAATGGTACGATGAGATGGAGTTTCGCCATGGCCAAGAGCTCGAAAATCGTATTGGCACCGCCACGCGTCACCACCACATCTGCCATCTCCATCAAGGGTTGATAGAGATCCGTCACATAATCAACACGAAAGAGATTTTGACTCAACTCATTGAGGTTTGAATCTCCAGTGAGATTGATAATATTGTAGCGCTCTGTCAGTTCTTGCTTATGATCAGTCACCAATTGGTTAAAAACACGAGCTCCTGCAGAACCACCGACAAACAATACCGTTGGCAATTTAGGATCAAAGTGGGTTTGGATATCCACCAATTCATCTGGTTCAGGAGTGTTTTGATCTGAAACCTTGGTCACTGCCCCCACATGCTCGACTTTTGCGAGACCAGCAGCCTGCTCAAATGTCGAATACATCTTAGTCGCAAATTTATAGGCGATTTTATTGGCCAAGCCCATAGACAGGTCAGATTCATGAATAAAGACAGGCACTCCTGACACTCGCGCTGCGATAACCGGCGGTACAGAGACAAATCCTCCCTTAGAAAAAAGAGCCTGTGGACGCAGTCGTAACATGATAAAGAGCGATTGAACAATTCCCCAACCAACTTTAAAGACATCCAGCATATTTTGCCAAGAGAAATAGCGACGCAACTTCCCAGTCGCAATAGAGTGGAAGGTCACATTCAGGCCTGACTTGAGGATTTCTTGGTGTTCGATTCCGTGCTTGTCACCGATATAGTGAACTTCCCAGTCGTCTTCGATGAACTTGGGCATTAACAAAAGGTTGAGGGTGACATGTCCAACCGTCCCCCCACCTGTAAAGACAATTTTTTTCATATTATTCCTTTAACTCCGCTACTGTGTCGATGAAAAGATCTCCACGTACTTCAAAGTTAGCATACATATCCCAGCTAGCATTGGCAGGACTGAGGAGAACCACATCTCCTTGAGTCGCAAGCTCATAAGCCTTGCGGGTCGCATCAGCAATATCTGTCGCATCTACATAAGTCACACCAGCCTTCTCTGCTGCCCGTTTGACACGTTCTGCAGATTGACCGAGGATAACCATCTTCTTGAGCCCAGTAATATCTGGCACCAATTCGTCAAACTCATTGCCGCGGTCCAAACCACCTGCGATTAAGATAACATTACTATTGTCAAATCCTGACAAGGCTTTTTGAGTAGCCAAGATATTGGTTGACTTACTATCGTTATAGAATTTGACCCCCTGAATTTCATCCACAAATTGGAGACGGTGTTTGACACCACCAAAGGCTGAAAGAGTTTCCTTGATGGTTTGGTTGTCTACACCACGAAGCTTGGCTACAGCAATGGTCGCAAGGGCATTTTCTACATTGTGGCTACCTGGAACACCGATTTCACTAGCTGCCATGACCACTTCTCCACGGAAGTAGAGTTGACCATCTTCCAAATAAGCTCCATCAACCTTTTCCTGTGTTGAAAATGGTACAACAGTAGCTTGTGTTTTGGTAGCCAATTCTTTTGCCAAATCTTGGTTAAAGTTCAATACAAGGAAATCATCCGCTGTCATCTTGTTCTGGATATTCCACTTAGCTGCCACATACTCTTCAAAAGAACCATGATAGTCGATATGAGTTGGCATGAGGTTGGTAATAACCGCAATCTCAGGATGGAATTCTTGGACACCCATTAGTTGGAAAGAAGAAAGTTCCATGACAAGTGTGTCCTTGGCTGTCGCAGTTTGAGCCACTTGACTAGCAGGATAGCCGATGTTCCCTGACAAAAGACCACGTTGACCAGCAGCAGTTAAAACTTCCCCAGTCATCGTCGTTGTGGTTGTTTTCCCATTTGAACCAGTGATACCGATAATTGACGCTTCCGAAATCAAATAAGCCAATTCCACCTCAGTCAAGACTGGAATCCCCTTTGCCAATGCCTTTTCAATCATGGGATTGCTATACGGGATACCTGGATTTTTCACCATCAGAGCGAAATCTTCATCCAAGAGTTCCAAAGGATGCCCACCAGTGACAACCTTGATTCCCTCTTCCAGCAAGCTTTGAGCAGCAGGATTTTCCTCAAAAGGCTTGCCGTCATTTACTGTCACAATAGCACCCAGCTTGTCCAACAAACGGGCCGCAGACTCACCAGACTTAGCCAAACCTAAAACAAGGACTTTCTTATTTTTAAATTGATCGATTACTTTCATGTCTCAAACTCCATTTCTACTCCTACTATTTTACCATTTTTATGGAAATAATACTAAACGAAAATGCTCTAGTCCTCATTCTGACATCGAAAAAGAGAGCTATGGCTCTCTTTCTTTTTATCTTCTTTTGCTCTTTTTTTCAGACATGAGCGTAATGTCTCTCAAGCTAAAGTAAGCTAGGGCCAACATGGCGATTGTGACAAAGAATTCTGTCGGTAGTTGGAAGATTTGCAAGATGGACAACATCAGCAAAATCAAGAGTGCAACAACTACAAAGACCAAGATAACGATGTTGACTGTTCCTTTAATACTTTGAGGTGTCGCAAATACATAGAGTAGTAATAAGAGTATCCCTATGATTAAATAGACCATCTTTATCTCTTTCTAGCTCTTATTCAGCTGATTTTTTCTTTTTGTTGGCTTTCTCGCGCTCTGCCTTGTTGAGGATTTGCTTACGCAAACGGATAGACTCAGGCGTTACTTCCATGTACTCATCGTCGTTCAGGAACTCAAGAGACTCTTCAAGTGTCAAGATACGAGGTGTCTTGATAACCGCTGTTTGGTCCTTAGTAGCTGAACGGACGTTGGTCATTTGTTTGGCCTTAGTGATGTTAACTGTCAAGTCGTTTTCACGAGAGTTCTCACCAATAATCATTCCTTCGTAAACCTCAGTACCTGGGTTGACAAAGATTGTACCACGTTCTTCGATAGACATGATTGAGTAAGTTGTAGCCTTACCAGCATCGATGGAAACAAGGGCACCACGGTGACGTCCCCCAATTTCCCCTGGGATCAATGGCAAGTATTGGTCGAAGGTATGGTTCATGATACCGTAACCACGAGTCATTGACAAGAACTCAGTTGAGTATCCAATCAAACCACGCGCTGGAACAAGGAAGACCAAACGAGTTTGACCATTACCAGTTGAAATCATATCCAACATTTCACCCTTACGTTCAGAAAGGCTTTGGATAACAGATCCTTGGTATTCTTCTGGAGTATCGATTTGAACACGTTCAAATGGTTCACATTTAACACCGTCAATCTCTTTTACGATAACTTCTGGGCGAGATACTTGAAGCTCATAACCCTCACGACGCATAGTTTCGATAAGGATTGACAAGTGCAATTCTCCACGTCCTGAAACCGTCCATTTATCTGGTGAGTCCGTTGGGTCAACACGAAGGGAAACGTCTGTTTGCAATTCTGCCTGCAAGCGCTCTTCCACCTTACGAGAAGTCACCCATTTTCCTTCACGACCTGCAAATGGTGAGTTGTTGACCAAGAAGGTCATTTGAAGGGTTGGCTCATCGATGTGTAGGATTGGAAGAGGTTCAATGGCATCTGTCGGAGTAATAGTTTCACCAACAAAGATATCTTCCATACCGGATACGGCAATCAAGTCACCTGCTTTGGCTTCTTGGATTTCACGACGTTCCAAACCAAAGAAACCGAAGAGTTTTGTGACACGGAAGTTCTTCGTTGTACCATCTAGTTTAGAAAGGGTAACTTGGTCCCCAACCTTAACAGTACCACGGAAGACACGACCGATACCGATACGACCAACGAAGTCATTGTAGTCCAAAAGTGACACTTGGAACTGTAACGGTTCATCTGAGTTGTCCACTGGAGCTGGGATATGGTCGATGATGGTGTCAAAGATTGGCGCCATTGTTTTTTCTTGATCAGCTGGATCATCTGACAATGAAGAAGTCCCGTTGATAGCTGAAGCATACACCACTGGGAAATCAAGCTGGTCATCGTCTGCACCAAGCTCAATGAAGAGCTCCAATACTTCGTCTACTACTTCTGCTGGACGAGCTGATGGTTTATCGATTTTGTTGACAACCACGATTGGGACAAGGTCTTGTTCCAAGGCTTTTTTCAATACGAAACGAGTCTGTGGCATTGTTCCTTCGTAGGCATCTACGACCAAGACAACACCATCAACCATTTTCATGATACGCTCAACTTCTCCACCGAAGTCCGCGTGTCCTGGTGTGTCCATTATATTGATACGAGTTCCGTTGTAGGCTACGGCTGTATTTTTCGCAAGGATAGTAATTCCACGCTCTTTTTCGATATCGTTTGAGTCCATAGCACGCTCTGCCAATTCAGTACGTGCATCAAGAGTTTCAGACTGCTTCAATAATTCATCAACGAGGGTTGTTTTACCGTGGTCAACGTGGGCGATAATCGCAATGTTACGGATATCTTCTCTTAATTTTGTCATGATTTCCTCTAATATTTAAATTTTTATTTCTAACTGAACAATTATACCACAGTCTCATTCAAAAATCACAGTTCAGCTAAGTGTAAATGTTTTCACTCTGCTTTTCTAGTCAAGGCAACTCTTTTCAAAGTCAGAGACTTATGATAAGATAAGCTGGTATGCGTTTAGATAGATTATTAGCCCAAGAAAAGGTCAGTCGCAAGGCTATGAAACAGGCTCTATTAAAAAAAGAAATCCTAGTAGATGATTGTCCAGCCAGCTCACTCGCTCAAAATGTCGACACTGGATTACAGAAATTAGTCTTTCAAGGACGACAAATCCAAGGCTACGAGCACAACTACCTCATGCTTCATAAGCCAAACGGAGTCGTTACAGCTAGCAAGGATAAGAAACTTCCAACCGTCATGGAACTCCTGCCACCTGACATCCAGTCTGACCAGCTCTATGCTGTCGGCAGATTAGACCGCGATACGACGGGACTGCTCCTTTTGACAGACAATGGACCTTTAGGATTCCAACTCCTCCATCCCCAGCACCATGTTGATAAATCCTATCAAGTGGTGGTCAACGGTCTGCTCACACCAGACCATATCCAGTCATTCAAAGAGGGGATTGTCTTTTTAGACGGAACCACTTGTAAACCTGCAAAACTAGATATTCTATCCGCAGGCCCAACAGAGAGCCGGGCCTCCATCACTATCTCTGAGGGCAAGTTTCATCAAGTCAAGAAGATGTTTCTATCAGTTGGTGTCAAGGTGACTGCCTTAAAAAGAGTCCAGTTCGGCGATTTTACATTAGACCCAGAACTAGCAGAAGGGCAATACCGTCCCTTGAATCCAGAGGAATTGGAAATCATTAAAAACTATTTAGAGATGGGGCGATAAAACAAAAAAAGCTTTATGTTTAAAGCTTTTTGTTTTTTGCTTATCTAAAAAATACTGCGACGGCTAGAATCCAGTTAAGAACAGAAACTACAAGTCCTATGATATTCAGAATTTTTTCTGTTTGATAGTTTAGTCCAGATTCTTTTTGGTATGAAAAAGCCAAGACCAATCCTATGATCCCCAAAATCAGACCCACTATTGGAGAAAGCAAACCAAGGACGATAGATAAGATACCTAAAATAAGTGAAGGTTTTTTCTTTTGTTGTGAATTCATATTACAAAATCTCCTTAAATTTAATATAAATGATGATACCATAAAATGCAAGATTTATCTATCATTAAACAGTTTTTAACAGAATGTTAGCTCGTCTTGACCTTCCCATTCCAAGAATCCAACCCATAAGAAAGGATATAAATCTCAGAGAAACCTTGTTTTTTCAGATAAAGTGCTGCATTGGTCACTCGTTGTCCGCGTTGGTTTTCGTAGAGAAGGACAGGTTTATCCTTGCGAAGGGCTGCAAGGCTTGACTTCAACTGATTTGAAGGAATATTGCGGGCTCCGAGGATATGTTTTCTGTGAAATTCTGCTGGTTCACGGACATCGATCAACTGTCCTTTCCGAATCAAGGCTTCAAACTCTGCATTGTCTACAATGTTAGCCGCACGACGAATACGAAGGTAGTTATACCCCATCCATGCTGCCATCGCCAGAACGATTCCCCACAAAATCCAAATTGTCATAAGTTCTTATCTCCATTTTTCTCTATGTAGTCTAATTCTATCTTGTGCTCTCTACGAAGAACAGCTTCCGCCTCTAGATAGTCTAGCTTATCCATCAGACCTGCATCATAGATCCGAGAGAGTTCGAGCTTCATCAGTTCAATATCATACAAGCGCTTCCCCACATAGACAATAATGCCAAACTGTTTGAGAAATTGCTGCACATCATAGAATGTTTTCATAGCTTCCATTTTAGCAGATTCCAGACTTTTTTTCAATACAGGACCAGCTCTTTCCCCCTATTTTCTTCGTCTTCATTGCCCATTCTTCCGCAAGTATGGTACAATAAAAACATGAGAATTCAACAACTACACTATATTATCAAAATCGTCGAAACTGGCTCTATGAATGAGGCAGCCAAGCAACTCTTTATTACCCAACCCAGTCTCTCTAATGCCGTTCGAGACTTGGAAAATGAAATGGGCATTGAAATCTTTATCCGCAATCCCAAGGGCATTACCTTAACCCGTGATGGGATGGAGTTTCTCTCCTATGCCCGTCAGGTCGTTGAGCAAACTCAGCTTCTGGAGGAACGCTATAAAAATCCTATCGCCCACCGCGAACTTTTCAGCGTTTCCTCTCAGCACTATGCCTTTGTAGTCAATGCCTTTGTCTCTTTGCTCAAGAAAAGTGATATGGAAAAATACGAGCTCTTCCTTCGTGAAACTCGGACTTGGGAGATTATCGATGACGTCAAGAACTTCCGTAGCGAGGTCGGTGTCCTCTTTTTAAACAGCTACAATCGCGATGTTTTAACGAAAATGCTAGATGACAATCACCTGCTAGCCCACCACCTCTTTACCGCTCAACCCCATATCTTTGTTAGCAAGACCAACCCTCTAGCTAAAAAAGACAAGGTCAAACTGGCTGATTTGGAAGACTTTCCTTATCTGAGTTATGATCAGGGGACGCACAACTCCTTCTACTTTTCAGAGGAGATTCTTTCACAAGAGCACCACAAGAAATCCATTGTTGTCAGTGACCGTGCCACCCTCTTTAACCTTTTGATTGGTTTGGATGGTTACACCATTGCAACAGGGATTTTGAACAGTAACCTCAACGGAGACAATATCGTTTCCATTCCACTGGACATTGACGACCCGATTGAACTAGTCTATATCCAGCATGAAAAAACCAGCCTGTCTAAGATGGGCGAACGCTTTATCGAATACTTACTAGAAGAAGTTCAATTCGATAATTAATAGGAAAAATGAAAAAGAGAAAAAGAAAAAGTTAGGAAATAGAAAGTGAAAAAGATACTACTGACCAGTGCTTTAATCCTTTCAATCGTAGGATTAGCACCCGCATCCGTCTTAGGAGAAGAAAACACTACTCAATCCACATCTGCTGTCAAGGAAGCAATTGCCAAAGAAGAAAAGAAGGAATCGAGTGTTGAGGAAAACTCTAAATCAGAAGTTCTTCCGAAAGTAAATGTGCAAGAAGACAAGCCCAAAAAAGAAGGATGGTACCAAGAAAATCACCACTGGCGTTTTTACCAAGATGATAAACCTGCTTTGAACTGGAAACAAATCCAAGGCAAATGGTACTACTTCGATCAAGATGGTAATCGTCTTCATTCTACTATCTACAAAGGTTATGCCTTTGACCAAGATGGTGTCATGATAGAAAATAGCTGGACCAAACTGGACAATCAATGGTACTATGCTGATCCTTCTGGACGACTAGCTCTGAACACTTGGAAAAAAATCAATGGTTCTTGGTACTATTTTGACCAAACTGGAAGCATGCTCAGCAACACTGCCGTTGACGGCTATCTGCTCACAAAAAGCGGGGCTATGGCGGAAAAGGGCTGGACAAAATTAGATCAAATTTGGTACTATGTCGCTCCTTCTGGAAAGATCTCGCAGGATAAATGGGAGAAAGTCAACGGTTCTTGGTATTACTTTGACAAAGACGGTGGAATGCTGAGTGCGACAACCTTCAAGGGCTACCTCTTCAACCAGAGTGGAGCTATGGCAGAAAACAACTGGGTCAAAATCAAGGATACTTGGTTCTATGCGAACGGGTCAGGGAGATATATCCAAGACAACTGGCAAAAGATTCAAGGTTCCTGGTACTCATTTGACCAGAATGGTGGAATGCTAGCAGACAAATGGAAAGAAAGCTACTACCTTAAAACCAGTGGAGCCATGGCGGAGAATGAGTGGATCTTCGATAAAGCCTACAAGAGCTGGTTCTATCTAAAAGCGGATGGCCGTTATGCAAATCAGGAGTGGATTGGAGCATACTACCTCAAGTCAGGTGGTTACATGGCAAAGAGCGAATGGATTTACGATAACTCTGACAAAGCACGCTACTACCTAGATGATAATGGGCATTATGTTTCAGGAACTTACAAGATAGACGGTAAGGAACACCTGTTCCAAAAATACGGCCAATGGATTTCTGAAGTTTCAACTGAAGGTGGATTTACAAAAGGACTATACAGCAATACCATCTTCCTAGATCCTGGACACGGTGGTCGAGATTCAGGTGCCTTTTACTACAATGTAGCTGAAAAAGATCTCAACATGCAGATTTACCGTAAGCTTCGTACTAAGTTAGAAGAACTAGGCTACAAGGTCCTCACTTCTCGTGATAGTGATATTGACGTTGATTTTGTTACCGAACGTTCTCGTATGGTTAATAAGACCAACTCTGATATTTTTATCAGTATTCACTTCAACGCTACTGGTAATACCTACTCAAAAGCGAGCGGTATTCAAACCTACTCCTATAGCGATGAACCTGATTATCCAAGTAAGATTAATAAATACTGGCACAATCACCCTGATCGTATGAGTGAAAGCAAACGCCTCGCCGCTGCCATCCACTCCTCTCTTCTAGCAGAAACAGGAGCCAAGGATGCTGGCCTGTTGGAGAGCAGCTATGCCGTACTACGCGAAACCGCCAAACCAGCCGTTCTCCTAGAGCTTGGATATATGGATAATTTCTCCGAAAACCAACAAATCAGAGATAGCCACTACCAAGACAAACTGGTCGCAGGCATCGTAAAGGGGATCCAAAAATATTACGCTGGTCGATAAAAAAAGTCTCGAGAAATCTCGAGACTTTTTATTTATCTTCTTTTTTATCCTTATCAGGAAAGAGGTAGCCAATTCCTACACAAGCTAGCACACCAGCACCAATCACCAAACCACTTGAAATTGGCAAAAGATCAAAAATAGCATTTGCGATGATAAAGGCAATGATCAAGCACATCAGACTAGCCTTGTAATCTTTTTTCAAAAAGTTTTCTAGTGTGAAATAGAGGAACAATCCTACCGGAATGAGTGACCAGAGGTTGACATCTAAACTTGGCCATCCAACAGATCCGAAATACAATACTAGCGCTGCTGCTACTAAAAATACAAGTCCCAATAATTTTTTCATTTTTTTGTCTCCATTTTCTTTTTTTGGTTCTTGAGTTGTCTGATACTGACCCCTCACGTCCCTTACAAGAATCATTATAGCAGAGGAATTTTTCAAGAACAAGCCCTTTTGCCTATCTGGTCAATATCTCTGTCTAAGTGGTTGAGTATTTGTAACAAAAGAAAAAGAAGCCCTAATGGGCTTCTTGATTCTGCCGATTGTAACAGTATTTTTGAACGAATACCATCTAATTTTTCTTTTCCTTTGACTCAAGAGAAGATTTGATTGATTCACGATCTGCTTGCAATTGAGCTAAGTTCTTTTCTGCTTCCTCAAGTTTACTGGTATCTGGTTTCACACGATAATAAACATTTTCTGGTTTCATTAACATCGCTCCATACTCTTGCCCAGAAAGTAGTCTTTCCTCAGCATGGTTGCTTTTATCCGTAATCTTTCCATCATCAGCAGGTTGCATAACAACTCCACTTGGCACAGCTACTATTACAAATCCTCCAGCAACAGAATCTTTTACCCACGCACTGATAGACGCTGTCTCAGGATTACGACTATCTTGTCCTTTTGAAACCTTTAATCCAACTACAGATTCGTACTTTTGATCATTTGTAAACCAAGTCGCACGTACTTCTCCAGAATCATTAATAATGTATTCATTACCAGATTGACTACGCCAAGTACCCTCTAAACTAGACAAGTCATTGTTCTTAATTGCTTCAATATCTAATTTTGGAACGGTAGTTTCTTTCTTCAACTTGCTAACAAGTGCTTCTGCTTCCGTAATTTTGGTATCTAAAGCAGCAAGTTGATTCTTGAGTTTCTGAATTTCCTCTTGTTTATCCTTATCAGTCTCATCCGTTTTTCCTTGGCTTGTAGAAGCTTGACTTGTTGTCTCTGTAGTTGAAACTGCAGACGATGCTTGATTTGGCTCTTTCTTTCCAATCAGAAGATATGAGAAAATACTTACCAAGATGAGAGTGACTAAAACAGAGAGTGCTAGGCCAATATAGATTTTTATATTTTTATTCGGAGCCGACTTTGATTCAGACCGCTTAGGTCCATTGATCTCTTCAAATTGTTTTTCCCGTTCTTTCTTATTCATAATTTTCTCCTTTTTGATTGATATTCAGCCAAGCTTACGATACTTCATTCGTTACTATCCATGAACTTTTATGACTTTTAAAAAAAATCCAAGCAAAAATTTCTAGAATAAATAACTATAAAAATATCTCTAGATTGGTATCAAAACAAGTATTTATTACAATACATTATACCACAAAATATAAACAACCGTTTGTATTTATATTTTTATAAGCCAAAGAAATGGATTTTAAACAGAACCCATCTCCATTAGAAAAAGCCTGTCCTGAGACAAGGCTTTTACATATATCTCTTTCAAATCTCCCATTTTTATAGAAATCTAAATAATATATTTCTAAATCAATATTTTCACAAAACTATGTCATCACCTCACTATCTAATCTCAGTACATAAACCATTTTTTCTATGGCTTTTGTCTTAATCTTGATTTTTTTTCTTCAATCCAAGAAAAGCTCCTACTATAAACATGATTCCGGCAGCTAATAGTGTCTGGGCTCCGCTTGCTGTTCCGGTTTTTGGCAACTGATTAGGATTGTTACTAGTTGATTTACTATTGATGTTGGTATTTTTATTAGTTACGTTCCCTTGTTCATTTAGATAAACGTTCTTGTTAATTTCAAAGTTTTTATCATTTTCATCAGAAACAATACTATTGACATCATTAGTTGAATTAGATTGTGTTTTTTCTTTCTTTTTCGATACATCAAAAGTAGGTTTATTTTCCTCCTCCTTTTTCTCCTCTATTTTCTTGAATACAGGTTTTATAAAGGTATCTTTTGATAGATTAATAACATAGCCGGCGTCTTTTTTACCTTCGAAACCAGAAATTTCCCAACCATCAAATTGGTATCCTTTTTCTAATTCACCCTTATAGACAGGTAACATAAAATCTTCTTCCGACACTATCGTTGAACTCATTTCTTTTCCATTTTGTATGGTCACAGTTACCCTATGAGGTTTTAATTCGCTTACCTCTCCCGTATCTTTGTTTAAAATGAATTCTTTTACGGTTGTATTTCTTGCGAAATCTTTTACAACAATCTTAATGTTTAGTGTCTTATCTGTTAGTTGTTTAATATCATCAAATGATTTGTATTCTTTTCCATTAACATAAATATGTTGTTCTTGAATCTCACCATCGAATCCATTATTTCTTTTATCATTGATGTTAAAGACTACAGATTTTCCATTAGCATATTCGATACTAGTATTTCCTTTTGGATCAATCTTTACTTCTGGTTTGACATTATCATATAAAAATTGATAATGTACTCCAACCGCTTTCGCATTCAAATCGCTATAGCCAGTTTGAAGATAAACATTTCCATCCATATCTGTTACCTTATCTGGGAATCCGTTTGCTTTATAGTCTTTCATCCCCCAGTCCATGATGTCACCGTCTTTAACATTAAGCTTAATGTTAAAATCTCTAGTGTTATCAATGTGTAAATCTCCGTAGATTAAATAATTATCTACAACCGATTCATTAACTCTCAACTCCCAGTTAAAACCACCCTTATCAGAAATCTTACCTCTTAAATAAAATTCTGGATTTCGTACATAAATTTTATTAGTTTTAGATGGATTAAAGTAGTTCTTGTCCATTGAAAGATTTACTGGTTTTGCATCAATAAATAACGTAGAGCCATCTTCTTTTATAGCTTCTACATTGGACTTATCCTCTCCTGTGTACTCTTTACCATCCTTACCAAATAATACAAGTTTAGAAGGATCTGTCACAAGATTTCCATCGTTATCGATTGCCTCCCCTTTATCATTCATTTTAAATGTAAACACTTGATACCTTACAATGTTAAAGCCGTCCAAAGCCGACATTAATACTGATTGAGTACTTCTTCCATCTTCAACATTTCTACTATCAGCATAAATTGTTGTTTCTGATAAAACTCTTAGATTAGGATTGGCCTTTTGGATTTTTGCTATATCTTCCTTGTTATAGACTCCATTCCCTTCTAACATATCCGTTTTTCCAGGATTATAGGTAGTCACTTTTAGTGCATAGCCTTTTCTCAGAATGATGTTATCCTTTAATAGATATTGTTGTTTTTCTGAATCAGAATAGATTTTACCAGATTCCATGTCCGTTAAATTATTTGGTTTATTTTTTGAAAGATCTCCTTCTCCTAATTCTATTACATTCCCATAACTTGATGCATACGGATATTCTGCTTTAGTTTCCTTATTTTTTTCAGGCATTCTAATTTTAGTTTCAGCTTTTATCTGACCATCATCTTTGACAAAAAACCTCATATCTCCTGCAAAAGCTAATCCATCCACAATATCATTAATATTAGCGTATAAATCAAATGTCATCGTTTTTGAATGGGAATCATACTTGGTCGTTTTGATTTCTATCGATTTATAGTTATTTCCATAGTATACCTTGGCATTTTTAGAAACATTACTGATCTTTCCAAGAATTTCAAAGTGTCCATCTTTAGATGGGTTTAGAATGCCATAAATTTTTGATTTGATTTCATCAAGTTTTTCAGTTTCATATTCTAAGGCACTACCATCGTCATAAGCAATGATATTTCCCTTATCATCGTATTTATAATCGTATTCCTCTATTCTCTTACCAGTTTCACTTGTAAAGTCATCAACTTCTCTAAATTTCTTTTTAATGAGTTTCTTTAAATCTTTGCTTTCAAAGTCTCTAATTGTTGAAATTGTTTTATGAATAGTCAAGCTAGATTTTTCTTCGGTAGCCTCTTCATTTTCTTGATGATGTTCTACTTCAGTTGTATCTTTTTTAAGACTATCCTCTTTTCTATTTTCTAAATTTTTAAATTTAGATTCGGAAATCTCGCCAAGCTTTTGGTATTTAGATGAATCTTGATCAGGATCTACTAGATAATAGGAAATCATCCCATTTTTATCAGCATGATCAGCAAATTTAATTCTATGAATCTTTGTGAAATTGCTAGAACCGTCTAATGCAATCACTTCAATGATTTTTCCTCTTAAATCTCCTGCACCTTTAATTTCATAAATGGTATTTCCGTCTTTGTCAAGTTTTCTATTTCGTCCTTGACCCTCACCTGCATAAGTGACTTCAAGATTTTTCTCAACCTCTCCATCTTCATTAACAAGAGCGGCCCCAGCATACCAAACTTCGTTGGCAATCTCGTCAAATTTTTCAGGATGTTCTTTTTGATCTCTCGCAAATAGCGTTTCATTCTTATATTGCTCTTTGACCTTGTGATAAGTATCCTTTGTAATTAACTTAATTTTTCCAGGGTTTGAAAAATCAATTGAAACAATCTTTGGAGGGGTGTTATCAATTTTTACAGGAATATAGGAAACCTGCCATGGGTAATCCTTGGTTAATCTATATTTAAATTTATAGAAATATTGGCCTTCCGCAATCGGTTCAAATTGTCCTCGTATCTTAGTAGCAGGATCTTTTTTGTCATTACTTTCTGGGGCATTTTCTTCTCTACCTCTAGGGTTATAAATGAGTCCATCCCATTTCAAGTCACCCCAAACTTTTAGCTTAGAAGATTTAATGCCCTTTGCATCATTTCTTTTAGAGTTTAAAATTCCTTTAATAAAGTGTTCTCTCGAAATGACTTTTAAGTCTTTTTGATTTTCTCCTTCTTTATTTGTATTTACTATTGAAATCACCCCTTCTTCTGCACTTCTTAATACAAGTGGAGAAGGCGTTAATCCTCTCTCAAGTTGAGCATCTTGAGGATTTCCATTTGAATCTAAAGGATAGATTTTAGCAATATTAGAGCCACTTGATGAAGGTGCGTTGATTCCTTCGTTATTGAAAGCAAATAATTCTGGATTTTGATCTAGGGATGTTGTATTTTTATCTTTTCTATTTTGGATAACTCCTGCTGGATTAAATTTATCTATACCATGTTCTCCACCAATCCCCTTATTTAAGGTACCTGGAATTTTTGGTTTACCATCATCATCATAACCTTCCATTGCTTTTGATTTTGATCCTTCTTCCCAGGCCCATTTATCAAGGATTGGTTCGTGGTTCCAATTCCCAGCAAATCCCATTAGAGGCATCGACAAAGAAGGTTGGAAGTTTCTTTTCTTACCGTTGGAGTTTAGAGCTTCCATTTCTTCCACTGACTCAAAATGAATAAATGATTCTACAAATTTATTTTTGTTTTTAGCTTCTCCAACATTTATAACCGCATTTAAATCAAAGCTGGAATTTGGACCTATAGTGAAAGTATCATGCTCAAATGTGATATTTGCTCCTTTGACTTTTTCTGGGTGAATTTCTGGAACAATTTGCTTCCCGTCCGGAGATTTTTCATCTTTATATGTTTCATCGAGTTTTAGCCTATCAGTTAGAGCATCTGTAGTTACAGTTGATGCAGAAACTTTAAAGGTTAAAGGTCTGTTTGAGGTATTGTGAAGCTTAATTGTAAAGTATTTTTTATCACCTTTTATTTCTTTAAGAGAAATGGAACCATATGAATTTACCAAACCTTTAG
This sequence comes from Streptococcus oralis subsp. oralis, assembly GCF_002096495.1. Classification (GTDB taxonomy): domain Bacteria; phylum Bacillota; class Bacilli; order Lactobacillales; family Streptococcaceae; genus Streptococcus; species Streptococcus oralis_CU. The sequence continues at coordinate 169,672 of NZ_NCUO01000012.1, read as the reverse complement.
AATCTGTATTTTTGAAAGTTGCTACAACTTCATTTCTCAAAGCGTTGGCAACATTAATTAGCCCCGCTCCCTGCTGTCTAGGTGATGCAAAGTATTGACTCTTTTCTTTCCAAGAGGTTGCATCCATCATAGGTCTTGCAGTATTTTGTAGAGCTATTTTTGTAAGACTTGTAAGGTCTATTTTGTCATCTCCCTTAAGATTTTTCAAGACAGGTCTTTCAAGCAATTCCTTTAATTTTGGTCGAATCAAAACAGTAGAAGCTGCTACGATTGGAGTTGCCATACTAGTTCCTGACATATAACCATAAGTGGATTTACCATTGATAACATTTAGAGTGGATTTAATATTTTTACCAGGTGCTGAAACATCCGGTTTTAAAAGCAAGTCTGTTCTTGGCCCCCAAGATGTAGACCCTGCTGGGACTATAATATCTTCTTTATAAAGTTCTTTGTCTGTGTCAGCTGCAAATTTAAAGTCAATTTCTTTTTCATCACCTACATTCGGTTTATTAGAATTATAGCTTTCCATATCAATTGGATAGTATTGTTCTAAGTTATCTTTAAAATCTTCCTTATTATTTCTTTTGACTTCAGTTTTTTTATCAGGGTTAATCATGTTCCATAATTTTACACCATCATCTCCTGAAATTGAAAATACTTGACTAGTAGTCCCTTCATCCGCTTCATATCCCATAGCTGGAAGGTCTGTCCAATTATCTCTATTGTAGTAATTTACAGTATTTACAACCATAATGGCACGTGCGCCTTTATCCGTTGCTCTTTTAAAAGCATCTTTTAAATCCTTGGTATAAATTCTATCCATTACTGCAATTTTGCCCTTAAGATCCAAGCCTATCAAATCTTTGTCTTGACCTTTGCCTATATATACAAATTTTAATTTATTTGGAGTTTTTGACCCATCCTCATTTGTTAGGATTTTATTTTTATCGAAAAAAGCTCCTATATTTCTGTATTTAAAACTTTGTCCTCCAATGTTAACCTTATCAAACTCAATGGTTTGATTTTTAGCAGAAGCGACCGCTATCGCATCTTCATGTGCGGCAGTTCGTGTTACATTTCCAGTATCTGTCATTTTCAGATTATTATTGGCTACTAAATCCCAAGAAGAACTTGAAGCAGAAGTCGCAAAATTACCTGTAGCAACAACCATTGGGATTCCAGCTTTTCTTAATGCTCTAATAGCCTCCCAATATTTCTCGCCTACAAGACCTGTTCCCGTAAAGCCAGATGATACCGAAACAACATCGACATTGTGTTTGATCGAATCTTCAATAGCATGAAACATTGTTTCATCACCCGCGAACCCAGATCCTGCGTCAGAGTACATTTTATAAGAGAAAATTTGTGCATTAGGCGCAATTCCATCTATGCCATTAAAGTTCTTGATATCTTTTTCAGTATCATTTCCAGCAAGAATCCCTGCAATATGCATCCCATGTGGGTCAAAATAATCCCTACCATCATCATATTTTTCTACAGTGATTTTACCACCATTATAATAATTGAACGCATGAGGGATTTTATCACTCAACCAATAATTTTTATCAGTGCCTTTTAAATCTTCTTTTTTAAATTTCATTGAGTCTTTGGCATCATCATCGATCCTCATAGCCTTATGCCTATAATCTGTTCCAGTATCGATATTTGAAATGACCATACCTCTACCATCAAAATTTTTCCCAAATGGAGCATTAATAGACTTTAGGTAATCAATAGCTTCCTCAACTCCAATTTCCTTTCTGGCATGATTCATCATTGGTTGGACTTTTTGTGATCGTTCAACCGACGAAACACCTTCCATTTGTTTAATTTTGTCCAAATTATCTGGAGTTGTTTCAATGGCAGCGCCATTAAAAATCGTATTATAGGTATATAAAACTTTTGTATCCTCAAGATTGGATAGTTCCTTAATTACTTTTTCTCCAGATTCTTTATCTTTAAATTCAGCAATATAGACAAGTTTATCTTCTTTTTTAGGATTTTCTGTATCTTTATTTACAAATGAGTTCGCATCATCTCCTTTGGATTGATTGGAGTCTTCTTTGATACTTGCTCCTTCGTTACTAGTTTTTTTGTCTATCTTAGGCTTTCTACTAACAACTTCTTTTTCCTCAATAACTGTTGTCTTCTTCTCCTCAGTATCCTTTGAAGTTTCTATAACATTATGAAGTTCTTCAGATTGTTCATTTTTTTCTGTTTCTTTATCTGCTACTACTTTTTCTTTACCAGAAATTTTTAAAGCATCTTCAGAACTAGGTGCATCTGCTACTACTTTTTCTTTATCAGAAATTCTTAAAGCATCTTCAGAACTAGGTGCATCTGCTAAAATTACCTCATTGGGGGCATATGCTGCTAAAATAACTGCAGCAGTAGTTAATGACAATACCGTACTTTTTTTCATTATAATTCCTTCATTTTTTATTTTAAACCCAATAGATAGAAAACTTTAACCTTGCTAGCCTTTGTTATAAAAAGTTTTATGACGTATTATCTAGTGGGATAGAGTAGTACATTTATATATAATTGTTAGCTCTCTGAAAAATAGTATATCAATTAAAAAATTTTAAGTCAAGAAAAATTAACACGCATTAATTTTTTTTTTAATGTACATTAAAAAATATAAACCCAAAACTTTCGTAGTTAACTGGGATACATTATCAGCACATTCACACCATCAAAAATAGTAGCAATTAACTGGAATAACTACCAAAATCGCAAAAAGGGGTATGGATAGAATTTATGCCTTAATAAACATGCAAAAACAACCGCTATAATTTTCAACGGTTGTTTGTAACATATTTAATTTTTAACTCTCATCCTATCTTATCTCTTACGAACCCGCACTTTCGTAGGCATCCAAGCCCCTATCCCAGAGTTTTAAAGAAATAACAAAGAAAACAAGGGAAATCAACATCAACCCACCAATGTTAAAGAGCCCGTCTTTGTCCTGCAAGAAATAGCTGGCAGGATAGTAGGCCGTAAAGGCGAAAGGCACGATAAAGCTAATCAACCAACGAAGAAGCGAATTATAAATGGAAATCGGATACTTGGCAAAGTCATTAAACATATAAAAAATGTAAATCATGGCGCCTGACTGCTTGGTCCAAAAAGCGATACTGGCAGTCGCGATTTTCAAGGAAGTATAGATTAAGGTCGCAAAAGGAATGCAGACTAGAAAAATCAGGAATTTTGGAAGAGTCCAAGCAATGCTTGATACTGTTGTCGCTAGTAAAATTCCACCGACCAATAGTTCGCCCAAGGCATCAATCTGAAAGGTCTCAACCAAGATGTGAAAGAGAGGATTGATAGGACGCGTCAGGTACTTGTCAAACTCTCCTTTTCGCACCAAACGTTGCCCCAGAGCCCAGAGATTGTCAAAAAAGAGATGATCTAGTCCCTTGGGAATTAAGGAAAATCCATAGATAAAGGCGATTTCTTGAAAAGTCCAGCCTTCTAAGGAAGGAATGTGTTGAAAGAGCACATTGAGAAACAAGAGGTTCAGGCCTTGAGTCAGAAAAACTCCTAACACGCCCACCACAAAATCGACCTTGTATTCCATGATTTGCTTGATGTATTGTCTGATAAAAATCAAATGCATGCGTTGATATTTTTTCATACTAACCTCCTTGAATAGTGATAAAGGACTGGACTCGTTTCCATATCAACTGAGACAAGCCCACCATCACTATGAGCCAGAAGAACTGTAGCAAAAGCGCCTGAAGAATCTGACTGGCATCGTATTTCCCAACAATGATCATAACTGGAGTATAAATCAAAGATGAAAAAGGCAAGAAGGACAAAATATCAGAAACAATCTTTGGAAAGAAAGCCAAGGGAATCAGACTTCCAGACATAAAGGCCACTATAGAAGTCTTGAGTAGATTGGAACCCCATAGATTTTTAAAGACAAAGGCTGAAAATCCAAAGCAGATATTAAAGAAAAAATTGATCAGGTAGGCTAGGGTTAAGCTAAAGAGATAAAGGATGGTTAATCCCAGTACTTCTACAATTCCTTGCCCAGATAAAATTTTCATCAAGACAATGACACTTAAAAATGGCAGTCCAACAGAGATAAAAATCAACCACTTGGATCCAAGCTCTGTAAAGAGGTAAGAAGCCGCAAAATGCACTGGTCGCAACAAACGCATGATAATGGAACCATCCTTGACCTCCTCCCCAATCATAAAGGAGCTATCTGACCTGGTCAAAAGATTAGTCACAAAACTCATGATGATGTAAAGGGTGATATCTGCCATGCTAAAGCCCTGAATCAAAGACTCTTGCGAGGAATCAAAGACCGCCTTCCAGAGATAGAAAGCCACAAAAGCTCCCATGACATCACCAATCCGATAGAGAATAAAGTTGACTCGATAGCTAATCAACTCCTGAATCCCTGCATTGATAAAGGGTTTATAACGTCTCCACAATTTGACCATCTTAGAGCTCCTTTCGATAGAAGCGACGGATAATATCCTCAATATCCGTATCCACCATCTTCAAATCGCGGATTTCAAAATCAGACAGGGTTTGCTTGATAATATCAGCCGACTGGTAGCGGGAACTGTCGAATTCAATATTGAGGCTGTTTCCTTGTCTATCAATGGTCATATCCGAAGAGCCTTCATAGTGAGAGACAAGATGACTTTGCCCTGGTAGCAGTTCAAAGGAAAGAGTCTTCATCTTGCCAAAGGTTTCCTTGAGCTGGCTAACCGTTCCATCAAAAATCTCTTGCCCCTTATCAATCATAAAAATTCGATCACAGAGTTGCTCAATGTCGCTCAGGTCGTGAGTGGTCAAGAGAATGGTTGTTTCTTCCTCTTGATTGATCTGAGTAATTGCCCGACGAATATTGTCCTTGACCGAAACATCCAAACCAATGGTCGGCTCATCTAAAAAGAGAACCTTGGGATTGTGAAGCAAGGAAGCCGCAATGTCCGCCCTCATCCGTTGCCCCAGTGAAAGAGTTCGCACGGGATCCTTGATAAATTCCTTCAAATCCAAGACTTCATTCAAAAAATCCATGCGTTTATGAAAGAGCGAGTCTGGCACATCGTATATCTCTTTCAAGACCGTATAGGTCTCTTGCAGTGCCAAATCCCACCATAGCTGGGTGCGTTGTCCAAAGACAACCCCGATATCCTTGACATAGTCTTGACGATTGTCCTGTGGAATCTTGCCGTTAATCCGACAAAAACCAGATGTCGGTTTTAAAATTCCTGTCAGCATTTTGATGGTTGTCGACTTCCCAGCACCATTGGCCCCGATAAAGCCTAAAATCTGCCCCTTGGGAACCTCAAAGGTCAAATCCTTGACCGCTTCAAAGGTCTGCTTTTCAGGATGAATAAAGGAGCGCAAAGCTCCTTTCAAACCAGGTTCCTTGACTGTCTTCACAAAATTTTTCTGAAGATGTTCCACTTCTATCATTGCCATATCTATCTCCCTACCGTAAGGAATAGAAAATCATATTTTCCAATACAAGTAATCTAAATCCTTACTTTCTAAACCTTTTACGTTTTATTATTACAGAAGGCTTTATACCAACCTATTATAGTCCAATAAAAAACGGAATGCAAGCGTTTGCCTGTAGATTCTGAAATTAGAGATTTCTCTCTTAAAATAATACTTTTAAACAAAAATTATGGTTTAATAGTCTCCTTAAAACACCAAAAAACCTGCCTAATGGCAGGTTACGAATTATAAAAAGCAAACTATTTTGATCAATATGAATCACTATTTAATCAAAGAACTAATCTTTCATAATTCTTTTCACAATCCCATTTCTATCAATTAGAAAACAATCTGGAAAGGTCATCTGCTCCCATTTTTCATAATCAAAACTGGAATCAAAGTGATGTAGTAGTATTCCTATCAAATTCCCGTGTGAACTAAGTAAAATCGTTTTTTCTGAGTATCTCTCTTCCAATTCCATTAAAAAATTTAGTACTCTAGCTAGTGCATCTTGATTTGATTCCCCTTCAGAAAGAGATTCATTGGGATTTTGCCATAAATATTTAATACTGTCTTCAAACTCAGAATCTTTTATAAAGGTTGAAGATAATTTTCGCTCTCGTAACCGACTATCAAGAACTATTTTATCAAATTGAATTGGCGAGCTATTAATCGTTTCAAATGCTCGTTTATAAGGACTAGAAAAATAATAATCAATATTAAAAGAATTCAAAAACTCTAACTGGTCAAGAGATGAAAATCCTTTTTCTGATAAAGTTCTATTAAAATCATCACTTGAAAATCTTGAATGAGCATGTCTAAGTAAAATATAAGAATTATTCATAAGTCACTACCTTTCAATTATTATCATCAGTCTCAATGGATTTTTAAGACCTCAATTATTCTCTAAAAATTCATTAATGCGAGAAACAATAGCATGACTTTGATAATGATAGAGATCGTGTGGTGCATCCATATAGATGACCCTCACATTAGACTGTTCACTAGCAAATTTCTCTGCAAAATGCTGCCATTCTGATTGGCTAAAACCAGTGCCTTTTCCGTTAGACACCAGTAGTAAGGTGGGAATTTTCGGATTAATGTTTGAGGGAACTTTCTTGGCATTTTCCTTTACCGTTTGGGATTCATAAAGCATGGCTTGTGACATCAACTGCTTATAAGCTAGAAGTTTATATTGTTTTCGTTCACTCTCGATCAGAGTTTGATTTTTTATATAAAAGGATTCAGGGAAATAACGTAATAAACCAATCTTGCTGCTCCAATATGCCACAGTTGACAAGGCCTGATTTTGCTTTAAATCCTCATAACTTGACGGCAGTGCCCAATCCAGACCAATCAAGGCTTTCACTTCATCAGGATACTTCTCCTGCCAAGCCAAACTCTCTAGACTAGCCATGGAATGAGACAGAATGATAAACGGCCCTGTGATATTTGCTTGCGAAAGAGCTTGGCGAGTCTCAGACAAAACCTCCATCACATCTCTTGAATGATTGCTTTCATCACTATAACCATATCCCGCCCGCTCCACGATAACTACTTTATACCGTTTCGATAAGGATTCCGATACTTCTTTAAAATCCAATATAGGAGAAGCAATACCAGCACCTGAGAGAACTACTATAGTCTCAGGACCATCCCCTTCAACGTAAACATTTATTTGATGTCCATTGACGAGAACTTGTTGCCCCATAGGTGTCAGTGAGGCTTTTTCCTTTTCCAAACAGATACGGTGAAAGATGAATGTAGCGAGTAAAAACAAAAGAATGAAACTAAGAAAGCCAAGAAACCATTTTTTCAGTATTTTCATAGCATTATTGTACAAAAATTAGAATCTTTTAGCAACTTAAGATTGGTTCTTCTACAGTATATTGGCTATATATTCACAAACCAAAAAACCCACCCAATGGGCAGGTTCTGTATGTATTGTTCAGCTAGATTAAGCTTTACCTTCTGAACCGAATACGTCGATACGTTCTTCAACTGATGCTTGGATAGCTTTTACACCGTCAGCCAAGAATTTACGTGGGTCGAAGAGTTTCTTCTTGTCGTATTCTGCTTCGTTTGCTTCGTAGTCACGAGCAAATTTACGAGTTGCGTTAGCGAATGCGATTTGACATTCAGTGTTAACGTTAACTTTCGCAACACCAAGTTTGATAGCTGCTTGGATTTGGTCATCAGGAATACCTGAACCACCGTGCAATACGATTGGGAAGCCTGGAAGAGCTTCTGTCAATTTCTTCAAGTGGTCAAGGTCAAGACCTTCCCAGTTTGCTGGGTAAGGACCGTGGATGTTACCGATACCAGCTGCCAAGAAGTCAATACCAGTTGCAACCATTGCTTTAGCGTCTTCGATTGGAGCCAATTCACCTTTACCGATGATACCGTCTTCTTCACCACCGATAGTACCAACTTCAGCTTCTACTGAGATACCTTTAGCGTGTGCTTTTTCAACAACGTCTTTAGCCAATTTAAGGTTTTCTTCAACTGGAAGGTGTGAACCGTCAAACATGATTGAAGTGTAACCAACTTCGATACACTCAAGTGCATCTTCGTAGTGACCGTGGTCAAGGTGGATAGCTACTGGTACAGTGATACCCATTGACTCAACAAGGTTAGCGATCAAGTTGCGAGCAACTTTGTAACCACCCATGTATTTAGCAGCACCCATTGAAGTTTGGATCAAAACTGGAGCTTTTTTAGCTTCTGCTGCACGCAAGATAGCTTGAGTCCACTCAAGGTTGTTTGTGTTAAATCCACCAACTGCATAACCGTTGTCACGAGCTGCTTGGACAAATTTTTCTGCTGAAACGATTGCCATTTGTCAGGCCTCCTATATATTTTTTGGGACATCCCATTTACATTGTTCATTTTATCACTTTTTGATAAAAAAAGCTAGTTTTTCCCATACTTTAGATTGAATTTCTTACAATACAATCAATGTAAACCCTTTCTTCTCCTTAGTCCTGAGTGACTTTGGGATAACGTATGAAGAAGCTCAAGCAATCGCCCTGAATCTCAAAATGATAAGGTAATTTCTCGTGTTCTAATAAACTTTTGACCACAAAGAGTCCCATCCCCGAACCCTTGGCCTTGCGACTAGCATTTTCAGAAAAAGACTGGGCCAGTTTTTCTTGTTCTTCAGGACTACAGCTATTCTCGATATAGAGTTCTCCTTCTCTCTCGCCAATGCGGACCAGGCCACCTGAAGTGGAGTGCTTGATAGCATTGCTGATGAGATTCGATAGGATCAACTTCATCACAGATGGGTTTATGTAAGCCTGCTGATGGGTTAGACTAATGTCTACCTGAAGTTCTCTCTCCTTGGCGAGCAAAGCATAATCCTTGACCAGACTTTGCGTCATCTGAAGGAGGTCAATCTCTTCTTTCTCGTCTCGCAATTCCTGAACAGAAGAAAGAGAAAGTATCTGGAGAACGTGGTGACTGAGGTCATCCACAATTCCCAAGGCAACTCCAAGATAGTGGTCTCTATCCTTATAACGGCCGACATTTTCTTTCATATTTTCGATTAGGATTTTCAAACTGGCCAGTGGTGTTTTCAATTCATGAGAAGCTCCTCGCAGGAACTCAACCTTCATCTTCTCCAGCTGGAGAATGGCTTCATTCTTGTCATGCAAGTCCGCAATGACAGTCAATAGATGCTGGTAAAGGCTATTGATTTGTTCCTTGAGATCACCAATCTCATCCTTAGAGTCCACGCGCAATCGCACTTGGGCATCCAAATCCATCATTCGACGGGTCACCCGCTTGATTTCCAAAATCGGTGCAACAATGGTCCGAGCGTAGATGTAGGCCACCAAAAGAGAAATCAGAAAGGATGCCAACAAAGTATAGGGAAGAAATTGGAGACTGATCTGCTCTGCTTCCTTTTGCAAATCCATGGACGCTAAAAACTGGAGAGTCATGGTGCTACCATCTTGCGTTTTCACCTCACGCTCCTCGATAAAGAGAGAAGTGGTCTGGCGGTCTGTGTCTAGAGGAAGATTATCCTTGACTTCTAACTTGTCCTCGGTCATCTCTCCCTTGACAGCCCCTTTGATATCACTGGTCTGGGAATACAAGTCTAAGACTTGCTCAATATTCTGCCTATCTTTTCCATCCAGGGACTGGGCAATGGCTGTCGCTTTCTGGCCAATGGTTTCCTGACGATGGCTTAGATAAGTAGAGGGAAAGAGAAAATAAATGGCTAAATGAAGACAAATAACCAGAACACTAAAAATCGAGAAGGTATAGATAAATATCTTTGTAAATAAACCTGTTCGTTTCATTTTCGCTCCAATTTATAACCAACATTGCGCACAGTGAGGATACAATCCAGGTCTAGCTTTTTCCGCAGTTCCTTGATATAAACATCAACGACACGATCAAAGGGAACCTCATCTGTTGCCTTCCAGACAGCATCGATAATCTGAGAACGAGTCAAGGCCCGTCCCTCATTTTTCACCAGATAGTCTAGAATTTCCAACTCTTTGGCATTAATGGCCACTTCTTGACCTGCGAGGCTTGCGCTGTAACTCTCAAAGTCCACCTTGGTATCCTTATAAGAGAAGATTCGTCCTGTATCGTAGTAGCGCTTGAAAATCGCGTCTACCCTCACTTTTAAGAGAGACAGGGAGAAGGGTTTTTCCAGATAGCCGTCTGCCAGAGAGGCAAAGGCACTCATCTTGTATTCCTCATCCTGAAAGGCGGTCAGCATCAAGACAGGAACCTGACTGGTCTTACGAATCTCGGCTAGGACTTCTAAACCATTAAGCTTGGGCAGCTGGATATCCAGTAGTACTAGGGCTACTTCATAGCTGGAAAATTGTTCTAGGGCTTCCTCACCGTCCGCAGCCTGAATGGTCTCATAACCACAATCTGTCAAATAGTCACTGATTCCCTCACGGATCATCTCTTCATCTTCTACAATTAAAATTTTCATAGAAAAACCTTTCACATTTCTTTAATTTTCTTTTAAATCATCCCTGTTTCATCCTGAAAGGAAAGGCTTTATCAAGACAAAACAGATAAAAATGCTACCTATATTATACCCCATTTAGGGGAGAATAGGTAGCAAGTTTTTTATTCGCTATCGAGCAAGAGTTCTTTTGGTTGTTTTCTAAGGAGATTGCTTGAAGCAAGCGCCATAACGAGAACGACTAGAACTAAAGCAAGAACAAAGACGATGATAAAGTCTGATGTCTGAATGGAAATATCTAGGCTCGACAAGGTCTTGCTAAAGCCGTCTACTTCTGCACCACCACCAAGATTAGAGGCTTGAGCAGCCTTGCTGGCTTGCTTGGCAACACCTGAAGTGACATTGGCAAGAACAGTATTTCCGATGGCACGAGCTGTGTAGTTGGCTAGGAAGTAAGCAGAAACAAGAGCAGGGATGGCAATCAAAATAGATTCGGTGATGAATTGCCCCAAGATACTTGCCTGCTTGAGACCGATAGAGAGGAGAATTCCCACTTCCTTGCGACGGGCATTGATCCAAAGACTGAGCAAGAGTGCAAGGAGAAGAACTGAGAAGCTCAAGCTACCCCAGAAGAGGAGGTTGGCCATCTTGTACATACCAGAGATGGATTGCTCTAGAGCTGGGTAGTTAGAGGAGCTCTTCACAAGTGTGTAGCTCTTCCAGTTGATACCGCTGATACCATTCAACTCTTTCATGACGTCATCCAAGTTCTTGTCTGCTGTTACAAAGAAGGTTGCGTCCCCATAAATAGCTGTGTCTTCTGTATATCCATAAAGTTTTGCAGCAGTGTGAATGTCTGTGATAGCTGTGTTTTCATAGAGTTCTTGTGAGTAGGTTACTGCTGACTTATTGTGACCATCAAAGAGTCCCTTGATTGTCACTTCGACTGTTTCCTTGGCCCCTTTTTCATTGTCTGCATCATAGACATTAGAGTCCAATTTGACCTTATCTCCGACTTTCCAGCCATGTTTGGCTGCCAAATCCTTGTGCATGAGAATCTTGTCTTTGTCGTCGTTGGTTAGGTGCTCACCTTCAACCAGCTTATATGAGCCAGAGACAAACTTGTCTTCTTTAGAGGAGTCATTGACACCTGTAATCATCAAGCTGCTTCCAAACCGTTTGGCACGGTCAGCAGTGAGATTTTTCTTGGTTTCTGGCGTTTCGATGAGGTCGTATCCAGTCAAATCTCCGATAGCGTTGATGCGTTTAACATAAGACTCGATGGCCTTATTTTCGGTGATTTTTTTGATATCCTCACCCTTGATATTCCCAGAACCACGTGGCGTTCCTTGATTGACGCGACGATTGATTTGCATGGAGAAGCTATTGGTGATATTTTTAAAGGTCTCCTGAGAAGCCTTGGCAGTAGCTCCCTTAATCGACAAGCCGACCAAACTCAAGCTCGCCATGAGGAGAATAATCAGGAAGATAACAATCGATTTGAAAAACTTCCTTGTAACATAGGCAAATGCGTTGTGTAACATAGGTTCCCTTTCTAGATTTGATTTCATAATTCTATCAAAACAAACTCATCTTATTTTGTAGTATTGCGAGTTTCAGTCAGTTTCTTGTCCTTCAATTCAAGTGTAATATCTGACGCTTGTGCCACTTCTTTACTGTGGGTGACGACGATCACACATTTACCTGTTTTCTGGGCAAGTGATTTGAGCAGTTCGATAATATCTCCAGCAGTTTTAGGGTCCAGATTTCCTGTTGGCTCATCAGCTAGAATAACTGGAGCTTCTGAGACTAAACTGCGAGCGATGGCTACACGTTGCTGTTGACCACCTGATAACTGGAGAACGTTCCGCTTGATCTGACTTTCATCCAAACCAAGCTCAAGAAGTGTATCCTTGCTTGCTTTTTTGTTGACCAAGCGGATATTTTCCAGCGGAGAAAGATAATCTATCAAGTTATAATTTTGAAAGACCAGGGAAATATGGTGCATGCGATGGTAAGAATACCCCTTATTCCGAATGTCCTCTCCTTGGAAAAGGATAGAACCTTCAACAGGACTATCTAGACCAGCAAGGAGGGACAAGAGAGTGGATTTCCCTGCTCCTGACTCACCAATGATACTATAAAATTTTCCGGGTTCAAAATTATACTTGATCTGATATAAAACTGCTTCAGCAGTGTTCTTATAACGGTAGGTAACATCTTGCAATTGTAATAAAGTCATGATTTCTCCTTCTTAACTAATAGATGATAAAATTTCTTTCGGCGATTTTCTAAATAGAAATACGAAACAAAGGGCTACAGACAAGCAACCAATCAGGAGCAGAAAGACATAGGATTCTGCAAAGGATAGGAGACTGGTTGATAGACCACTTGCTTTGGCTAGTGTGTCTTGTAAGGTTGCCTGATCTCCACTGGCTAGTACAGTTTGAAGTAGATAGGATGTGATGGCGTTTCCAGCGATAAAGGATGGAAGCAAAGCTCCGATTGATACCAAAACTACCTCTAAACAGAACTGGAGGAAGATCGAGCTCTTACCTTTTCCAAGTGCGAGTAAAATCCCCACTTCGTAGACCCTTTCTCTCAACCAGAGAGACAAGACCAAAATTAAGGCTCCTGCTCCTGCTATCAACATCCCATAAAGGAAGATGGTGAGGAAGGTTTGGAAGGTTGCCACTGAGTCTTTGATTTGTTCAAAGGCCTTGTTTTCCTTCTCTACTTGATAGCCTTGACTTTCTAAAGCCAAGTTTTCCACTTGCTTCATGAGTCCGTCCATTTCCTTAGGATTTTCTACATAGAAGCGAGCTGCACTGACTTGCGGTTCACTATTTCCCAGAAGCGTTTGGCTGCTTTCATAGTCTGTAAAGACCTGGTTTTCACTGAAGTCAGAAGACAAGCCTGTGAACTTTTCTCGTTTTTTACCAGAAAAGATGCCGACAATTTCAAACTCTACTGTTTGACCTTTTCCAGCTTCGGATTGACCAGCATCCAAGCGAATCTTGTCATGAAGCGAAAGACCGTTCTTCTTGGCCAACTCTTCGTGGATAAGGATTTTCTTGGAATCCCCTTTTTGAAGGTGTCGCCCTTCTTTTAGGTTAAAAGCCGAACTGGTAAAGGTGACATCTTTGGATGAATCCTCAAGAGCCGTTAAGCTAACCAAGTTCTTGTCTGCAGCTGACAAATCATCACGTTCTACGCTCTGCTCACCACTCACCGCTTCCTTGTCTTTCAGTTTTGCAACCGTCTCAAGTTCAGGAGAGACATTTTCCAGTCCCTTAATCTTGCTCACGGATGCTAGGTCCGACAACTTGAAGGTCTGTCCATTTTCTATCTTTTTGATAGAAAATGAAGTATTGAGTGATTTGTAAAGATTGCTTTCTACTGTTTTGTTGGACTTCATCAGAGTCAAACAGGCTGAAATTCCTGCTAAAAGGACAAATAAAATCAGAAATAAAATAAAACTTCTCAGTCGTTTTCTGCTGACATAAGCCCAAGCTCTTTGGATTGGATTCATTTGTCACCTCCATATTTGTAAGACTATTATAAAATCCAAATATGAAATGTTTATGAAATCAAAAATTTTTTTGATTTATTTTTTGAAAAAACAAAAAAGCTAGCAAACGCTAACTTTTCTTCATATATAAGGATAAATAGTACCAATCAAAAATCTACTTCATTTTAAAAATGATAGTCACATCTTTCTGATTAGTATTTTTCCATTTCCTAAATTCTTCTTTTCTGACTTGTGTTTGAGGATATTCTTGATAGAATGAAATGGAAAACTCAGTTTAAATGTTCTGATACAATGACTGTTCTTGATACCAATATTTTTCGATATAGGAAACGTAGCCTCTAATCTTCTTTATAAAAACAAAAAAGAGCTAGCCAAAGCTAACTCTTACCCTATGCGGAGAGAGGGACTTGAACCCTCACGACCTAAAGCGGTCACAGGATCCTTAGTCCTGCGCGTCTGCCAATTCCGCCATCCCCGCGTCGATTACTTTACTAGTATATCAACTTTCAAAATCTTTGTCAACACTTTTTTCAGATTTTTTTCATTTTTCCAACAGTCTTAGTGTTCAATTTCAGCAAGGTTTTCATCCAGTAATTTTGCTCCCAATGTGTTCTTAAAATGCCCAAGAGCAAACTGATGATTTTCTGGCCAAATAGAGGCAACCGCAGGCTTGACAATCTCGATTTGATAACCTAAATTATAGGCATCAATAGCCGTATGAAGGACGCAAATGTCAGTAAGTACTCCAGTTAGGATGACTGTATCAACTCGACGTTCCCGCAAACGGATATCTAAGTCCGTTCCTGAAAATGCTGAATAGTGACGTTTGTCCATCCAAAAGACGCGACTATCCGCCTCATGCTCAGCATAAAAGTCAGCTAGGGGGCCATAAAGGTTACGCCCACTAGTTCCGATGATGTTGTGCGGTGGAAAAAGCTTGCTTTCTGGGTGGAATGTATCCTTCTCCTCATGAGCATCAATGGTGAAAAAGACATAGTCTCCACGATCAAAAGCTAATCTGGTTACCTGATCAATGGTTTTTGATATTGCTTGAGCGGGTGCTCCAGCAGTTAACTTTCCATGGTCTGCTACGAAATCCTCTGTATAGTCAATCGAGATTAAAGCCTTTGCCATTAGTAGTCCCTCTTTTTCACTTCCTCAAAAATATCACCAATTAGAACTTTGAGATAAGTCCCCTTCATTCCGAGTGAACGGCTCTCAATAATTCCCGCTGACTCCAATTTACGAAGCGCATTGACAATCACTGAGCGTGTAATGCCAATACGGTCTGCAATAACTGATGCAGTCAGCTGCCCTTCATTTCCATCCAATTCAGCTAAAATAGCTGATACGGCACGAAGTTCTGAATAGGAAAGGGTGTTGACTGCCATGGTTACAGCAGTACGACGGCGAATATTCTTCTCATCTTCTTCACGTTGGAAGTTCAATAGTTGAATTCCCACAACCGTGCTCGCAATCTCGACAAGGATCAAATCTTCATCTTCAAATTTCTTGTCATTGCGCCAAATGATCAACGAACCTAGACGAATCCCTGATACATGAATCGGAGCGATGGTCGTCAAACCATCTGGAAAGTCCGCACGGCTCTCTACAGGGAAAATAGTCAAATCATGTTCAACAGGAAGGTTGGCTTCCGTATCATAAATCATGTTTGCCCCTTGTACATAGACGTCAGGGAAGGTTTTAGTTTGGAAAAACTGTTCTACACGGTCATTATTGGTCTTATAACGCATAAAGTAGCCCAAGAGACGTCCCTTGTTATTCACAATACAAGCGTTACAGTCAATAATATCAGCTAACTGGCGTGTGATCGCATTGTAAGGAAGTTCATCTTGGAGTTGCTCTTCTGAGCGCTTTAGAATAGACGTGATTTTTCTTGTTTTTTCTAATAAATGTGCCATTTTTTACCTCGCATATAATCGCTTCCATTATAACATAGAAAAGTCTTTATTTCAATAATTATCTGAAAATTGCTTATTTAATTGCAATTTTGAACAGCAAAAATATTTTAGAAAAAAGCGAGTTTTTTTATTGACATCCTATTTTATTTTTGATATTATAACATTATAAGAAGATGACATGATAAATCCCTTTCCGTTTCACCTATCCTTTACTATCACCATCTTCTTTTACTATCGGTCTCCTTATATATAAAAGCGATTCACAGTGTGAATCGCTTTTTTCTATTTGTCTCCTTTGTTACGAATAACAAAGCCTGTCTTCTTTTCGCTTGAAGTGTTGCGAGGTTTTTTATTGTCTTTATTACGGTAACGTCTGTCTTTATCAAAACGATCGTTCCCACGACTGCCTTTTTTGAAATCATCACGGCGACCATTACCACGGCGATCACGGTCTCGACGGTCGTCCCCACGACGGCCTCCACGACCTCCCTTACCTTTGCCACCAAAGCCATTACCTGATGGTTTAAATGGCAGTGGTTTTTCACGCGCAATCTCCACTTCAGGAAGGCTGTCTGGATCTTGGACTGTCAGGCTCAAGATATACATAGCCAATTCTTCTGGACTAAATTCTGCAGCTAACTTACGAGCATCTTTAGCAAATTTCTCAAAGTTCCCACGAATTGCTTCGTCTGCGAAGTCTCGTTCGATTTTCTTGAGAGCTACTTGTTTCTTAGCTTGGAAGGCTTCTTCTGCTGTTGCTGGTTTCAAGCCTTTCATGCGCTTCTTAGTCAAGTTTTCGATGATTTGAAGGTAGCCCATTTCATTTGGAGAAACAAAGGTAATAGATTGACCTGACTTACCAGCACGACCTGTACGGCCGATACGGTGAACATAACTTTCAGGATCTTGTGGAATATCGTAGTTGTAGACATGGGTCACACCTGAGATATCCAAACCACGTGCTGCCACGTCAGTCGCAACTAGAACATCAAGATTCCCATTTTTAAAATCACGAAGGACACGAAGACGTTTATTTTGGTCCAAATCACCATGAATCCCTTCAGCACGGAAGCCACGAATTTTAAGTCCACGAGTCAATTCATCTACACGGCGTTTGGTACGACCAAATACGATAGCAAGTTCTGGTTGTTCCACATCCATGAGACGTGTCATAGTATCAAATTTCTCTTGTTCCTTGACACGGATATAGTACTGATCAACCAGCTCTGTTGTCAATTCCTTGGCAGCAATCTTGACATGCTCAGGGTCTTTCATAAACTGAACACCGATACGTTTGATAGCATCTGGCATGGTTGCTGAAAAGAGCAAGGTTTGACGATTTTCAGGGACACGGGAAATGATGGCTTCAATGTCTTCAAGGAAGCCCATGTTGAGCATTTCGTCCGCTTCGTCAAGGATCAGGGTTTCAATATCTTGTAATTTCAAGGCCTTGCGTTTAATCAAGTCCAAAAGACGGCCTGGTGTTCCTACCACGATGTGGGCACCAGATTTAAGGGCCTTGATTTGTTTTTCAATGCTGGAACCACCGTAAACTGAGCGAACTTTCACTCCCTTGCTACGGCCAAAGCGGAAGAGTTCCTCTTGACTTTGGACAGCGAGTTCACGAGTTGGAGCGATGACTAAGGCTTGGATAGTCGCTTCTTCTGTACGGATTTTTTCAAGGGTTGGCAAGCCAAATGCTGCAGTTTTTCCTGTACCAGTCTGGGCTTGACCGATAACGTCCTTGCCTTCTAGAGCCAATGGAATGGTCTGTTCTTGGATGGGACTTGCTTCTACAAATCCAGCTTTTTCAATCTCTGCTAGCAATTCAGCAGACAAATTAAATTCATTAAATTTCACGTTATTCTTCTTTCTAAAGGTGGTGCGAAGCCACCCTATAGGGCTTTAGTTTATACTTTTCTTTTCATGACGTATCTTCAACAAAAATGAGATACCGTGTTGCTTCTTTTCCACGAAAGAAAAGTACTAGTTTCTTTGCAACCTATCTAGTATAACACAAGAGCGGGGCAAAAGATAGTAGAATCCTTAAGGAAAATCATGTAAACGATTTTCCACAAATATAAATACAGCCTTATATGATTCGTTTCTCCGTAGCGGAATTGTGCAAAAGTTTTTTTCTTGTGCTAGAATGAAATCAAACAGGAGGATTAAAAAATGTTAACATACGATTTAATTGTTATTGGATTTGGTAAGGCTGGTAAAACACTAGCTGGTAAATTGGCTTCAGCTGGCAAAAAAGTTGCCCTCGTTGAACGTAGTAAAGCTATGTATGGCGGAACTTGTATCAATATCGGATGTATCCCAACTAAAACCTTGTTAGTTGCTGCTGAGAAAGATTTGTCTTTTGAAAAAGTCATTGCTACCAAAAATACTATCACTGGTCGCCTCAATGGTAAAAACTATGCAACTGTTGCTGGTACAGGCGTAGATATCTTTGATGCGGAAGCACACTTCCTTTCAAATAAAGTCATCGAAATCCAAGCAGGTGATGAAAAACAAGAACTGACTGCTGAAACAATTGTCATCAACACTGGCGCTGTTTCAAACGTCTTACCTATTCCTGGACTTGCTACAAGTAAGAATGTCTTTGACTCAACAGGTATCCAAAACTTGGACAAATTGCCTGAAAAACTTGGAGTACTTGGAGGTGGAAACATCGGTCTTGAATTTGCAGGACTCTACAACAAACTTGGTAGCAAGGTCACAGTTCTAGATGCCTTGGACACATTCCTTCCTCGTGCAGAACCTTCCATCGCAGCACTTGCTAAACAATACATGGAAGAAGACGGCATTGAATTGCTTCAAAACATCCGTACTACTGAAATCAAAAACGACGGTGATCAAGTGCTCGTCGTAACTGAAAACGAAACCTACCGTTTCGATGCCCTTCTCTACGCAACTGGACGTAAGCCAAACGTAGAACCACTTCAACTTGAGAATACTGATATTGAACTAACAGAGCGTGGTGCTATCAAAGTCGACAAACATTGTCAAACAAACGTTTCTGGTGTCTTTGCAGTTGGAGACGTCAATGGTGGACCTCAATTTACCTACATTTCACTTGATGACTTCCGTGTTGTCTACAGCTATCTTGCTGGAGATGGCAGCTACACACTCGAAGACCGGCTCAATGTACCAAACACCATGTTCATCACACCTGCACTTTCTCAAGTTGGTTTGACAGAAAGCCAAGCAGCTGATTTGAAACTTCCATACGCTGTCAAGGAAATTCCTGTTGCAGCAATGCCTCGTGGTCACGTAAATGGCGACCTTCGCGGAGCCTTCAAAGCTGTTGTCAATACTGAAACAAAAGAAATTCTCGGTGCAACTATCTTCTCAGAAGGCTCTCAAGAAATCATCAACATCATCACTGTTGCCATGGACAACAAGATTCCTTACACTTACTTCACAAAACAAATCTTCACTCACCCAACCTTGGCTGAGAACTTGAATGACTTGTTTGCGATTTAAGTTGAGACTGATTTTTTAGCTAACAGCCCTCATCGGGCTGTTTTTGTTTATGCGAAATCTCAAATCTGTCTTTTCTTTCTTTTATGATATAATAGAAACATGAAATTAAAAACTACTTTAGGCCTTCTAGCTGGGCGTTCTTCTCACTTCATCTTGAACCGTCTTGGTCGTGGAAGTACGCTCCCAGGAAAACTTGCCCTTCACTTTGATAAAGATATTTTACAAAACCTAGCTAAAAACTACGAGATTGTCGTGGTCACTGGAACCAACGGGAAAACCCTGACAACTGCCCTCACTGTCGGCATCTTAAAAGAGATTTATGGTCAGGTTCTTACCAATCCAAGCGGTGCCAATATGATTACAGGGATTACGACAACCTTCTTGACGGCCAAATCCTCTAAAACTGGAAAAAATATTGCCGTCCTCGAAATTGACGAGGCCAGTCTATCTCGTATCTGTGATTACATCCATCCTAGCCTTTTTGTCATCACTAATATTTTCCGTGACCAGATGGACCGCTATGGTGAGATTTACACGACTTATAACATGATTTTGGATGCAATCCGTAAGGTGCCTACGGCTACAGTTCTCCTCAATGGTGACAGTCCGCTTTTCTACAAGCCATCTATTCCAAATCCTGTACAGTATTTTGGTTTTGACTTGGAAAAAGGACCAGCCCAACTAGCTCATTACAATACCGAAGGAATCCTCTGTCCTGACTGCCAAGGTATCCTCAAATACGAACACAATACCTATGCCAATTTGGGTGCCTATATCTGTGAAAATTGTGGCTGCAAACGTCCTGAATTGGACTACCGTCTGACAGACTTGGTTGAATTGACCAACAATCGCTCTCGTTTTATCATTGACGGACAAGAATACGGCATCCAAATCGGTGGACTTTACAACATCTACAATGCCCTTGCTGCGGTTGCCATTGCTCGATTCCTCGGCGCTGATTCGCAACGGATCAAACAAGGATTTGACAAGAGTCGTGCAGTCTTTGGTCGTCAGGAAACCTTCCATATCGGTGACAAGGAATGTACCCTTGTCCTCATCAAGAATCCAGTCGGTGCAACTCAGGCTATCGAGATGATTAAACTAGCGCCTTATCCATTTAGCCTTTCTGTCCTCCTCAATGCCAACTATGCAGATGGAATTGACACTAGCTGGATCTGGGATGCGGACTTTGAACAAATCACTGACATGGATATCCCTGAAATCAATGCTGGCGGTGTTCGTCATTCTGAAATCGCGCGTCGTCTACGGGTGACAGGATACCCAGCTGATAAAATCACTGAAACAAGCAATCTGGAGCAAGTTCTCAAGACCATTGAGAACCAGGACTGCAAACATGCCTATATCCTGGCTACTTATACTGCTATGCTGGAATTCCGCGAACTGCTGGCTAGTCGTCAGATTGTTAGAAAGGAGATGAACTAATGGTTTATACTTCAATTTCCTCAAAAGCTGGCAACTACCCTTATCAGCTCAACATCGCCCACCTCTACGGAAACCTCATGAATACCTACGGGGACAATGGAAACATCCTCATGCTCAAGTATGTGGCTGAAAAACTTGGAGCTCATGTGACGGTTGACATCGTTTCTCTCCATGATGCCTTTGATGAAAACCACTACGATATCGCCTTTTTCGGTGGTGGCCAAGACTTTGAACAGAGTATTATCGCTGGCGACTTACCTGCTAAAAAAGAGAGCATTGACAACTACATCCAAAACGATGGTGTGGTTCTAGCCATCTGTGGTGGCTTCCAACTATTGGGGCAATACTATATTGAAGCTTCCGGAAGACGCATCGAAGGTCTAGGTGTCATGGGCCACTATACCCTCAACCAGACCAATAACCGTTTTATCGGTGACATCAAGATTCACAATGAAGATTTCAATGAAACCTACTATGGATTTGAAAATCACCAGGGTCGTACCTTCCTCTCAGACGACCAAAAACCACTGGGACAGGTGGTCTATGGAAATGGAAACAACGAAGAAAAGGTCGGCGAAGGAGTTCATTATAAGAATGTCTTTGGTTCCTACTTCCACGGACCTATCCTTTCTCGTAATGCCAATTTGGCTTATCGCCTAGTCACTACTGCCCTCCGAAAAAAATACGGTCAGGACATCCAACTCCCTGCCTATGAGGATATTCTCAGTCAAGAAATCGCTGAAGAATACAGCGACGTCAAAAGCAAGGCTGACTTTTCTTAAACCAAGAAAAACTATATCAAAGAACTCCCCTATCTTGTCGGAGTTCTTTTTGCCTGTTCTTTTACCCTTCTCCCTTGCATTTTCTCTCATTTTTTGCCAAAATAGAGGGGTAGAAAGAAGGTAGCATATGTCTAAATTACAACAAATCCTAACATATCTTGAATCAGAAAAACTAGACGTCGCTGTCGTATCTGACCCCGTCACTATCAATTACCTCACTGGCTTTTACAGTGATCCCCATGAACGCCAAATGTTCCTCTTTGTCCTAGCGGACCGGGAACCTCTCCTCTTTGTCCCAGCCCTTGAAGTGGAGCGTGCAAGCAGCACTGTTTCCTTCCCAGTAGTGGGCTATGTGGATTCTGAAAATCCATGGCAAAAAATCAAAAACGCTTTGCCTCAACTTGACTTCAAACGTGTCGCTGTTGAGTTTGACAATCTCATCTTAACCAAATACCATGGTTTGAAAACGGTCTTTGAAACTGCTGAATTTGAAAATCTCACTCCTCGCATCCAACGCATGCGCCTCATCAAGTCAGCTGATGAAGTTCAAAAAATGATGGTTGCTGGTCTCTATGCTGATAAGGCTGTAAAAGTTGGTTTTGACAACATTTCTCTTGATAAGACTGAGACAGATATCATTGCGCAAATCGACTTTGCCATGAAACGTGAAGGCTATGAAATGAGCTTTGATACCATGGTCTTGACTGGCGATAACGCTGCAAATCCACACGGAATTCCTGGTGCAAACAAAGTTGAAAAGGACGCCCTTCTCCTCTTTGACCTCGGTGTCATGGTTAATGGCTACGCCTCAGATATGACTCGTACGGTCGCTGTCGGTAAGCCTGACCAATTCAAGAAAGACATTTACAACTTGACCCTTGAAGCCCAACAAGCTGCCCTTGACTTTATCAAGCCAGGTGTGACTGCACATGAAGTTGACCGCGCTGCCCGTGAAGTCATTGAAAAAGCTGGTTATGGTGAGTACTTCAACCACCGTCTCGGTCACGGTATCGGTATGGATGTCCACGAATTCCCTTCTATCATGGAAGGAAACGACATGGTCATCGAAGAAGGCATGTGCTTCTCTGTTGAACCAGGTATCTATATCCCTGGTAAAGTCGGTGTTCGTATCGAAGATTGCGGTGTTGTTACCAAGGATGGCTTTGACCTCTTTACAAGCACCAGCAAAGATTTGCTTTATTTTGATTAAACTTAGAGACAAGCAAAAAGTCAGCTCAAATTGTGGATTATGTTGTTTTTGCGGAACAATCTGGTTTATTAGATTTTCTCCAAATTAAAGTAAACCGTTCTTTAGTTGATTATGTTTATGGTGTAGAGGCTGGTTTGGATAGTAACGCTCGTAAAAATCGTAGTAGCACAATAATGGAAGGTATCTTAGAACGACACGTTGCAAAAATAGCTCAAAAACAAGGACTTGAATGGAAAGCTCAAGCAACTGCCTCATTTATTAAATCAAATTGGGGTATTGAGGTGCTAGTAGATAAATCAGAACGGCACTTTGATGTAGCTGTTTATTCTAGGGAACGTCATAAAGTTTGGCTCATTGAAACGAACTACTATGGTGACAGTGGAAGTAAACTTAAAGCGGTTGCTGGTGAATTTACTAAACTTAATCAGTTTAGTAAAGAATCAAAAGATGACATTGAGTTTATCTGGGTGACAGATGGACAAGGTTGGAAAACTGCTCACTTACCACTCTCCGAAGCATTTGAACACATTCAAAATGTTTTTAATTTGAATATGCTTAAAAATAACTTTTTGCGTGAGCTTTTAAAATAAATCGCGATAGTTCAAACTAACATTCAAAGGTCAGGTAAATATTATGGAAAGACATTATGCAAGATATTATAAATGCGCATTGCAAGTAAACCCATATTCTTATTCAAAGTTTAGAGGAAAAACTATTATTGATGAAGAAGAGTATAACAAAAAGATACTTGAGGAGTGTTTAAAAAATGGAATAAAAGTAGTTGGCCTTGCAGACCATGGTAGTATCGACTCTTCTACAAGCCTTCGAACCTATCTGTCTGAAAATGGTATTTTAACTTTACCAGGGTTTGAAATTTCTTCGGCTGAAAAAATTCATATGGTTTGTTTATTCTCACCTGAATTCGATAATTCAAGACTAAATAGGATTTTAGGTCAACTAGGCTTGCCTACAGATATTAAAAATGGAACTGAATCTAGCAATCTTTCATGTTTAGAAATTGCTAAAAAAGTTCAAGATAATGATGGTTTCTGGTATGCAGCCCATATTACAGGTGACAATGGCATACTTAAAATTGGGAAAATGAATCATATATGGAAAAATGAACTTCTTTCTGTTGCACAAATTCCGAATAGCGTAGAAAATATTGACCCAAATTATAAAAATATAATTCAAAATACGGATACAAATTATAAACGAAATAAACCTATTGCATATATCAACTCATCAGATATAGAATCGCCTGAAGATTTGTCTAAGCCTGTGGCTAGTGTACTTGTTAAAATGTCAGAATTATCTTTTCAAGCATTTAAAATGGCATTTAAAGATTCGGAATCTAGGATAAAATTAAACAGTACTGAAAAAAAGTGCTATAAGAGCACTATTGACGAAATTTCTATATCTGGGGGATACCTAGATGGCTTAGCTGTTGCATTTTCTGATGAAGTTTCTACTATAATAGGAGGTAGAGGAACTGGTAAATCTACATTAATAAATCTAATTATTTATTGTTTAGATAAATATCATTACACAAAAGAATTTGAAAAATACATAGACTCCTTTGCTGAGTCGAATCTTGGAACTGGTGGCGAAGTTAAGTTAACGATTACTTCATACTCGCAAAATGGACAGCAATTTAATATTAGCAGGAGATATAAACAAAATATTACTATTAGAAATGAAAACGGAGAAATATCTGATTTATCTATTGATGAAATATTGCCTAATTTAGAAGTGTATGCTCAAAACGAATTAATTGAAGTTATAAAATCCAAAAAAAGAATTACCGAATCGGTCAAAAGATTAATTTGTATAGATTCAAAGATACTTAACAAAAGAAAAAAAGCATATGAATCTCTTAATGAAAATACACGGGAGCTTCTAAGAGTTTCAAATAATCTAGAAAAATTAGAAAAAGATACTAGTGATTTACCTGCGAAACAATCACAATTAAGACACTATAATTCTATAACAGGGTTAGAGGAAAAGATTGCTCCTATAACTAAAATTACCGCTATAGACTCTAAAATATCTATACTATCTGATGCTATCTGTGATCATGAAATTACAGATAATGAGATTGTAATAGAATCAATAATTGATGAATGGGACAGAAAAGAAAATGATGATTTAACAAATCTCATTAACTCTATAGATGAATATAATCGAGAAAGTCAAATAATATTCAAACAACAAGAAAAGATATTTTCATCTCTAAAAGAAAAGGTTTCAAAAACAAAAGAGTCGTGGGGGAAATATAAGCAAAATGAAGAAATAAAATTCAAAAAAATATTCAAAGACATTCCAGAAGTACAAGATAAAAATAGTAAAGAAGTGCTCGAAGAATATCGTGGCCTGCTGAAAGAAATTAATGATTCAAAACCTACTCTATTGAAAATTGAAGCAACTAAAGAAGAGTTAGAGAAGTTAAAGAAAGCTAGAAAAGAACTTTTAGAGAATTGCAAAGAGGCTAATATAGAATATATTAATGCAGTATCTAAACGAATTAAAAAGCTGGATAAATCCAATCTAGGCAAATTAGTTAAAATAGAAATCGATTGCCTACAAAATAAAGAATCTTTGTTGGAGGAACTCAAAAAAATTGAAGGAATTGGCGATAAATCAATTCAATCTATTAGTGATTACAAAAATTTTGACATGATTACTTTTATCGAGAATATTCGAAAAGGGCCGGTTGAGTTGGCTAAAGAATATAACTTAACTAGTAACACTTCGCAGAAAATTTGTAGATTAACTAATGAACAATGTTGGAAATTAGAAGAGCTTATTCTAGGTGATATTACTAATATTTCTCTCAAAGTTGGAGATAAATTCAAATCTATGGATAATTTATCAAAAGGTCAGCAGTGTACAGCCCTCTTAAATATTCTATTAGTCGAAAATAGGGATCCTTTAATTATTGATCAACCTGAGGATAATCTTGATAATGCCTATATTGCAGATAGCTTAGTTGCCTCAATTAGGAATAATAAAACAAATCGTCAATATATTTTTGCTACTCATAATGCCAACATTCCTGTCTTTGGTGATGCAGAACTAATTATTGGACTTGTCGAAGAAGATGGACAAGGCAAAATTAATGGACATGCTATCGGATCGATTGATAACAAACAAGTTATGAATCAAGTTGTGAATATTCTTGAAGGTGGTGAAACTGCTTTTAAGATTCGGAAGGAAAAATACCAGTTTTAGTTAATAGACCTTATTTAGGTGATTGCTTTAAAAAGTGACTGATAACTAATAATAAAAACTCATAGGAAATTTATTATAAAACTTTTCCTATTTTAGTAAATTCCAAATAAGGCGCATCCTAAAAAAAGAAAATATATCAACATAAAAGGACAGTATATTATCAACTGTCCTTTTAAGATTTTGCTATAAGTTTTATAAGGTGAGTGGACTCAGATTATTTAGACTGCTGAGTATCAAGCTACCTATAGCTGACTTTTTTATTTTATCTTCTTGACACTCTTAAAAACTACAAACCCTACAACCATACCCAAGGTATTTTGCAGGAAGTTTGGAAGAATATCTGGTAAGGCTGCGGACCAGCCATTCATTAGGGTAGAACCTAGAGCATAGCCACTTACCATGACGATTGTAGCCAAGACTAAGCCCAGCCATTGCCATTTCCCTTTAAAACCTGCAAAAAATCCTTGCAAGCCATGGTTTACCAAGCTAAAGAACATCCACTGTGGAAAGCCTGATAAAAGGTCAATCAGAAAACCTGCTAGTCCTCCAACGATGGCTCCTTCTTTACTGCCAAAGTAAAAGGCAGTAAAGAAAATACCTGCATCCAAGAGAGTCAACATTCCTGTTGGCGTTCCAATTTTCAAGTAATAACCTAGGACTACTGAAAGAGCGGTTAGAAGAGATACAAGTGCGATTTTAGTTGTTTTGGTTTGCTTCATATTGTCTTACTCCATATTGATCTGCTTGTGCAATAGCACGGTAAACGAAAGCTTTCGAGCTCTCTACTGCTGGTAAAAGTTCATCCCCTTTAACCAAGTGACTGGCGATGCTTGAGGCAAAGGTACATCCTGCACCCGCATTTTGGCCTTGAATGACTGGGTTTTCTAGAACAGTGAAAGTTTGTCCATCATAAAAGACATCCACTGCCTTGTCCTGACTGAGGCGATTGCCTCCCTTGATAATAACTGCTGGCGCTCCTAAATCATGCAATTTCTGCGCTACAGCTTTCATGTCTTCCAATGTTTTAATTTCCTGACCAGCCAATAATTCTGCTTCAGGAAGATTTGGCGTAATCACACTGACATGAGGGAAAAAGCGAATCAACTCTTGACAGAGTTCACTAACAGCTACATCGTGCGTTTCCTTGCAGACCAAAACGGGGTCCAATACCACAGGCACTCCTGGACGTTGCTTGATAAAGTCCAAGGCCTTCTCAGCCACACTGACAGTAGGAAGAAGGCCAATCTTAATTCCTGCAAACTCGACATCACGTAAGCTATCCAATTCATGTTGAAAAATGGCATCGTCAGTTGGAAAGACTTCAAAGCCCTTTTCGGTCAAGGCCGTCAAACAAGTCACTGCTACAAAGCCATGCAAACCATTTAAGGTATAGGTAGCCAAATCAGCTGACAATCCACCGCCACTAAAAATATCATTCCCAGAAAGGGCTAAAATACGATTATTCTTCATAACGAATCTCCTTTAAATACAAGCCATTCGGTGCAGCCGTTGGACCTGCTAGCTGCCTGTCCTTCTTCTCCAAAATCAAGTCAATCTGCTCAACTGGCATGCGGTTGTTTCCGATTTTGAGCAGCGTTCCCACCATATTGCGAATCTGCTTATACAAGAAACCATTCCCTGAAAAGCTAAAGGTCAAAAACTGCCCTGTCTCATCAACACTAAGACTGGCTTCTGTAATGGTCCGAACCTTGTCCTCTACACTAGTCCCAGATGCTGTAAAACCGGTAAAATCGTGGGTTCCTTCTAATTTCTTGACAGCCTCCTGCATCCGCTCCACATCGAGGGGATAGGGAAAGTGAGTAGCATAGTGACGGCGCATGGGATTTTTAGGACGCCCCCTATCTACTATAAACTCATAGGTCTTGCTATGCTTGGCATAACGACAATGAAAATCATCCGCCATAATCTCAATCGAAATCACACCAATATCTTCTGGAGACTGGGTATCCAGAGCAAAACGGAGTTTTTCCTCATCCATCTGATAGGGCAGGTCAAAATGAATGACCTGACCAAGAGCATGAACCCCACTATCCGTCCTACCAGCACCGTGAACAGTGATGGCTTGCCCCTTATTGAGTCTCGTTAAGGTTTTCTCAATTTCCTCTTGAACGCTCCTCGCATGAGGCTGGCGCTGAAAACCGGCAAAGCCATAACCATCATAGGAAATGATTGCTTTATATCTTGTCATAACTTCTATTTTATCAGGAAATAAAAGTGTAAACAAGTTTAAAAACCAATAATTGTCTGGGTACAAAATTCCCAGAAAGAAAAACTTAGGAAATTAATCCTAAGCTCTCTTTTGAAGTGCGTACATAACAAAGATAGAAGTGACAATCAACCAACATCCTAAAATGGTGAAGACCAACATACCGTTTTGAGTCACCAAGCCAATCGCCCCAAGAATGAAAGGTGTCGTAAAGGCTCCAAAACTGCATCCTAGCACTGCAAAAGATGTTGCCTGATTAAGGAGCTTAGCTGGTATTCTTTCAGAAAGAAGCTGAAAGACAGTGGTCAAGGCCACACTGTAAGAAAAACCTGCCACAACACTTCCAACTACCATCACACCCAATGACGGAGACAAGGCAATCACAATTTGCCCCAATCCAAAGGTGATACCTGACCAAAGGAGCAACCTTTCTTTAAACAGAGAGATAAAGAAAGAAAAACTCACACCTGCCAAGATACCAATCAACTGCATGATACTTAAAACCAAACTCGATAACTGGGCATCCCCTAGACCTCTTTCCACCATCAGACTAGGAATACGAATGGTGATAGCTGTATTGGTGCAGACAACAACTGCTGCTTCGACAGCCAATAGAAAAATCAAGCCTTTCATCTGTCCTGTCAAACTAGTCGTTTCGGTCTCTTTTTTCTTTGTTTCTTTCTTCTCTTTCCCATAAGGGACAAAGAGCAGATAAAGGATCAATACTAAAAATCCCGCACTGTAGGCCAAGAAGGTCACTGTCCATCCCAAGGATAAGAGTTGACCGACGACTAGAGTCAAAATCGATGCTCCGACAACTTCTGCTGATCCGCGAAGACCCAACATCTGAATCCGTGTCTTTCCATGATAGCGTTCGCTGATGATGGAAATGGCCTTAGCATTGATCATCCCAACACCCAAGCCAAATAAAATCCGCATCGCAAAGACAAAGTTGTACTCCTGATACCAGAAGGGGGCTGTTCCTCCTATAGAGAGGATGAGAAGCCCTAGACTAATCTGAAGACGCTCAGGAAATAACCGCTCCAAAAACCCATTTAAAACCAGCATAATCATAATTCCAAAAGAAGGAAGACTGACCAGGAGCTCGATTTGTTCTTTGGGATAGCCTTGATAGTAGTCAAACATGGCTGGCAGAGCACTTGAGATGGAGAAGGAGGTAATCAAAACGAGGGAGAGGGCCAAAATACTAGCCCGTTCTAAATATTGTTTCATGAATTTTCTTTCTGTATATTTCTCACTGTTTATCCTTTTAAAAGGAAGATGGCAAGAAAAGAAGGAGCCCGATTGAACTAGAGACTCCGTCCTAACTTTCCTAATAGGAAGACTATTTTCGCTTGATTTGCTTGATCAGATAGAAGATGAAGCCTGCAACCATATACGCTGCAAAAATGATCAAACACCATTTGATAACCACGTCCCAACCCTTGTTCACATTTAAAAAGAAATATGGGAAGGGATTGTCCTTGGAATTCGGAATATTGAGTTTTAAGACCAGGCCGTTAAACAAGGCAAAAATCATATAAACCAAGGGCAAGATGGTCCATAAGACTGGATCCCAGATCTTGTATTCCCCACGTTTATCAAAGAAGAGGGTGTCTGCTAAAAACCAGAGTGGAACGATATAGTGGCAAAGGAAATTTTCCACACGGTAAAAGTCTGTCGCAATCGGAGCAAGCATAAAATGGTAAATCACACAGGTAATCATGATACTCATGGTAACACCACCCTTGAGACGAAGCAAGGTCGGACTTTGCCAATTTTCACCTGAACGACTCATCACACGGAGCAGATAACCCGTGAAAATCGTTACCAAAAGATTGGACAACACTGTGTAGTAAAGGAGCATACC
Source organism: Streptococcus oralis subsp. oralis (assembly GCF_002096495.1). Lineage (GTDB taxonomy): Bacteria > Bacillota > Bacilli > Lactobacillales > Streptococcaceae > Streptococcus > Streptococcus oralis_CU. The sequence goes on along the minus strand of NZ_NCUO01000012.1, from coordinate 139,558 downwards.
AAAGCCACCGTGCTTGGTAATCTCTAGATAAACTCCTGTAAATGCCGCTAAAAACAAGAGCACACGACTATAAAAGATAAATTTATAATTCAGTTTCATGGCTAGATTTTCTTAACAAATTCTGACTTGAGTTTCATGGCTCCAAAACCATCAATCTTACAGTCGATGTTGTGGTCACCTTCTACGATACGGATATTTTTAACGCGAGTTCCTTGTTTCAAATCCTTTGGCGCACCTTTTACTTTCAAGTCCTTGATAAGGGTTACAGTATCGCCGTCAGCCAATTTATTTCCATTGGCATCGATAGCAACAACACCTTCTTCTACTTCTGCAACTTCTGCAGGATTCCACTCATAGGCACACTCTGGGCAGACTAAGAGACTTCCGTCTTCGTAGACATATTCTGAATTGCATTTTGGGCAATTTGGTAAGTTGTTCATAAGTCCTCCTAAAACTAACAATTATTCTTTAAAATTCATATGTTATTGAACAGCAACTATTATACCGTAAAATCCTACATTTGACAATGTATCCTAAGTCCAGCAAACAAAAAATCATGCAACTTTTTACAGTTACATGACTTTTAAAAGATGATTGTTCATGGGTACTTATCAAGCACCTCATGATAAAAGGGGTAGCAACTATATCTTACAGACCAGGAGCTTGTCCAAGTTCTGCTGTAAGCATCCAAACTGTTTTCTCAAGTTCAGCCTTAGCACCAACAAAGATATCGTTTGTAACATCATCGCCTTCTTCGTCAGTCACATCCAAAGCCTTTTGGAAAAGACTGATGAGGTAGCGATAAATAGCTAGAACACGTTCCAAGCTTTCTTCAACGTTACGGAATTCTCCTTCTTCTTCTTCGATTTCACTGTGTTGAAGGAATTCTGTCAAAGTTGAGTAAGGTTTGCCACCAAGGGTAATTAAACGTTCGCTGATTTCGTCAAGATAACCATCAAGGCTGTCCATGTATTCATCCATTTTTGGATGCCATACGAGGAAACCACGACCACGCATATACCAGTGTACTTGGTGAAGGGCAATGTGAGCCACATACAAGTCCGCTACTGCTTGGTTCAATACTTCCTTTGTTTTTACCAATGCTACTGGCGCTGTCTTAGATAATGTTGTTACGTCTTTTAATGCATCTTTTTTCAATTCAACCATTTTTTTCACCTCATAATATTATTTTTGTAACCATATTTATTGATTACTACCTCAGTATACTACACCTAGTAGACAAAAGCAAGAAAATTAACCCATATTAAAAAAGTTGTAATAGACTGATAATTTAAGAAAAATATACAGTCTTTAAAAAAAAGACAGTCTTAGAAGACTGTCTGAAATAACTTAGATTATTTTACAAAGTCAAGCAATGCCAAAAAGCTTTCAGCTTCAAGTGACGCACCGCCAACAAGGGCACCGTCAACGTCTGGGCAAGCCATGTATGAAGCAACGTTTTCAGGTTTAACAGAACCACCGTATTGAACACGAACTTTGTCAGCAACTTCTTGACCAAAGTCAGCAGCTACAACGTCACGAACAACTTTACACATTTTTTGTGCATCATCTTGTGAAGCTGATTTACCAGTACCGATAGCCCAGATTGGCTCATAAGCGATAACTGATGCAGCAACTTGTTCAGCTGTCAATCCAGCCAAAGCAGCAGATACTTGAGCACCTACGAATTCAGCAGCTTTACCAGCTTCGTAAGTTTCAAGTGACTCACCACAACAGATGATTGGAAGCATACCGTTTGCAAAGATTGCTTTTGCTTTTTTGTTGATGTCTTCGTCAGTTTCATGGAAGTAGTCACGACGTTCTGAGTGACCGATAACAACGTAGTCAGTACCGATTTCTTTCAAAACTTGTGGGCTTGTTTCACCAGTGAACGCACCTGCATTTTCAAAGTAGCAGTTTTGAGCAGCAACTTTAAGGTTTGATCCTTTAGCAGCAGCAAGAACAGCTGTCAAATCAACCGCAGGAGCTGCGATACCTGCTTCAACAAGGTCTGATGAAGGAAGTTTTGATGCAACGGCTTCAACAAATGCTTTTGCTTCTTCTGGATTTTTGTTCATTTTCCAGTTACCAGCGATAAATGGTTTACGTGACATTTCACATACCTCTTTTTTCATTTTATTCACTATTATTCTATCATATTTATAAGGAGCTTGCAAACCTTACTCTAATTTTCAAAATTTTTCAAGCGACTAATTTTGCCACAAATTCATGGCATCAAGGAAATCATCCGAAGCCTGAACTTGTTTGGGATTGTTCGCTTCTCGCTCTGCTCGTTTGGCCTCTACTTGGGCAACAGACTGAATGCCTTCGTGGCGCCAGTTTCGTAAGATTGCCTGAATATATTTCCAGTTTGGCTTCCCATTGAGGACGGCCTCTCGGAGAGCTTCCTTAATCAAATCCGCCTTAACTCCGTCTTCTTTGACCGTCTTGGAAAGATCCTCGATTTCAAATGGTGTTAATAAGCGTCCCAATTCCTGCTGAAAAGTTTCAACCAGATCCTTCAACTGATTCTGCGGGTTTGGAGCAGTTGTAGCTAGAGTTTGGCTATCCAACAAGCTATCCAAGCGTTCAAAAGCCAAACTAGCATCAAAAATCAGCTCAATTTCCCCGTTTAGTTCAATGGTTCGATATTGTAGTAACCCATTTTCAGTCAAATTCGAAATAGATTGGTTGACATCTGCCACTTCTTTCCCAATGATTTCAGCAATCTGGCTAGGCGAAACATCTCCTAGGGCTGTGGTATTTTGTAAATAGAAAAATTGCCAGACGAGAAAATCTTCGCTGGAAGGAAAGAGTTCCTTAAAATGCAAGAGCAGGGCACTTGGCAAAACCAAGTTCCCTGATTTAAAAGCGTCAAAATATGTCATAATTCCTCTTATAAATATCCAAATGAAGCTGCATCGTCCTCTACCTTTTTCCAGTCAAAAGGAGTTTCCTGATAAACAGCATAATTAACCCAGTTACTGAAAAAGAGGGCAGCTGATGAAGACCAACAGAGACACGGTGTCTCATTCACATCATCATTTTTGAAGTAATTTTCCGGAATGTTAGGATTAAGTCCTGCCTCACAATCACGAAAATACTCTTTTGCTAGAGTATCACGGTCATATTCTAAATGACCAAAACTATAAATCTCACGAAGATCCCGACTAGCTAAAATAGAAACACCGACTTGTTCTCCCTCAGAGAGGATTTCCAGATTGGTTTTTCCCAATATCTCTTCCTTATAGATTTCTGTATGACGAGAATGGGGAGCTACATAGCTATCATCAAACCCACGAAAGAGTAGATGGCCCTCTTTCAAGGTATCCTGCGGGTAAATACCTGACAGCTTCTGCTCCATCTGGTATTTTTCAACTCCATAGCGAGCATAAAGACCTGCTTGGGCACCCCAACAGATATGCAGGGTAGAAAAAACATGCGTCTTGGACCATTCGATGACCTGTTTAAACTCCTCCCAGTAGTCCACCTCCTCAAAAGGTAAGTGCTCCACTGGAGCTCCCGTGATGATCATTCCATCAAAAAAGTCATTCTTAACTTCTGAGAAGGTCTTATAGAAGGTCTCCATATGTTCGGCACGAGTCGTCTTTGAACGATGCGTTTCCATATACAAGAAATCGATATCTAACTGAAGAGGCGTATTGGCCAAATGCCGCAAGAGTTGTGTTTCTGTCACAATCTTTTGAGGCATCAGATTTAGAATCAAAATCTTCAAAGGTCGAATATCTTGGTGAGCAGCCCGTTGATCATCCATGACAAAGATATTCTCTGTCCTTAGAATCTCAACAGCAGGTAATTTTTTTTCAATCCGAATCGGCATAATATCCTCCTAACTGTACTCTTTTAGAAATAATTGAATGTGTTTGAAGTCAAATCTCAAACACTTAGTCCTTTTATTATACTGCAAGAAGATATAGTTTTCAATTATAGTTTTTCTCTAACTAGCTATAGTTTGTTTATATAGCAGATGAAGAGAAAACAGCCCCAAGGACTGTTTTTCATTAATAATGCATAAGTACCTTGTAATCGTAATCACCGATTTTTTCGCGGCCTTTAAGTTCATCAAGTTCAATCAAGAAAGCACAACCTGCCACAACTCCACCAAGTCTTTCGATCATTTCAATGGTTGCCTTGACAGTTCCACCTGTCGCCAAGAGGTCATCTACGATGAGAACGCGTTGACCTGGTTTGATGGCATCAGCGTGCATAGTCAAGGTATCAATACCGTACTCTTTTTCATAGTCAGCTGAAATGACTTCACGTGGTAATTTCCCTGGTTTACGAACAGGTGCAAAGCCAATCCCCAACTCAAAAGCAACTGGGCAGCCAACAATAAATCCGCGAGCCTCTGGACCCACGATCATGTCGATTTTCTTGTCAGTTGCATACTGAACGATTTCACGAACAGCATAGCTATAGGCATTGCCATCTGCCATCAATGGGCTGATATCACGGAATGTGATGCCTTCCTTGGGATAATTTTCAATCGTTGCGATATAATCTTTTAAATTCATCTTTTTCTTTCTTTCAAAGTTTTTTACTCTCTATTATAGCATATTTTTTAAGAAAGAAACAAGGAAAAGTTAACTCCAATAATTATCTAACGATTTGACGATTTATAACTAGCCATAGCAATAAAGCCCAATTTCTGTTTATTCTTAGCAAACATTTTATACATAGTTAAAAACTGCTTTCTATTCTCCTTTTTACAAGCATTTACGCAAATTTTCAAAGTTCCTAGCCAACCTTCGTCATAAATCATACCTGATAATTTCATTAATGTCATTTCACCAGTCAATATTTTCACATCATGGTAACCTGATTCTCTCATCACCTGTTCCCAACCATCTTGAGTTAAAGGACCTACATTTACATGAATTGCTTGTGACAATTCCTGTCTGACAGACTCTTTAGCTTCCTTAAGAAGCACATCATGTGTCAAAAGAAGGCCTTCAGGTTTTAAAACCCTTAGATACTCCATTACACATTTTTTCTTAGCTTGATCGGCTTGCATAGTCAGCATAGCTTCATTTATAACAATATCAAAACTAGCATCTTCATAAGGAAGTTTCATTGCATTTGCTCTTTCAAATCTGATCAAATGACCAACACCTGCCGTTTCAGCAGATTTTTTAGCCGCTTCTAAGGCTTGTCCATCCATATCAACAGCAGTTATCTTACAACCAAAACGCTGTGCCAACTCAATTGCTGTAGTTCCCCTATTGCACGCAACTTCTAGTATTCTCTTTTCTTTTGAAAATCCTCCTTCCGCAATTAACCAATCTGTAGCACGTTTTCCACCTGGACGTAAGCGTTTTTTCCCCAGTTTTGCTAAAAACTTATGACCTGCTTCTGACATTTGAACACCTCTATTTTTTCTTCATTATAACATAAAATTATATTATCTGACAATTCTAATTTATTATTTGATAAACTAGAATCAAAAGCATACAAGCTGCCATGACTATAGGCATAAATCTATTAATCACCTCTCTAGTTCGAATTCAATTGCTCACGTAGTTTACGCATATAGGTTACGATTACATATTTGTACTTTAGAGTTACTGGCCTCCTTGTCCGCTATATACGCTTTACTATCACGTGCCTATTCGTATAGCTAAGATTTCTCTATCTCTTTCTCTGCCGATTCTTATTTCCAACGTCAGACTTAAACAGTCTATCCTAATGCCGTTCGATCAGCTACTCAAAATAGTCAGGTTTGGGAATCACTTTTGGGTTTACTAGTATATGGTACCTACAGAGGACTTACACCTCAGATGAACGGAATGCCCGTTGTACCTAAAAAACGAGCACATTCGTACTCGTTTTTAAAAATCTGTTAATTAAAGTGAGTTTACGTCAACCTTGATACCAACACCTTGAGTAGTTGTGATAGTCAAGTTTGTTACGTAAGTTCCTTTAGCTGTAGCTGGTTTTGCTTTTTGGATTGTTTCGTTGAAAGCTTTAAAGTTTTCAACCAATTTTTCAGCTTCAAATGATACTTTACCGATGATTGCTTGAACGTTACCTGCACGGTCAGCACGGTAAGTGATTTTACCACCTTTAGACTCTTCAACTGCTTTAGCAACATCCATTGTTACAGTACCAGTCTTAGGGTTTGGCATCAAGTTACGTGGTCCAAGGACACGTCCAAGACGTCCAACAAGAGCCATCATGTCAGGTGTAGCGATAACTACGTCGAAGTCCAACCAACCGTCGTTGATTTTCGCAACAAGGTCATCTTCACCAACAAAGTCTGCACCAGCAGCTTTTGCTTCTTCAGCTTTTGCACCACGTGCAAAAACAAGAACGCGTGAAGTTTTACCAGTACCGTTTGGCAATACCATTGCGCCACGGATTTGTTGGTCAGCTTTTTTAACGTCGATGTTCAAGTTGTAAGCAACTTCTACAGTTGCGTCAAATTTTGCAAAGTTAGTTTCTTTTGCAAGTGCTACAGCCTCTTCTACACTGTATGCTTTTGTGCTGTCGATTTTCTCAAGAGCAGCACGAAGTTGTTTGCTTTTTTTAGCCATTTTCTATTCTCCTTGTAAGTGGTTCAATCGATTTTCATCTCCCACGTCACTTCTCGAAATGATGAAGTCTTGCGGGTTTTCAATCTATTAATATTCTTTTCCTACTTCCTTAAGTTCCTTTGCCGTACCCAAGTACAAGCATCAGTCACTTACCTAGTATGAAAAGTAACTAATAGACTGCTGTGAGATTTTCTACTGTGTTATTGATTAGTCAACAACAGTGAATCCCATAGAACGAGCAGTACCTTCGATCATACGCATTGCAGACTCAATGTTTGCTGCGTTCAAATCTGGCATCTTAGTTTCTGCAATTTCTTGTACTTGTGCACGAGTAACTGTAGCAACTTTAGTTTTGTTAGGTGTACCTGATCCTTTTTCAACACCTGCAGCTTTTTTCAAAAGAACAGCAGCTGGTGGTGTTTTTGTAACGAAAGTAAATGATTTGTCTTCGTATACTGAGATAACAACTGGAATGATCATACCAGCTTGGTCAGCTGTACGAGCGTTGAACTCTTTTGTGAATCCCATGATGTTGATACCAGCTTGACCAAGAGCAGGTCCAACTGGTGGAGCTGGTGTAGCTTTACCAGCAGGGATTTGCAATTTTACAAGTTTTTCGACTTTTTTAGCCATTTTTAAATCCTCCTTTGTGGTTTTGGCGGTAATGTAAGATTTTTACCTCCCACAAGTATGCTTTACACATACCTTTCCATTATACACTATTTATCTAAAAATGCAAGAGAAAAATTACTTTTTTAATCGACGTAATCTCCGCCTTCAAAGCCATAGTACTCTTCCAAACTGAGACCACTTGCAGCAATTTCTTTGGCTTCTTTTCCAACGTAGCGAAGATGCCATTCTTCTGCCATGTAGCCAGTCTCTTTTTCCTTGCCTTTGAGATAGCGAACAACAAAGCCATAGTCAGCCGCATGATCTAAGAGCCACTGGGCTGCCTTCTCCTCTGTTACCAATTCTCCATTAGTACCAATCAAATCAAAAGCAAGACCCGTTTGGTGTTCACTATAACCTGGGCGTGCTGAATAGCGATCTGCAGCTTCCTTCCCATCTTGATTCACATAGTCTTGATAAAGTTTGGTTTGGGTTTCATAACTTCTAAAACCACTGTAGTGATCGCTGATTGGGTAGCCAGCTGCTTGCATTGCTGCAATGAGTTTGACCAACTCTGCTTTAGCTGTTGGATTTTCTCCTGGATTATAGTCTTTTGACAAAGGATAGTGCTTATTAGCTATGACGATTTCATCGTACTTCCCTTGAATACTATAGTAGTCTCCCTTATTGACAACTTCTGCTTTCTTCTGACTAGAGGCTTGAGATTTGCTCCCTACAGTTCCTTCAGGTTGACTAGTTTGTTCCGTTTTTTGAGTGTTTTCTTCATTTTTAGGTTTTTCTTGAGAACATGCTGCTAGGGTTACTGCCAGCAAACCAGATAAAACAATGTATCTTTTTTTCATTTTTTCTTCCTCTCTTAGACCAAGTGCTTCTCTAATTCATCGGATAAGGCTTTAATCATTTGTTCCAACTCTGGCGATTGTACTTGGCAATCTTCTGCCGCCATTTCTTCCCAGGGCACCCACCAGACTGGACCACGGCCATTCAATCCATGACCCCTCATATCACCTGATCGTCTTGGAAATAGGTGCCAGTGAGCGTGGGCATCTCCATTTCCTAGAAGTTCAATGTTCATCTTTTCAGCTTTAAACGTTTTGGCAACAGCTTCTTGGACCAAACTCATTTCCTCTAGAAAACGAAGTTTTACAGAAGTCTCCATATGGTGGAGTTCTGTGACATGCTCTTTTGCTAGAAATAAGGTATAGCCCTTAAAGTATTGGTGGTCTCCAATAACTACATATCCTGTTTCTAGTTCTTTTACAAAGTAGGGATTTTCCCCTTCCTTGATCCATTCAATTCTTTGACAAATCAAGCACATATTAGTCTACCAAGGTGCTCTTGAGATAGGCGTCTACCATACGCTCAGTCGCCACGACCGAATCAATGTGTGTTCGTTCGTAAGAGTGACTGGATTCAATACCAGCTCCAAGGAGGGCATGCTTAACCTCTGCTCCTGCTGACATAGCTGCTGAAGCATCCGAACCGTAAAATGGATAAATGTCGAGCTTAAATGGAATATCTTGCTCCTTCGCCAAAGCTACCAAGTGTTGACGGAAGTCATAGTGATAGGGACCTGAAGCGTCCTTGACACAGATAGACACTGTATATTCATCCGTCTGCTGGTCATCGCCCATAGCTCCCATATCCACAGCTAGATATTCCACTACCTGAGCTGGAATATTGGAGTTCGCACCGTGACCCACCTCTTCGAAGACTGAAAAAGCAAAATGAGTTGTTACTGGCAATTCAATCCCCTCTTCCTTGTAAATACGAAGAAGATTGAGCAAAATTGCTGCGCTGACCTTGTCATCCAAGTGGCGAGACTTGATAAAACCAGTTTCTGTCACGATAGTTCGTGGGTCAAAGCTGATAAAATCACCGACCTCGATGCCCAAGGCGCGCGTTTCTTTTTCATTGGTTACTTTTGCGTCCAAACGCACTTCCATATTGTCCTGAGTGCGTTCAGCAGTTCCTGCATCTTTGTAGACATGGCAAGATGTCTGGTGGATGAGGATCGTTCCAGATACCGTTTTACCTGTACTAGCCACATGAACGGTACAATTCTCACCTTCAATCATGTTCCAAGGAAAACCACCGATACGGTCCAATTTGAGACGACCATCTGGCTTGACTGCACGCACAATGGCTCCAAGTGTGTCTACATGGGCAGTTACATAGCGATGTTGTTCGTCATTTTGACCTTTGATTGTTACATTGACACCACCCTTAGATGTGCGAACAAGCTTGTAACCAAGCTCTTCTAAAGTATGGACTAGGTAGTCTGAAATCTCACGAGTAAAACCCGTTGGGGATGCAATAGCGGTTAGTTCTTTGATATAGTTTATAGTCTGATTCATTTCTTCACCTCTTTCCTACCATTATAACATTTTTCTAGTCAGACTCCTTATCAAAAGGAGAAAAACTGTGTTTAGTTGCTTTCACTATCGATCCATGTTATAATACGAATACTTTGATTATGAAAGGAAAGTAAAAAATATGAAATCATACTTTAAAGTATCACTAGCCCTTGTGGCTTCACTTGTCCTCCTGCTCGGATGTTCCAAACAAGCATCAACACCTGCTAACAGCAGTAGCAAAGAAGACACAACAACTCAGTCAAGTGAGAGCAAACAAAGCAGTCAACAATCATCTGAAAAGAAAGAAACAACTAAAACACATACCTTTGTAAACAAGAATAATTCTGGAATCACTTCTAACTTGGTTTATACTGTAGAAGGCGACAATGTTATCAAGCAAACCGCTCATAATGTTGCAGATCCTGATATTCTTAACGCAACTCCAGAAGATGTCAAGAGTTTTATCGAAGAAAAGTACAAAGGTTATAATGGACTCAAAGGTGTTAAACAAACGATTGAAATCAAAGATGGAAAAGTTGTTCAAAATCTAGAAGTTGACTTCTCAGTTGCAAGCATTAGCGAACTTAGAAAAGCACTTCCTGAAGAATATTCTGGTATCGGCAATCGTGTCAGTTTCTCAAACTCTAAAAAAGCACTGGAAAAAATGGGATTCACAGAAAAGACGAACTAATCTCCCAAAATTTCATATAGACTAGTGTAGGCCCACCCCAAAAGTTAGACACAACTCTGACTCTTGGGGTATTTTACTATATTCCTAACTGATGAGTCCAATAGATTCCTCCAAATCCCATAAAAAGTGCATTTGAAACTTCATCCACTTTTCAATCCATAGGATAAAAGTTCTTTGAAATAGATCGAGAGAAAACTTTAATCGTCTGACTAGTTTCTGTTCATTGTCATGTCAGGTCAGATGAGAGGGGAGGTCTAGTTGATTTTGAAGTAGAATCATGTTATAATACAAAATACTTTGATTATGAAAGGAAATTCTATGAAAACTTATGTTAAAACTTCACTAGCCCTAGTGGCTTCACTTGTCCTCCTGCTCGGATGCTCTAAACAAGCATCAACTCCTACCAATAGTAGTGCCAAGGAAGACAAAACTGCTCAATCAAGCGAAAACAAGCAGAGCAACCAACAATCATCTGAAAAGAAAGAAGAAACGAAAACTCACACCTTTGTTCACAACAGCAAGCCTGGTATTGAGTCTACCTTAGCTTATACTGTAAAAGGAGACGACATTCTAAAACAAACAGTTTATAATGTTTTTGATCCTGCTAAACTTGATAATACAGCAGAAGGCATTAAAGAAATTGTTGAGGATACTTATAAAGGTTATGAGGGTGTCAAAGGGGTAACACAAAAAATTGAAATCAAAGACGAAAAAGTTATTCTAAGCATGGAAGTTGACATGACTGTTGCAACTCTTGCTGACCTAAAAAAAGCAATGCCAAACGAATTTTCTGGCTTTGGAAACCGTATAAGTTATGCAGCTTCGAAGAAAATGCTTGAAGAATCTGGTTACACTGAAAAAACCAACTAAGATTAATAGAAAAAACTTGGCCAAGGCCAAGTTTTTTTATTCCATTTCAAAAACATCGCTTTCTTGCTTGTTCGGAAGGACCAAGGAAAGCAAAATCCCGATGATAGCTGGCACCAACCAAGGGAGGGACGCCTTAGCAAAAGGCAAAGCATTCACAAGATTTGCTAGAAACTCAATCTTAAAGGAGCTTCCAAGAACACTTGCAACAGCGATTGCTGTGACAACTCCTATTGTTAACTGCATGCCCGGTTTTGATAGGGCGACAAACTTATTCACAATCACGATCATCACAATGGCGATGGTGATTGGGTACAAGATTACCAGTACTGGCACTGAGTACTTAATTATTGCATCAAGACCAAGATTTGCAATGGCAAATCCAATCAAGGTAAAGGCTGTTGCATAGACCTTGTAGCTGATTTGTGGGAAACGTCCGTTAAAGAACTCTGCTGTCGACACAATCAATCCAACTGTCGTTGTGAAGCAGGTTACAGTTACCATAACAGCAAGGAAGAGTTGAGCTGTTGAACCAAAGATTTCCTGAGTTGCTTGCGACAAGATATAAACACCTGGTGTTCCACCCTTCATCGCTTCTGCTGGTACTGGGAAGTGATTTCCAAGGAATCCTAAACCAATGTAAAGAGCGCTAAAGGCAAGAGCTACAACGATACCAACAATCCAAATGGTTGAGATGTACTCTTTCTTACTTGAAAATCCAAGTTGTTTCAAGGTTTGAACAGCGATGACACTGAAGGCCACTGAGGCTAGGGCATCCAAGGTGTTATACCCTTCTAGGAAACCTGTCCCGAAAGCAGATGCTTGATAGGCTTCTGAAGCTACTTGAGGACTTGTTCCACCATATTTAAAGGAACCTAGTACAACTAAGATAACGATAAGCAAAGCAAAGACTGGTGTCAAGATACGTCCGATACGATCCAAGATTTTTGATGGATTGAGCGAGATCAAATAAGCTGCGGCAAAGTAAAGCACGGTAAAGATAATCAATCCTAGGCCTTTATTTGCTTCAGACAAGAGGGGGCTAATCCCAACTTCGTAAGCTGTTGTGGCTGTACGCGGAATGGCAAAGAAGGGACCAATTGATAGATAGAGGACTGCAAGATAAAGCGTCGCAAACCAAGGTGAGATTTTCTTAGAAATCTCATAAATGTATCCTTTAGGATTGAGCGTTCCGATGATAAGTGTCAAGACGGCAATACCAACACCTGAAAAGACAAAACCTGCGATGGCAGGAAGAAATTGTTCTCCAGATAAAGCACCTAGAGAAGGTGGAAAAATCAAGTTTCCCGCACCAAAAAATATTCCAAACAGGAGCAAGCCTGTTAGGGCACCTTTTTTAGCCATAAAAATCTCCTTCAAATTTCTAAAATACTGACCTAGTATACCATGATTAAGACTCTGAAAAAAGTATCCAAAATTAATCATTGAATGTTTTCAATATTTTTAAAAATAAGAATTATCTAAAAACAAAAATCCCTCACTCAGTTGGAACCGAGCAAGGGAAGATTAGGATCTATCGCTATATAGCTTTAAAGATTTTCAAAGGCCGTCATTCCACCTTGGACATTGATAACGTCATAACCCTGTTCAGCTAGAAATTGACAAGCACGCGCTGACCTCATCCCAGATTTACAAATGACATAATGCAAGAGGTCCTTGTCCAATTGATCATAGATATCAGTCAATTGACTAAGTGGTAGGTTCTGAGCACCTTCTAAATGAAGCGTCTCGAACTCTTCTACTTCTCTCACGTCCACTAGAGAAAGTTGCTCATTTTGATAAAGCTGGTAAAAATCGTTAAAAGTAATTTCTTTCATTTTGTTTCTCCAAGAATCTTTTGAATTCTTTTTTTCAAATCTGGCACCACTTCTGACTCAAACCAAGGATTCTTAGCCATCCAGATTTGATTTCGTGGTGAGGGGTGCACCAGAGGGAAAAATTCTGGTAGATAGTCTTTGTAGCGTTTTACCCGCTCTGTTACCTTGCCACTAACCTTCTCATGAAGATAATAGGCCTGGGCATATTGTCCAATCAAAAGGGTCAATTCAATATTTGGACATTCCTTGAGGAGTTGTGGGTGCCATTTTTCGGCAAAGCCTTTACGGGGGGGAAGGTCGCCCGATTTTCCATGTCCTGGGAAATAAAAGTCTATGGGAATAACTGCAAACAAGCCCGAATTGTAAAAGGTGTCTTCATCCACACCTAGCCACTCACGCAAGCGATCGCCACTCTTATCCTTCCAATAAATCCCAGCTTCTTGCGTTTTAAGCCCAGGAGCCTGACCGACAATATTGATGCGGGCAGTTTTTGGCGCCGCAAAGAGAGGTTCGATTCCACGTTCTGTATAGCTGGTATTTTGCGGATCCGCCATAATGGCTTGCTTGATTCTTTCGATTTGAGACATCTGTTTTCCCTCCAAAAAGAAGTCCAAGCATACAATCTCAGACTTCTATCGTTTTATTTGATCAATTCATAAATAGCTTCTGCATAGATTGCTGCTGCTCGGAAGAGATCGTCCAAGGCGATAAATTCATTAGCTTGGTGCATGGTGTCAATAGAGTCTGGGAACATGGCACCGTAGGCAACTCCACGTTCCAGCAAGCGACCAAAGGTACCACCACCGATGACTTGCTCGTGACCTTGGAGACCAGTTTGTTTTTCATAAACATTCAACAAGGTTTGAACGAGTGGATCTTCCATTGGTACATAGTGAGGGGTATGACCGTGTTCAGAAAGGCTAACAGAAGCAACTGGTAAGTTTTCAAGAACTGACTGGATTTGCTCTGGACTTGTTCCTTTTGGATAACGGAAGTTGAGGGCAATGGTATTGTCAGCACTTGTTTCATCAAAGCGGAAGACACCGGCATTCATAGAAAGGGCACCCATCTTTTCATCTACATGAGCAACCTTGAGATTTGTACCCTCATGGTCGTTCAAGAGAATCTTACCAGCGATGTTAAGGTAGTCTTTTGCAGGTCCTGCAAAGTCAAACTGGCTGAGGAAAAGGGCAAGATAGGTCGCACCATTGACACCTGATGCAGGCATAGCACCATGGGCTGATTTACCAATGATGGTGACCTTGTATTTGCCAGCATCTTCTTGAATTTCTCCTCTGAGTTTGTATTCTGCAACAAAGGTATCTAGTTTAGCTTGCAAGTCAGCCAGGTCGCCTGAAACGACTGCTGTTGCTGATTCAGGTACCATGTTTTCACGCAATCCACCTCTGAAGCTGTGAAGACGGGCTGCACCTGTATTTTCACCTGCAAAGTGAAGATATTCCGTGATGTTCCCTTTTTCACCATTGATGATAGGGAATTCAGCGTCTGGAGAGAAACCGAAGTCTGGTTTCGCAAGTCCTACATGTTCAAAGTAGTAGTCCATGTCTGCCCAACCTGATTCTTCGTCTGTTCCGACGATGAAACGAACTTTCTTAGAAGTTGGAAGTCCCAATTCTTTGATGATTTTCAAGCCATAGTAACAAGCTGTTGTAGGTCCCTTGTCGTCTGAAGCTCCACGCGCATAAAGGCGACCGTCTTTGATAGTTGGTGTATAAGGGTCCGTTTCCCAACCGCTACCAGCTGGCACCACGTCCATATGGGCAAAGATTCCGAAAACTTCTTCTCCTTCACCAAACTCAAAATGTCCTGCGTAGTTATCAACATTTTTAGTTGGATAGCCATCGCGGTCTGCGATTTCAAGGAATTTTTCCAAGGCTTTTACTGGACCAGGTCCAAATGGATGCTGCGCATCTACTTTGCTGTCATCACGTTCTGAGTTGATTTCCAAAAGGCTAAACAAGTCAGCCAAGAGCTCTTCTTTGCGTTTTTCTACTTCTGCTGTAAAATCAATTGCTGTCATTTTTTCTTCCTTCTATCTTTTCTCGATGATTTCATCCACTGGCAAGCGGTAGCTTGGTTCCAATTTTTCGTCTGTGTAACCCACTGTAATCAAGAGTTCTGGGCGGAATCGGTCTTCAATGTCCAAAACTTCGTTGGCTTTTGATTTGTCAAATCCAAGAATAATGTTAGAACCGATTCCCTGGTCAGTCAAAGCAAGAACTAAGTTCATGGCTACTAGTCCCACATTAAGGGCCAAGTAGTCACTAACTTGCTGTTCACTGTAACGTGCAAATTCAGCAGGCAGATTCTTCATAAAATATTGAAGTTGCTCTTCAGAAAAGTTATTAGCGCCGCCAACTCGGGCAATCTTACGAGCACGTTTAGCCAAATCTGTGTCTGTAAACAAGGCAATGGTTACAGGCGCTGATGATACCTGTTCAAAGTTCGAACCATAAGCCAATTTTGCCAATTCAGCATTTTTCTCACGAACAACCACAAACTTCCATGGCTGGCTGTTGTGGGCACTTGGGGCCAAGGTTGCGATTTCGATAGCCGTACGCACATCTTTGGGATCTACCGGTTTATCAGTAAAATGCTTAGTCGCATGACGTTTTTTATTTAATTCAAGAAATTTCATAATCGATTTCCTTTTCTAATTCTACTGCATCCATTCTACCATATTTTGAAAGAGCTTGCAGAGATTTTTCATAGGAAAAGCAAGAGCAAAACAAACTGCTCTGTGCAGTTTGTAATAATTATTCTATATCACTCACCATAAAATTAGCAAATGGAATCATACTGAGATAGCTTCTCCGTTGTCACTTCTTCCAACTTTTTCTTTACCTGACCTTTTATGGCCGTATCCATCTGTGATTTTATTTTCCCAATAGCGACTTTTGTCTCCTCCGCACTTTCTCTCACTTTTTCTTTATAGTTGGTTTGCAAAGAATTTTTTTCCTTTAAGATTACTGTCGCCATTGTATAGATTCTATTCCTCTCCATCATGCGATACATCTGACGTAAAGCAAATTCATATTCTTCATCTGTGTAATATTCATTTAATGGTGCGAGCATATGACCTCCTTAAATCTCCGATTGTCTGTTCTAACTCATCTTGCTTTTTACGATAATCTCTATCTAACATCTCTTCATGGTACTGCAATTCATCTTCTCTACGCCTACACGCAAACTGAGAATCCTCCATCAATTGTTGCAAACTCCTATAAAACTGTTCTCCATCTTGGTAACTGTGTTGTCCCTTTTGAAGAAAGACATCCATTTTGCTAGCTTCGTCTTCAATGATTCGGGCAAGGCGGTCTCGACGTTCATAGAGTTCGTTATATTGATTCGTAAAAGTTGCTTTCCGCTTTAGATACTCATCTTCCAAATCATAATGCTCTTTTTCTTTTGCTTTTAACTTTTGGAAGACTAAATCCGACTGTTCCATTTTCTAAATTCTCCTGCCAATTCCTTATCTGTGGCCAGTTTACTCTCAATGACTTGGATAATCTGTTGGTTAAGGGTATCAAACTCTGTGGCTAGTTTTTCAGCCTTTTGATTCATTTGCTCAAAATCTTGCTTAACTGAACCGACAATCGTATCCTGAGTCACACCCGCAGACGCAAAAGTCGATAGAACTTCATCATAACTCAGGTATCGGAAACTACTAAAGTCAAGCTGATTCCATAGTTCTTGTGCTTTTGACACCACCTCTTCTTGAAGGTGCTTGACGTCGTCTGCACCAGCTCGAGCCGCATTAGCCATTCCTTCCCCTAGAGCCATTCCCTGCAAGCTATCCAAGTATATCTCTTCCCTACTTGACAAACCATCTGCCGAGAGGTAGCTTTTAATTTTTTGGTAGCGGTACATACCCGCTGTTGCTTCTGCTAATGCCGTTACTTTGAGATTTGTGACACGTTTTCCATCCAAATCAACTAGCTGGCCATTCTCATCAAATCGCCACTGGGACAAGTTATGATATTCTAACTTGTCACCCCAGTTATCTTTTGCAGGGTAGATGTAGGGAAATATAGCTGTTTGAGTCGTATTTCCCGTAATATTGCCAATAACATCATACTTATGACGGAAATTGCGAAATTGTTCTGGATGTTCTTGCATGTACTTGA
The DNA here is from genome assembly GCF_002096495.1 of Streptococcus oralis subsp. oralis. Classification (GTDB taxonomy): domain Bacteria; phylum Bacillota; class Bacilli; order Lactobacillales; family Streptococcaceae; genus Streptococcus; species Streptococcus oralis_CU. Next base: position 122,473 of record NZ_NCUO01000012.1, on the reverse strand, counting down.
TTTCTTCTTTCGAAATCAAGTTATGAATATCTGGCCCGTTATACCCAACATTGGCATAACCTCGCTTTAAAGCGACATACATAGCCAGTGACTCTCCAAGCGAATGCCCCGCAGTTGTAATTTTAGCAGAGGGATAAGTTTTTTCGATTTCTTCCGCAAAACTCAGAGCCGTTTGAAATTGAGATTTTCTAAATGTCTTTGTTTTCAAATCCGACAACACCTGTCTATCACCAAATCCTATTGATTGGATATCTGTTTGGATGTCAAGTCGATCATCTTTATTCGTCCCAGCATAGGCAATCACTACATGGCTATAATCCACATTCCCATTTTTATCCACAGGAGCAACCGCCATCGCCTGCATACCGTTGGAGGTGTTGTCTTTTGCACTAAGAACTCGAAAAGTTTGTCCATTTGATTTAAAAATCTTATCGTCTCTCCAAGGTCGTTTTACTTTTCCTGCATCAACATTATAAACTCCATCAACAATATCATTATAATTTTTATCTGTTATTTTCATCACTTGCTCCAATATTTCACTTTAATATTATCTATTGTTTGTTGATTAGTGATTTCATTTTTTTCTTGTAAATTTAATCTTTTATTCCAACTAATTACATAATTGTCAGTTTTATCGTTAAATTTAAAGAAAGTAATTTCCATTTCAAGTTCTTTATTTAGAGTTAATAACGCAGTTCTTGAACCTGTTGTAGCATTATTTTCTATATCATTAAATTCTATTTCATTGATTCCCTCATAATGATTAACTAAATACAATACCATCCTATCCTGTTCGATTCTCATTTTTTCTTCCAATGTTTTTTCTTTTTGATGATTTAAACTAAACATCACGATTCCTCCTATTACACAAATTACTAAAGCAATAATACCCCATTTTTTACGCTTATTCATTAACACACCTCCTTATATCATTCTATAAAGCAACTAGCCCCAGTTACCTTATAGTATAACATAAACAGCTATTTTAACTAACATTAGCGTAATCCAGCACCGTCACAAACTGAGAATCTACTACTTCGCAGAATTTAGTCCTGAACGAGACTGTAGTTTTTCCCTCCCAAGCCATAAAGACTGTACATCCGTACCAAGATCCTTTATGTCATCTTTATTCGTCCCTGCATAGGCAATCACTACATGGCTATAATCCACATTCCCATTTTTATCCACAGGAGCAACTGCCATCGCCTGCATACCGTTGGAGGTGTTATCTATGGGTTTAGAGATTACTTTAAACCGATCGTTTGCAACTAATCGTCCCTCCTGAATAGGATTACTCACCTTACCAGAGTCAACATCGTAAACATCATCTACTATATATCTATAATCTTCTTCTGTAACCATATAGTTATCTCTCCTCTAAGTAGATAATTTTTACTGCTATATCATACCCAGCTTCTTCTTTGTGTTCTCTCTTTATGAATTCTGTTGGTGAATAATTAGAACTTCTTATTTTCCCATTCTCATTTAAAGAATCTATTTTGACAGATATATCATATTGATTATTTACTTTAGCAGTAATCCTCCAACTCCCGGTGCTTTCATTTTTTTGAAATTCAACAAACTTCACTCTCTCAATCTTTTGTCCATCAGCTAAATCATAGTTACTAACTAAAAACTTTGCTACCCTATCCTGTTCGATTCTCATTTTCTCTTCCAATGTTTTTTCTTTTGGATGATTCAAACTAAACATTATAACTCCTCCTATAATACAGATTACTAAAGCAATAATACCCCATTTTTTACGCTTATTCATTAACACACCTCCTTATATCATTCTATAAAGCAACTTGGTCTTAATTACCTTATAATATAGGACCAATAGCCACTATGGTCTTGTGCATTGAATTCAAGTTTAGCATAGTTCACTTACGATTTCCTTTTCTAATTCTACTGCATCCATTCTACCATATTTTGAAAGAGCTTACAGAGATTTTTCATAGAAAGAAATTGGAACAAGGATGAGTAACCAAACGAAGTCCATCTTTTAAATCAGGGAACCCCTCATCCAGTTCCAACTAATTTTCAGGGATTTAAAGAAACTAGTCTACCTTATATTCTGACTTTATAGTCTCCAAAAATTTCTTCACATCCTCCACATACCCATGCTTTTCAATTAAACTAGCTAAGAGTTCCAGATTGTGCCCCCGATAGTTGTCATCTCGACGTAGTTCTTCATACATTTCGATAAAAGGAAGCCCCTTGGACTTGGCCAATTCTAACTCTGCTTCATAATCATAGGAAACTTTTCGGAATAGAATATTTACCAATTCCCCATTTTCCACTTCTATCACAGCATACTGGGCACGGTGATTTTTTAACTTTTCCCAATCAAAATAGGGCATGCCAATCGTACCTGGATTGATGATTTGTTGCCCTTGACTTCCATAACGAAGCAACTGCTTGTGGACATGACCATAGATTGCCACGTCCGTTTCCTCATCTAGGAGTTGGTCAAATTTCTCTGTATCATTCCCAACAGACAGATCCCCACCATAGTTTTTTTCAGGCAAATTATGAGAAAGAGAAAAGCGCAGCCCCTCAACTTCTTTCTTTTCTAGCAAAGGTAAGCTTCGTAGCCAGTCAATCGTTTCAGGATCCATTCGCTCCATCAAAAACTGGGTCAATCGCATGAGCTGGACTTCCTGTGGGTCTTCCAAGCCATATTGCCCATCTAAAGCCTCAAGGACACAATCATCCCAATTACCTCGAACACTTGCAGTGATAGGAAGTTCCTTTAACAGAGCGACCAAGTCATTTGCACCTGGACCAGGGAGAAAAATGTCTCCCATGAGCCAGTATTCACTGACTCCTTGTGCTTTAGCATCTGCAATCACTGCTTCTAAGGCAGTCACATTTCCATGAATATCTGATAAAATTGCGATTTTATGGTTCATCATAATCTCCTTTTGTTTGGTAGTCCACTCTTTCTTCCGCCACTTGAGCCAATTCCACTTCTTCCTGAGGGTTCAACTTTCTTTTCACATCTTCTGCGACTGCTCTTGGCACACCCACTTCGACAATTTCATCCACACTAGCTTCCTTGATTTTAGTGAGAGATTTAAAATGCTTCATGAGATTCTGTTTGCGTTTAGGTCCCAGACCGTCAATCCCATCCAGTTGTGAAGAAAAGGAATTTTTTGAGCGCAGTTGACGGTGGAAGGTGATAGCAAAGCGGTGCACCTCATCTTGGATGCGTTGAAGCAGGAAAAATTCCTGAGAATTGCGAGACAACTCCACCACTTCCAGTGGATCTCCGAAGAGCAATTCATGGGTTTGGTGCTTGTCATTCTTTTGCAGACCTGCAATTGGAATATCCAAGCCCAGCTCCTCTTGGATGACTTGCTTAGCGATATTGACTTGACCTTGTCCTCCATCAATGACAATCAAATCTGGGGGAGTCAAACCGTCTCGTTGAACTCGACCATAACGCCTGCGGATGACTTCTCGCATGCTGGCATAGTCGTCTGGACCGACAACCGTTTTTATCTTGTACTTACGGTAATCCTTCTTACTCGGTTTACCGTTGACAAAGACCACCATGGCCGAAACAGGGCTGGTCCCCATGATATTGGAGTTGTCGAAGGACTCAATGCGAACCGGAGTCGGTATTTGAAGCAAGCGTCCTAGATTTTCAATAGCTCCCTGAGTCTTTTCGACAGATTTTTCTAGCAGATTGAACTTCTGCTCCAGACTAACACGGGCATTTTTTATGGCTAGATTAACCAGCTGTTTTTTCTCGCCACGCTGAGGTTTGACAATCTTAGTATCCACCAAGGCCTTAACGGCTTCTTCATCGATATCCTGCGGAATCAATACTTCATTAGGAACCAGGTGAGATTTTTCTTGATAAAATTGTCCCACATAGGTCAAGAAGTCCTCATCCGGATCGTTGTAGTAGGGGAAGAGATTGACATCCCGCTCGATAAGTTTTCCCTGACGAACAAAGAAAACCTGGACACACATCCAACCCTTGTCCACATAGTAGCCAAAGACATCCCGGTTTTGGAGATCCTTTGCCATAACCCGTTGCTTGGTCCGAAGTGTTCCAATAGCCTGAATCAGGTCACGGTATTCCGCCGCACGTTCAAACTCCATACTTTGAGCTGCCTTTGCCATCTTACCCTTAAGGTCATCGATGATTTTATCATCCTGCCCCTTTAGGAAATCAGAAACCTCCTGAGCCATGGACTGGAAATAGGCCTCATCTTTCTTACAGATGGTGTGGGCCATACATTGGCCGATATGATAATAAAAACAGACTTTAGACGGCGGATTGGTACATTTCCGAAAAGGGAAAATCCTATCTAGAAGTCGCTTGATTTCATTGGCTGCCCCCACATCAGGATAAGGTCCAAAATAAAGACCTCCATCCTTTTTGACCTGACGAGTAATGATGAGCCGTGGATAGCGTTCATTGGTGATTTTGATAAAGGGATAGGACTTATCATCCTTGAGCATGATATTGTACTTGGGCTTATTTTCCTTGATGAGGTTAATTTCTAAGAGAAGTGCCTCAATATTGGACTCAGTGACTATAAATTCAAAATCTACAATTTCAGACACCAGTGCCTCTGTCTTGGTATCGTGACTGCCACGGAAGTAAGACCGCACGCGATTGCGCAGATTTTTAGCCTTTCCTACATAAATAATGGTGCCGTTTTTATCCTTGTGAATGTAGCAACCGGGGCTGGTCGGCAAGAGCTCCAGTTTTGATTTGATCAAGTTATTCATAGTTCCATTATAGCAAAAAGGCCGTAACAGGACGAACAAAAAGCCCCACCAATCACTTGATGGAGGAGCTTTGATTTCTTTTCTGATTGCACCGACTTCATCTAGTCGCTACTGGTATAGAGTTCTTGAACAGCTTTCACATCCTGAGGCTGAATCCCATAGTAGGAGCCTGCAGGCTGCATAACAGAAGTTTCGTTGCTATGATCCAATCCGATAGCATGTCCCAGCTCGTGCTCCGCCGTATGCACGATCCGTTCATAAGAATAACCATAACTTGGATTGGATAGGTAATGATGATTTAGGCGGACCGTTACAGATATAAATCGATCGGTCAACAGATTGGTTTGACTCTCGGCTTGACCTGCTACAGCGGTCGATCCATCATTCATCTCACTTGCCACAATATCTGCCTGGCTAGGATCCGCAACCACCTCAAAGGTAAAGGCTCCCGTTTGATTCCAGTTTTTTATGGCTTCTGCATAGGCACCTTGGAAGGTCTCATCCATTTGAGGCTCAATATAGATGCGAGCTGAGGCTTGAGCCCACTTGCCTTCTGCATGTTGGTGACTGTCTGTCTGAGACAAGACTTCCAGCCTTCCCGTCTCCTTCCATTGATTCCAGCCACCTTGACCAATCTTGCTCATTTTTTCAACCTGATTGACCGCAGAATGAAAATCACCTGTCAGATACCAAACCACTCCAAAGGCAATGATCAGTAGAATGACCACAGTCCAAACCAGACGCCAGAAGAAACGCCAAATTCCCAAAAGAAATCGGAAGAATAATCGAATAATCCAGAACATGACGCCCCACCTTTCATAAAAATAAGAACCTATCTTGAAATCACATTCTCCTTGATCAAGATAGATTCTCTATTTTACTGAAGAAAGCTGAAAGAAACCTAAAACTAAGATAAACGTTCTTCCAAGACAAAGTCAATTGGTAGAGTAGCTAAAAAACGCTCCAATTGTTTTTCCCAGTAGTACCACTCGTGCTTACCTGGACTATGACTATAGGTCACCTCAAAACCTAGTTTTTTGAGGTTTTTCACTGCGAGGTTATTGGCTGAGTAAAGATAGTCTTGTTCCCCACACCAAGCCCATAGTTTGGTCTTTTTATCGGATTTTGCAGCCATGCTTTCAAGCGAATGAGGACTAGCTGTCCAGTCTTTAATCTCTCCAAAAACTCCTCTCCAGTAGGCAAGTGACCCCAGATCCTGACTTTCAGGAGAAAAATCCTGAAAACTGAGCGCACCAGAAAAACTAGCTGCATGAGAAAAACGATTTGTCGATAGAGCGAGTTTGAAGGAACCATATCCTCCCATGGAGAGACCAGCTATAAAGGTCTTTTCTCGCTTGCTGGTCATATTGGGGAAGAAACGTTTCATGACTTGGGGGAGTTCTTCTGCTAGAGCAGTATAGTAGTTATAGCCATACTGAGTATCTGTGTACCAGCCATTGCTAGTATTGGGCATGATAACAATGAGATTGGTTCCACGCAACAAGCGCTCGACATTGGTACGTTTGAGCCAGCTATTTTGGTTTCCTGACATTCCGTGTAAAAGATAAAGGACAGGAATATCTGTGCAATCTGGTTCAGTCACCCGACTAGCATCTGGATAGAGTACGGTAACGCCCCACTCCATATCCAAAACTTTTGAGTAATACTCAATATTCATAACTGCCATGGTTGTCTCCTTTTACTATTCTATAAGAAAAAGCCGAATTTCGACTTTTTCTGTAGGTATTCTGCTTATTATTTTGCTTCCATCACGACTGGCAAGATTGCCGGGCGACGCTTGGTTTGATCAAAGAGGTACTTGGTCAGATTGTCACGAACCTTGCCTTTGAGATCTGCCCAGTCAAAGTCATCACCTTGAAGATACTCTTCTACCGTTTGGTTAATCAATTCGGAACTTTCACGGAGAATATCGCGGCTCTTCTTGAGATAAACAAATCCACGCGTGTGAACACGGGCCTTGGCCACAATTTTCTTCTCACGACGGTTGACAGTGATCGCCACGATAAAGATTCCATCCTCTGACAAGACCTTACGGTCACGAAGGACCACATTTCCAACATCTCCGATAGCATTTCCGTCAATCAAGACATCCCCTGCAGAAACAGCTCCAGCTGGAACAAAGTCTCCATGTTCATAAGACATGGTCGTTCCCTTTTTAGGGATGAAAATGCGTTCTGGCAACATTCCAACTGCCATGGCAGCCTTGGCATGCGCGTCCAACTCACGATACTCTCCTTGGATAGGGAAGAGGTAGTTTGGTTGCAAAAGATTGATCATCAACTGCAAATCACGCGCATTTCCGTGTCCGGATACTCGCAAGCTTTGGGTAATGAGTTTCACCACACCACCAGCTTGGTAGATCATGTTTTCAACACGCGCCATGACGGCTTCTTTGGCGATAGATGGAGTCGTTACGATATAGACCAAGTCCCCGTCTTTGATTTCCACATAACGGTGGCGTCCAATGGACATCTTACGAAGTCCATTAATAGGCTCACCCATACGGCCAGTCTCAAGGATAATCAACTCATGGTCTTCAAAACGAGACATTTCTTTGGGTTTGATCAAAAGACTTTCATTGGCTAGAGATAATTTTTTGAGACGAATCGCAGTGCGGACGATATTTTCAATATCAAATCCAGTCAAAACAACTCTGCGACCTGTATCTGCTGCAGCATCAAAAACCTGCTGAATACGAGAAAGGTTGCTGGCAACTGCGGCAACGATGATACGACCTTCCCAGTCTGCAATGGTCTGGGTAATTTCGTCTCCAACTTCACTCTCGCTCGCCACCTGGATATTGCTGTCTGCATTGGCTGAATCACTGAGGAGCGCCAAGACACCATCACGACCGATTTCTGCCAAACGAGCAAAATCCGTCGCATAGGATTCGCTAGCTGTCTGGTCAAACTTGAAGTCCCCTGTATAAACTATGCTACCTTCAGCTGTTTTCAGGACTATTCCCAAACTTTCTGGGATGGAGTGGGTTGTACGGAAGAAGGAAACCACAGTCCCTCCAAAGTCGATCTCTGTATCTTCATCAATCACATGGAAGTCATTGAATTTCTTAACCGTATCATTCCCTTTGACAAAGAGTTTGGCCAACTCAATAGTCAACTCAGAACCAAACACAGGCACCTTAGCCTCTGCCAAAAGATAAGGCAGGGCACCAATGGCATCCGCATGTCCGTGGGTCAAAAAGACCCCTGCGATACGATCGCTATTTTCAAAAAGGTAGTCCATATTTGGAATGACGACATCAACACCTAGTTGTTCATTTTCAGGGTATTTAAGCCCCGCATCCAAAACAAAAATAGAACCATCGATTTCAGCGATGTACATATTTTTCCCATTTTCTCGTACACCACCTAGTGTTGTTAAACTGATATTACTCATTTTTCCTCCGAAACTTCATTTATCTTGATTATAGGGCGAATTCACCCTCTTATTCTAAAAGTTCTAAAACTTCCAGCCGAATCTTTTCCTACCATTATACCATTTTTTTGATTATTTTCAAAACGAAGATAGGTTTTTAACTAGAGATTAGTCACTACTGTGAATCGAATCCTTTAACTTTGACTTCTCTTTTGGAGGCTTCATCGAAGATAATGGAAGGATTGCACCATCAAAAATATGGATTTTCTGAATCAATTTAATTTCAGATACCTTTCTCGAACTCTAAATTTCTCTTTTAGTTCAAAACAAGTTAAATTCTTGCCCTTCACCTCTCGACTTGAGAACTATTTTCTACAAAGACATGGTTTATCTACATCCAAAAGCGAGAATTTCCTGTTCGCTACAGAATCTAAAAATTTCAGAAATTAGCCATTAATATAGAGGATAACGTTAGGAAATTTTTTCAAAAAGAAAAAAGACTTAGAAATTCTAAATCTTTTTATCATCTTTAGTTTGGATAGATATAAGTGACGTTACCTAAAAATTCATGTGGATTAAAGAAGCCACGATAATTCGCAATCTGCTTTTGACGTCTGTAGTTTGCTTCCAATACCTGGATAGAGTTTTCACTTTGAACATCTGTTACATAAGCAACGTGTCCATATTCACCACCATCCCAAACGGCGATTGCTCCTACTACTGGAATACTTCCTGTCTTATAGCCTTGAGCACTCGCGTAGATTGCCCACGTGTTGGCATTTCCCCACCAGTTGCTTGCCCAAGGAGCCAATTCTTTCACGCCCCATGTACACTGACCAACAGGATAAGAGTTTCCATAGTTTGTTGGAGTCTTTTCGACAACATCTTCTGTATCTGATACCACGTTTGCAGTGCTAGCTGGAGCACTGTAGGTAGAGCTAGCCTGAGCAGAACCACTCACTTCCAATACGTCCCCTGGGTGGATAGTGTCAAAGATGGTTTTTCCATTCAAAGCTGCCAACTCATGCGGATCCATGCCGTTTGCAGTTGCAATGGCATAAAATGAATCACCGTCTTGGACAACGTAAGAGTTCGCATGAACCGTTTGAGCCCCAACTGTAGCCAAAATAGCGGTAGAAGTCAAACCAAGAGTCAGTTTCGTAACTGTTTTTTTCATAACTAGATTCCCCTTATATTTTCTTGATAAGAAAATCATACTTGATTTACATGTCAGTTAGTTTAGAGTTATATTTTAGTCATGTTACAAAAATTTATACTTTTACTACATAAGTTCAATATAAGACAAAGAAAAAGCTGAGATTGGTTACCTCAGCCTCTTTCCATCTATAACTCCATTAAAAAATCATACATTTCTTGCACGGTCCCCAGTGCCATCATTTCTTGATTTTTTACAGTTTGTTTGAGATTTTGGTAAATCTGACTGTCAGCAATTTCCCTTTTCGGCGCTTCTTTATTGACTGTCATGACCCCATCTTTGATTGTCACAAAATCTAGCTCCTCAAATACTTGAATCATCTTGACCAGCAAGATTTGTTGAATATTGAGATAAGCCGCCAAATCCTTTAGCTTGTAGCGAATATCAAACTCTGGAAACTGGTAAATGGTCTTGTACAATTTGGCAAACTGCTCTCTGGTTCCATAACCTGTTAGATAGTAGGCTTTGTCAATGTCGTTCTTGAAATAGACCGCAGAGAAATTTTGTTCCTGAAAAACGGTCTTCAGCAGGGTAATATCTTCTGGAATATTCTTCACAACCACAGCATCACTGGTCGCTAATTCTGGTAATTCTCCAGCAAAGTCCAAGACTGGAACACCTTCTGGCAAGACTGCATTCTTCCCACGAATGTTAAAGAGTTGAACACCTTCCACACGCGCATCCACCATCATCAACTGGAGGGCAGTTTGGCCATTCCATTGGTTGACAGACAGGGTGACTGCCAATTCTAGATTCTTGGTTTGAGCAAACTCTGTCGCCCATCTACCTTGTCCGAAGGCCACCACTTCAAAACTCGCCTCACCCTTGGAAATTTTTAGTTTGAGGTGGGCATTGCCTGCCCCCATAGTACGAGCACTCTCGACATTGAAATCCCTGAGATAAAAAACAGGTTTCTGATTGTCCATCCCAAAAGGTGCTAAACGTTCAAAACTTTTAACCGTTTCTAAGCTAAGTGTCTCCAAATCCAACTCTTCATCTAGATTTAACTTGTTCTTACCACTAGCGTCTGCTCCTTTTTCACGGATATAGTCCTCCAAGACCTGAGATAAATCTGAAAGTTTCTCCACTTCTAGCGTCATTCCTGCTGCACCAGCATGGCCACCAAAGGCGATAAAGAGATCTCGATGGGGATCCAGAGCTTCAAAAATATCGACTGCTTCCACACTACGAGCGCTACCCTTGGCACGACCTTCTTCTATATTAAGAACAATAACTGTCTGCCCTAGTTCTTCCAACAAACGACCAGCGACGATACCCAAAACGCCAGGATTCCAGCCTTCCTTAGCCAAAACCTGGACCTTCTTCTCAGGATCCACCATGGTCTTAGCTTCTTCATAGATAGACTGGACGACTTCCTTACGCTCTTCGTTTTTCTGATGAATCATGAGGGCAATCTCATGCGCTTCCTCGTCGTCAAACCCAGTCAACAAATCAATGGCGGGATTGGGATCATCCAAACGCCCCAAAGCATTTAAACGAGGGGCAATCTGGAATCCAACTGTTTCTTCTGTTACTTCATTAGCAGCAATCCCAGCCATATCTAACATTTCTTGCAGACCGATGCGCTGAGTATGCCCCAACATTTCCAGGCCATATTGAACCAAAATACGGTTTTCATCTGTTAGGCTCACCATATCTGCAATAGTTCCGATGGCGACCAAATCCAGTAGTTCCACTTGCACTTCTTCTAAAAGGGCGCAAGCCAGCTTGAAAGCCACTCCGCAACCAGCCAACTGTTTGAAAGGATAGTCCGCATCTGGATGCTCGGGATGAACAATCGCATAAGCATCTGGCAAGGTTTCAGGCATAGAATGGTGGTCGGTTACAATGACGTCCACTCCCATAGACTGGGCCAGTTCAATGGCCTCGTGACCAGCAACCCCATTATCCACCGTCACAATCAAGGAAATTCCTTCTTGCTTGATAAAGTATTTATAAACACTGGCATTGGGCCCATAGCCATCTGTAAAACGATTGGGTAGGTATACACGGCACTCGGCACCAAGTTGTTCCAAACTTTCCTTCATAATCGAAGCCGAAGTCATACCGTCCGCATCATAGTCTCCATAGATGAGAATATTCTCCCCTTCTTCAATCGCCTGACGAATCCGTTCTACTGCCTTCTCCATATCATGGAGCAGATAGGGGTCATGCAAGTCCTCCAAGGAAGGTTCTAAAAACTTCTTTAGACTTTCTTCATCCTGAATCCCTCTTTCAAATAATAACCGAGCCACTTCAGGACCCAGTCCAGCCTTCTTGGCTATCTTTGTAAAATCCGCATCTTCTACCTGCGGGGCAAACTGCCATTCATAAGTAGGAGTTATCAAAAAAACATCCACTCTTTCTAAGAATTCTATCGTTTCATTATAACATGATTTAGGCTTTTTCTCTATTCAGATTGCTTTGTACAAAAATTTTACTAACTTTTTTCTGATATTATTTGACAAGACAAATCTTTTGGTGTAGAATCATGTTATAAAATCTAACACAAAGGAGATCTCTCATGGCTTTAGTAGAATTTAAACACGTCGAAAAATATTATGGAGACTACCACGCACTCCGCGATATCAATCTCCGTTTTGAAAAAGGACAAGTCGTTGTCTTGCTTGGACCTTCTGGTTCTGGGAAGTCCACTCTTATCCGTACGATTAATGGTTTGGAGGCTGTTGACAAAGGTAGTCTCTTGGTCAATGGACACCAAGTAGCAGGTGCTAGCCAGAAAGATTTAGTTCCTCTTCGTAAGGAAGTCGGCATGGTTTTTCAACATTTTAACCTTTATCCACACAAAACAGTGTTAGAAAACGTGACACTAGCGCCCATAAAAGTTCTAGGAATTGATAAAAAAGAAGCTGAAAAAACAGCCCAAAAATATCTGGAATTTGTAAACATGTGGGACAAGAAAGATTCTTATCCGGCCATGCTATCTGGTGGACAAAAACAACGGATCGCCATCGCTCGTGGTCTTGCCATGCATCCGGAGCTCCTCCTCTTTGATGAGCCAACATCTGCCCTTGACCCTGAAACCATCGGAGACGTTCTAGCAGTTATGCAAAAATTGGCCCGAGATGGTATGAATATGATTGTCGTTACTCACGAAATGGGCTTTGCCCGAGAGGTTGCGGACCGCATTATCTTTATGGCCGACGGAGAGGTTTTGGTAGATACGACAGATGTTGATGACTTTTTTGACAAACCAAGCGAACCTCGTGCCCAACAATTCCTCAGCAAAATTATCAACCACGAAAGTGACAAAGTCAAATAAGGAGGCGCCTATGAAAAAGAAATTCTTTTTATCCGCATTATTGATTAGCCTTTTCAGCCTTGCTGCTGCCAAACCAGTTCAGGCTGATACCACTGTCGCAGACATTCAAAAAAGAGGCGAACTAGTTGTCGGTGTCAAACAAGACGTTCCTAATTTTGGCTACAAGGATCCCAAGACAGGGACTTATTCTGGTATCGAAACGGACCTTGCCAAGATGATTGCAGATGAACTCAAGGTCAAGATTCGCTACGTTCCTGTTACCGCTCAAACACGTGGACCACTCCTAGACAATGAACAGGTAGACATGGATATCGCAACCTTTACCATCACAGATGAACGTAAAAAATTATACAACTTCACCAGTCCCTACTATACGGACGCTTCTGGATTTTTGGTCAACAAATCCGCCAACATCAAAAGCATTGAGGATCTAAACGGTAAAACGATCGGAGTTGCTCAAGGTTCCATCACCCAACGCCTGATTACTGAACTGGGCAAAAAGAAAGGTCTAACCTTTAAATTTGTCGAACTCGGTTCCTACCCAGAATTGATTACTTCCCTTCACGCTCACCGTATTGATGCCTTTTCCGTGGACCGCTCTATCCTATCTGGCTACATTAGTAAACGGACAGAACTACTAGATGATAGTTTTAAACCATCTGACTACGGTATTGTTACCAAGAAATCAAACACCGAGCTCAACGATTATCTTGATAGCTTGGTCACTAAATGGACCAAGGACGGTAGTTTGCAGAAACTTTATGACCGTTACAAGCTCAAACCATCTAGCCATACCGCAGATTAAGGAGGACACCCCATGACAGATTTATCATCTTGGACAGCCTATTTTCAGGATTTTGGACAATTTTTCAATGGTTTCCTCTTCACCCTTGCCCTAGCGATTGGATCTTTTATCCTCGCCATGGTTTTGGGCATCTTCTTTGGGGCCATGTCAACCAGCAAACGCCCATTCTTGCGTGTTTTGGCTCGTATCTTTGTCGAATTTTATCAAAATACTCCCCTCTTGGTGCAGTTTGTTATCGTTTTTTATGGCCTACCTCTTATCAGTGACCATATCATCATGATTCCGATTTATTGGACAGCTGTACTTTGTGTGGGACTCTATCACGGCGCTTATATCGCTGAGGTTATTCGATCAGGGATTCAGTCTATTCCTAGCGGTCAGATGGAGGCCGCCCTGTCGCAAGGTTTTACCTATATCAATGCCATGCGCTTGATTATCTTGCCTCAAGCCTTCCGTATCATTCTCCCTCCATTGACCAACCAAATCGTTAACCTCATCAAGAACACCTCTACAGTTGCCATCATCTCTGGAGTAGACTTGATGTTTGTGACTAAGTCTTGGTCGGCTCTCAACGGAAATTATATCCCAGCATTTTTAGGTGCTGCTCTTCTCTACTTTGCCCTATGCTTCCCTGTTGCCCAGTTTGGCCGCAAGATGGAGCAAGCCAACAAAAAAGCCTATTCACTTTAGGAGGTTACTATGGAATCTATTTTAGAAGTTTTGACCCCAGATAACCTAGTCTTTATCTTTAAAGGATTTGGCTTAACCCTCTACATTTCTCTAATCGCTATCGTCCTCTCGACCCTTATCGGAACAGTGCTAGCCGTCATGAGAAATGGGAAAAATCCTGTTTTACGGATCATCTCCAGCATTTATATCGAGTTTGTACGTAACGTTCCCAACCTCCTCTGGATTTTCACCATCTTTTTGGTGTTTAAGATGAAGTCCACACCAGCTGGTATTACTGCCTTTACTCTTTTTACCTCAGCAGCCCTGGCTGAGATTATCCGAGGTGGCCTCAATGCCGTGGACAAGGGCCAGTATGAAGCAGGAATGTCGCAAGGATTCACCTCTGCGCAAATCCTCTACTACATCATTCTCCCACAAGCGATTCGTAAAATGCTGCCAGCCATCATTTCTCAGTTTGTAACTGTAATTAAGGATACCAGCCTTCTCTACTCTGTTATCGCTCTACAAGAACTCTTTGGCGCTAGCCAAATTCTCATGGGACGCTATTTCGAACCAGAGCAGGTCTTCAGTCTGTATATCCTGATTGCCTTGATTTACTTTATCTTTAACTTTGCTATTTCTAGCTTGTCTCATATGCTAGCAAAACGTTGGCAACAAGCCGCAGAATAAAAAAGAAATGTGAACTCGAAACAAGGGTTCACATTTTTTGCTATAAATGAAAAAGAGCAACTTAATGCTATGCAAACGTTTTACTTTTTGGTAAAATGACTTTAAAACCCTAAAGCAAGGAGAAAAATCATGATCCACGAACTTTGCAAAGAATTCTCTCAACTGGAACAAGTAGAAGCTATTGCTCTTGGTGGTTCTCGTGCAGGACAAGCCTACGATCAAAATTCTGACTATGACGTTTATGTCTATCTAAACTCTTCTATTGATGAGGCGATTCGACGAGATATCTTGAGTAAGTATTGTTCTTATATGGAAATTGGAAACCAGTTTTGGGAATTAGAAGATGACTGCGTACTAAACAACGGTATCGAAATCGAGTTGATTTATCGTTCGCTGGAGTCGTTTGAACAGGAATTGAACTCAACCGTTTTTCAGCACAAAGCTCAAAATGCCTATACAACTTGCATGTGGCATAATCTACTCCACAGCAAGATTTTATACGACCCGAATGGACACTATGCTTTGCTCCAAAGAACCTACCAGATTCCCTATCCACACGAACTCAAAAAACAGATCATCGAAAGGCAACTCCTTTTGCTAGAACAAGCCATGCCTGCCTTCTCTCACCAAATAGAAAAAGCTATCAAACGCCAAGATCTTCTCAGTATGAATCATCGTACGAGTGAGTTTTTTGCTTCCTACTTTGACTTGTTATTTGCGCTCAATGAGCAAACCCATCCTGGTGAAAAACGAATGTTGGAGTACGCAAAGACCAATTGTACACTCCTCCCTAAGCAATTTGAAGAAACTATTCGCAAGTATTTCCAACTACTCTACCAACCACAACAAGGAGAACAAGCGATCGTAACCTTACAAACTATCCTGAAGGAACTAAAAGCCATTTTGCCATAGACCAAAAAGAAAATGTGAACCTCTGTTGCTGTTCACATTTTTATTTGTCGTTGACTGTAAAATTCTAGTCTACTCATATTCAGTTGCCTATTTTTGACTCTCTCTGAAAATCTGCAACTAGGTTAGAAATTGTTCAATTGATTGACGAGCAATCATGAAACCGTTCCTAAAACCGCACTCACAATCACTTACCCTGCTCTTTCATTACTAGTGACAATTTTTCCCTTAGAGTTACTACAAGATTTTTTAGAGATTCTAACAAGAATTACAATATGAATTTTACATATTACCATAGAACACCTCTATAAGAGAAAATCAGAGCTAAAATCAACAAAACATAGAAAGCGATAAAAAGCCATCTCATCTTCACACATAGAGCAATATATTCTCTAATAAAGGCTGATGGGATATAGTAGGCGGCTGTACGGCAACCAAGACCATCTCCCTTCATCCCAATACGGCGAGCATAGGTACTGGTACGAAAAACATGGTAATCATTGGTCACAAAGAGAAAACGTGGACTGGCCACCAGCTTCTCTCCCATTTCTTTTGAGAAGAGAAGATTCTCATAGGTCGTCGTTGAGTCTTCCTCTAGGAGAATCGCTTCTCTCGGAACATCCGTCTCTTCCAGCAAATAATTACAAATTGCCTGAGCCTCGGAAATCTTCTCATCCCCACCTTGACCACCACTTGCGATGATTTTAACATTGGGATTGAGAGACTGGTGATAAGCTTCTACTGCCTTGTCAATGCGACTCTTCAGTAAGGGAGTCACTTTTTCTCCATTCAATAAGCCTGCTCCGTGAATGATGATAAAATCATAATATTTTTTCTTGGGAATAAAAAGATACAGAATAGAATAAAGCAGAAATCCTGCAAAAGCAAAACCAAAAATCAAATACGAATAAATCAAAAAGAAAAAGATAATATTCACTAGATGATTGGTATAGAACAAGCCCTTAGTATCGCTCACTCGAATCGCCATGATTACAAAAAAGAATAGAATCACGCACCCTAATCCTAGAGACAAATAATTTGCCTTGGATTTTCCTTCTTTTTTCAATAACACAAATCCATTATAAATAAGGAAAAAACCACTTAGAAAAACTAAAAGAGGCAGCAGGAGAAAAATCCCTGCAAAGAAAACCATGTGCACTTCTTTCTGCCCAGCTTCGTAAAAAAGATTGGCAATGGACATATAAGAAAAGAGCAGAGACAAAAGCAAGAGAGCTGGATTCCAGAGACTGCGATTGTCCCTTAAAAACGAAACGAGAAAAAGTAAGACAAAAAATCCTGTGATAAAGTACATAGTCTCCTCCTTTGATGACTACATTGTACCATAATTATAGCAATAGAAAAAGAGAACCTTAGTCCTCTTACTTAGAGAGTTTATTCTGAGCATCTGCTACAACCTGAGCCAGACTTGTCTGACGAAGTTGGTTCTCCATAGCTGCTTGAACATCGAACAACTTTTGGTCCAAGACTGCATGGATATTAGCACCAATTGGGCAATTAGGATTTGGATTGTCATGGAAACTAAAGAGCTTACCGGATTTTCCTAAACACTCCACAGCTTGGTAGACATCCAACAAACTGATATCCTGAAGGTCTTTTATTATCTCAGTTCCTCCCGTACCACGAGCAACTGAAATCAATCCAGCTTTTTTGAGTTGTGATAAAGTCTTACGGATAATGACTGGATTGACTCCGACACTGGCCGCAAGAAAATCACTGGTTACTTTACTATCTGTATCCTGCATTGCAATAATAATCATCATATGGGTCGCAATGGTAAATCGGCTTGAAATTTGCATCTTCTTCTCCTTTCATTGATATTTTATTCATCTTTTCCCGTATAAACATTATACCGTTTTTGGTTTTCCTGTCAAATATTATAGACTGATTATCTTCTCCATGCAAAAAGTCCTGTATCCCTCTTGGTAACCGGAACGGCGGAGGAAATACAAAGACTTATTTTTTATGCAATTTTACGGACAATCCCTTTTGTTTTATGACTTGACCAAACCGAGCTGATAGACACCCCAGCACCAACTAAGGTAAACACAGCTAACATAGCTAGATTATAAAAATAGTTATCTGGGAAATCACCGCTAAAGATTAATTCATTCACCACTCGGAAAGCAAAGGCAAACTCAACCCCTAGTTTGGAAACGACTTCCATCGCCAAATCAATTTGATTCACTAGAAAGACAGTAATCACCATCCAAATAGAGGAAATCACAATCCCCTTTCGAGATACCTTTCTTCCAAGGATTTCATATCCTTTAATGGTACAAATCCCCAGAACAATGCCCGCCACCATAGCCACATAACCTAGACGTGCGATAAATAGAGCAACTGCTCCACCAATCAAGGCTCCAAGCAAGGCACCAACTGCTCCAAGAAGAACATTTTCCTTTTGATTTTGATAAGAATCCACCTCGATTTGAAGGTTGCTCTTCAGCAATTGATAGCTTTCCTCGTTGATAAGGAAAATTGAATCACCTAATTGATAGAGACCAACGGGGCCTTCCTGACCACTGTAGGCACACACTTGGACGAAATGATGGGTTTCAAGGAATGCAATGAGGTCTGTTATGAGCGTCTGTAACTTTTCGATTGTTTTTGATTTGCGCATTGCACCTTTTACGACAAAAGAAACAAGGTACTGGTTGATAGACAAGGTCGACAAGTTTGGAAGAGATTCACTCTTAAACTCATCCCAAACCATTTCGTTTTCTTCTGAATCCGCAGGATTGCCATTCAAACTCACACTGACACAAAGTCGAAACTGATTTTTCACATCAGTTTCTTGCAGGAAAAGTAAATAGCCTGACTGCGTGCCATAAATACTACGCGAATCTTCGTCAAATTGCAAGCCCAACTCCGAGGCAATAGCATGTAACTCTTCTGGTTTCATTATCTGTCTCCTCTTATTTTGAATATCAATTAGTATGAGATTCAAATTAGTTATATTCCGTTATTCTAACATAAATTTGAGAAGCCGTCAATTCGTATCCAGTTCGACTTATCGCGAAACAGCAGCTGTCATTAGACTATCCTATTTCTAGTCAAAACTCCTTTTAAAACCAATCTTTTTTGTCTCTTTCCATCCAGAGTTCAACATCCTGATCATAACCTTCTTGTTCACTAATCTGACCTAACAATTCATGGTTATGAGTGTGGTGAATTCCATTTATCAAGCTTTCATAGTAAACCTGAAAATAAGGGAGCTTTAAATCCTTAGCCAGCTGCAATTCGGCTTCTACATCATAATCCACTCGACGAAAATCAACATCAGATAAACCTGCTTCATCAAACTCTAAAATCATATACTGGGCACGCAAGTCCTTACGCAACTTCGCATCTAAAAAGAAGGGTTGCCCAATCGAACCTGGATTGAGAATCAACTGTCCATCACTTCCGTAACGAAGCAACTGTTGATGAATATGGCCATATACTGCGATAGAAGCATGTGGCTCCGTCACCAATCTATCAAAATCTTCTTGTTTTCCCGTATGGATCAATTCTCTTCCCCAGTTTTTATCAGGGAGATGGTGAGTGATTCCCACCATCAAATCACCAAACTGACGATGAACTTGCATAGGTTGATTATTGAGGTCTTCGATTTCTTTAGGGCTGACCTCCTCTAAGATGTACTGACTTAGGCGCAGGAGATAACGATGGCTCGCTTTTGTAGGATCTAACTTGCGATGCAGACCTCGCCAGAGACTATTCTCCCAATTTCCCAGCACTCTTACAGTGATAGGCAAACTTGCTAAGAGATCCAAGATCCTTCTACGTCCTGTTCCAGGCATGAGAATATCTCCCAAAAGCCAGTACTCGTCTACCTCTGCCGCTCTTGCATCAGCCAAAACAGCTTCCAAAGCTGTCGTATTTCCATGTATGTCTGAAAGAACTGCTATTTTGGTCATTCTTTCTCCTTACCCTTTTACTTCTTTTGTTAGTATTATAACAGAAAACACTCGAAAAGATCACTATCACTGATCACTGGATTAAATTGTAAGAGCCTCCAAATCGTGCTATAATATAAGTAGAAACTTCCCCTTCATTTAGGATTATGTGGTCCACAATATCTCTCAATTTTTCCAGATTGGAGGACTATTGCCATGCGGAATTATCTTAAGTATATCCCATACTACCTTGTCACTTTCTTTTTTTACTGGCCCCTCTATGAGCTCCTCTCTCTACTCATCTCTGACCCATATACACTGAAGGGACTATACATTTACAACATCATCCTCTTTTCACCTCTGGTAACCTTTATCGTATCGCTACTTTATAGCTATCGATTTCATTTCTCACTTTGGTGGCTACTCGGTATTGGTCTGCTCTATTGCTTTACCATCATCACCTTTGGCGAGTTCATCCTGCTTTACTTCCTAGCCTATGAGCTCTTTGCCCTACTTGGCTTGGCTGCTGGTGTGGGGATCAAGCATCTCTTCCAGAGAGCGAAAAACAAAAAAATTATACAAAAACCTTGAAAATTCTCGCAATCATGCTATAATAATGCATAGAGACAAGTCACTTAGTCCCTTTCTACTAGAGAGTGCGTGGTTGCTGGAAACGCATAGAAAGCCTAAACTGATACTACTCTACTGACTTTTATGCAAACATAAAACGGTGGCCACGTTAAAGCCAATCAGAGGTGTCCCTCTTTTTTGAGGAACATAAATGAAGGTGGAACCACGTTGCGACGTCCTTTTAGGATGTCGTTTTTTGTTTGGAGAGTATTAACGACAAAGTTAAGATGAAATTTAGCCAAGAGCTGAAATGAGGTGATAGATTTGAAGAAAATATTATCTTGGATGATCACTTGTACCTTCCTTTTACTCTATGTCTGGCTAATGAATACGCTCAGTCTATGGGGGACGGAAAATATTGTCGTCTTTTCATTTTTTCTACTCATTCCTCTCTTACCATTCCTTGCCCCTTTTCTTGGTATCTTAATGTTTTTCAACAACAAGAAACTCATTATAACAGGATATCTTTTCAGTTTAACAGCTGGTATCTATTTGGTCAATGCGATAAAAAGCTATCCAATATGGATATACATGAGAGGTGAGATGACTCAGGAGGAATACCTGTCTCTCATTCTTTCCTTGGTATGCTATCTATGTATTTCTACGCTTTTCTTTATTTTCAGACTGAAAAAGTTAAAATGAAATTGATTTAGCAAATCGACTGCTATTATTCTTTGTTGATATCTAGTTTCCCACTTCTTCAAACCTCAGTTATAAAATATGATTAATTTTTAAGGAGAAAACCATGATTAAGATTACTTTCCCAGATGGCGCTGTTCGTGAATTCGAATCTGGCGTTACTACTTTTGAAATTGCCCAATCTATCAGCAATTCTCTAGCTAAAAAAGCTCTCGCTGGTAAATTCAACGGCAAACTCATCGACACGACTCGTGCTATCACTGAAGATGGAAGCATCGAAATCGTGACACCTGATCACGAAGATGCCCTTCCAATCTTGCGCCACTCAGCTGCCCACTTGTTCGCCCAAGCAGCTCGTCGCCTTTTCCCAGACATTCACTTGGGAGTTGGTCCAGCTATTGAAGATGGTTTCTACTATGATACGGACAATCAGGCTGGTCAAATCTCCAACGAAGACCTGCCTCGTATCGAAGAAGAAATGCAAAAGATCGTTAAAGAAAACTTCCCATCTATTCGTGAGGAAGTAACCAAAGATGAAGCGCGTGAAATCTTCAAAAACGACCCTTACAAGTTGGAATTGATTGAAGAACACTCTGAAGACGAGGGTGGTTTGACCATCTACCGTCAAGGTGAATACGTGGACCTCTGCCGTGGACCTCACGTCCCTTCAACAGGCCGCATCCAAATCTTCCACCTTCTTCATGTAGCAGGTGCTTACTGGCGTGGAAATAGCGACAACGCGATGATGCAACGGATCTACGGTACAGCTTGGTTTGACAAGAAAAACTTGAAAAACTACCTTCAAATGCGTGAAGAAGCCAAAGAACGTGACCACCGTAAACTTGGTAAAGAGCTTGACCTCTTCATGATTTCACAAGAAGTCGGACAAGGTTTGCCATTCTGGTTGCCAAACGGTGCGACTATCCGTCGTGAATTGGAACGCTACATCGTAGACAAGGAGTTAGCTTCTGGCTACCAACACGTTTACACTCCACCACTTGCTTCTGTTGAACTCTACAAGACTTCTGGTCACTGGGATCATTACCAAGAAGACATGTTCCCAACTATGGACATGGGTGACGGGGAAGAATTTGTCCTTCGTCCAATGAACTGCCCACACCACATCCAAGTCTTCAAACACCATGTTCACTCTTACCGTGAATTGCCAATCCGTATCGCTGAAATCGGTATGATGCACCGCTACGAGAAATCTGGTGCCCTCACTGGTCTTCAACGTGTACGTGAAATGTCCCTCAACGACGGTCACCTCTTTGTCACTCCAGAACAAATCCAAGAAGAATTCCAACGTGCCCTTCAGTTGATTATCGATGTTTATGAAGACTTCAACTTGACTGAATACCGCTTCCGTCTCTCTCTTCGTGACCCTCAAGATACTCACAAGTACTTTGACAACGATGAGATGTGGGAAAATGCCCAAACCATGCTTCGTGCAGCACTTGATGAAATGGGTGTTGACTACTTTGAAGCTGAAGGTGAAGCAGCCTTCTACGGACCAAAATTGGATATCCAAGTTAAGACAGCTCTCGGAAAAGAAGAAACCCTTTCGACTATCCAGCTTGACTTCTTGCTTCCAGAACGCTTCGACCTCAAATACATCGGGCCTGATGGTGAAGAACACCGTCCAGTTATGATTCACCGTGGTGTTATTTCAACCATGGAACGCTTCACAGCTATCTTGATTGAGAACTACAAAGGTGCCTTCCCAACATGGCTTGCACCACACCAAGTAACTCTCATCCCAGTTTCTAACGAAAAACACGTAGACTACGCATGGGAAGTGGCTAAGAAACTCCGTGACCGCGGTGTCCGTGCAGATGTAGATGAGCGCAATGAAAAAATGCAGTTCAAAATCCGTGCTTCACAAACAAGCAAAATTCCTTACCAATTAATCGTTGGTGACAAGGAAATGGAAGACGGAACAGTCAATGTTCGTCGCTACGGCCAAAAAGAAACACAAACTGTCTCAGTAGATGACTTTGTGCAAGCTATCCTTACTGATATTGCCAACAAATCACGCGTTGAGAAATAATACTCTTCGAAAATCAAATTCAAACCACGTCAACGTCGCCTTGCCGTACTCAAGTACAGCCTGCGGCTAGTTTCCTAGTTTGCTCTTTGATTTTCATTGAGTATAAGAGCCTAGCATAAAAGCCTCCATTCGGAGGCTTTTTCTCATTTATGTTTACTCAATAACGAGCTTCACTTCAACGAATTTAATCCTTACTATCGTTCCTTTTCCGACCTCAGACTCGATGCGAATCTGGTGACCCAGTTCTTCAGAAATTTTCTTAGATAGATAGAGGCCCAGTCCAGATGACTGCTGGGTCAGACGCCCATTGTAGCCTGAAAAGCCACGTTCAAAGACTCGGAGCACATCGCTGTTTTTAATCCCGATTCCCGTATCCTTGATACAGAGCTCCTGACCTTCCATATAAATCTCTAGCCCACCTTCCTTGGTGTACTTGAGACTGTTTGAGAGGATTTGTTCAATGACGACCAACAGCCATTTCTTATCAGTCACGATGATTTTGTCAAGGTCATGGAGATTGAGCGTCAGTCCTTTTTGGATAAAGAAAAGGGCATACTTGCGAACCACTTCCTTCACCAAATCCTCCACTTGAACCTTTTCAAATACCAAGTCATCGTGGAAGCTCTCCAAACGAAGATACTGCAACACCAGATTGGTATAGGAATCAATCTTAAAGATTTCCTGTTCCAGTTGCTGCTTGACCTCACGATCAGAGACTTCTGCTACCAAGAGACGGCTTGCCGCAATGGGGGTCTTGATCTGGTGAACCCACAAGGTGTAGTAGTCAAGCAAATCCGTCAGCTTACTCTGCGTTTCCGACTTCTTTTGATACAATTCAGATTCACGCTCTTCGAGCTTTTCTGCTAGCGCACATTCTAGAGGAGACTTGGGGTCTCTCTCAGCATAGAGTACTTCCTGCCGGTAAACCTGAGCTTCTGCAAATATATCCCAAGCCAAAAATAAGAAGGTCAAAAAACTACTGAGTAGAAAGAAATAAAGAAAATAAGTTCCTAGACTAGCAAATAAAAACTGAAAGAGAAGGACGAGAAAGCCTAATGAAAAAATATAGATAAAGATGCGACTGCGAGAACGCAGATAGGCTAGAAAAAATGATTTCCAATCAAGCATGTTTCAGTCCGTATCCTATCCCTTTCTTGGTTTCGATAAAACCTGCTAAACCTTGCTCCTCCAACTTTTTACGCAAGCGAGCAACGTTGACAGACAAGGTATTGTCATCGATGAAAAAGTCGCTATTCCAGAGTTCCCGCATCAAGTCATCACGCGCCACGATATTGCCAGCATGTTCAAACAAGACCCGCAAAATTTGAAATTCATTCTTGGTCAAACTCAGAACTTCCCCCTGATAGTGCAGGTCCATAGACTTTGTATTGAGGATCACACCCGCATACTCCAGCAGACTTTCATCCCGCCCAAATTCATAGGAACGGCGCAACAAGCCCTGAACCTTGGCAAGGAGCACCTGCTGGTCAAAAGGCTTGGTCACAAAGTCATCCGCCCCCATATTAATCGCCATGACAATATCCATCGCCTGGTCTCTCGAAGAGAGAAACATGATGGGCACCTTAGAAATCTTACGAATCTCCTGGCACCAGTGGTAACCATTAAAAAGAGGTAGACCAATATCCATGAGGACCAAATGAGGCTCCGACTGAACAAAAAGACTCAATACTTCCATAAAATCCTCTACCAAAACGACCTCAAACCCCCACTCAGAGAGTAGTTTCCCAACTTGTTGCCGAATAACTTGGTCATCTTCTACTAGTAAAATCTTGTGCATGCGCTCCTCCTTTGTTATTTCTCAAAGTATCAAAACCCTTCATATCAGATTTACGGATCAGTATCTCATACTGTTTAGAAGCCTATTTCCCAAATCCAGATAAGAAAACAGATGCTAAATAGAGAACATTCCCACTGATATCATACCTTATTTTTAATTATAGTTCCAGCCTTATCCTATATTTTCCTTTTTGTACTCATTTAGTTAGCGTTTCTTTAACTTATTTAATAGATCTAGCCTTCTTATTGACAAGCTAGCCATGATTTGTTAGAATATGAATGAACAAATAAATTTATTCATTCATAAAGCGAAGGAGGTTAAATCCTATTGGACAAAAAACAATCTTTAAAAACAGCAGCCTATGAAGTTTTTTCGAAAAAAGGTTACAAGGCAACAGGTATTTCAGAAATTGCTAGGCAAGCTGGTGTTGCAGTTGGTTCTTTTTATAACTATTACGAGAGTAAAGAAGCCATTTTTCTAGACATCTATATAGATGAAAACAACCGTGTTCGCCAAGCTATGATCGAAGAACTGGATTGGGAAATTGACATGATCGACCTCATTGGTCAACTATTTGCTCAGTCCAGAACTCTCGTTTCTTCCAATAAAATCCTTGCAGAATGGTACAATCCTGCCATCGCAGATGAGTTACACAGCTACTATTCCTCGGAAGAAGGCAAAGTCGCAAATCCTTTTCATCAGTTTCTAGTTAAAACTTTTACAAATCGTATGCAGTCTGAAGGGTACTCGCCAGAAAAGATTCAAGATATTTTACAGGTTTATAATCTGTTTTACTATATGGATATGCATATCACGGAAAAAGATTTTCCAGATATTGGCAAAACTGTTGAAATACTTGCGACCAACTTCATTAAAGGAGTTCTTAAATAACAAATATAATTTAATTATAGGTGAATTGGAGAAAGAGGAATGAACATGGAATTTAGAAAAAAAGAGTACAAACCGTTTGACATTTTTGACAGTGAATGGGCGGCAATAACGGTAGGCAACAGGGAAAAGTTCAATGCCTGCCTCGTGTCATGGAGTAGCCTTGGAAATATTTGGGGAGCACCGGGAAAAAGTAAGGCGACTGTAACCCTATATATACATCCGTCAAGATATACAGCTGAGTTTATTGATGATAGTGAATACTTTACTGTAAGCTTTTTTGATCCAAAATATAAAAAGGCACTTGCATACCTTGGAAGTCATTCAGGAAGAAATGAAAATAAAATAGAAAATGCCGGACTTATGGCAATTCCTATAGGTAAGACAATGGGATTTAAAGAGGCAAAACAGACTTTTTTATGTAAAAAGCTTTGTAAGCAACAGTTTGACAAGGAGAGTTTTGTACAGGAAATAAGGGATTACTATGAATTGTATCCAGATATCTATACTGACGGACATGGTGGCTGGGAACCTCATTTTATTCTTATAGGTGAGATAGAACAGATTATAGATTAAATGGATATGCTATATTTGATATTATTTACATAGAAAGGACAAAATTTTTATAAGAAGAATTGATTTTTTTATTTTTTGAAAATATATGAATGAACTAATATTTTATTCATTCAATAATATAATAAAGGAGATTTTATCATGGACAAACAAGGAGTTAAAAAAATGAATGGATTAGGTATTACAGGAATTTCTCTTGCCATTATTGGTATTTTGATCATTATTTGGGGAGCTACACTACAACAGGTTGATTTATCAAACCCTGATTTTATGTCCTTTGCGACTGGAGGTATGATTTTGCTGGCTATAGGGTTATGTATGATTGCCGGCTTACCTGTTATTTTAAAAATTGCGGGTATTTGGTTGGCGGCATTGACTACCATGATTTATATTTACAGCCTACCTAATACTGATTTGCTTATCAAACTGATTGGCTTTATTCCTGTTATCGCACTGGCTACTTGGCTATCTTTTAAATTTTGGAAATGAGGAAAATAATGAAAAGAGGTAAAAAAATGTTGATAATTATTATATCTATTCTGGTGGCTATATGCCTTATTTCTTGGGGTGTAATAACCTATCTTGGACGTAGTCAAGCTTTGTCTTTAAAATCCATTGAAAATTTCAATGGGGACCTTTACTTAATACATTTGACGAAACCTACTAATATGACATGGAAAGCAGGGGCTTATGCTAAGTTTACACTCCCTGATACCTCGTCTACTGCTAGTAAATATGAAGCTAAGGGAGAGCAGACCAGTCGATGGCTAACTATTGCCTCCACACCTGATGAAGATGAAATCCTCATTTTAACGCATAATAGTGGTAGCCACTTTAAGGAAACCTTGACACATTTACCGGCTGGAAGTGAGATTGAGATGAGTTGGCTGGATTCCTCTTTGACTGTTAAAGATACGAATCAGCCACTAGTTTGCTTTGCATCTGATGTTGGTATTTCTGCTCTACGCCCCCTTATCATAGAATGGGCTGGTAAATGTCCGATTATTCTCAACCATTTTGACAAAGGAGTTACTATTTTCGATAATGAGATGAAGGAACTGGCTCAAAAAACATCGAATTTTACTTATAAAACTAGCGATGAACTTTCTCAAAGTCAAGAATTTTTAAAACGTGCTATTGATGAATACGGCAATCAAGCCAGCTATCTCATCACAGGTCAGCCTGATGATGTAAATGAGATGAAGAATTTTTTAAAGGAAAATGGGATTGATAGCAAAAACATACAAGTAAGCTCGTTTAGAGGTTTGAAATAGGATCAATCTATCTTCTATGTATTTCAATCAAACCCTACTAGGTCATTCAAACAAGCCTACTAGCCAATTCTATGTAAATGTGGTAGGATAAACATAGAGAAAGGAGCTTTTATGGCCAATATTTTTGACTACCTGAATGATGTAGCATACGATTCCTTTTATGACCTCCCCGTGAACGAGTTAGATGTTCTTGCCTTGACTGAATTAACCTATCTTGCTTTTGATGGTGTAGTCACCCAAAAACCCCAGCGCCTCATAGATCTTGCACCCCAAATTCCTAGAGACACGACGATGTTGACCAATAAAAACCGTCTCCAGTTGTTGGATCAACTCTCTCAACACAAACGGTTTAAAAATTGTAAGCTATCAAATTTTATCAATGATATTGATCCTGAATTGCAAAAACAGTTTGCGGCTATGACTTATCGTATCAGTCTCGATACTTTTTTGCTTGTTTTTCGTGGGACGGATGATAGTATCATCGGTTGGAAAGAAGATTTCCATATGACCTATATGAAAGAAATCCCAGCTCAAAAACACGCCCTCCAGTATTTACAGGATTTTTTTGCTCAACATCCTAACCAAAAAGTTGTCATAGCAGGACACTCAAAAGGGGGCAATCTAGCTATCTATGCTGCTAGTCAACTCGATCCACTTTTACAAAAAAACATTGTCGCTGTCTATACTTTTGATTCCCCTGGGCTTCACAAGGAACTAACCGAAACACCTGGCTATCAAAACATGATGGAAAGAACGAAAGTATTTATCCCACAAGGTTCTATCATCGGGATGATGCTGGAAATTCCGGACAAAAAAATCGTCGTTCGAAGCACTGCCTTAGGCGGTCTTGCCCAGCATGACACCTTTAGTTGGCAGATTGAAGACAAACACTTTCTCCAACTAGACGAGACCAATAGTGACAGCCAGCAAGTTGATACTACCTTCAAGGAATGGGTTGAGACGGTCCCTGATACGGAACTGCAGCTCTACTTTGACCTCTTTTTTGGAATCATTCTCGATGCAGGCATCTCTTCTATCAACGACCTCTCTTCCTTCAAGGTCATTGAACACATTCACCATCTCTTTGTCCAAGCTCAATCCCTCACTCCTGATGAAAGAGACACCATGGGACGCTTAACCCAACTCTTGATTGATACCCGTTACCAAGCTTGGAAAAATCGAGAATAGACAAAAACCAACTAATCTAACGATTAGTTGGTTTTTTGTTTCAGAAACTAATGGATACTACTTAGAATCTCGAGTATAGAATTAGTCTTCTTTTTTCTTGCGAGACACAAGTCCAAATCCGCTCATCAAACCAAGTACTCCTAGAGCTGCCAAAGCTGCATGATCTTCCGTACCAGTATTAGGTAATTCTTTGGTTGCTTTAGTAGTTGGAGATTGCTCAGTCGGTTTTTGTTGAGGAGCAGTAACAACTTTTTCGTAGACATGTTCTGTGTCGCCATTTGGAAGTTTCTTAGTCTCTACGAAGCGGTAGCCTGGAATATCTTTCTTAGGTTGTTCACCGTCTTCGGTTGGGTGGCCTGGAATTTCATTGCCTTCCTTATCCTTATGACTAGTCTTAACCTTCTCATAAACGTGCTCTGTGTCGCCGTTTGGAAGTTTCTTAGTCTCTACGAAGCGGTAACCTGGAATTTCTTTCTTAGGTTGTTCACCGTCTTCGGTTGGGTGGCCTGGAATTTCATTGCCTTCCTTATCCTTATGACTAGTCTTAACCTTCTCATAAACGTGTTCTGTGTCGCCGTTTGGAAGTTTCTTAGTCTCTACGAAGCGGTAACCTGGAATATCTTTCTTCGGTTGTTCACCGTCTTCGGTTGGATAACCTGGAATTTCATTCCCTTCCTTATCCTTGTGACTAGTTTTCACTTTTTCGTAGACATGTTCTGTGTCGCCGTTTGGAAGTTTCTTAGTCTCTACGAAGCGATAGCCTGGAATTTCCTTCTTAGGTTGTTCACCGTCTTCGGTTGGGTGGCCTGGAATTTCATTCCCTTCCTTATCCTTGTGATTGGTCTTAACCTTCTCATAAACGTGTTCTGTGTCACCGTTTGGAAGTTTCTTAGTCTCTACGAAGCGGTAGCCTGGAATATCTTTCTTAGGTTGTTCACCGTCTTCTGTTGGATGTCCTGGAATGTCATTCCCTTCCTTATCCTTATGACTAGTCTTAACCTTCTCATAAACGTGTTCTGTGTCGCCGTTTGGAAGTTTCTTAGTCTCTACGAAGCGGTAGCCTGGAATATCTTTCTTAGGTTGTTCTCCGTCTTCGGTTGGATGTCCTGGAATGTCATTCCCTTCCTTATCCTTATGACTAGTCTTAACCTTCTCATAAACGTGTTCTGTGTCGCCGTTTGGAAGTTTCTTCGTCTCTACGAAGCGGTAGCCTGGAATATCTTTCTTCGGTTGTTCACCGTCTTCTGTTGGATGTCCTGGAATGTCATTCCCTTCCTTATCCTTATGACTAGTCTTAACCTTCTCATAAACGTGCTCTGTGTCACCGTTTGGAAGTTTCTTAGTCTCTACGAAGCGGTAGCCTGGAATATCTTTCTTAGGTTGTTCTCCGTCTTCGGTTGGATGACCTGGAATGTCATTCCCTTCCTTATCCTTATGACTAGTCTTAACCTTCTCATAAACGTGCTCTGTGTCGCCGTTTGGAAGTTTCTTCGTCTCTACGAAGCGGTAGCCTGGAATATCTTTCTTAGGTTGTTCACCGTCTTCGGTTGGATAACCTGGAATGTCATTGCCTTCCTTATCCTTGTGACTAGTCTTCACTTTTTCGTAGACATGTTCTGTGTCGCCGTTTGGAAGTTTCTTAGTCTCTACGAAGCGGTAGCCTGGAATATCTTTCTTAGGTTGTTCACCGTCTTCGGTTGGATAACCTGGAATGTCATTCCCTTCCTTATCCTTATGACTAGTCTTAACCTTCTCATAAACGTGTTCTGTGTCGCCGTTTGGAAGTTTCTTAGTCTCTACGAAGCGGTAGCCTGGAATATCTTTCTTCGGTTGTCCACCGTCTTCGGTTGGGTGGCCTGGAATTTCATTGCCTTCCTTATCCTTATGACTAGTCTTAACCTTCTCATAAACGTGTTCTGTGTCGCCGTTTGGAAGTTTCTTAGTCTCTACGAAGCGGTAGCCTGGAATATCTTTCTTAGGTTGTTCACCGTCTTCGGTTGGGTGGCCTGGAATGTCATTCCCTTCCTTATCCTTATGACTAGTCTTAACCTTCTCATAAACGTGTTCTGTGTCGCCGTTTGGAAGTTTCTTAGTCTCTACGAAGCGGTAGCCTGGAATATCTTTCTTAGGTTGTTCGCCGTCCTCGGTTGGAATTAATGTATTCCCCTTAGTATCTACAAATGAAGTAATTGGACGGACAGTCGGAGTGTATCTTGCAGTTATTTCTGTTCCGTTCTTATCAACTCGTTTGACTGTAACTCCTGAAGCCTTCCCAACAAAGTCTTTTTCTGGTGTGAAAGTTACCACACCATTTTCATCAATGGTATAAGTTCCTTCTCCCGGAACAACTTTCTTAGTTGTGCCATCATCAAAGGTTGGTTTAACATTTTCATCAATTTCAACAGTCTTCTCTACACCGTTTACTTCAACTTTACCACCAGTAAAAGTTGGTGTACCGTTTTGTGTTTGCCCTTTAGGACCTTCAGATTCATCATCTGTAGAAGTTGGTTTAACAGGTATTACAGTTGGAGTATACGTTGCTGTAGCAGTTGCTGTAATATCCGTATCATTAGCATCTTTTCCTAATTTTGCAGTAAGTGAAACTGTGACAGGTGTAGCTGTACCGGTAAATGTCTTCAATGGAACAAAAGTTACTTCACCTGTTTCATTATCAATTGAGTAGGTACCCTGACCATCAATTGTTAGAGTATCAACAAATCCACCTGTTTTTGGATCTACTAACTTAGCAGGCGAAAAAGCACTTGGTTTTACTGGTGATCCATCTCCAACAGATGTAAAGGTTGGAGTTTCTTTTTGAGTAGCACCTTGAATATCAGTCGAAGTCACATTATGCCCTTCAATCGTATCAGTTACTGTAATATGGTAGGTTGTTGTAGCGGTTGATGAATCAACTCCATGATCAACTCCCGACTCAGTTCCACCGATTGTTGCTTCAGTAGTGTAATTTCCATTACTATCAATAACATCAATCTTAACAGTATATACCCCTACTTCATTTAAGCTATATCCACTAGCAATATTGTAGTTATTTGCATCTTGTTTAGTGTCATAAACCTTCTGAACTCCTGAAGGAGATGTTACTGTAATACGAGTAATGTAAGTTGTTTTTCCGTACTTAGTATCTTCAGAGTCTGAGATGCTTACTGCAGCTTTTGCTTCATTACGAAGGTCAACAGCTGTACCTTTTGTTGAAGTATAATCTTGTGAAGTTGCTGTTGGTTTTGTATTTACAACCGTTGCCACGTCTGTATTTGTGGCAATAGTCCCTCTAATAATACCACCAAATCCAGACTTAGTATGAACTTCCCAAGAGTCATTTCCTAGCTTAGTAGCGGTCACTTCTGTGCCATCAGACGACGCCCAGGTATTTGAATGTTTATCGTAGGTGATCGTTACTGACATTCCATCACCTGTTTGATTTGTGTTCTTAGAAACATAAATCGTTTCTGGACGAGTTGGCGTTTCGACACTTGTCACTTTCTCAGTGCTATCAAGCTGTCGAATGTACTCATAGATATAAAATTTCATACCACCGTCTTGCTGAGCTTCTGTGTACACTTGACGTTTAGTCCATCTTGTCGTACCATCACCATTCAGTGTTTTACTTTCAGCATAGTCGCCAGGTAACTCCCAGTGTCCAGTAGCCTTATTAAAAGTCGCAGTATGTTTTTGCCCATCTGTTCCATTTAACTCAACTTGTTCACGTAAGAAAGTTCCCTTAACATTTTCAGCAGATGCTTCTACTTTGATATTATCAACACCAACTTTGGCAGTTGCCTCTGATGTCACAGGAATATTAAAGACTGTATCGGAATCTACAATACCTAATTCTTGATTTTCAGAAACAGCTGTGTTGGTTGAGGCACTGTCTACGAGCCATTTGCCATTAACTGCTTTTAGATTGGTTACAGTACCATCAGGCATTGTTACCTTAGCACTTGATGCACCTTTAGAAATTTTAACTGGTACAACTGTTGAGTAAGTTTCAACGTTTTGAACCTCAACCTTAGGTTTCACGACTAATGTTACAGTAGCATGTGCTTCTTGTCCAGATTGGTTCCAGACATTATTATTAGCCAATTTATCATAATCTTTTGCAAATACGGAGACTGTGTAAATTCCTGCTTCAGTTAATTTTCCAGAAATGATTCCTCTCCCCATATTCGTTTGATCAGCAGCTTGCTCATCAGAAGTACTATTTGCAACACTATAGCTAGTACCTGGAATTAGGACTTTAGAATCATCTAATTGTTCACCAATAGTATTATATCCCGAAACTCCTGTCACTGCTCTAGAAAATCTTTGAGGCACTCTTACAACTTTTCCTTCAACCGTCGTGTAGTTATAAGTTCCTCGACTATTTGCTGGTGTTGCACTGGCACCTGATTCGTCATAGAATTGAATGTTTACATTAGCATCATCACCTACTTTACGATCATAACGCTCAGAATCTGATTTTATTTTAGGAGGCGTACTATCTTGCCATCCGACCCAACCAGCACGAAGATTCTGAATTTGGAAAGTTACCGTACGACCGTCTGTATTGGTCGCAGTAATATTAAATCGTAAATCATAAACTCCATTTTCAATATCCGCTATAACTTTTCCTTGAATTGTGTCTGTTTCTGAATCGTATGTCAATCCCGGCACAAGGTTAGTTGGGGTTACAGAAGTTAAACTCCAACCAGCTTGCTTGGCATTCTCAGAAACAGCGATACGATCTTTCAAGCCTTTAATATAAACTCTGTCAACTCCTTGTTCATACCCATAGCCATAAATTTCTGTAGCTAGGTATTCATAACCACCGTTAGCAGAGTATATTGACGTCGCAGCGTTTGAAATTCTTGACCCATCCGCACGGAGTTTATTTCTCCAAAGTGGTGCTTCTTCAGCTAACTTTTTAGCAGCATCAGGGGTTAATGGATAGTCTACACGTCCTTTGTTGTTATGTCCAGTTTTTCCACCTTGTTCTGTATGCATCCCATTTCCAGCATTGGTATCTTCACCAGTCCGTTGATTAGAATAGACTTCAATCTCTAGCCCTGTAGCATCAGTACCCGTAATTAATTTAATTTCTTGGACTGGAATTGTATAGGTATCTTTACCAGTATGATTTGAAGCGTTTATTTCCGATGCATGAGTTGTGTTAGAACCCTCTTCGGCATAGAAATCTTGAGCAGCCAAAGCTACTCCGAAGTTTCCGTCTTTTCCAACTCCCGCTTTCTTCAAATCATTGTAGACAGCAAGAATGGAATCATTTAAGCGTGACAATTGATCATTGATTTGTTTAGCTGTAAGGGTATCATTCGCTAGGACTTTTTTCGTTTCTGCAATAACTTCTTTATTATTAGCTATCGCCGCCTCAATTGCCGCTTTGTTTTCAGCCTCAAGCTTATTTTTCCGGACTGCTTCAGTTGCTAAAACATTGGTTACCTCAGCTTCAGACGTAACTTGTTCTAAGACTTTTTTACCTTCTTGGACTGGTTCGACAGTTTCTTTTGTTTCTTCTACTTTTTCTGCTTTTTCTGTAGATCCCGTTATTTTCTCAACTTCGGTAGACTCAGCAAATACCGTAATTAAATCTCTAATCTTAGCAAGTTCAGTATCCACTTCCTCTTGCTCAACTATCTCTTTTGAGATGACAGATTTCGCAGAATCTAATAGTTCTTTAGCAGATGATAATACTATGTCATCTATATTCTTTGCTGTTTTTACTTTCTCTTCAAGTTCTGTAATTTTTTTAACTAAATCCGTTTTATCAACCGTCTTAAGGGCAACTTCTTTTTCTTTTTTTATCGAATTTTCAGGTGTTTTTGTTTCCGTAGAAGATTCCGTATTCAATGTCGATGTTGAAACAAGCGTAGTATCTGCTCCTTGAAGTTCCATCGCAGATACTGCTCCATTGCCCAAAAACATCAAACCTGCTGAAATTGCTACTGATGCTACTCCTAAACTATACTTTCGAATCCCGTATCGAATGTATTTCTCCGTTCTAAAACCCTGTTGCTTACTCTTCATAAGATACACAACCTCCCTATTTTTATTATGTCGATATTGAAATATAGAAAAACAAAATTTCTTTCTCTCCTTAAAAAGGCTTTTAAATTTTGATATTTCAAAAGGATTATATCCTCATATTCAATATGCATATTCATACTAACATTTTCTGTTCTCTTTTTCAATATTTTTAATAATTTTATTTTAGAAAAATACAAAAATAATTTAATGGTAAATGTTTTAAAAAACCAATATCCACTTAGGTTTACAGCATGTAAACCCCCATAACCATTTATCTTATAATTAAATAAAATACACTTTAATGTATCAATTTATTTTTTAGAGTCTTGTAGAAGTTAAATTTTCCCAAGCCTTACATTGTTATAACAAAAAATTTTCTATAAGAAGTGCACAAATTTAACAGTATATTTCTTAGCCATTATTTATAGATTATCATGAAGATTTGACTTAGAGGCCTAGAACCTAAACCTTGACGAGAGATTCTTTTTTTGTTAAAATGTAACAAACCTTATTACATCTAATATAAGGTAAATCCATGAAAGGACTTCTACTATGAAATCATTAAAAGGTATTTTATTTATCGGACTTAGTATGCTTCTGACCATTCTAACTTGGCTCAGTTCAGGTGCCAGTCAGTTTCTAATCCCTGGTTTAGCTCTCACTACGCTCTCACTTACTTTTATACTAGCTAGCCGTTTACCCTTACTTGAAACTTGGTTTAACGGACTTGAAAAGATGTATCTAGCTCATAAATTCACCGCTTTTCTATCCATTCTCCTACTAACCCTACACAACTTTAGCATGGGCGGTCTCTGGGGTTCGCATTTGGCCGCACAGTTTGGAAATATCGCTATCTATATCTTTATCAGCATTGTTCTGGTTGCCTATCTGGGACAATATATCCAGTATGAAGCATGGAGATGGATTCATCGATTGGTTTATCTAGCCTATATCTTTGGCCTTTTTCATGTTTTGATGATCATGGGAAATCGTCTCCTCTCCTTTAGTTTCCTAGGTCTTATCTTTGGAATCTATGCTATTTTAGGCTTGCTTGCAGGATTTTATATTATTTTCCTTTATCAAAAGATCGGTTTCACCTATCTTGGAAAAATCGTAGGAATCAAACGCCTCAACCACGACACGACTGAAATTGAAATAGAGCTCAGTCATCCTTTCACCTACGAATATGGACAATTTGCCTTTCTAAAAATTTTCCAAAAAGGTTTTGAGACTGCTCCACACCCTTTCTCCATCTCTGGGGGACAAGGACGAACTCTTTATTTTACGATAAAAAACTCTGGTGACCACACCAAAAATATCTATGATAATCTTCAAGTTGGTAGCAAGGTTGCAGTTGATCGCGCCTATGGGCATATGACTATGGAACATGGTCCAAAGCAGCAAATCTGGATTGCAGGTGGAATTGGAATGACACCTTTCATCTCTTATATCCGAGAACACCCTATCCTAGACAGGAACGTCCGCTTCTACTATAGTTTCCGTGGAGAGGAAAATGCTGTCTACCTAGATCTACTTCGTGACTACGCCCGTCAAAATGCTAACTTTGACCTGCAGCTGATCGATAGCAATGAAAAAGGATACCTGACTTTGGATCAAGAAGAAATCCCTGACCAGACTACTGTTTATATGTGTGGACCGCTTCCTATGATGAAGGCCCTTGCCAAGCAAATCAAGAAAAAGAATCCCAAAACAAAACTCATTTACGAAGGTTTCAAGTTTAAATAAGATCATTGTCCCTCTAACACAAAAGAGGGACTTTCTTTTCACTTTATTTCTCTCTTCTATGCTATACTTAGTTTAATACATTCTTTGAGATTGGAGCCAGTATGAAAATCCATAAAACCGTGAATCCCGTTGCTTATGAAAACACTTATTATCTGGAAGGAGACCAACACCTGATTGTGGTTGACCCAGGTAGCCATTGGGAAGCTATCCGCATGACTATCGAAAAAATCAACAAACCAGTCTGCGCGATTCTCCTGACCCACACCCACTACGACCATATTATGAGTCTGGACTTGGTTCGTGATACTTTTGGAAATCCTCCAGTTTATGTAGCAGAGAGTGAAGCATCTTGGCTTTATACACCTATAGATAATCTCTCTGGTCTCCCTCGTCATGATGATCTGGCAGATGTGGTCGCAAAACCTGCAGAGCACACCTTTGTCTTTCATGAGGAATACCAGCTTGAGGAATTTCGTTTTACAGTTCTACCAACCCCAGGGCACTCTATCGGCGGTGTTTCTATCGTCTTTCCTGATGCCCATCTAGTCTTGACGGGAGATGCCCTATTCCGAGAAACCATCGGACGAACAGACCTTCCTACAGGTAGCACGGAACAACTCCTCCATAGCATTCAGACGCAACTCTTCACTCTTCCTAACTACGATGTCTATCCTGGTCATGGTCCAGCTACGACTATCGCTCACGAAAAGACCTTTAATCCTTTTTTCTAGCAAGCAAAAAACCAAGGAAGAAAATCCTTGGTTTTTGTCTTACCAAATAATCACACGATCCTCTGGTGAACGCCACATACCGTCGCCTTCTTTGACATCATAAGTTGTAAAGAAGTCATCGAAGTTTGGTACTTGGACATTGACACGGAGTTTAGCAGGCGCGTGCACATCGACACTGGCCATGAGTTTCATCAACTCCGGACGGCCTTTCATACGCCAGATACGAGCAAAGTTGTGGAAGAATTCTTCAGCAGAGAAGTCTGGCTCTCTCTTAGCAGCTTCAAGGGCTGCAGCAATTCCTCCAAGGTCAGCAACGTTTTCTGAAACTGTCAACTTACCATTTATAGTGGCACCATAAGATTCTTGACCATCAAACTGGTCGATAACTTTCTGAGTTTTTTCCTTAAAGGCAGTATAGTCACTCTCTGTCCACCAATCCTTGAGGCTACCATTTTCATCAAAGGAAGCTCCATTTGTATCAAAGGCATGAGAAATTTCGTGAGCGATAACTGCTCCGATACCACCATAGTTGGCTGAAGATGACTGATGCAAGTCATAGAATGGAGCCTGTAAAATGGCAGCTGGGAAAACAATCAAGTTCTTCTGAGGATTGTAGTAGGCATTAACCATGTGTGCTGGCATGCCCCACTCCTTGTAGTCAACTGGCTGGTTCCACTTGCTCCAGCTGTGCTTGATTTCCACACGCGCAAAGGCTAGGGCATTCTCAAAGAGACTGGCAGTTTCGTCCACTACCTTGTCCTTGTAGCGGGCTGGCAATTCCTCTGGATAACCGATATAAGGCTTGATGACATTGAGTTTGACAATAGCCTTATCACGCGTTTCAGGAGTGAGCCAGTCATTCTTAGCCAAACGTTCCTTATAAACATCAATCATAGTCGCCACTTTTTTCTCTACGTCTGCCTTAGCTTCTGGGGAGAATTTTTCATGCGCATACCAGAGACCAAGGGCTTGCTTAAAGGGACCTTGGGCCAAGTGATAGGCTGCCTTGACCTTGTCCTGAGCTTCTGGAACACCTGAAAGGGCACGTCCATAGGCACCTGATAGGACACGAATCTCGTCTGTGAGATAGCTGGTTGAAAGATTGACCACAGCCAAAATCAAGGTTGCCTTAAGCAAAGGCCACGCTTCTTCACTATAAAATTGGTCTGCTGCTTGCCAGAAACGTTCCTCATCTACGATAACCTTATCTGGAGTTTGTCCAAGAACTGCTTGGAAGAAATCATCCAAAGGTAGGGCAGGGGCAAATTTCTTGAAATCTTCATAAGCGTATGGATGGTAGAGTTTGGCATATTCTGAACTTTCTTCGTTTGAAAGAACCACTGCTGCGATACGACGGTCCAATTCCAATCTCTTCTCTAGTAAGTCTTCGATTTCCTCATCTGAAAAATCATAGGCTTTGAGAAGATTTGCGCTACTTTCCTTCCAAAGCGTCAAGAGCTCCTCACGTTGAGGATGGTCTTCAGCATAGTAGGTTGTATCTGGCAAGATAGTTCCTGGTGCACTTGCCCAGAGAACATTGGTTCTGGCATCCATAAAGTCTGGTGATACTCCAAATGGAAGGAAGTTTGGTTTACCTGCTAGTTCAAACTCTGCCAGTTTGCTGGTAAAATCTGCAAAGCTCTCCAAATCTTGGTATTCCTTGAGCAGAGGAAGGACAGGCTTGATTCCATCTGCATCCCTCTTATCAAAATCACGTACCATACGATGGTACTTAACAAAATTTGCGAGGATAGCGTCCTCTGGAACATCTTCGCCTTCCAACCACTTGTCCGTAGTTGCCAGCATTAACTCTTCAATTTCCTCATCAAGGTCAATAAAGCCACCTGTTCGAGATTTATCAGCTGGAATAACAGCTGTTTTTTCCCATTCTCCATTGATTGCATCATAAAAATCGTCTTGATAACGTGTCATCTTGTTCTCGCTTTCATTTTTTCACTTATTCTTAGCTTAGCAAAAATCCCTGGGGAATGCAATTAAAAATGGTCTCTCTTTTTTCTTCATTTTTCAGTTATTATTTTAAATTTTTTAAAAATTAACTTGACTTAATTTTTTTTTTAATGTATATTAAAAGACAGGAGGAAAATAACTGTATGATACGTATCGAAAACCTCAGTGTCTCCTACAAAGAAACGTTGGCACTAAAGGATATTTCACTAGTGCTCCAAGGACCAACGATTACCGGAATTATTGGTCCAAACGGTGCTGGAAAATCAACTTTATTAAAAAGTATGTTGGGAATTATCCCACACGAAGGTCAGGCCTTTCTCGATGACAAAGAAGT
Source organism: Streptococcus oralis subsp. oralis (assembly GCF_002096495.1). Classification (GTDB taxonomy): domain Bacteria; phylum Bacillota; class Bacilli; order Lactobacillales; family Streptococcaceae; genus Streptococcus; species Streptococcus oralis_CU. Next base: position 82,978 of record NZ_NCUO01000012.1, on the reverse strand, counting down.
CAAGAAATCTTTACATCGAGTTGCCTATGTCGAGCAAAAAATCCATATCGACTACAATTTCCCTATCAAGGTCAAGGAATGTGTCTCACTGGGACTCTATCCATCTATCCCGCTCTTCCACACTTTAAAGGCCAGCCACTGGAAAAAAGTGGCGGATGCACTTGAAATCGTTGGACTCTCAGACTATGCTGATCGCCAAATCAGTCAGCTCTCTGGAGGACAATTCCAACGTGTTTTGATTGCCCGCTGCTTAGTGCAGGAAGCTGACTACATCTTTTTAGATGAGCCTTTTGTCGGGATTGACTCGATCAGTGAAGAGATTATCATGAATACACTGAGAGACCTTAAAAAAGCTGGTAAAACAGTTCTCATCGTCCATCATGACCTCAGCAAAGTCCCTCATTATTTCGACCAAGTTATGCTTCTCAATCGAGAATTGGTTGCTATTGGTTCAACTGAAGAAACCTTTACCGAAGTCAATCTCAAAAAAGCTTATGGTAGTAAGCTCTTCTTTAATGGAGGTGACCTATGATAGCAGAATTTATCGATGGATTGCAACATTTCCATTTCCTACAAAATGCCCTGATAACAGCTATAGTCATCGGGGTGGTTGCTGGAGCCGTGGGATGTTTTATCATCTTACGTGGAATGTCTCTCATGGGGGATGCCATCTCTCACGCAGTTTTGCCCGGCGTAGCCCTTTCCTTTATCTTGGGAATTGATTTCTTTATCGGAGCGATCATCTTTGGCTTGATGGCTTCCATCATCATTACCTACATCAAGGGCAACTCTATCATCAAGAGTGACACTGCCATTGGTATTACCTTTTCATCTTTCTTAGCCTTAGGTGTCATCTTGATTAGTGTTGCCAAGAGTTCGACAGACCTCTTCCATATCCTTTTTGGGAATATCCTCGCTGTCCAAGATACGGACATGTGGATCACCATTGGTGTGGGGGCATTGATTCTCTTGATTATCGGGATTTTCTTTAAACAACTATTGATTACATCCTTTGACGAACTCCTGGCTAAAGCCATGGGAATGCCCGTCAATTTCTACCACTATCTGCTCATGGTACTCTTGACCCTTGTGTCAGTCACTGCCATGCAAAGTGTTGGAACGATTCTTATCGTGGCCATGTTGATCACCCCAGCTGCGACGGCTTACCTTTATGCTAATAGCCTAAAGAGCATGATTTTTCTTTCATCAACCCTAGGGGCAACCGCTTCTGTTTTGGGACTCTTTATCGGCTATAGCTTCAATCTCGCAGCAGGATCCAGCATCGTGCTCACATCTGCCAGCTTCTTTTTAATCAGTTTCTTTATCTCTCCAAAGCAACGATACTTGAAACTAAAAAATAAAAAAATCAATAAATAAGGGGAAACCCTTCTGGAGGAATCTAATGAAAAAATTAGGTACATTGCTTGTACTCTTTCTTTCCGTCATTGCTCTTGTAGCATGTGCTAGCGGAAAAAAAGATACGGCTTCTGGTCAAAAACTAAAAGTTGTTGCTACAAACTCAATCATCGCTGATATTACCAAAAATATCGCTGGCGATAAGATCGATCTTCACAGTATCGTTCCTGTTGGTCAAGACCCACACGAATACGAACCACTTCCTGAAGACGTTAAGAAAACTTCTCAAGCTGACTTGATTTTCTATAACGGTATCAACCTTGAAACAGGTGGCAATGCTTGGTTTACCAAATTGGTCGAAAATGCCAAGAAAACTGAAAACAAAGACTACTTTGCAGTCAGCGAAGGCGTTGATGTTATCTACCTTGAAGGCCAAAACGAGAAAGGCAAAGAAGACCCACACGCTTGGCTCAACCTTGAAAATGGGATGATTTATGCTAAAAATATCGCTAAACAGCTCATTGCCAAGGACCCTAGCAACAAGGAATTCTACGAAAAAAATCTCAAAGACTATACTGAAAAACTAGACAAACTGGACAAGGAAGCCAAAGAGAAATTTAACAATATCCCTGCTGAGAAGAAACTCATCGTAACCAGCGAAGGATGCTTCAAATACTTCTCTAAAGCCTACGGTGTTCCAAGTGCCTACATCTGGGAAATCAACACGGAAGAAGAAGGTACTCCTGAACAAATCAAAACCTTGGTTGAAAAACTTCGCCAAACAAAAGTTCCATCACTCTTTGTTGAATCAAGTGTCGATGACCGTCCAATGAAGACTGTTTCACAAGACACAAACATCCCAATCTACGCACAAATCTTTACTGACTCAATCGCTGAAGAAGGCAAAGAAGGCGACAGCTACTACAGCATGATGAAATACAACCTTGACAAGATTGCTGAAGGTTTGTCAAAATAATCCATTAAAAAACGTCATTCTCACATGAATGGGCGTTTTTTTATCACTTAATTTCCGGTCAAATCATTGGAAAAATCTGACAATTCTCGGTAAAATAAAAGAAAAAAGAATGGAGTAGTTTCATGACCACTTTTCTCGGAAATCCTGTAACCTTTACAGGTAAACAACTGCAAGTCGGAGACAAGGCACTTGACTTTTCTCTCACTACAACAGATCTCTCTAAAAAAACGCTAGCTGACTTTGATGGGAAGAAAAAAGTCTTGAGTGTTGTCCCTTCTATCGATACTGGTGTCTGCTCAACGCAAACACGTCGCTTCAACCAAGAACTAGCTAACCTCGACAATACCGTCGTTCTTACTGTTTCTATGGACCTACCATTTGCCCAAGGACGCTGGTGTGGGGCTGAAGGCCTTGACAATGCCATCATGCTCTCAGACTACTTTGACCATTCTTTCGGACGCGATTATGCCCTTTTGATCAACGAATGGCATCTCCTTGCACGTGCCGTCTTTGTTCTCGATACTGACAATGTCATCCGTTACGTAGAATACGTTGACAACATCAACACGGAACCAGACTTTGAAGCTGCCATTGCTGCAGTGAAAGAACTGGACTAAAATCAAAGCCATTAGGGCAGAAGGCTAGAGAAATCTAGCTTTTTTTGATATACTAGATGGAGAGAAAAGACAAGAGGAAACGAATGACGCCAAATAAAGAAGACTACCTAAAATGTATTTATGAAATCGGTACGGAAATGCAAAAAATCACCAATAAAGAAATTGCTGCCCGTATGCAAGTCTCTCCACCTGCCGTAACAGAGATGATCAAACGCATGAAAAGTGAAAATCTCATCCTCAAGGATAAGGAGAATGGCTATCTATTGACAGATATTGGGCTCAAACTAGTCTCCGAGCTCTATCGCAAACACCGATTGATTGAAGTCTTTCTAGTTCACCATCTCGACTATACCAGTGACCAGATCCACGAAGAAGCTGAAGTCCTAGAACACACTGTATCCGATCTCTTCGTAGAGAGACTGGATAAACTGCTTGGCTTCCCTAAAACCTGCCCCCACGGAGGAACCATCCCAGCCAAAGGAGAGCTCTTGGTTGAAATCAACAACCTACCTTTAGCAGATACCAAAGAAGCTGGAACCTATCTCCTGACTCGGGTTCACGATAGCTTTAATCTGCTCAAATACTTAGAAAAGCATGAAATTCATATCGGTGACCAAGTCCAAGTCAAGCAGTTTGATAATTTTTCCAATAGCTTTACTCTAGTCAACAAAGACGAAGATCTCCAAGTTAGCATCGATATCGCCAAACAACTCTATGTCGAAAAAATTAACTAAGCCCTTATCCCTGAAAAAAGTTCCTTTCAGGGATTTTTTATTATTTTGCTTGTAAGTCCCATTCGTTTGGTGTAGAATGAAGCTAGATAAAAGAGGGAGGTCTTCCTATGAAAAAGCTCTTTAGAATCCATTTTGCAGCCATTGCAGTCAGCGATTTGCTACTGTTGGTAACTTTCAGACCCCGATACGAACTTTCTTTGGAGAGAGGCCTGTTTTTTTGCTTCATTTTCATCTTCGCTCAAGGACCACTGCTATTTCGCTTGGTCAATCGACTCAAAAAACATTTCTCTGAGATTTATCCTCAGATGAACAAAAAAATTCGCTTCTACTATTTAGGAGTGCTCATCAGCGATTTTCTATTATTTGTCTTTTTATCCATCACTGGCCCTCAATATTTCTACTCTCTTACTCCAGTCTTTACTTCCTGTCATTCTACTTTATACTATATAACGGCTAGCCACCTAAGAGAAAACTATCCCGACTTTTACAACAAACACATCACCTTCTGGGAGTGTCTATAAACAAAAACCAAGCCAGCTGGGCTTGGTTTTCTTATCTATTTTTAGTATCAAGAATGATGGTAACTGGCCCATCATTTACCAGCTCCACCTGCATATCCGCTCCAAAGATGCCTGTCTGAACAGGCACTTCCTGAGCTAGCTTTTGGTTGAAAGCCTCATAGAAGGCAGCTGCCATATCCGGCTTGGCTGCACCTGTAAAGGCGGGGCGATTGCCTTTCTTAGTATCCGCAAAGAGGGTAAACTGGGAAATAGAAAGGATTTCTCCTTCAATATCCTTGACAGATAGGTTCATTTTCCCTTCCGCATCAGAAAAAATCCGCATGTTGACGAGCTTTCTCACAGCATAGTCCAAATCTTCCTCTTGGGCCTCTGGACCAACACCGACCAGCAATAAGAGTCCCTGATTGATCTTTCCATGAACCTGACCTTCGATACTGACTTGAGCTTTTTTAACCCGTTGGATAATGATTTTCATAATAGCCTTTCTAGTAAGAGCTAGGACAATTAGCCGTTGGTCCGTTTGACGGAGTAAACCTCTGGTACACTTTTAATCTTATCAACGACCGTGGTCAGTGTAGAGAGGTTGGAAATACCAAAGGAGACATGGATATTAGCAAATTTCATATCCTTGGTTGGTTGAGCATTAACGGTTGAGATATTCTTAGTTGTGTTGGAGAGAACTTGCAGAACATCATTTAAGAGCCCTGTACGGTTGAGACCATAGATATCGATGTGGGCGGTGTATTCCTTGCTTGAGAATTGATCTTCCCACTCCACATCAAGGAGACGTTGCTCATAGTTTTCTTGGGCACGGAGATTCATACAGTCCACACGGTGAATAGCTACACCGCGTCCCTTAGTAATGTAGCCGACAATGTCGTCACCCGGCACTGGATTGCAACACTTGGCAATACGAACGAGGAGGCCTGAAGCACCTTCAATGACCACACCACCCTCATGCTTGACCTTGATGGTTTCTTTGTTCTCGACCTTAACTTCGCCACCTTTGACAAGCTCTTCTGCCTCCGCCTTGGCCTTAGCGCGTTCTTCCTCACGACGTTCCTTTTCGGTCAAGCGGTTAAAGACGGTAATAGCGCCAATTTCTCCAAAACCAATGGCTGCGTAGAGAGCCTCCTCTGTCTTGTAGCTGGTCTTTTGAAGAACCTCATCCATATGGCGCTTGTCCATGAATTTATTGGCTACATAGCCGTTTTCTTGGAACTGGGCCATCAACATCTCACGGCCCTTGTTAACGGATAATTCCTTGTCTTGATTTTTAAAGAACTGACGAATCTTGTTGCGCGCCTTGCTGGTCTTGACCATGTTGAGCCAGTCACGACTCGGACCAAAGGAGTTGGGATTGGTGATAATTTCAACCTGATCCCCTGTCTTGAGCTTGGTTGTCAGCGGAACCATACGGCCATTGACCTTGGCACCAGTCGCTTTTTCACCGACTTTGGTATGGATTTCATAGGCAAAATCAATCGGTCCTGAATCTTTTGGAAGAGAGCGAACCGCACCATCTGGAGTAAAGACGTAAATCTCCTCCGCCAGATAGTTTTCTTTAACAGAGTCCACAAATTCCTTGGCATCATCAGCCTGATCTTGGAGCTCCATCATCTCCTTGATCCAGTTCATTCCAATAGCAGATTCCTTGCTGTTGACCTGTCCTTTAATGCCTTTCTTATAAGCCCAGTGAGCTGCTACCCCGTACTCAGCCACCTCGTGCATTTCCTTGGTCCGAATCTGGAATTCAATCGGCCCTTTTGGTCCATAAACGGTTGTATGGATAGACTGGTAACCGTTGGCCTTACGATTGGCGATATAGTCTTTGAAGCGACCTGGCATAGGTTTCCAAAGTTCATGCACATAACCCAGCATGGCGTAAACATCACTCTGGGTATCTAAGATACAGCGAATGGCAATCAGATCATAAATTTCCTCAAAGCGTTTCTTCTTATCCTGCATCTTGCGGTAAATCGAATAGATATGCTTAGGACGACCATAGATTTTCCCTTTGAGATTGCGTTCGGTAGCATAGTCCTCCAACTTGGTTACGACTTCATCGACCAGAGCCTCACGTTCTCTGCGTTTTTCCTTCATCATGTGGGTGATTTTGTAAAACTCAGTTGGATTGAGGTAACGGAAAGATAGATCTTCCAACTCCCACTTGACACTGGAAATCCCTAGACGATGAGCAAGTGGTGCGTAAATTTCCATGGTTTCTCTGGAGATACGTTCTTGCTTGTCCTTTCGAAGGTGTTTGAGAGTCCGCATATTGTGCAAACGGTCCGATAATTTAACCAAGATAACACGGATATCCTCAGACATGGCCATAAGCATCTTGCGGTGATTTTCCGCCAATTGTTCCTCAAGTGATTTGTACTCAACCTTACCAAGTTTGGTCACCCCATCAACGATAATCCGAACATCATGACCGAACTCTCTTTCCAAATCATCCAGTGTCGCATCTGTGTCTTCAACCACGTCATGCAAAAAACCACAGGCAACGGTTACGGCATCCAGCTTGAGCTTAGCCAGAATCCCTGCTACCTGAATGGGATGGATAATATAGGGCTCACCTGATTTCCGAAACTGCCCACTATGACAATCAACTGCGTAAATCAATGCTTTTTGTACAAAAGCAACGTCTTCCTTTGTTAAATATTCTCTCGTTAAAGCGACTACCTGATCGCCCGTCAAATTCACTTCTTTCGGCATCTATACTCTCCAATTCTTCCTACCATTTTATCACTTTTTTAAGAATATTAAAACTAGAAAAGCCTGTTTTCATGCCGAGCCTGTGCATTTAAAAGAAAAAACACTGCAAGAGAAACTCTGCAGTGCTTTGCTATTCTATTTATCTTAGTAGACTGTTTTTTCAGTTTCTACATCAAAGAAGTGTGCTTTGTTCAAGTCAAATCCAAGTTCAACTGTTGCACCCGTTTGCAAGTAGTCACGAGCATCCACTTTGGCAACAAACTCATCTTTACCAACTTGGCAGTAAAGGTGAGATTCTGAACCAAGCAATTCTGATACAGAGATGGTTGCTTTAACCACTGATTCTGGGAATGTTTCAAGGAAAGCAGGTTCTGCATTCACATCTTCTGGACGAATACCGAAGATCAATTCTTTTCCTTCGTAGCCTTTGTCACGAAGAACTTTCAAAGCACCTTCTGGAACTTTCAAGCGGAAACCGTCAGAAACAATTTCGCTACCAACTAATTTTACATTGATGAAGTTCATAGCTGGGCTTCCGATGAATCCTGCAACGAACTTGTTAACTGGATTTTTGTAAACTTCTTGAGGAGTACCGATTTGTTCAACACGTCCGATAGTACCTGTACCAGCTGGGTTCTTAGTTGCTGACATGATAACGATACGGTCTGCAAGAGTCATCGCTTCTGTTTGGTCGTGGGTTACGTAGATAGTTGTAGCTCCGATACGACGGTGAATCTTCGCAATTTCAGCACGCATAGATACACGAAGTTTGGCATCCAAGTTTGACAAAGGTTCGTCCATCAAGAACACTTTTGCATCACGGACGATCGCACGACCCATGGCAACACGTTGACGTTGACCACCTGAAAGGTCAGCTGGTTTACGATCCAAGAACTCTTTCAAGCCAAGGATTGCTGCTGCTTCTTGCACACGTTTGTCGATGTCTTCTTTGCTGTACTTACGCAATTTCAAACCGAAAGCCATGTTGTCATATACAGTCATGTGTGGGTAAAGAGCGTAGTTTTGGAATACCATGGCGATGTCACGGTCTTTTGGAGCTACGTCGTTGACAACCACGCCATCGATAGATGCAGTACCTTCTGTAATGTCTTCAAGACCCGCAATCATACGAAGAGTTGTTGATTTACCACATCCTGAAGGACCTACGAAAACGATAAATTCTTTGTCTTTGATGTCCAAGTTGAAGTCTTCAACTGAATAGTGTTCGCTGTTTGGATATTTTTTGTAAATATTTTTAAGATTTAATTCTACCATCGAGGTGAACTCCTTTTGTCTTTTGATAGTTTTATTATAGATGAAAACGTTTTACATTTCTATGGCAAGGTGACCAAAAAAATAAAAAAGTTCTGTGCAACTTGCACAAAACTTTAAAGAATATCTGGTAAAATCAACTGATAACACAAGGTAAGATCCGTTAACTCCTTCAACTGAAGTCCTGTCAATTCTTCCCATTTGTCAATCTTGTATTGGAGAGAATTGCGATGTAGATAGAGTTGCTGGGCTGTTTTAGTTAGGACAGCACTATTTTCCCAGAGAGAAAGGATAATTTCCTGAATCTGATCCTGATCCAAAATCATCTGGTGCAGACATTCTTTAATGACTCTCAGGTCCACAATCCTTTCTCCCATACTCCAAAGATAGAGTTGTGAAAAGGTGTGTACACCTTGATGACCTTGACGCCACCATGTCTTAAACAAATCCCGCTCCGCTTTGATTAAGTCTGATAGGGCTTGATAGCCTATCTGAGACCACACCTGCCCCAACATGATAGACAGACGAAGGCCAAAGTCATACTCAACCGCTTCAATCGTATCAGATAAGATTGAGCGGACAGAGCTGTATTTATCTTGCTGGAGGACAAAAACATAATCCTGAGCCCCGACCTGTAGCACTGTCTGGCAGTTGGGAAAAAGAGTCCGCATCATATCCAGCCAAGAAGCTAGATTTTCCTGTTGGTAATAAGACAGATGGCAATAAACCAGCTGAATCTTTTTGAAAGCTTGCGGTGCCTGCCCCTTCCCCTCGATCAGATAGGGATACCAAGGATTGAGCGAACGAGCCTGCTCCTGCTGGGTTAAAAGGGCAACCAGCTGCTTTTCACGCTCGCTGAGTCCAGCTTCCCCCAGTAAAATCCACTGCTTAGAAGCTAAAGGGAGAGTGAGATAGCCTGGTTTCTCTACTGGCTGATCTGAAATCTGAGCTTCAGGAAACCAGTCTTGTAATTCCTTTGCAATCATATTCTAGCCCTCCACTTTTTGGATGCACCAAGAAATTATGGTCTCTAGACGCTCCAGATTTTCAGTCAGATGGAGATAGCCCATGACCGCTTCAAATCCCGTGGACATACGATAAGTCACGACATCTGCATTTTTAGCCTTTGTGTGGCTATTGGTGTTACGTCCCCGTTTATAGATTTCTTCTTCTTTTTCCGTCAGGACTTGCTCTTCCAACATGAGGGCAATCAAGCGAGCCTGAGCCTTGGCCGACACATACTTTGTCGCCTCTTGGTGGAGTTTATTGGGCTTGGTCATACCTTTGAGGATGAGGTGACGGCGGATATACATAGAATACACCGCATCCCCCTCAAAAGCTAGCGCAATCCCATTAATGAGGTTGACATCAATCACGTGTCCACCTCACTCCATCTTTGGTATCCAGTAGCTTAATCCCTTGAGCAGCCAATTGGTCACGGATTTGGTCTGCTGTCGCAAAGTCACGATTCGCACGCGCCTCTTGACGTTTTTGGATCAAAGCTTCAATCTCTGCATCCAAAACTTCCTCGACAAAGACAATACCAAAGACCTCTAACATAGCCGCAAGAGCTTCCTTAACACTTACATCATAGTTGCCTGAATTAATCCACTTGGCCATTTCAAAGACAACTGTGATACCATTGGCAGCGTTAAAGTCCTCATCCATAGCCGCTACAAACTTATCTTTAAAGTCTTGTAACTCTTGAGCATCTACATTTCCAGTAAATGGTTGCTCATAGGTGTTCTTTAGATACTTGAGATTTGTCTCGGCATCACGCACTGCTTTTTCTGTAAAGTTGATAGGCTTGCGGTAATGCTGAGTGGCAAAGAAGAAACGAAGCACTTGGCCATCGATGGTTTTGAGGGCATCATGGACTGTGATAAAGTTGCCCAAGGACTTGGACATCTTGACATTTTCGATATTGACAAAGCCATTGTGCATCCAGTAGTTGGCAAAAGTCTGACCAGTCTTGGCTTCTGATTGGGCTATTTCGTTGGTATGATGCGGAAACTCTAGGTCAGCTCCACCACCGTGAATATCAATGGTATCTCCCAAAATCTCTGTCGACATAACCGAACACTCGATATGCCAGCCCGGACGGCCTGCTCCCCAAGGGCTGTCCCAGAAAATCTCACCTGGCTTAGCTGCCTTCCAGAGAGCAAAGTCCACTGGATTTTCCTTACGGGCGGTCTCCTCATCTGTCCGACCAGAAGCACCCAACTCCAAATCTTCCAAGGTTTTATTAGCCAACTTAGCATAGTTGTGAGATTTTTCCACACGGAAGTAGACATCCCCCTGGCTTTCATAGGCATAACCTTTTTCAATCAAGTCTTCCACAAAACGAATGATATCAGCCATAAACTCCACTACACGCGGATGGCGGGTAGCAGGCTTGACGCCTAAGGCCGTCACGTCTTCACGAAAGGCAGCGATGTACTTGTCCGCAACCTCCTGAGGCGTGATACCTTCTTCCTTGGCGCGATTGATAATCTTATCATCTACATCTGTAAAATTGGAAATATAGGCAACCTCGTACCCACGGTATTCGAAGTAACGTCGAATGGTATCAAAAGCTACCGTCGAACGTGCATTCCCCACGTGGATATAGTTATATACGGTTGGCCCACAAACATACATCTTGACTTTGCTGTCCTCAATCGGGACAAATTCTCGTAAATCACGAGACATGGTGTCGTAAATTTTAATCATGCAGTCCACTCCCTTCTCTATTTCTGACTTTTTCGGCTGAAAACCAGCTCTGCAAAAGGGCCAAATTGTCTGAGGCTATCCAGTTGGTAAAAGCGCTGCCCTTCCTCTTGGGTAAAGAGGGGAACCCCCTTTCCTAGGATAAGGGGCGCTATCTGAATAATGAGGTGGTCGAAAAGATCCGCATCCAAGAGCGGTCCTACCAAGGAATTACCACCAATCACAAAGACATTTTTTCCTTTGTCAATCTGGTGAACAAAGTCCACCACATCCCCAGCTACTGGCTGGTAATTGCTGACAGGCAGGTGCCTATCATGCGTAAAGACATAGTTTTCCGTAGCTTGATAAAAACTTTCTACATCTTGCAAATCTTGGATTTCCTCAAAGGTCCGCTTGCCCATGATGGTGATATCCATTTGCCTGTAAAAGTCATCATAGCCTGTATCCTCTACAGAACCAAGCTGATGCAGCCAGTCTATCCTGTGCTGGCTGTCTGCCAAGTAGCCATCCATGGTGATACAGCCGTAAAAATATACTGCCATTCTTGTAGTTACCTTTCTAGTTCCTTGGCTATTGTCAAAGCGATAGTGAAAAAAGTCATGGCATCAGCTGTCCGCTCTTCATGGCGGGCATCCCAGGCTCGGTTATGATGATCCACATAGTCAGCTGTGTAGAAGAACTGATAGACTTTACTCTTGCGAAATTGACTCCAAGCCATGATAGCTGAAGCTTCCATGTCCACCACTTGTGCACCAGCAGTCAAGCGACGCTTGACCTTATCAGGCGTTTCTCGATAAAAGGCATCAGTCGTCCAAGACTTGGTGCGGATATGTTCGATATTGTGCTTGTCAAAGATGGCTTCCAGCTTAATCAACAGTGATTCGTTATAGGCGACTTCATCACCCGATGGGGCATAGTGATAGCTAGTCCCTTCATCTCGCAATGCGGCCGCAGGCAGGATGATTTTATCCGCCTCAATTGAGCGATCCAAAACACCACAGGAACCTAGAATGATGAAATTCTTGAAGCCTATGGCCGCTAACTCCTCCAGCTGGCCGACTATCATGGGAGCCCCAATCGTAGCTATAGCAACGGCTACCTTACTACCATCTTTTTCATAGATATACCATGGAAATCTACCATTTAGATTGGTTAGATAGCCACCTTCATAAACATCTTCAAACTGCTTTACTCGTTCAACGATTTCTCCATTAAAAGATAAAATAATCGTGTCACAGATTTCTCCACCACCTCGAATACTTCGATCAGTTGGTTCGATAACAGCAGGTACATTTTCGAATTCTTCTAATAGCATTTTTCTATTCTTTCTCATTCAGATAAACTACCTGAGTCTGTTTGACAAAGCCAATTTTTTCATACAAGCGCTTGGCACCTACATTGCTATCTTCTACTGCAATTTGAAACTCCCTGTCATTTTGCTCAATCAGTTGGTTGATAAGAGATTTTACAAAATAGCTTCCGTAGCCTTTGCCACGTTCAAGTTCTGATATTGCTAAACCGTAGAAGTAATTCGTATTAGTCGATAAATCTACCGTGCAAGTCCCAATGACCTGACCGTTTTTTAATAAAATGTATAGGCGACTTTCTGGATCTTTCAGAGCTTCAGCGACATATCTATCCACAACTTCTCTCGATTCATGTTCCTCTGAAAATACCTGAAATTTTAACTGGCTAATTTGCTCCTGATACGAACTATCTGCTAACAAAACTTCAAGATTAGAAACAGTTACTAACTGATAAGGTCTTCTATCCTTACCTAACCAGGTTTCTGTCTCTTCATCCTCGACCAATCCCCAGTTGCTGACAAAATCAGGATGACGCTCTAGAAAAATACGTTCTGTCTGAAAAGTGACTGAACGAATAGGGAAAGAAGCCGTTTCTCTCTCAAAACTCGTAAACAATGCACGCGCAATCCCCTGACGGCGATGATTTGGATGAACCAGTATCGTCACTTCCACATCTTGGTCATCTGCATAGACAGTTAATAAACCAACAAGTTCGCCTTTTTCATAATAAAGGAAAAAGGCGGGCATGTTTGGGTCAAAATTAAGCATGTTAGAAAGATAGGGATCACGATAGGTACCGTCATAGGCTTGGCAACAGTTAATGAGTTTTTTCGCCTCAGATAACTCCTCTTGGCTTAACTTGTTTCTTGCTTGAATCATATAGGTATCCTCTACAACCCCGACGATCTGTGACTGGCTTCACGGGCATGCTCTAGCTTGTCTAGATAGTATTTCCGTTTCTCCTCTACCTCGTGAATGGTTGGCTCGTCTTTCTCACCATGAACACGGACAATCTTCGCTGGAATTCCGACAACTGTCACATCACTAGGTACATCTGCCACAACAACTGCGGCTGCTCCCACCTTGGCATTTTCACCGATTTCCACTGGTCCAATAACTTGGGCATGAGCCGATATGAGAGCTCCCTTTCGAACGGTAGGATGGCGTTTGCCACAGTCTTTCCCTGTTCCCCCAAGAGTCACCCCATGATAGAGGAGAACTCCCGTCTCAACGATAGCCGTTTCTCCAATCACCAATCCAGAACCATGGTCGATAAAGACACCTGATTCTATCTGAGCCCCCGGATGGATCTCAATCTGAGTCCAGAAGCGCCAAAACTGACTGTGCATCCGAGCTAGGAGTTTGAAGCCGTGCTCCCATAGAAAATGCGAGAGACGGTGGGCAGCTAAGGCCTTGACACCTGGATAGGTCAGTAGAACCTCCAAAGTGGTGCGCGCCGCTGGATCATTTTCTTTTACGATATCAATGGTTTCGCGCCACCATCCCATACATTTCTCCTTTCTTATTCTGAATCTTTTGGTTTATGTGTAAATTCTTTCTTCGGTTTGTGGTCCTTGTGATGACGTAGACGGTGAGGACGTTCAGACTTTTCACCTTTTTCATCACGCTCAGGTTTTGGTGGACGTGGAAGAAGAGCCTTCATAGAAGCATCAACACGTCCTTTTTCATCAATCTTGATAACTTTGACATCGACTTCGTCTCCAATAGCCACCAAGTCTTCGACATTATTAGTACGCGTCCAAGCCATTTCCGAAATGTGAACGAGGGCGTCTGTCTTGTCAAAGAGGTTGACAAAGGCACCAAATTTCTCGATACGAACAACCTTAGCATGGTAAACTTCATCGACTTTAGCCTCACGAACTAGACCAGCAATGATTTCTTTGGTACGGTTAATAGCATCTTGGTCGCTAGAGTAGATAGACACATTACCCTCTTCGTCGATATCAATCTTAACGCCTGTTTCAGCGATAATTTTGTCGATGGTTTCTCCACCTTTACCGATGACAATCTTGATCTTATCAACATCAATCTTAATGGTATCAATTTTCGGTGCAGTTGGAGCCAATTCTGGACGAACTTCTGGAATGGTTGCTTCGATGACATCAAGGATTTCAAAACGAGCTTTCTTGGCTTGAGCAAGAGCCTCAGTCAAGATTTCTGCAGTAATCCCTTGGATCTTGATGTCCATTTGAAGAGCTGTAATCCCCTCACGAGTACCTGCAACCTTAAAGTCCATGTCTCCAAAGTGGTCTTCCAATCCTTGGATATCTGTCAATACAGTGTAGTTATTTCCATCTGAGATGAGACCCATGGCAATACCAGCTACTGGCGCCTTGATTGGTACACCACCAGCCATAAGGGCAAGCGTTCCCGCACAGATAGAGGCTTGAGAAGAAGAACCGTTTGATTCTAAGACTTCTGCTACCAAGCGGATTGCGTATGGAAATTCTTCCAAGCTTGGCAAAACTTGCGCAAGGGCACGCTCACCGAGAGCACCGTGACCAATTTCACGACGACCAGGCGCACCGTAACGGCCTGTTTCCCCTACAGAGTATTGAGGGAAGTTATAGTGGTGCATAAAGCGTTTCTTGTACTCTGGGTCCAAACCATCGATGATTTGAGTTTCACCCATTGGCGCCAAGGTCAAGACTGAAAGAGCCTGAGTTTGTCCACGAGTGAAGAGACCTGAACCGTGTACGCGAGGAAGGAAGTCAACAACCGCATCCAAAGGACGGATTTCATCGACCTTACGACCATCAGGACGCACCTTGTCTTCTGTAATTAAACGGCGCACTTCAGCGTGTTCCATTTGTTCCAAGATTTCAGCCACATCACGCATGATACGGTCACATTCTTCGTGGTCTGCATATTTTTCTTCGTAAACTGCTGTTACCTGGTCTTTAACTGCTTGAGTTGCAGCTTCACGAGCCAGTTTTTCTTCTACTTGAACCGCTTTTTGAAGGTCACTGTTATAGGCTGCGATGATTTCAGCTTGTAATTCCTCATCTACGTGAAGCAATTCCACTTCTGCTTTTTCCTTACCAACCGCAGCGACGATTTCTTCTTGGAAGGCAATCAATTCTTTGACTGCTTCATGCCCTTTGAGAAGGGCTTCCAACATGATTTCTTCTGACAATTCTTTGGCACCAGACTCTACCATGTTGATGGCGTGCTTGGTACCAGCTACTGTCAATTCAAGAAGAGATTGCTCTGCTTGTTCTTGACTAGGGTTGATGATGATTTCACCGTCTACATAGCCCACCTGAACCCCAGCAATTGGACCGTCAAATGGAATATCTGAGATAGAAAGTGCCAAGGATGAACCAAACATAGCAGCCATAGGTGCAGATGCATTTTCATCGTAAGAAAGAACCGTGTTGATCACTTGCACTTCGTTACGGAAACCTTCTGCAAACATTGGACGGATTGGACGGTCAATCAAACGCGCTGTCAAGGTCGCATCTGTTGAAGGACGTCCTTCACGTTTCATAAAGCCACCTGGAAACTTCCCAGCCGCATACATTTTTTCTTCGTAGTTGACTTGAAGTGGGAAGAAATCCCCAGTTGCCATTTTCTTAGACATGACGGCTGCAGTCAAGACAGTTGACTCACCGTAACGCACGACAACAGAGCCATTTGCTTGCTTAGCAACCTGGCCAGTCTCTACGATTAACTCACGACCCGCAAAAGTCGTTTGAAATACTTGTTTTGTCATTTTAATCCCCTTTGGATTGATGAAATTATACGCCTTGCCTACAAAAATCAAGATATTTTGGACGGTTCGGTTTGCCGAACATTTCTGTAGAAAAATAGGAAGGTGACGAAGCATTCGATGAATGCTAGGAAGCTTGTCTTTTTTCCTAAGAAATGAGACCAAAATTCAATTAAGTAGTTTTTTTGATATTTCACTGGAATAGTGCGGACGGGAGCAACTTCCTTCGGAATTTCATCCCTTATTTTTTAGCCTGAAGTCTAAAAAATTCCGTCCTAGAAAATAACAGAGTTATTCTCTAGGATACTACTATAGCTTGAAATATCTTTTAAATACTCACTCCGTTCGTGTTTTTTGAGACACCTATTATCATATTTTGTTTAAAAAATAATCCACTTTAAACAAACTTCTACAACCTAAATACCCTCATCTTTGTATCAAGTACGTACAGAGTCTATTTTATCATATTTTTCTTAAAAAGTGCGGGCTTTTCTATTAAAAAGGAACCATTCCCCTCACCTGAGAAGAATGGTTTGCTTTTTATTATCCTAAAGACTGATGATTAAACAAGGCATGGGTTGCTTGGTGGATGTATTTTGCTGTTTCAGCATTGTTCATGGTGTAGAGATGCACACCTGCGACATCCTGCGTTACCAAGTCCACGATCTGATCCACGGCATAGGCAAGTCCTGCTGCTCTGAGCGACTCAGGGTCATGCTCATACTTGTCTAAGATGGCCTTAAATTTACGTGGAAGATGGATATTCTCACAAGTCTTCAAGAGACGAAGTGCTTGATTACGGTTCAGAATGGGCATGATACCTGCATGAATAGGAACATCAATCCCTGCCAAGGTACACTTATCTTGGAAATCGTAGAAGCGCTCATTGTCAAAGAAAAGTTGCGTTACAAGGCTTGAACAACCTGCATCCACTTTCTTCTTGAGATTTTGAATATCCGAGATTTGGTTTGGAGAGTCAGGATGCCCCTCTGGGTAGCAAGCGCCAATAATATCAAAGTGAGGGGCTTGTTCCTTGATGAACTCGATCAAATCCGTTGCGTAGCGGAAATCCTTTTGTGGTTCCACATCAGGGATAATATCCCCACGCAAGGCCAAGATTTTCTGTACCCCAACCTTATCCAAGTCTGCAATGGTTTCAGCAACCTTTTCCTTGGTCAGATAGATAGCTGGCAAGTGGGCAATGGTTGGAATCGTCAAGTCATTCTGGATAAAGTCAGCCAAACGAACCGTTGTTTCCTTGATATTAAATTTATTGTTGCTGGCAGTCACACTGATAAAGTGCGGTGTCAGCTCCCGCATATCCTGCAAGGCTGAAATAATTTTATCATTACCCACAGCTGGGTTTGGAGGGAACACTTCAAATGAAAGTGACGGAGTTTGGCGTGACATAGTCATTATCCTTTTCTTTTTGATTTCATGATTGCTGAGCCAGCTAGGGCCAAGCAGTTCCTTGATCAGTCAGTGTCAAGAGAGAAATCTTATCTTATAATTTCTCACGCGCAGCTTTTGCTGCTTCAACAAGGCGGATCAAGCTTTCTTTTGTTTCTGGAATACCACGTGTTTTCAAACCACAGTCAGGGTTGATCCAAACTTTCTTGCTTGGTACTTTGGCAAGAATAGCATCGATTGTGTGGTCAATTTCGCCTTCATTTGGCACACGAGGTGAGTGGATATCGTAAACTCCAGGACCCACTTCTGTTTGGAAGTTTTTCGCTTTGAGTTCGTCCAAGATTTCAAGGTTTGAACGGCTTGCTTCAAAGGAAATAACGTCCGCATCCATGTTGTCGATAGCTGGGATGATATCTGTAAATTCTGAGTAACACATGTGGGTGTGGATTTGAGTGTCTGGCGCTACTGTAGAGTGTACCAAGCGGAAGGCTGGAATAGCCCAATCAAGGTAGTCTTCGTACCAGTCGCTACGACGGAGTGGCAATTTCTCACGAAGAGCAGCCTCATCGATTTGGATGATTTTCACACCAGCAGCTTCAAGGTCAAGAACTTCATCCTTGATAGCAAGAGCGATTTGAAGAGTTGAGTCCTTGATAGAGATGTCTTCACGTGGGAATGACCAGTTGAGGATGGTAACAGGTCCAGTCAACATACCCTTAACAGGTTTGTCTGTACGACTTTGAGCATAGCTAGACCATTTGACAGTGATTGGGTTGAGACGAGTGACATCACCCCAGATGATTGGTGGTTTCACCCCACGCATACCGTAAGATTGTACCCAACCATTCTTAGAGAAGAGGTAACCTGACAAGTTTTGACCGAAGTACTCAACCATGTCGTTACGCTCGAACTCACCGTGTACAAGCACGTCAAATCCAACTTCTTCTTGCCATTTAATCCATTCGTCGATGGTTTCAGCAAGGAAAGCGTCGTATTCTTCTTGTGACAATTCACCCTTACGGAAGGCCAAACGTTTGGCACGAACTTCCTTAGTTTGAGGGAATGAACCGATGGTTGTTGTTGGAAGAGCTGGAAGTTTAAAGGCTTCTTCTTGGATAGCTTCACGTTCTGCAAAGGCTGGCAAACGAGTGTAGTCTGCGTCTGTCAAACCAGCGATACGCGCACGAAGTTCTGTATTTTCACCCACACGCTCAGTCGCAAAGAGTTCTTTGTTAGCTGCAAGAGCTTCTGCACCTTGACCATTGCGGATAGCATCCAAATCACGAATCTCATCCAATTTTTCAACTGCAAAAGCAAAGTGGTTCAAGATAGCTGGTTCAAATTCTTCGTTAGCTGTTGTAAATGGCACATGAAGAAGTGAGCATGAGCTAGTCAAAACGATGTTTTCAGCTGGGATTTGTTCAAGAATCGCCAAGCTCTTTTCATAGTTGTTACGCCAGATGTTCTTACCATTGACAATACCTGCATAGAGAGTCTTGTCAGCTGGGAAGCCACCTTTAACGAGTTCAAGAGTTTTCTTACCTTCAACGAAGTCCAAACCAATGGCATCTACTGGCAAGTTCACAAGGTCAGCGTAGACGTCACGAACGTCACCGAAGTAAGTTTGAAGCAAGACTTCAAGACCTTTCTTGTCAGCCAAAAGCTTGTTGTAGAGGTTCAAGAAGAGGGCTTTTTCTTCAGCTGTCAAATCTTTGACAAGAGCTGCTTCGTCCAATTGGATACGAGTCGCACCAAGCTCAGCCAATTTAGCAAAGACCTCTTGGTAAGCAGCTACTAAGCTATCTACGAAGTCTTCTGCTTTCACACCGTCTTCAAAATCTGACAATTGAAGGAAAGTGAACGGACCTACAAGGACTGGACGAGTGTTGAGACCAAGTTCTTTTGCTTCTTGGAACTCATCAAAAATCTTGTGACCAGCCAATTTAACTTGAGTGTCTTTTTCAAATTTAGGAACGATGTAGTGGTAGTTGGTGTTAAACCATTTCTTCATCGGAAGGGCACGCACGTCCCCTTTTTCTCCTTGGTAACCACGTCCCAAAGCAAAGTAGCGTTCAAGATCAGACAATTCCAAGTTTTGAACGGAAGCAGGTACCACGTTGAAGAGGAAAGCTGCATCTAGGAAGTTGTCATAGTGAGAAAAGTCATTTGATGGGATTTCAGTGATGCCTTTTTCTTTGACGATGTTCCAGTGTTTAGCACGCAATTCTTTTGCTGCGGCAAGGAGTTCTTCTTCTGAGATTTCTTTTCTAAAGTATTTTTCAGTTGTAAATTTTAATTCGCGGAATTCGCCCAAACGAGGGAAACCGATGATCGTAGTTGACATGATGTGTCCTCCAAAATTTGTTGTTGAAACTATCTTAACAGAAAAGAAACTGTCTGTATAATTGTAAATAATTAGGCTTTGATATAGTTTGAAACTATATCACTGTTTTAAACAAAAGAAAAAGACTTGAGATCTGTGTCTCAAATCCTTTGTATTGCTTGTTTGGTGGCTGTATTTTAGTTGGAATGCTCAAACGAGCTATTGACGATTTTCATCAGTGACTATGGCTTGCTATTAGAAAAGACTATAGGTTGGTTTTCTTTTGTAATTCTGATATTTCCCTGAAAAAGTGCGGACGGGAGGTAAAATTGTTCTGTGGATGATTTTAGCCAACCAAGTAATCTCTTCTCTATCAACCTTTTTCCTGTTCAAGTGGAACGACTGCTAGTGTCTTTCCTAAACTTGCTAAAACTTTTAAGACCGTATCCAACTGAGGACTGGTCTTTCCTGTCTCCATCCTAGCTATAACAGGCTGGCTTACTCCACTGAGTTCCTCTAGCTTTTTCTGACTGATACCTTGCTCATGTCTAGCCTCAATCAACTCACTCATGATATCCACTCGCATATCACTTTCAAGGATTTCCTCCTTGGTAAAGAGTTCAGATCGGATATCCTTCCAATTACTTCCAATAGCACTATTCTTCATCACTTAACCCTCTTTCTTTTATGTCCTTCAGTTCACGCTTGGCTTTTGAAACAAATTATAACTTAAAAGTTATTAAAAGTAAATCCTAATACTCTTAAAAAGAAGACCTTAGAATCATTCTAAAGGTCTCATATTTATTATTCAAAAAAATTACGAGAAGAGTTATAATATGGAGCTAATCCTGACTCTTACTCCAGCTCAATGCCTTTCTCTCGGAGATTAGCTAAACACTCCTCATAGTATTCTGCATCATGTTCACTATAGATGGTCTTGCCTAGTTTCTCCTCTGCTAAGTCTTGATAAGAAGGGCAGGTCTTGCCACGGTAGTTCTTATCCAGCCACTCTGGACTGACATTGTAGCCACGGATTGCCATCTCCTCCATGATCAAGCGATGATAGGCATAGAGACGATAAGGCGAGTGGGTAAAGACATAGTCCACCGTCGCATGCTTTCTGCCCCAGCCATTGCCACGAAGAGCACAGCACTCTCGATGTTGCCCCAAAAGCTGCGGACGGGGAAGTTGTGAAATCAAAGCCTCATGCCAAAGTCTCATGAGAGTCTCCTTTCAGTAAAGTCGAATGTTGCAAATAGGTATTGGGATAGCGATCCAGCAACTCTCTCGTCTTAGCGATTAAGTCTTCCTTAGAAGCCTGACCAAAGCGGTAGCGATCCAGCAAGAGCATGTAGTCTTTGCATTCAACATCTGTCGCTTTCTTTTTGAAATAGCCCCAAATATGCTGAAAGGCATTGCAAACCTGACCTCTATGCTCAGGAATTTGGCAGGCACGGTCAATCAGTTCTTGAACATGACTTACCTCCACCACTTCATTCTTCAAGTATTGGCGAATCTCATTGTAAATATTGCTGGAATGGCTCAAAACGAGGTATTTGTTTCTAGCCCAGAGTTGTTGGCACTGGGATTTTTGATTAGTTTGTTCCATGTTTCTCCTTGCTTTCTATCCGTTTCCAGGAAATATGGAAACAAAGTTTTGTCTAAACCTCTTTCAAAAAATGTATTATTTCTCCTATTTTATCATAATTCTATAAAAACCACTCGACCTGAGTAGAGCAAGTAATTTTTTTAGAGAATGCTAATTTAGTGTAACGGTAAGAAATAAGCAATAAACTAGAAAAATACCCAAATTTTAAAATCCTAATCCCTGCGTCTATGTTCTCCATCTATTTTCTCATCAAATGTGAATCCTTTTGATTCCAGCTGATCAAGTTTCAGGCGAATCTTTTTAATAACATCCTCCCTATAATCTTCAAAATCATGTGGTGGTTCAAAAGTGTATTTACCTATCCAAAGAGTATAGATCATATTTTCTGGGATAATATCAAAATCAAAATAATTCTCATCAGTAGATAGAATCCCTTGAAATTTCCAAAATGATAAAAATTCCTTATCTCCAAAACAATCTATCGCATTCCATATACTACTATCCCATTTCTTAAATTGCCCAAATTTATTAACCGCACTTAGATAGGTCAATAGGAAGAAATCTTTCCGATTTAACTTGGCAAAATTTTCATTATTAATCTCTAATTTTGTATAGTGAAGTCCCAAATCATGGAAGCTAAGTACTCTATGCTTTTCCATAAAATAAATGATTTCAGACTGGTCTAAACCTTCTTTCCTAAGAATAGTTTCCCAAAAATTTACAATCCTAGCTATTGTTTCCTTGCTTAAAGGAGTATTTCTCTCATATCTAGGGATTTCTTCATTCAATTTTTCTTCAACAATATAGTCCATTGCAGAGCTATTATAAGATTTCAGAGATTCCTGTATAGTAATACGTAGTAGTTTAGCTTTCTGAATTTCAGAAAAAGATTTATATTCGCTTGAGAGATATTGATAAAAATCTTTGTTATAGTTTGCCTCTCTTAGTTCTCTGGATAATTCATTACTGTCTGTTTCAAGTAATGTATTAAATTCCTCTTTTGTATGATTTAGAGGTTCTTCATAGAGAAAATAGGCTGGTTTATTCTTTTTATAGTTCGGTTGATATTGGTTATGGTCTGATTGCTGAATGTCAGATAATATTTCCTGTATGCTTCGTCCAAACTTGAAAATCTCTGTAAAACTTGTTTCTTCATCATCCTTAACTTTTATTTCTTCGTTCTTTAATAGTTGTTTATATAATTCAGGATAAAAAAGATAAGCGTAGATAATCCAAAGTTGCTGTTCTTCTTGAACATGTTCAAACTTCTTCCTTGAAAAGAATTCTTGATTGACATAGTCATTAAAATGATTACGATCTCGCAAATTTCTGTTTTCAAAGCTAAACCTTCTCCAAAAATCATCTGACAAACTCGTATTGAGTTTTTTACTTAACAACTCAAAATAATCTTGCCAAATATTTGATGGGTGAAGAACAAATGGTAGTTCTATCCGTCTATCAATAATTTTAGAGAGGAAATTATTGTCGTTAAGATGCACTTTCTCAATATCTCCAACAAAAACAATTGGAATCTTGCCATTAAGCAAGCTAAAAATTTTATAACTCTCCTCTTGTTGTTTGTTAGACATTCGATCAAAATCATCAATAACTAATACTTTTCGAGATAATGATAGACATTTAGAAGTTAGTAAACAACTGTAAAAACCATCTGATTTGATTTTAAAAAATTGATAGATTGCTACTAATAAAACAATACTCCCAATAATTAATTTAACACAAAAAGATTCAAAAAAAGAACTTAAACCCAAATCAACTACATTAGTCATTAAGATAGAAACTGCGACACATAAAAC
The DNA here is from genome assembly GCF_002096495.1 of Streptococcus oralis subsp. oralis. Taxonomy (GTDB): domain Bacteria; phylum Bacillota; class Bacilli; order Lactobacillales; family Streptococcaceae; genus Streptococcus; species Streptococcus oralis_CU. The sequence goes on along the minus strand of NZ_NCUO01000012.1, from coordinate 59,876 downwards.
TATGAAAATCCTTAAAAGGCTATATACCAACGGGTGTAATTTTGAAAAAACAATCTCAATCGTTGAGCGGTTATCGCTTAATCTCCAAAAGTCTATCGTAACTAATTTTTTATTAGTATTCTTACCAACTTCAACTAGAAATTCTGTTTTTCCAGAACCCCAGTTCCCATTTAAGAAATAAGTTTTATTTTCTTCAAGTAATTTAGCAACATTTTTAGCTGCTACTGAAGTATCAATGTGCTTTAATGTAATAAATCTATCATCCATAGTATTTCTTTCTAAAAAACAAAATATTTCATAGCGCCTACTTTTATAAAAATTATACCACGAATCCACAAAAATCCCCTTAGAAATCCATTTCTAAGGGGTAGTCCTTATCCAGCTACTTGTTCTATTTCTTCTACTTTAACTTTCTTCTCCTTCTTACTTGAACTAGTCAATCGTCTCTTACTGTCTCTAATTGTGTTTATATTTTAAGAGAATTTACTTATTTATCTCTTGTAAACTCCCCTACTCCAACTGACTTTTAACCTTCTTCTTAGTCAAGGTACGGTCGTTTTTGTTAGAGAGAGCTTGGATACGAGCTTCTAGAAGGATTTTCCTTCCGATCTCTGTTCGTGTATATACGAGGTGATAACGTCCGATATTCGGCGTCAGAAAGTCGAGGAATTTCTGTGCTTCTTCCTTGCGCTTGTCAAAAAGACTTGGCACGACATAGTAAGGTGACTGACCTTGTCGGACTTTCCCTGCCTTCAAGAGATAGCGCTGGTTGTCCACTGGAGCAAAGAACTCTCCCACAGTCTGAGCAAACAACTCCTTGTCCCTCATGCTTCCTCCCTTGAGATAGGCAAAGACCATGTAATTTTCCTTATTCTCCTCTACCTGAACTCGGGATTGATCATCCGTTAGATGCCCCGAATCTAGCAGAGCCTTTCGGATCTGCTCACCCAGAGATTGCAAACGTTTATAGGGACTCTTATAGCGGAGGTAGCGCCAAGATGCAAAGGCCAAAAATAGGAGACAGGCTGTCGTAAGCCACCAAACACCGATCAATCTCAGTCTAAATAGCAAGACCAACAAATCCACTGCCAACAAGAGCAATGTCATGCGAACCCATTTTAATGCATCAAGCAAGAGCATGACTGGGACCTTCTGTTTTTGAGTCGCGACTTCTGTAACTATCTCAAATTGATCCGCTACGACAAGAGATTCATGCCATTTTTTGCGCAAACCTGCTCGATCCTTGGATAACATCTTAATCCGTTCGTTATACTCTCTAATTTGCTTTTTCTTAAAAGGGGGCTTTGGAAAATCCAAACGATCCAAACCGGTCTCAATACTCTCCTGATTATAGGCCAAGCCAAGAAAATGCTCCATCCGTCGCGACAAGGTCTGCAGATCCTGATTGCTCTCTGGTCTAGGCTCCTCACCAGGAAGAGTGATAAGTGCTTGCGCTTGAACGGCTACCAGATGCCAGATGTTGCTGGTCTTCTCTGGATGTCCCGGCCAGATACGAATGGCACGCCCGCGCATCTGGTTACTCAGCATAAAGCTTCCCACAAAGCTTCCGAGGATTAGGGAATTAACACAAGGAGCATCCCAACCCTCTCCAAGGAGAGATTTGGTTCCGACTAGGACTTGAATCCTTCCTCGTTGAAAAAGCTCCGTCACTGCCGCTACGATTCCCTTAGCTGTGCTCGGAAAACCAACCTGCACATAATCTTTTGGATCCAAATGACCAATAGATGAGAAACTAAGAGGAACCTGAGGCAAGAATTCCTTCAACTCTGCTGCCACATCGGTAGGCAAAATAACGACACTACCTGATAAGACAGCCAAAGACACAGGGATCTCTTGCTCCTGAGATTTTCGACGAATGCTTTCAAAATAAGGGAGAACCCCCAACTGAGAAATGGTTGCCTGATTATCTCCCAGATAGGTGGCAAAATCCTTGCGAATATAGTCAGCTAGTACTAACTGTCTCAGTTCCTGACCTAGACTCTCATACTCCGTCAAAAAGATATCGGCAATGGCAGACAACTTCCCTAGAGATTGGGTTAAAAGCTGGTCAGAAGCCTTAGACTTAACCAGATAAACCTGACGTTTTTCCACCAACCCACGCGCCTTCAAGTCAGCCTCTAACTTTTTCCTATATCCATCTGGATCCTCATACCAATCTGGTGTCTGATAGAGTATGCTCTGCAACAGCGTCTCCAACCAGTAGGAGGTCAATGTTGGAAGCCTCTGGGTTCCCAGTAAATTTTGCAAAGAGGGAGGAATCGTTAACCCCTGAGAATGCATATAAATCAACATAGCAGACAAGTACTTGGGATCTTCTAAAAGCAAATCAGATGAAATATCCCCTTTGAGGACCTTAGACCCTGCTACAAATGTTTGAAAATCAGGATCGACTATAAGGTGATGAATATAGTCCCACTTAGTCTCCTCAAACTGTTTGAGACGTTCCGCCTCTTCAGCTGTTGGTGAGCACATATAGACAAAATCCTGATGAGGGCAAAGAGTGTCTTCCTTGACTAGTTCAGGTACCGTGATTTCTTGATCGATCTCCCCGCACATTCGGATATAGCGTTCCCAGAGTTCAGGATCGCTGTCATATGGTGGTGTCGCTGTCAGGGAGATGAGTTTCAGCGGTCCATACTGCTTGCGAAAGGCTTCCAGACTTTTCCACCATTCATTGCGCAGGTGGTGGCATTCGTCCAAACAAAGAGTAGCAACTTTCTGAGCTCTTAGGCTTGCAAGCAAATCAAACCCCACAAAATCCTCTGCTTCTCCATCTTCTTGTGATTGAAGTTGGTTCATGGCACTATGAAAAGCCTGATAGGTCACAATCGTTAATACCTTCATCTCCTTTAAGTTTTGGGAAACGAGGTCTGAAAGCCTCTGACAATCCTCTAGAAAAGCAGTTTGTATTCTATCCACCCATTGTTCACGAATGGTTACAGTCGGAACTAAGATGAGGGCTGGGTTGCCAAAACGAGCGATTAGCTCGATACCAATGGTTGTCTTTCCAGACCCTGGAGCGGCCACTAGATGAACATGGCCGTCTGCTTGATAGTCCTGAAAACGATCCAAGACCTGTTTTTGATATTGGCGCCAGCTTCCTTTAAAGTTTAAACCTAACATGATACCCCTCATTCTATACCATCATTTTCTTATTCTCATTTTACCACACTTATTTCACCAGTCAGATAATCCAGATAGTTTTTCTCCATAAAATATGGTATAGTAGAATCATACTATCTATGAGGAGTTTACATGTCACAGGATAAGCAAATGAAAGCTGTTTCTCCCCTTCTACAGCAAGTCATCAATATTTCATCTATCGTTGGGGGAGTCGGCACCTTGATTTTCTGTATTTGGGCCTATCAGGCGGGTGTTTTACAATCCAAGGAAACCCTATCGGCCTTTATCCAGCAAGCTGGGGTTTGGGGACCACCACTCTTTATCTTTTTACAGATCCTACAAACCGTTGTTCCAATCATTCCGGGAGCTTTGACCTCAGTGGCTGGGGTCTTTATTTACGGCCACATCATCGGAACCATCTATAACTATATCGGAATCGTGATTGGCTGTGCCATTATCTTTTACCTCGTCCGTCTCTATGGAGCTGCCTTTGTCCAGTCCGTCGTCAGCAAGCGCACCTATGACAAGTATATCGGTTGGCTAGATAAGGGCAATCGTTTCGAGCGGTTCTTTATCTTTATGATGATCTGGCCTGTCAGTCCAGCTGACTTTCTCTGCATGCTGGCTGCCCTCACCAAGATGACCTTCAAGCGCTATATGATTATCATCATTCTGACCAAGCCCTTTACTCTAGTGGTTTATACTTATGGTTTGACCTATATTATTGATTTCTTCTGGCAGATGTTTTGAGAATAGAAAAATCCGTTTGGTTGCCAAAGCGGATTTTCTGTTTGTTTTATTTTGCGACACTCTTAGCAAGGACAAAGTTTCCAAGTGTAGCGGAGCCATTGCCTGCGACTGCTGGAGTGACAATGTAGTCACGCACGTCTGGTACTGGTAGATAGCCATTGAGAAGAGCTGTGAATTTCTCACGTACACGGTCCAGCATGTGTTGCTGTGCCATCACGCCACCACCAAAGACGATGACATCTGGTCGGAAAGTCACTGTCGCGTTGACAGCAGCTTGAGCGATATAGTAGGCTTGGACGTCCCAAACAGAGTTGTTGAGTTCGATGTTTTCACCACGAATACCTGTACGAGCCTCCAAACTTGGTCCAGCCGCAAAGCCTTCCAAACAGCCCTTGTGGAATGGACAAACACCGTTGAATTCTTTTTCAATATCCATTGGATGTTTAGCTACATAGTAATGCCCCATTTCAGGGTGACCGACACCACCGATAAACTCACCACGTTGGATAACACCTGCACCGATCCCTGTACCGATTGTGTAGTAGACCAAGTTCTCGATACGGCCGCCAGCATTGTTGCGGGCAACTACTTCACCGTAGGCAGAGCTGTTTACGTCTGTGGTGAAATACATGGGTACATTAAGAGCACGACGAAGGGCACCAAGCAAGTCGACATTTGCCCAGTGAGGTTTTGGAGTCGTTGTGATAAAGCCATAGGTTTTGGAGTTTTTGTCGATATCGATTGGACCAAATGATCCGACAGCAAGACCAGCAAGGTTATCGAATTTTGAGAAGAACTCAATGGTTTTATCGATGGTCTCGATAGGAGTTGTTGTAGGAAATTGTGTTTTTTCTACAATGTTAAAGTTTTCATCACCGACAGCACAGACAAACTTTGTACCGCCTGCTTCTAAGCTTCCGTATAATTTTGTCATGATAAACCTCTTGTTTTTATTTTCTTTATTATAGCATATTTTGAAAGTCTAGATTTCTCTATATTTTAGATTTTCCTCTGTAAATCTTACCATTCAAGCAAAAACGAACAAACATGTCATTTGTTCGTTTTGTTTTTAGATTTGATTCTTGAAGAGGATTAGGCTTTCACTTCGATGATCGCGTCGCCCTTGACAACTGAACCACTTGCGACTGGTGTTACAGAAGCGTAATCTGCAGTGTTGGTTACGATAACCATTGTTGTGTCGTCAAGACCTGCGGCAGCGATTTTGTTTGAGTCAAAGGTTCCGAGAATGTCACCAGCTTTGACCTTGTCGCCTTGAGCAACCTTTTGTTCAAAGCCTTCACCGTTCATTGTCACCGTATCGATACCGACGTGGATCAAGATTTCAGCTCCGTTAGCTGTTCTTAGGCCATAAGCATGTCCTGTTGGGAAGACAATTGTCACTTCAGCATCAGCTGGTGCGTAAACAACATCTTCACTCGGTTTTACAGCAATACCTTGTCCCATAGCTCCACTTGAGAAGACTGGATCATTCACATTTGAAAGAGCAACGACATCACCAACGATTGGTGTTTGGATAACACCTTCGCTTGGTGAAATCACAGTACCAGTTACTGCTTCTTCAGTCAAACGATCTGTTTCAGCTTCAGAAATTGCTCCTGCAACCTCTTCTACTTCATCTTCGTAACCAAACATGTAAGTAAGAGCAAAACCAAGTGCAAAGGATACAGCTACCATAAGAAGGTATTGTAGAAGTTGTCCATTCCCAATGTAAAGCATTGTACCAGGGATGACTGTGATACCATTACCAGTACCAGCAAGTCCAAGGATTGAAGCAAGTCCACCACCGACTGCACCAGCAATCAATGAAAGGAAGAAAGGCTTACGGAAACGCAAGTTAACCCCGAAGATAGCAGGCTCAGTAATACCTAGGAAGGCAGAAAGAGCAGCTGGGAAAGCAAGAGTTTTAAGTTTAGGATTTTTAGTTTTCACACCAACGGCAACAGTTGCAGCACCTTGAGCAGTCATAGCTGCAGTAATGATAGCGTTGAATGGGTTAGCGTGGTCAGCAGCAAGCAATTGAACTTCAAGCAAGTTGAAGATGTGGTGAACACCTGATACGACGATTAATTGGTGAACTCCACCAATCAAGAAACCACCAAGTCCGAATGGCAAGTTAAGAATAGCTTTTGTTCCAATGAGAATGTAGTTTTCAACAACGTGAAAGACTGGTCCGATAACAAACAATCCAAGGATTGACATTACAAGGAGTGTTACAAACGGTGTTACCAAGAGGTCAAGTACATCTGGAACAACCTTACGAACTGCTTTTTCAAACTTAGCTCCGACAACCCCGATGATGAAGGCTGGAAGAACTGAACCTTGCAAACCTACAACTGGGATAAATCCGAAGAACTGCATTGCAGTTACTTCACCACCAGACGCAACAGCCCAGGCATTTGGAAGTGAATCAGAAACGAGCATCATACCAAGAACGATACCAACAGCTGGGTTACCACCGAATACACGGAAAGTTGACCAAACAACCAAACCTGGCAAGATAATAAAGGCAGTGTCTGTCAAGATCTGAGTATAAGTTGTCACATCTTCTGGAAGTGTCATTCCAAGAGCAGTCAAGAGACCACGAACACCCATGAAGAGACCAGTTGCTACGATAACTGGAATGATTGGAACGAAGACGTCACCGAAAGTACGGATGGCACGTTGGAACCAATTTCCTTGTTTTGCAGCTTCTGCTTTCATGTCTTCTTTAGAAGATGTTGGCAACCCAAGAGCTACGACTTCATCGTACATCTTGTTTACTGTACCAGTACCAAAGATGATTTGGTATTGACCTGAGTTAAAGAAAGCACCTTGAACTTTTTCCAAGTTCTCGATAGCATCTTTGTTAATTTTCGCTTCATCTTTAACCATCACACGGAGGCGAGTCGCACAGTGGGCTACACTGTTGACATTCTCACGTCCGCCAAGGGCTTCGATGACCTTTTTTGCAATATCCTGATTGTTCATTTGCAAAAATCTCCTTATATAAAATTTTGTAAAGTGTTTGAAAGCGATTTTATCCGCCCTACGACTATTATTTTATCATGTTTCTAAAATATGTCAAGCGTTTTGCAGAAATTTTTATTCCCTTTCTTTTTCCTCTGATTATTTTTGCTCGTTTTTGAGGGAAATTCTCTTTTTCCTCAAAAAAATATCTTTAAACTTGAGGAATAAAGGTTTTTATTTACATTTTCTTTCATTTTTTCGTGAAAATTTGTTAGATTTCCTTTACTTGATTTATGGCAACCGTTTGACATTTTTTGCTATTTTTTAACATAAAAGACTTGCTTTTTTGGTCGAAAACGTTTACTATTAAGGTAGTAGAACTTTAGGAGGAAAGATAAAATGGAATGGACAACTGAGCGCCGTTATAGACGCTATGAAGACTGGTCTAATGATGAAATCAAGCAAATCAAGGAAAAGATGGCACAATCTCCATGGCATACTCATTACCATGTCGAGCCTAAAATGGGGCTTCTCAATGACCCAAATGGCTTTTCCTATTTTGATGGTAAATGGATTCTCTTTTACCAAAACTTCCCCTTTGGTGCAGCTCATGGTTTGAAATCTTGGGTGCAGCTTGAAAGTGATGATTTAGTGCACTTTACAGAAACTGGAGTCAAAGTTTTGCCTGATACTCCATTAGATAGCCACGGGGCCTACTCTGGATCTGCCATGCAGTTTGGCGATCAGTTGTTCCTATTCTATACTGGAAATGTCCGTGATGAAAACTGGATTCGTCACCCTTACCAGGTTGGTGCTCTTTTGGGAAAAGATGGCAAGATCTCGAAGATTGACAAGGTCTTGATTGACCAGCCAGCAGACTCTACCGACCACTTCCGCGACCCACAAATTTTCAACTTTAAGGGGCAATATTATGCTATCGTGGGTGGACAGGACTTGGAGAAAAAAGGCTTTGTTCGTCTCTACAAAGCTATAGATAATGATTACACCAACTGGCAAGCAGTTGGTGACCTAGACTTTGCCAACGACCGTACTGCCTATATGATGGAATGTCCAAATCTGGTCTTTATCGGTGAACAACCTGTACTTCTCTACTGCCCGCAAGGATTGGATAAGAGTGTTCTAGACTATGATAATATCTATCCAAACATGTACAAAATCGGGGCTTCTTTTGATCCTGAAAATGCTAAAATGGTAGATGTCTCTCCATTGCAAAATCTAGACTATGGTTTCGAAGCTTATGCAACGCAAGCCTTCAACGCTCCAGACGGACGCTCTCTAGCAGTTAGTTGGCTTGGACTACCAGATGTAGCCTACCCATCTGATCGTTTTGACCACCAAGGAACTTTCTCATTGGTCAAGGAACTCACTATCAAAGATGGCAAACTCTACCAATACCCTGTCGCAGCTATCAAGGACCTTCGTGTCTCTGAAGAACCCTTTTCAAATCGTGCTCAAACCAATAACAGCTATGAACTCGAGCTCAACTTGGAAGCCAATAGCCAGAGCGAGATTGTCTTACTTGCCGACAAAGAAGGCAAGGGACTTTCAATCAACTTTGACCTTGTAAATGGTCAAGTGACAGTGGATCGTAGCCAGGCTGGTGAGCAGTACGCCCAAGAATTTGGAAGCACTCGTTCTTGCCCAATCGACAAGCAAACTACTACTGCTAACATCTTCATCGACAATTCTGTTTTTGAAATTTTTATCAATAAAGGAGAAAAAGTATTTTCTGGTCGCGTCTTTCCGAATGCCGATCAAAATGGTATCCTGATCAAATCTGGAAACCCAACCGGAACCTACTATGAAATAGATTATGGTCGCAAAACTAACTGATGTCGCAAAACTTGCTGGTGTCAGCCCTACTACCGTTTCTCGGGTTATCAATAAAAAAGGTTATCTGTCTGAAAAAACCATTCTCAAGGTCAATGAAGCCATGAGAGAATTGGGCTATAAGCCCAACAATTTAGCTCGTAGCCTCCAAGGAAAATCAGCTAAGTTGATTGGCTTAATTTTCCCAAATATTTCCAATGTTTTCTATGCAGAATTGATTGATAAGTTGGAACACCAACTCTTTAAAAATGGATACAAGACCATCATCTGTAACAGCGAGCACGACTCTAAGAAGGAACGGGAGTACATCGAAATGCTAGAGGCCAATCAGGTCGACGGTATCATTTCTGGTAGTCATAACTTGGGAATTGAAGACTACAATCGTGTAACAGCGCCAATCATTTCCTTTGACCGAAACTTGTCTCCAGACATTCCTGTTGTCTCCTCTGACAACTACGGTGGCGGGGTTCTCGCTGCCCAAACCTTGGTCAAGACAGGTGCCCAGTCTATTATCATGATTACAGGGAATGACAATTCCAATTCGCCTACTGGACTGCGTCATGCTGGTTTTGCCTCTGTACTCCCAAAAGCGCCTATTATCAATGTTTCGAGTGACTTTTCTCCCGTCAGAAAGGAAATGGAAATCAAGAATATCTTGACTCATCAGAAACCAGATGCTATCTTTGCTTCAGATGATCTGACAGCCATCTTGGTTATCAAAATAGCTCAGGAACTGGGAATCTCTGTTCCTGAAGAGCTCAAAGTCATCGGCTATGATGGGACTTACTTTATCGAAAACTACTACCCTCAACTGGCGACCATCAAGCAACCCTTGGAAGAGATTGCCCAACTCACTGTTGATCTTCTCTTGCAGAAGATCGAAGGCAAGGAAGTCGCGACAACTGGTTACTTCTTACCAGTCACCCTATTACCTGGAAAAAGTATTTAAGTACAAAAAACTCAGACGAATTCGTCTGAGTTTTTTATGATCTTAAGTTTTCGAGATAGCGCTGGGCTGTCTCTAAGTTAAAGGTTTTATCTGCGATGAGGTGCTCAACGAGGGGAGTAACTTCAGACTCACTAGCACCTGCTAGGAGAGCTAAGGATTTGGCCTGTAACTTCATGTGACCTTGCTGGATGCCCGTACTCACCAAGGCTTTGAGGGCCGCAAAGTTTTGGGCGAGACCGATAGAAACGATAATCTGAGCTAATTCCTTGGCAGAAGGATTTCCTAGTAGTTCATGACTGAGAGCTACACGTGGGTTGAGACCGATAGAGCCACCCTTGGTCGCTACCGGCACGGGTAAGGTCATCTCACCGACCAATTCTTCTGTGTCCCTATCTAGACTCCATCGACTGAGACCTTGATAGCGCCCGTCTCGACTGGCAAAGGCATGGGCCCCAGCTTCGATAGCACGCCAGTCATTACCCGTGGCGATTAAAATGGCATCGATACCATTAAAAATCCCTTTATTGTGAGTAGCTGCTCGGTAAGGATCTGCCTGCGCAAACTGGCTAGCCAAAGCTATTTTCTCTGCTATTTCTCTGGCTTCATCCTTTTGTCGGCTCAAGTAGCGAAAGGCGATACGACAGCTTGCTGTCACCAGAGAATCGGTCGCGTAGTTGGACAGAATCCCCATGAGGCTCTGTCCCTGACTGAGTTCTTCTAAGACTGGCTTCAAGGCTTCTAGCATGGTATTGAGCATATTGGCCCCCATGGCTTCCTGGGTATCGACATGAAGATAAACAACGAGAAAGTCTGTTTCACCTTTGATCTGCTCTACATGCAAATCACGCGCCCCACCACCACGTTTGACGATAGAAGGATAGGCTTGATTGGCAAGTTCCAAGAGTTCGGCTTTCTTGCTGGCAATCTTCTCTTGCGCTTGTTCAGGATCAGCAACTTGATAAAGGGCCACCTGACCGATCATCTGGCGCTCATGTACTTGAGCAGTAAAGCCACCTGCTCGCTTGATGATTTTGCTGGCATAGCTGGCCGCAGCAACCACTGAGGGCTCTTCTGTCACATAAGGAACTGTGTAGTCCTGACCATTCACCAAAAGTTCTGGAATGATCGAATAAGGCAGAGAAAAAGTTCCCACCACATTCTCACTCAGCTGATCTGCAACCGCCAAGCTGACTTGTTCATCCTGCTCCAGACTCGTTTGCCTTTCAGGACTAAGGAGCGCCTGAGCTTGTAACAACTCAAGGCGCTCATGGTATGATTTTTTAGAAAATCCATTCCAACTTATCTTCATTATTTTTCAACCTTGCTATAACGGCGTTGGTGGTCGACAATTTCAACCAAGGCATAGTCTTGATGTTCATAACCTGCAAATTGGGCTGAACCAGACTCATCCAACTGCACCTCTTCGAAGAAGACTTTTTCATAGTTTGCAACAGACAATGTTGTACGTTGTTTAAGTTTACTCAAGCGATCCTTATCAAGATAAGTTTCATAACCTTCTACCAGCTCTCCACTAAAGAACTCTGAAACCGCTCCACTTCCGTAACTGTAGAGGGCAATTTTATCTCCAGCCTTCAAAGTCTCTGCATTTTCCAAAAGAGAAAGGAGGCCGAGGAAGAGAGAACCTGTGTAGATATTTCCAATCATCTGACTGTAGAGAATGGACTTGTCAAAGTTTTCTTGCAGACTATCCTTTTTCTCTTGAGATAAGTTCTTGTCCATCATCTTGCGCAAGCCTTTTAGGGCCAACTTAGGATAAGGCAAGTGGAAGCAGATAGCCGCAAAGTCATCCATAGTCCAGTCATAGCGTTTCTTATATTCATCCCAAGTCGTTGTCAGGCAATCAAGATACTGTTGGGTCGAGTACATGCCGTTTACATAAGGAGTGCTTGAGTAGTTCGGACGCCAGAAATCCATGATGTCTCTCGTTTGGGCAACATTATCATTGTTAAAGGCCATGATGCGTGGATTTTGAGTGATTAGCATCGCCACACTTCCAGCACCCTGAGTTGGTTCACCTGGAGTTCCCACACCATACTTGGCAATATCACTGGCAATGACCAAAACCTTAGACTCTGGAGAATTTTCCACATGCAATTTAGCATAATGAAGGGCAGCTGTCGCTCCATAGCAGGCTTCTTTGATTTCAAAGCTACGGGCGAAAGGCTGAATGCCTAACAAGCCATGAACAAAGACTGCCGCTGCCTTACTCTGGTCAATCCCTGACTCGGTCGCCACGATGACCATATCGATTTCTTCTTTTTCTTTGTCTGATAAAATAGAGTTGCTTGCACTAGCTGCCAAGGTAACAATGTCCTCAGTCAGTGGCGCAATACTAATTTCATTTAACAAGAGTCCCTTGCTAAATTTTTCGGGGTCAACTCCCCTCGCTTCTGCTAAGTCTTGTAATTTCAAGACATATTGACTGGTCGCAAAACCAATCTTATCAATACCGATTGTCATATTTACCTCTGTTTTTTCATTCATTGTAAAAAATCGTTTCATTCTATTTTATCACAAATAGGGACAAAAGAGAGAAAAAAGACTTGATTCAACAAATCAAGTCTTTGCTTTGATTGTATTAGGAAGAGATTCCTCGTTGTTTTCGGATGTAGTAATAAAGCTTTAAAATCACCGTTCCACTTGCCATTCCAATAGAAATAACAAGAGCTAACATAACCACCAAAGTCGCGCTGGCAATAGCATGGCTGTAATCGCCTGTCACAAAGAAAGCTGTCGTTCGATAGGATAAATAACCCGGCACCAAGGGGGCAAGAATGGCCAAGACAAAGACCACCGCTGGTGTCTTATAGACAATACTTAAAATCTGACTGATGCAAGAGCCAATTACTGCTGCGATAAAGGTCGCAATAATAACATTGGTTGGTTCTTTGAGCACGAGATAGAGGAGCCAAACGCCCATTCCCAAAATACCACCAGGTAGGAGCATGGAGCGTTGAACATTCAGTACGATTAGAAAGGTGATGATGGCGAGTAAACTCGCTACTGCTTGGAGTAAAATACTTGTTAGAGTCATCTTATGTCATCAAAACTAGGGCGACGGAGGTACCGGCCCCTAAAGCGAGGGTAATGAGCAGGGATTCAAACATCTTGCTCATACCAGAGTTGATATGGTTGGTCATGATATCCCGTACCGCATTTGTCAGAGCAATCCCTGGAACAAAGGGCATGACCGCTCCTGCTATAATCAGGTCTGCTGTCGAAGGAAAGCCTGTATAGCGGGCCCAGAACTGGGCGATCAAGCCGAAAACAAAGGCACCTGCAAAGGCCGTTACAAAAGGAATGCGGACAAACTTCTCGACATAGAGAGAGAAGGCAAATCCAAATAAAGTTGCAATAGCTGCACCAAAAGCGTCATAAACATTGCCCCCAAACATAATCGAGAAGAAAGGGGCACTGAGGGTCGCTGCTACAGTCACTTGGAACTTTGTATAAGGAAGGGCTTGATTACCAATTTCTTTGAGCTTTTTAAAGGCTGTCGAGAGATCAATCTGCCCGCCCACAAGCTCCCGTGATACTTGGTTGACATCACAGACTTTTTCAATGTTATAAGAGGATGAGGTCACCCGTTTCATCCGAGAAATATTGGTATTTTCAATAGAAAAGAAAATAGCTGCGGGCATGGCAAGAACATTGCAATCCATTATTCCCTGCGAATGGGCAATACGGATCATAGTATCCTCAACCCGATGAATCTCTGAGCCACTTTTCAGGAGAATGGTTCCTGCTAGCATAATCACATCAATGACGGCATTCAACTCTCTCGATTCGTCCATTTTCTCCTCCTTTTTTCTACTTCCTATATTTTATCACAAAATCTTGTGAAAAAAAATCTTTGTCATGAAATCATGACAAAGATTCGTTTAATCTCGAGAACTTTCGCGGTTTCCTTCATTGTTTGGTTGATTCGTTGGAGGATTATTCCCTTGTTGATTTCCTTGCTGGTTCCCTTGATTTGGTGTTGTTGTAGAACCCTGGTTCCCTCGTTGAGCAGGGTTAGAGGATGAAGTTGACGGTGGTGTTTTCGGTTTGTAAATCGAAATCTTGATACGTGTGCTAGCAAGATCAACCTTTTCACCAGCTTTTGGTGTTTGATCTACAACCGTACCCTCTGCTGTTCCTTCAGAAGCAGTCGATACTTCAATAACCTCAATATTAGCCTCTTTTACTCCGACAATCTGAGTCAGATTATTCTTAGTAAATTCGAGACTTGAGCCGATGTAGCTAGGCATGCTGACACTGGTCACCTTCTTGGCAACTGTTAAGGTAATCGTGGTGGCTTTTGAAAGGTCATAAGTCGAACCCGAAGCGGGGGTTTGTCTGAGGATAGTTCCTGGTTCGCTTTCGCTGGATTCTTCCTCTTCCATCTGAATTAGATTTTCTGGTACCTTTTTCTCCTTGAGTTCAGCTACAACTTCTGTATACTTGCGTCCGACGTAATTGCTCAATTGGAAGGATTGCTTACCAGAAGAAACAATCAAATTGACCTTGGTCCCTTCTTTTCGGCCGCTGCCTGCTTCAGGATCGGTTCGAATAACGCGTCCTTCCGCTACTGTATCACTAGCCTCCGATTTCTCTTCGCCAGCTTCAAACTTGGATTTTTTGAGTGCTTCTTTGGCCTCTGCAACGGTTTGTCCGGCCACGTCAGGAATAGGAATCGTTGCAGGTGTTCTTGACAAAATCCAGATTAAAGAGGCTACAACCAATAGAAGACTAGCTAAAAGAATCATATAGCGAGCTTTAAACTTCCGTTTTTTAGCTGGCTTTGGTGCAGGTGCTGGCTCAGTGACTGGTTGAGTAGCTTTCTTTGGCTGAGGACGCTCTTCCTGCGCAGGCGCTTTAGGAATAGACGTCAGTGTACTTTGTGGAACTTTAGGTAAAGTCTTAGTGTCTGCCTTACTCGCATCGTCAAAGACCAGTTTCGGTTCATTCCGACGATTATAAGACAAGCTAGTTGACAAGTCCACATACATTTCTGAAACAGACTGATAACGATCTGACAACTTCTTAGCAGTTGCCTTAATGACAACATTTTCTAAAGCCTGAGGGACAGATGGATTTTCAGCTATGACGGACGGAAGTGGCTTCTGGAAATGCTGTAGGGCAATCGTAACCGCACTATCCCCATCATAAGGGATATGTCCCGTCAGCATCTCATAGAAGATAATCCCCATTGCATAGATATCACTCTGGAAGGTCGCTTTAGAACCACGCGCTTGCTCAGGTGACAAATAATGAACAGAGCCTAACATTGAGTTTGTCTGGGTCAGACTGGTCTCCGCAAAGGCTACGGCAATCCCAAAGTCCGTGACCTTAGCTGTGCCGTCAGGTGTCAAGAGGATATTTTGAGGTTTCAAATCCCGGTGAACAATTCCTCGAGTATGGGCTAAGCGCATGGCCAAGAGGATTTGCCCCATGATCCGAACTGCTTCTTCATTTGAAAGAGGATAGTGTTCTTTGATATAACGCTTGAGGTCAAGCCCTGCTACGTACTCCATAGCTAGGTACTGTTGGCCATCTTCCTCACCAATATCTGTTATCCGAACGATATGAGGATGGTCCAGATCTGCCATAGCTCTCGCTTCACGCTGGAAACGTGCTACAGCAATCGGGTCTGTCTGGTAGTTGGTCCTCAGGACCTTCACTGCCACTTCTTCCCCGTCTAGGATCAAATCCTTGGCCAAGTAAACATCTGCCATGCCTCCTCGACCAATCTGCTTGACAATCCGATACCGCCCGGCAAAAATCTTGCCGATTTGGATCATTCTGCTGCCTCCTCGTTCATGTAAACAAGGGCAACCGTAATGTTGTCTAAACCTCCTGCATTGTTAGCGAAGCGAATGAGGGTTGCCGCCTTGTCTGCTAGGGAAATATCGCTGGTTACGATATCATAAATCTCGCTTGCCGAAATCATATTGGTCAAACCATCACTATTGAGCAAGAGATAATCTCCTGACTCCAATGTAATCATCCCAAAATCTGGCTGGATTTCATCCTTTTGTCCGATAGACTGGGTAATGATATTCTTTTGAGGGTGAGTTTCTGCTTCTTCTGGAGTCAATTGACCAGCCTTGAGCAATTCATTGACCAAAGAATGGTCACTCGTCAACTGGTGGTATTCTTCTCCACGAATCAAACCGATACGAGAATCTCCAATGTGAGCATAGATGGCTTGGTTGTCAATAAACGCAACAGCTTCTAGCGTTGTTCCCATACCTCTGTAGGCTTCGTCCTGACCTAGTTGATGAATTTTTTGATTTTCAATCTCCAGGTAGTGGGCAAACCACTCACGAACTTCATTGACTGAGTCAATTTGGGTATCCACCCAAGCCACACCAAGGTCTGTTACGGCCATCTCACTAGCGATATTTCCTGCACGGTGCCCTCCCATCCCGTCAGCCAAGATGATCATAGTGCGTCCTGCTCGGTTGACAAAGTGATTGACATAGTCCTGATTATTTGTCCGTTTCTGACCAACATCTGTTAATAATGCTATTTCCATTGTGTCAGTTCCTTCCTATTCTGATATCTTGCGAAATTGGCTGATAAAAAATCCATCACTTCCATACAATTCAGGAGTGATCAGGATGCAGCCATCTTTCAGGATATCTTTACATTCGTGTTCTAGTTTAACCTGCTCGAACTCGGGATGACTTTCTAAAAACGCCTCAACGACTTGAAAGTTCTCCTCAGAGACAATAGTACAGGTACTATAAGTTATTATACCACCTTTACGTAGCGTTTGACAAACACTACCTAATATTTCCAGCTGAATTTCCTGTAAGGATGTGAAATCTGCTGTTTCTTTATTGTATTTGATGTCTGGTTTACGACGTAAAAGTCCAATTCCAGAACAGGGAGCATCTACTAAAATCTTATCAAAAGAGTCCCGACCGAAAAACTCATGCACTTTTCTGGCATCCAATTTTTGCGTTTGCACTTGATCTGCTACTCCTAAACGCTCCGCATTTTCTTGGATCAAGTCCAACTTATGGTCATACAAGTCCAGAGCAGTAACCTGACCTGTCCTGAGATACGAAGCCATATGGGCTGTTTTCCCACCCGGAGCGGCACAGGCATCTAGAACCTGCTCATCTCCTTGTAAATCAAGAGTGGGAGCAACCAGTTGACTAGACTCGTCTTGGATGGTAATAGCTCCCTCTGCAAACAAATCATGGCCTGCAAAATGCCCCTGCTCCTTGACCAGACCAGTGGCCGCCAAAGGGGAATCAGTCGCCTCTAACAAAGCTTTGATTTCCTCTTTTCGGCTCAAGTTGGTCACCCGGATGCTAGCCTTGTTGCGTACCAAGAGACTTTCAAAGATGGCTTGTGCTCGCTCTTCACCGTATTCTTCCTTGAGTTTAGACACGAGCCAAACTGGGAGAGAATAGGCAATGGAATCACGTTTGTTTTTGCGTTTGATGCTGTCAACATCTGGCCAGCCTTCTCGCAAGATACGACGAAGGACGGCGTTGACTAATTTTTCACTGCCTTTTTTACGGGCTTTGGCTAGTTCTACCGCTTCATTGACTACAGCGTGATTAGGAATCTTATCCAGATACCGAAGTTGGTAGGCGCTCAGAAGGAGCAGGATATAGAGCCAGTTATCAAGCTTATCCCGGTCTTCGATAAAGTGGGATAGGTACCATTCCAGAGTCAGTTTTCGGGCTACCGTACCGTAGACAATCTCTGTCACCAAGCCCTTGTCTGCTGCTGAGAGTTGACTCCCCTTGAGGTGTTTGTTTAAGGCAATATTGGAGTATGCTTGGTTAACCAAAACATCCTCTAGCACTGCTAGAGCTAGACTTCTAGCCGTTTCTACTTTAGTCACCAAATCGTTCTCCTACAGTCAATGTCCGTCCCACTCCGTTGAGGAAGGAAGCGATATCCATCTTAGGTTTACCAGCTGGCTGCACTTGCTTAAGAGACAGAGCACCTTCTGCCGTAGCGACGATCAATTCCTTCTTGCCGATTGAGAGGATCTCCCCTGGAACTCCCTGACCTTCTACTGGTAGGGCTTCATAGATTTTAAAGCGGTCGCCTTTGAGAAAAGTATGGGCAACAGGCCATGGATTCATGCCACGTATTTGGTTGAAGAGTTGACGATTGGTTTTAGTCCAATCGAGTTTCTCTTCTTCTGGCTTGATATTTGGCGAGAAAGTGACCTGACTAGGATCTTGAGGCACAGGTTTGATCTCCCCAGCAATATAACCAGGAAGGGTGTCCAAGAGCAAGTCACGACCAACAATCGCTAATTTCTCAAACAAGGTTCCAACATTATCCTCATCTGTGATAGGAATGCTACGACGAGAAATCATATCTCCTGCATCCATTTCCTTAACCATTTCCATAATGGTCACACCAGCTTCCTCATCCCCTTGAATCAAGGCATAATGGATAGGCGCACCACCACGGTGTTTGGGAAGAAGTGAGGCGTGAACGTTGACCGCAAAGTTCATGCTATCAAGAAGTTTACTTGGGAGGAACTGCCCAAAAGCAGCGGTCACAACCCCATCCGCCCCTAGCTTCATAATGGCTCCCATCTCAGGACTTCCAGATAATTTTTCAGGCTGGTAAATGGGAAGACCTGCTTCTTTGGCAGCCTGCTTGACTGGGGTTTCTTGGATCACTTTTTTACGGCCGACAGCGCGGTCTGGCTGGGTCACAACTGCTAGAATTTCATAACGGTCGTCTGTCAAAAGTCCTTTTAAGACTGTCGCTGAAAAGTCGGGTGTCCCCATAAAGATTAGTTTTGTCATTTCTTCTCCTTCTTATAAAAATTGCTGCGGTTCGTGGTCAATACTGAGACGGAGCTCGCTATTTTCCCGTTCTTGAGTCAAGGCCAAAACCTGGTTGAGAGTCGGTCCCAGCTCATCTTCTAAACGGTATTTAATTAAAATCTGGTAATGATAAAGGTTGTGGGTACGGGCGATGGGTTTAGGCGTCGGTCCAAGGATTTTACTAGTTTCCGATAAACCTGAACGTAAAATTCCCATGACTTCATAGGCACGTTTGACAACCTCTTCTTCTTTCTTGTGAGAGAGGGTAATCCCAATGGTGAAATAATAAGGTGGGTAGCCAAGTTGGCGTCTGATACTCATTTCATAAGCGTAAAAGCCTTCGTAGTCTTGGTCTTTGGCAAATCGAATGGCATAGTGCTCAGGATTGTATGACTGGATCAAGACCTGCCCAGCCTTTTCCGCTCGACCTGCACGGCCTGCCACCTGAGTTAAGAGTTGGAAGGTTCTCTCAGAGGAACGGAAATCAGGCAAGTTTAGGGCCGTGTCCGCATTAAGTACTCCGACTAGGGTCACATTGGGAAAATCCAAGCCCTTGGCAATCATCTGAGTTCCCAGCAAGATATCTGCTTCCCCTCGGCCAAACTGGTCAAGAAGAGCTTGGTGACTGCCTTTCTTACGGGTCGTATCCACATCCATCCGTAGAATGCGAGCCTGAGGAAAGAGTTCTGCTAGCTCATCATAAGCCTTTTGAGTCCCTGTCCCATAGTAACGAATACTGCGACTCTGACAGTTGGGACAGACATGAGGGATTTCCTTAGAAAAACCACAATAATGACAATTCATAGTCTTAGTATCCATGTGGAGAGTCAGAGAAATGTCACAGTTGGGACAAGTATCCACCGTCCCACACTCCCGACACATAACAAAGCTAGAATAGCCCCGACGGTTGAGCATGAGGACTACCTGCTCTTTTTTATCCAAGCGGTCTTGGATGGCTTCTAGCAAAGGGGGCGTAAAGTTTGACGTCTCATTCTGCCCGATATAGTCCCGAAAGTCAATCACTTGAACCTCAGGAATAGTGGCTAAAGGATTAGCTCGTTGTGTCAGACGTAAGTGTTGATAGACACCTTTTCCAGCTCGCGCACGGCTTTCTAAGCTCGGTGTCGCCGAACCAAGGACCAGGGCTGCTTGATTGTACTGGGCCCGTAGAATGGCGACCTCTCTAGCATGATAACGGGGATTGCTGTCTTGTTTGTAGCTAGCTTCATGCTCTTCGTCGATAATTATAACACCTAGATTTTTCAAAGGAGCAAAGATAGCTGATCGAGCGCCAACAACAACTTGGGCATCGCCACGCTCAACCTTGCGCCATTCGTCGTACTTTTCACCATTGGACAGGCCTGAGTGAAGAATGGCTACTTTCTCACCAAATCGAGCAATAAAACGCTCCGTCATTTGTGGCGTCAGAGAAATCTCAGGCACCAGCAAAATAGCCGTCTTACCCTTATCCAAGGCTCCTTGGATAATCTGCAAGTAAACCTCCGTTTTCCCACTTCCTGTAATCCCTTGAAGGAGGAATGGAGGCTGTTGACTACCAATAGCACTGACAACCGCATCGCGAGCTTGTCTTTGCTCTGGGTTCAGCTCCAAAGGTCTACTTGCTTCAATGCCTTCAAAATAAGCAGCTGAACGTTGCACTTCCTTTTGGACTAGAGTTAAAGCTCCTTGCTCCACAAAGAAGTTGACTTGCTCGCGTGAGTAGGACTCTAACAAACTAGCCAGAGGAGCACTCTCAGGATGAGACAGCAAATAGTCTCTCAGCTCTGCCTTTTTCTTAGCACGCGCAGAAATCTCAATCTTCTCTAGCTGAGTAGCATCAACCTCATACCAAGACTGGGTCTTGACCTTCTTTTGATCGACAGCCTGATACTCTAAGCGGAGCAGACCTTTTCTGGACAAGCGCATCATTTCTGCCTGTTTGGCAAGGTCTAGAGAAGAAAAGGCTAGCGAATCTTCTGAACCAAACAAACGCTCTCGGTCTGCCTGACTGAGACCTTCTAAAGGATAAAGAATCTTATCATAACTGGAGTTTAAAAATCCCGGCAACATGGCTTTTAGAATGGAGATTTTATAAGAAAAGACAGACTTGCGTAACTCCTCAGCCAGCCAGAGTTGCTCTTGAGTCAAGACGGGAGAAAAGTCTAGCACCTCTGCAATCTCCTTCAAGTCCTGACCTTCCATCTCTTCATCCGACTGGGACTCCAGGCCAAGCACAATCCCTTGTATCAAACGATTACCCTTGCCGAAGGGGACATGAACCCGCATACCGACTTCCAGCATCTCTACAAATTCCTCAGGGACCTTGTAACTGTATGGCTGGTCCGTCTGCATTAGGGGAACATCCACGATTATCTTTGCAATAGCCATCTTCTCACCTCCTTCTTGTCAGTACATTCTTGCAATAGAAAAAATAAGATTGAGTCCCCCCAACCTTAAATTTTTTCACCATCTTCTTTTTCTTTAGCAATTTGCTCTTTGATTTTCTTTTCTTCCTCTTCTTTGCGACGTTTTTCTTCTTCGATACGGAGACGAACCGCTTCACGTTTTCCTTCTGGATCTGGGTGAATGGTTACATTTCCTGACTCGATTTCTTCCAAAGCGCGAAGAGTTGATTTTTCAGACTTAAACTCTTGAGTTGCTGGCGCGCCTGCTTCTAGTTCGTGGGCACGTTTTGCTTCCAAGATTACGAGTGAATATTTTGATGGTACCTTGTCTAGCAAGGTATCGATAGAGGGTTTTAACATCATTTGCTTGTACCTGTTTCCTATAGTTTATCGAGTAGTTGGAGATTTTGGCAACATCTCCTGGTAGTGACCAATGACACGGTCCACACGGAAGTGTTCTGCTTCGATCACACGCTTGACACGTTCAGCAGCGAGGGGCACCTGATCGTTGACAATGGCATAATCATACTCACGCATGAGGGCAATTTCTTCCTTGGCTTTTTCGATTCGTTGGGCAATCACTTCAGCGCTATCTGTTCCACGACCTACCAAGCGGTCTTGCAATTCATCCAAATCTGGTGGCGTTAGAAAGATAAAGACGGCATCTGGAACCTTTTTCTTAACCTGAAGAGCTCCTTGCACTTCAATCTCAAGAAAGACATCGATTCCCTTGTCCAGAGTTTCATTGACATAGGTCAGAGGAGTTCCATAATAGTTACCGACATATTCTGCATATTCCAACATCTGACCTTGACGGATCAGCTCTTCAAACTCTTCACGAGTACGGAAGAAATAGTCCACTCCATCCACTTCACCAGGACGTTGCGCACGCGTCGTCATCGATACAGAGTATTGAAATTGATTCTCAGAACTCTCAAAAATCTCTCTTCTAACCGTTCCTTTCCCAACTCCTGAAGGACCAGAAAAAACGATTAGCAAGCCTCGGTCTGCCATTATGTCTCCTTTAGTTAGTCTGTGAAATAAAGTGAAATTTCTCTCGGATACTGATGATCACGTCAGTTATCCTTCTACAGTCTTTCTATCTAGTGTAACAAAAAAGCAGTAATATTTCAACTGCTCTTTCTTATTTATTTAGCATAATCTACTGCACGAAGTTCGCGGATCACGGTTACCTTGATGTTTCCTGGGTAATCGAGATTGTTTTCAATTTTCTCACGAACTTTGTGAGCCAAGATTGTGACTTTGTCGTCTTTGATTTGTCCTGGATTAACCATGATACGGATTTCACGTCCTGCTTGAAGGGCAAAGCTATTTTGCACCCCTTCAAAGCCATTGGCGATTTCTTCCAAGTCATGGAGACGCTTGATATAGCTTTCAAGAGATTCACTACGAGCACCTGGACGCGCTGCACTCAAGGCATCTGCTGCAGCAACAATCACTGCAATGACGCTTTCAGCTTCGACATCACCGTGGTGGCTAGCAATAGTATTCACCACAACTGGGTGTTCCTTGTACTTACGAGCCAACTCTGTACCAATCTCAACGTGGCTACCTTCAACCTCGCGGTCAATAGCTTTCCCGATGTCGTGAAGGAATCCAGCACGACGGGCAAGAGCTGCATTTTCACCAAGTTCACTGGCGATGATACCAGATAACTTAGCAACCTCAATCGAATGACGCAAGACATTTTGTCCATATGAAGTACGGAACTGCAAGCGTCCCATGATCTTCATCAAGTCTGGATGGAGGTTTGGCGAACCAATCTCATAGGCAGCAGCCTCACCGTATTCACGGATTTTATTGTCAATCTCCTGACGGTTTTTCTCCACCAACTCCTCGATACGAGCTGGGTGGATACGGCCATCCTTGAGCAACATTTCCATGGTCATACGAGCAATCTCACGTCGAATCGGATCAAATCCTGACAAGGTGACCACTTCTGGCGTGTCGTCGATAATCACATCGACCCCTGTCAAACTTTCAAAGGTACGAATATTACGCCCTTCACGACCGATAATGCGACCTTTCATGCTATCGTCTGGTAGGTGAACTGTCGAGTTTGTTGACTCTGCTACATAGTCACCAGCGATACGTTGCATAGCCTGAACCAAGATATCTTTAGCGATCTTGTCTGACCGTTCCTTGACTTCTTGCTCAGCCTCACGAATGCGACTAGCAATTTCCTTAGTCAAGTTTTCCTCTGTCTGAGCCAAGATAATATCTCGAGCCTCAGTTTGGGAAAGGGAACCGATACGTTCCAGTTCAGCTTCTTTTTGTCTTTCAACTTCCTCTAATTGCTCTTCACGTGCATCAA
Organism: Streptococcus oralis subsp. oralis; assembly: GCF_002096495.1. Lineage (GTDB taxonomy): Bacteria > Bacillota > Bacilli > Lactobacillales > Streptococcaceae > Streptococcus > Streptococcus oralis_CU. The sequence continues at coordinate 36,656 of NZ_NCUO01000012.1, read as the reverse complement.
GGTTTTTTGCTCTATCAGAAATACTTTGTTCTTTTTGTTCAAGTGTTTTTTCTTTGTTCGTCAAATTGTCGTCTTTGCGGTCAAGGCTCGTAGCTCTCTCCGTCAAACGACTTTCGATTTGCTTGAGTTCCTGACGCTCTGACTTAAATTCAGCGTCCACTTCTTCACGGTATTTTCTGGCTTCCTCTTTGGCCTCCAATAGTGCTTCTTTTTTAAGAGACTTGCTTTCGCTCTTGGCTTCATTTAGCAATAAATCCGCTTCGCGCTCAGCTTGTCCTCGTAAATTAGTTGCTTCTTGTTCAGCATTTAGAAGCATCAACTCTGCAGCCTCTTGAGATGATTTCATCTTAGCTGAGATGCTGACATATCCAATGACTAAACCAATGATGACGGCAAAAACAGCAATCGCAAGTGTCATGATTTCCATGTTTTTACCTCATTAAATTTGTTTATCGAATGACATACATTCCTTAATATTCTATCATAAAAAACCGATTTTCACAAACCCAAATTGAAGAGTTTTGTGTGAATTTTAGGACTACAATTCTTCGGATCCCTTCAAACTTTTATACACATCATCAAAAAATATATTTGCTACTCTCTTCTTGAACGAATCATTATTTAATAGAGCACCATACAAATCCTGACTCTGAGAGTACCCTTCTATCAAGACATTGTCAATTTCTTCTTCAAAGGCAAATACGAAATCATCCCTAGAATTAACACGCGCAGATTGTTTAAGCCTTGGATTCTTTTTCATCAATTCACGAATCGAAACAGCTCCACTTAAGCCAACTTGCTGGTCAATGTTCAAATTTAACTGTTCGTTCATTTCGTCTAAGATTTCAGATAAATGTTTTTCTTGATCTCCAGTAACATCGCTCAAACTTGGTTTAGGAAGAGTTAATTCAGGCTGATATTCTAATTCAGAAACTGCCCTGAAAGAACCTGTTTGCTTATGTTTCATATAATCAACGACAATCTTATCTGCAATTGTAAAATCATTTCCTCCTAAACGAACATCAATCATCTTAACAAGACTTTGAAGATAGTTATATCGTTCGTGTAAAACCTCATTTTGATAAGCCGTTGCCTGAATCAAGAAAGTATACATCCGAAGAAAACCGCGAATAACCTTTCGAATAGACAATTGTTCTTTTTCATCAAAGCGTTTCACTCTATCATAACCTTTATTCAACAAAGCGACCATCTTTTGTTTTTCTCTACTTGAACGTTTTTCTTGATATAAAAATTGATTAAACTCTTGAACCTCTTCGCTGTCCAGAATACCATATTCATCAATTTTACGATCCAACTTTAAGACATCACTAGGAGCAATGGTATCAGCTAAAATCGTCTCTCGATAGTAGGGAGCAAAGGCTGAGCGAATATCGTCGTAGGTATTTTTAAAATCAAGGATAAATGTTTTCTTGTTATAGCCTCTAAAGATCCGATTCAGGCGCGACAACGTTTGCACCGCAGCCACACTACGCAATTTTTTATCCACATACATGGCAACCAACTTAGGTTGGTCAAAACCAGTCTGATACTTGTTCGCAACTATCAACACCTGATAAGCATCAGTATCAAAACGTTCTTTTAAATGCTCTTCCTTAAACTGATTCATTTGAGATTCCGAGAACTCTCTCCCTAGATAATCAACCTTACCAGAAAAAGCAATCAAGGTACCAATGCTGGTGATACTGTGATCTTTAAAGTATTTTTCAAAAGCCAACTGGTACTTGACCGCCACTTCACGACCAGATGTCACAAGCATGGCTTTTCCTTGACCACCCAACTCTGCCATAATATCATGACTGATAAAATGGTCCATGATAATTTCAACCTTTTGATTGATATTCTCATCAGATAATTCCACGAATTTAGCAATCTTACGCTTAGCAAGCGTAGTTTTTAGTTCAGGATCTTCTTCTACTACTTTATTAAGTTGGTAGTAGGTTTTATAAGTCGTATAGTTATCTAAGACATCTAGGATAAAACCTTCCTCTATAGCTTGCTTCATACTGTAGACATCAAAAGGGGCTTTAGAGCCATCGGGCTGTGTTGTACCAAACAACTGTAGGGTAGTTGCCTTAGGAGTTGCCGTAAAAGCAATGATTGAAACATTGTCTTGCTTTCCTGTACGCGCAATCTCCTGCTCAATGGCATCCGCAACTGTCACTTCCTGAATCTCATCAATAGTTCCATCCTCCGTATCCGTTTCAGTCAAGACCTGACTAACTGAACTCATGTAGGAGCCTGTCGTTGAACTATGGGCTTCATCAATCAGGATGGCAAATTTCTTTTTCGCAGTATTCCCTACAGACATCCAGTTGGATTGGTTGATTTGGGCAAACTTATGGATAGTCGTTGCAATGATCTTTGTGTTCCCAGCAATGGCATCAGCTAAATCACTAGATGTCTCACGATCACCCATCACCTTCACAACACCGTTCTTATGGTCAATCTGTCTAACAGCATCTTGTAACTGACGGTCTACTACTATACGGTCTGTGACAATTAAAACTGTATCGACGATATTTCTATTTTGGTCATCATGAAGTGAAACCAGACTATGAGCTAACCATGCTATGGTATTGGTTTTACCAGAACCAGCCGAATGCTGAATCAGATAATTACTATCAGTATGGTTGACTTTCATGTCTTCTAGGAGACGACTAACAGCTCTACGCTGATGGTACCTAGGAAAAATTAGTGTTCTCTTTTTAGCATCATTCTTATCAAGCTCAAAGAAGATAAAACTTTCAATCAGCTGAAGAATACTATCCTTGGTCAATACATCAAGCCACAAGTACTCTGTATCTACACCATTAGGGTTGTGAGGATTGCCACTCCCCATATCAATACCTTCCCCTTTCCCCATATTAAAGGGAAGGAAGTAGGTTTCTTGACCCTTTAACTGGGTTGTCATGTAGATTTCCATAGTATCTACAGCAAAGGAAGCTAAGACTCCCTGCTCAAAACGGAAGAGACGATTATTAGGATTGCGACCTTTGAGTTGTTTAATGGCATCCTGAACTGACTGACCACTAGGATTAAACTTGAGCTCGATGGCAAATAGCGCTAATCCATTGATAAAGATAACAAGGTCAATGCGGCCGCCCTCTTCATAAACCACTTCCTCAATTACCGACAAACGATTGGCTTTATATTGCTGAACAGCTTTTTCATTAAAACTAGTAGCTGGTTTACGATAGAGGAGGCGCAGTTGCCTGTTTTCAATAAAGACTCCCTCTTTTAAGGCGAACAAAAAACCACCCTTGACGATTTCCTTATTGACGAGAGTGATAATCGTCTCCTTGCTCAGTTTTTTAAGGAGATAATCCATGGTCTCTTCCTGAGTCTCCATCAGAAAATCCCATAGGAGTTCCTCATCCATGGCTAATCGAGGATTGTACTGAGCAGCATCCCGCTGGCTATAACCATTTTTTTCTTTTAAGTCTTTGATAATCCACTGCTGGAAATCATAACGCTCCTTCAAGCCCAAATTTGCCATAGTTTCTCACTTTCTAATATTAACTCTTTTCATTTCAATTTTAAAATTTACACTAATAATTTCTTAAAAATTTTAAAAGTTATTAAAAATCTAAGATATAGAAATAGTTATTTAGATGTTTGTTTGTGTCTCCTGATGGATTTCATTAGTCCAAATCTGCCCATCCATTATAGCTGCAAGTGTCGCTACTGAAGATTCATCTACTAATAATCCAACAACTTTACCCTCTTTTGATCTGTGAACCTTTAAGGGTTTGTTGCCTTTCTGAACATTATTCTCCAATTTTTTGTTAGCTTCTATAATTCGATCAATATCATATTGTTTATCATCTTCCGAATCTCTAGCAAATTTTTTAGCAATATTAACATTTTTTTCATTGAAAAAAACGCTTGGACTAAATTTCTCGTCATCCCAATTTACAGAAATTCCCTGTTTAGAAATTGTCCTTTTAACAGTAATATCACTAGACCTAAATTTCTCAAAAGTTTTTTTGGCGTATTCAAAATATGAATTTTTTAGAACAAAAGCTTTTTCATATTCTTCTGGTTTGTGAACAAAAACTTGTATATTAGATTCCAAACCATTCTCACTGTATATTGCAGACGCAAATACGGATGACTCAATCAAAATTACTGAATCTAACGAAAAAGAAGCATTAGAATGGATTGTATCTACTGTTTCTAACTGTGTGTGAAGTAATCTTTTATTTTTCAATATATGATATTTCGGCATAAATCTAGCAAAATGGTACACCGTAGTCTGCTCGTTGTCATCTCTAGACTCTAGTACATAAAATCGAAAACCACTTAAGCCTTCGTGATCACCTTCACTAGTTATATTTGATGCTTTTTGTGATGTCATTGTTGTTGCTCGACGTATATCAGAAAGAATTTCAAACTCTTCCTTGAAATAACTATTTTGATTAGAATTTAAAATCTGTTTATACGGATCACTTTGTTTTATAATACCTCCTGAAAAGTCACCTAATTCTTCCATTGCTTCTTCGTAGGTATCAAAATTTCCAAATTTCATATTTGCCCATATCTTAGAAAATTCTGCCCTTTGATCTGGCAATAAAATGCTACCAATTGGTTTATCACTCCTATCAAAAAATTTTTGATACTTCCAAGCAATCAAATATATATTTTTTAATTCTTGCATATCAAATAATCATCCTTCCTCTTTAAACACATATAATCTATTTCTGGCATCTGTAGATGAAAACGGTATTATTATTTTCAAACCATATAGTCTTTGTTTCAATATACTTCTATCACATATTATAAAGAATCTATCTTCAACAGATACAATATCTTTCCTACATAGTACTAATAATAAATTAGGGATGGGATCACTACTATTTAACACATATAGCAATAATAAAAGTTGTACACTAACAAAAACAAAAAGTTGAACATATAAAGATTGAGATAAGTCTAATGATGTAATCCCCGAAGCTATTACAATACTCAATAGATATTCCATTAAATTTGGATTAACAGTATAAATTCCATAATTAACCACTGTACCATTTTTATCTTTTTCTATATTAAAGTTTATTGTTGTTTCTAGCTGTCCTGTTTTCTTTCTTTTTAGTTTATTTATCTTATATAGCAAATAGTATAGAGAAAATAAAGTAAAAATTATAAATCCAAATACTACAATTGCTTCTATATAAAATGAATTATTAAAAAAGTTTAAACTTAAACATTTTAGCTCATCGTATTTCTTTAATAAAATAATGATATATGCAGGAAGCATTGCCGTCCAAAAATAACATACCTTAAATAAAAAGTTTGTCCCAAAAAACATCCTACACCCTCCTCTTCCCAGTCACATAATCGTAAATAAGAGTTTGTCGTTGTTTGTTGATATTTTCAATTTGCTTTTGTTTAATTTTTATAAGAGAATCTACATCAGAAGTTTGTCTATCTAGCACCTCTAAAATACTATATTGTTCCTCTATTGGTATTGTAGGAATAATTATGTTTTTTAAATTATAAGAGTAGATAACATCAATTGTGGTGCTATTACTCAAAAAATTCAGTTGTTCTCTAACGAGAGGAATATCATTAAAAAGATACTTTATTAGCTCTGGTAGAACAATTTTACTATCCACCTTAAATTTCATTAGACAAGGATGGATAATACCTTCACAATATTTTTTAGGAACAATAGCAACACGGCCAATCGTACCTCTAGTAGTCAACAAAATATCGCCTGATGATACAGAAAAATTTTTTAATTCTTTACATTTTGCTTCACTTATATAGAAATCCGTCTCAGTAAAATTATTGTCTAAAACATTACGCTGATTATATACCCATTTCCCCGAACTTCTTATTGCATCTCCTGATAGCGAGGAACCAAATGGACCAACCTTAATACTATTGCTTCCTTTTTCAAGAATAAATTTTAACTTGCTCACTCCCCACCCTTGAGGTACTTGTCCAATCCAGTCGATTCCTGAATCCTTCATAGGAACTGTTTTATCCAATCCTTTTGTGACAGTCTCATAAATCAAGCTAGCGCGGTAGTCTTTAAGTTTTTGAATTTGCTCCTCCAGTAGACTTTTTACCTTATCCAGCTGGGTAGTTTTCTTGTCTAAAAAATCAGCAATTTTTTGTTGTTCTGAAATAGATGGTAAACATAACACATGATTATTCAGATCTGATTGAGTCATACTTGGAAGAGCCGTTGCAGTGGAATAGTACGAAAAAGGAATTAGCAATGAACTATAATACATAAATTTTATGTTGTTCCCGTTTAATGCGGTACTATAAAACATTGTATCTACAGTCCAAAATTTCCCACTATAAAACAAGGGCTTATCAATTGTGCCTTTTCTTCCTAATAGGACCACATCGCCATCGTACATATAATTTCGGGCACGAGCAAAAACACCCCCAGATCCAATTACTGGATACCCACCTTCCTCGACTTCAATATCCTTATAATCTTTACCATTACTGATTAATAGTGCATACTTTAACTTTGTTACTCTCCACTCTTCTGGTATCTGTCCGATCCAGTCAATGCCACTCTCTTTCATCCTAGTCATATTTTAGTTCCTCCAAGAGAGTCTGTAGTTCTGCTTCTAAGTCATAGAACTCTGATAAAAGTTTCTCTGCACTTTCTGGTGCTTGATAGTGATAGAAATAGCGGGTGAAAGGAATCTCCGCTCCATAGCCCTTTTCTTCATCAAACCAGTAGTGGGCGTCAGGTACATGGGGATAAACCTCACGCGCAAAGTAGTCTTCAACATCCTCTGTCAGCTTGACGATTTCACTATCCTTGGTCGTCTTATCATAGACAATCCCTCCAGCAATCTCATTTAGCTTGTCTTTCTTCTTAGTGCGGATGACTTCTGCCGTCTTGTCCATTTCACTCATAGCTAGTGCCAAAGCATTGATATTAGCAGGCGTTACCTTGATATCCCCCAATAAGTCCTTAATGACTTGGACAAAGACTTCAAAATTAGGATAACTGTCATCCGTGATTCCCCCACGAAGAGCATCTAAGATAGCTTCTTGCTTGGCCTTCCCAGCTTCGAAGTCTTGTAATTTTTTCTCATCCTTGGCTGAGCGTGGTTCCATCTCTAGCAATTCTTGATACTGGTACTCGTCAAATAGTTTAGCTAGGAAAGGAACACTTTTTGCCTTTTCAATGTTTTTTTCAGTAATCCAACCACGACGTTGCAGAGGTTGCATGACTGTATATTCTCGGTAAAGAAACTCTTCCTTATCAAATATTTTCACATGGTCATTTTCTTTAAAATCATCATACCATTTGAGAATCTGACGGATATTATCTTGAGACAACTCACGGCGTTTTTGTCCCAGAGATTTACGCAAAGGAACAAACTCTTCTGTCGCATCAATAAACTGGACCTTGTTTTGACGCTCAGGAGATTTATTTTTATTGTAAATCCAGATATAAATCCCAATCCCTGTATTATAGAAAAACTGTCCTGGGAGGGCAATAATAGCTTCTAGTAAGTCATTCTCAAGAATGTAACGGCGAATCTGACTTTCTCCAGATGAAGTACCTCCAGAAAAGAGAGGGGAACCATTTGAAATGATAGCAGCTCGACCATTTTCTTCTAATTTAGCTAAACCATGAAGATGGAACAGAAGTTGGGCATCGCCAGTTCCCGGAGTCGCTACAAAACGTCCTTTTTGACCTTTTGTACTCTCAAAGAGTTTATGGTCTCTTTTAACTGCGTCTTCTACGCCATCATCTGCATCTTTCCCGCCCCAGGATTGACCAAAAGGAGGATTGGCAATGACAAAACTCATCTTCTTATCTGGGAATGGATCCGGATCTTTTAATGTATCGGTCTTCACGAAATAGTCCGAGTCTTCCTGACGAATCAACATATCCGCTTGACCAATCCCGAAAGTCTCAGGTAAAACTTCCTGACCAAAGAGTCGGACAGTGGCTCCGGTATCGAGCTTACGGATGTAACTTTTGGCTGTCGCTAGCATACCACCTGTCCCAGCAGCCATATCTAAGATTTTCAACTCTTTTTTATCGACAAGTAATTCTTCATCGGCTTCAATCAAGAGCAGATTGACCATTAGAGCAATGACTTCACGAGGCGTATAGTGGGAACCCGCTTCCTCATTTTCAGAAAAACGGCGGATAATATCCTCGAACATATAACCCATTACCATTGAGTCCACAGAACTCGGCGACAAATCAATCTGAGAAAATTTCTTAATCACTGTAAAAAGACGTCCAGACTGTGCAAGTGTACGGACCTGCTCTTTAAACTTAAGGTTTTCGATAATGTCCTTCACACGACAAGAATAACCATCTAGGTAGGCAATAAAATTTTCTTCAATCGCATTGGGATCATTTTGAAGGTTTTCTAGCGTGAAAGAGCTGGTATTATAGTATTTATAGCCAGATTTATTCTCAAGAACCTTTTCAGGTGTATTGGGATTTGACTGATAAAGCGCAACTACTTCATCTTTCGTTGGCAATAAAGCAGCTTCCAAGCGAGTCAAGACAAACATCGGAATGATAACATCTCGATACTTATCTGCACGGTAAGCCCCACGTAAGGTATTCGCAATCGACCAAACTGCATTGACTACATTTGAAATCTGAACATCGTTCGACTGGAATAGCGGTAGTTTTTCTTTGAAATTAGACATTTGCTTCCCCTGTTTTTATTATTAACAATTCTCTTCATTATACCATAAAATAAGAGTTATAAAGCGGATTCAAGGGACAAGAATCTAGTTATTATACTAAAATTTTTCACTGGATTTTTAACTTATGGAAACTGTCATTTTCCAAACAGCTTTATCATTAATTTATTAGCTAAAATTTCTAAAATAAAAAGCCTACCTCTCAGTAGACTTAGTAGTGATCTTTGAAGGACAAGAAAGCGATGCTATCTCCATCCATCATATAAATCAAGCGATTTTCTGCATCAATGCGACGTGACCAAGCTCCTTGGTAGTCATACTTAAGTGGTTCTGGTTTACCAATTCCTACAAAAGGATCGCGTTGAATATCCTTGATTAGCATGTTGATTCTTTTTAACGTCTTCTTGTCCTGAGTTTGCCAGTAGCAATAATCTGTCCAGGCATCTTCTGTAAACTTGAGCAGCATTTCTCACTCCTCAATCACATGTACCTGAGTGCTTCCAGCACGGACTTGAGCCATTCCTCGCAAAACCTTATCAGAAAGTTCCTTATTTTGAGCAATTCTCAGAGTTTCTTGAATACTATCCCACTCGCTCTTTGAAAGGACTACAATATCCTCATCTGGGTTTTTATTGACCACCGTCAAAGGCTCAAATTCATCATTTACCTTCTTCATGTAGTCTTTTAAATGATTTCTGAATGTTGAGTAAAGGACCACTTCCATAACCATACCTCATTTTACCTCTTTTCCACTATTATACACAAAAAGAAAGAAATTGTCAGGAACTTGTACAAGATTCTTCTTTTCTATCTATTTATTCGAAAATCTTCTAAAAAAGCCTACCTTTCAGTAGACTTAGTTTGATTCTATTCTAATGGGCACTCTGCCGAAATTCTGCTCTGCGATACTTGGCTGTCCTAGTTGGTAGATCTGGTCTGCCTTTTGTGTTATGGTATCCCAAGGTTCTTTTCCAATTCGGCTGACTAGATGGATCTGCCCTTTCAAAGACTTAAGATGTTGTCTGCCTTTTTCGGTAAAGCCAAGGACATGGATACCTTCTGGCAAGTCACTTTCTCTAGCCTGCACCAAGATATAGGTCAAGAGGCGTCTGACACGCGCCTTGGTATAACGCTTGGTCGCAACTGCCTCGACCAATTTGTCAACAGACTGGGCTGTTTTGATAGCTTCCTTGATGCGCACAGCCATTTCTTGATTGACCTGATAGATCATTGTTAGGTCTGGATTTGACAAAATTTGATAGCGGAGCAAGGGAAAATAATCATCCCAGCTCACCTTACTCGCCTGCTCAAAGAGGGTAAGAGAAGGCATAAAGCGTTCTAAGAAATCTTGGTCTGATTGATGCTGACGAAGAGCTGTCGCTGAGGCAAAGTCCACTTCCTTGTCCACAGAATGATAGCCAGCCCCCTGACGCTGAATCGGATGGAGTTTGATTCTACGTCCCGCAACCGCCTTGGCATAGGCCAAAGCTAGAACATGATTGGGTGTATTGCCTGAAAAATCAAGACCTGCAAATTCCTTCCACATGGCTTGGGTTTTCTGAGGATAGGAAAGGGAATCAGGCAGATTTTCCACAAATTTCTCCATCTCAGTACCTTGCTCTGTGTATAAGTCAGATATCTTTTGATAATCCAGAACTTCCTCTGTCCCGAAAGCTAGGGTATCAATGCCTAAGCGAGCCAAGATATCCACAGCTCCTTGGCCAAAGAAATCTGCCGCCTGAACACTAACTAAAAAGGGCAATTCCACTACCAGATCCGCTCCATTTTCAAGCGCCATCTGAGCCCGTGTCCACTTGTCCACGATAGCAGGCTCTCCACGCTGCATGAAATTCCCAGACATGGCAACGATTTTCAGTCCCTTCGCCTGATCCAGCAGGTATTTATGCCCATTATGAAAAGGATTAAACTCCGCGATAATACCTGTGATGGTCATGATATTCTCCTACTTCTGCGCGACAAAAAACCAACGGGTGCTGGTTTCTGTCGGCTCCTTGTCCTCAAAGTCCGCAAAGAGTTTGAAGGACTTGAAACCAGCCTGCTCCAGCAAAATATCATAGGTCAAAACCTCATAAGTCCGCTCCTCATGCACTTCATCGTGACGACTAAAGGAACCGTCAGCCTCCTTGATAAAGAAAGTCAACTCATGCACGATGGAGTGAGGAGCTTCGTCCTCATAGGTGTCCCAAAGCATGGCAAAATCTTCCGCATTTTCATGGTAAGAATAGCCTGGAAAAACTTCATCTGTCTGGTAGGTCGAATGTACATCAAAGATAAATACTCCGTCTTCATTGAGGGCATTATACACTTCCTTAAAGACGTCTCCTACTTCCACCTCATCCTGCATGTAACAGATCGAGTCCGAATAACAAGTAACAAAATCATATTTCCCTGCTTTGGACAAATCCAGCATGTTGCCTTCAATAAAATCAATCTTTTGCTTGGCTGAAGCAGCTCTCTTCTCCGCAATCTTCAGCATATCTGCGCTCAAGTCAAGCCCCGTCACATCAAAGCCTGCTTGAGAAAAGCGCACAGACTGGATACCTGTCCCACAAGCCAATTCCAAAAGCTTCTTTCTCTCCTTGGTCTTAGGCAAATGACGCAGAGAAAAATCCGTCCATTTATCGTATAAACTGTCATCCATGACCGCATCATAGACTGCCGCAAAGGTTTCATAAGTCGCCATATTCATGATACCAAGTCCGCCCGTAATCGGAATGAAAATTAGGAGCTTGACGATGGAGCCGAGCTCCAAGGAAGGCTATCTATTTTCCGACGATTACAGGACGGGTTCAAATCCTTTCTAAGATACAAAGAGCGTTAAAAGCTAAGAGAAAATAGGAATCTTACCGACGTAGCGTCAGATACAAAGGAAGTTCCTCTTTTTCTCACAGCTTTTAGCTCGTGTTCAGTTTCAAGATCAACCAAACACGACGCCCTCACCTTTCTATCAATTTTTTCTAAAATAAGCAAAGAAACCCAGTTGCCTGCAACTGAGTTCATCTACTATGCTAAGGCTTCTGAAATGTCTATTGAGCTCGCCTCATGCCATAGTTTTTCTAGGTTATAATGGGCACGCATTTCTTCTGAGAAGATATGCACAACAACACCGCCGAGGTCCAACAAAACCCATCCTCCAGCTGCATCACCTTCAACATGACTGCCTTTAAAGCCTGCTTCCGCTACTTTTTCACGGATATTATCTGCGATAGCGTCCAACTGACGGCTATTCATCGAGCTCGTGATGACAAAGTAGTCCGTCACGCTAGTCAAATCTTGTACGTCAAGTGCGAGAATATCCTCCGCACGTTTCTCATCAGCCGCTTTCACGACTAGTTCTAGTAATTCTTTTTCGTTCATTTAGTCCTCTTTCAAATAGTGTACAAAGGCGTTATAGGTTTCAAGGGTTTGGGGATAGATGGGAAATCCCTGATGAGCTAGATGCTCCACGGTACGAGCTGTTTCGTAGGCCACTGCCTTATTGAGCGATAGCACAGCAATCTCACGTGCCTCGTCCACTCCAGGAAAGGCACGATTGTGCTCGATATAATCTGCGACGTAGATGACTTTGTCTAGATCGGTCATCTGACCAGCTCCGACTGTATGGATTTCAATAGCTCGCAGGATTTCAGAGTCTTGCAAATCCAAGTCCTCCTGAATCTTGTAAATTCCAACCATGCCATGCCAGACATTATTGCTCCAGTTTTTGAGATCAGAATCTAGCTGGTAACGGTCAATCAAATCCAGAAATTCCTGATCTGACAGCTTTTTAGCATAGTCATGAAGAAGGCCTGCAAGACCTGCTTTCTCAGTATCCACACCGAATCGCTGGGCCAGTTCTATGGCTGCACGCTCCACACCCAAACAATGGGTTAAGCGTTTTTCAGGTAGAAGCTCTGCCATTCTTTCCAACAAAGCCTCTCGGGAACAGTTGATATAGTCTTGATAGGCCATCAGTAAAGCCCCTCCTTCTCTATGTAGTCTAGCACTGGCTGAGGTAGGAGAAAGTTGGGTTTCCGACCTTGGGCAATGAAGTCACGCACCATGCTGGACGAGATGTCCATGAGAGGCACATCCACCCAGATAACTGGATAGGAAGTCCCTGCCTTGTAGCGCGGGCGCTGAACTCCAACAAACTGAACCATGTCGACCAGCTCATCAATTCGGTACCATTTAGGCAGATAGTCCACCATATCAGCCCCGATAATGAAGTAATAATCCGTATCTGGATGTTGCTCTGTCAAAATCTTCATAGTGTCGTAGGTGTAGGAAATGCCCTTGCGCTCCAGCTCAATAGTTTCAATGGCTAAGCCTTCAATCCCCTCAATCGCCAACTCAAGCATCTTGAGACGGTGGTGCTCGGGGATGGTTTCCTTTTTATCCACATGAGGTGGTTGGTATTCGGGCATAAGCAGGACCTGGTCCAGTCCTAACTGTTGTCGTACTTGGTCCGCCACAACAAGATGGGCATTGTGAACAGGGTTAAAATTCCCCCCTAAAATCCCGACTTGTTTGCGTTTTTTCTCCTTGATTTCTGGCTCCAACTCTACCTTGGTAAAGGGAGTCAATAATTCGATTGCCATAGGCTCGTCTTCCTTTAATTCTCTGTAAAAACAGTTGTTTGGAGTAGGTTTTAGATTTCTTTGACTTTCTTGGAAATCTTGCGATTTTCTTTCTTGCTGGATTGTTTAAACAAAATCAAGATGCGTCCGATTTTTTGGACAGTATCCACACCGATTTCTTCTTCCAAGATTTCAGCCACTTCGTGGATGTTTTCATCTGTATTTTGCAAGAGAGTAACTTTAATCAATTCACGGGCGTCAAGAGCTTGGCGGACGCTGGTTTTGATTTGGTCGTTAAGTCCATTTTTCCCGATTTGGATGATGGGTTTGAGGGTGTGTGCCTGGCTGTTGAGGAAGGCACGTTGTTTTGATGTTAATGACATAATTTCTTTAAAAGAGTTTCTTTTAATACTTTTCTGAAGTGGTGACGGACGTCAGCAAAGTCCTTCGGACTTTCATGACTAAAATTTGAGCCTAAGGTCTCAAATTTTCCGCAGTTGGTACAACTCCTTGTACCAACTGACACCACGGCGAAAAGTATTCGTTATGGGCTCGCAGAGCTCGCCCGAATTCAGATAACCCTTTCCTTTCTGTGTTTAAATGATTGCTTTGCGTGTGACGACGGCGACGCCTTCTGGTGCCCAGACGGCGACTTTGGCGGTGCCTGTTACGCGGATCCAGCCTAGGCCTGAGATGACTAGATCGGTTTTGTCCTTAATGGTAAAGATATGTTGGACTAGTTTTGGAAAATCTTCTTTTTCCTTGCTATTTGGTGGCGTTAAAAGGGTTCCGAGGTGCTTGTCGTAGAAAGCACTAGCGCCTTCAAGCTTAGTACGATGGAGTTTGAGTTCATTGTCAAAGAAAGCTGTAAATCCTTGCTTTTCTCCTGATATAAAGTCAAAGCGTCCAAGACCACCTAAAAACAGGGTTTGCTCAGGATTGAGCTGATAGGTTTTGGGCTTGATTTCCTTTTTAGGGCTGACATACTTGAGGTTTTTAGCCGTCAAGTAGTGGGCCATCTGGTGGCGGTGAATAATCCCCGGTGTATCGTAAATATAAGATCCGTCGTCAAGCGGAATCTCAATCTTGTCCAAGGTTGTTCCTGGGAAACGCGAAGTCGTGATGACATTTTGGTCACCCGTGATTTCTTGGATAATAGCGTTGATAAGGGTTGATTTTCCAACGTTGGTCACACCAACTACGTAGACATCACGGCCCTTGCGGTAGTGCTCGATTTTATCAATGACTTCTTTGATGGCATGCTTGTTTTGGGCTGAAGTCAGGACGACATCAACAGGACGAAGTCCTTCTTCGTGGGCACGTTCCATGAGCCACTGGCTAATCTTACCCGGCTTAACTGACTTGGGCAGGATATCTTTTTTATTTCCCACCAAGAGGACATCATTGCCCGATACAAAACGTGGTAAGCCTGGGATGACAGAGCCATTAAAGTCAAAGATATCAATGACATTGACCACCAAGGCATCACTGTCTCCCACCTCGTGCAAGAGTTTGAGAAAATCATCGTCTGTCAACTGGACATCCGTGATTTCATTGTAGTGACGGAGACGGAAACAACGTTGGCAATAGACTTCGCCAGTCTCCAAACCTTTTTCAAGTGCCGACTGGGGGGTAAAGCCAAGTCCAGCCTTGTCTGTCGTCTGAATGGTTGCTCCACATCCAATACAGAGAATTTCTTCCATAGTTAAATTCCTTTTTTATATGTAATCGGTCCGTACTTTTCAGTGATTTTTCGTATGACACGGCGCTCGCGAGCTCGGTTAATCTGCGTTTTGATGGAGTCGTGTTGGACCAAGGGTTTGACTAAAATCGAGCGAATGCCTGCACGGTGGGCTGCTCGTATATCTGTCATAAGCTGGTCTCCTACCATAACCACTTCACTTTTCTCATAGTGGAATTCCTTCATGGCACGGTCAATCCCAAATGTGAAAGGCTTCAAGGCCCAATAAACATAATCAATCCCAAATTTCTCAACTGCACGTTGAACTCGTTTTTTGGTGTTATTTGAGACCACGATAATGCGAATGCCCGCGTCCCGAAGGTCATGTAGCCATTGCTTCATCTCTGGCGTCCCATCAGGGTTGTTCCAAGCAATGAGGGTATTGTCCAGATCGACCAAAACAGCCTTGATCCCCTGCGCTTGCAGGCTTGGGACTGTCAGATCATAAACTGCTTCCACAGCAAAGTCTGGCATATAATTTTCAATCGCCATTCTGGCTCCTTTTCTTTTTAATTTCTAGCAATATTCTTTAAACATTGGGCTAAGACTACCCATAAAATGAGACTAGCTATCAAAATATAAATCCAAGCATTTGGTTCATCTGCAAACGGTAAAGGAACATTCATTCCGAAGAATCCTGTAATAACCGCAAGGATAGCTAACAAGACTGAGATAATTGTCAAAGTTGTCAAATTATCATTTAGATTATTATTTAGGATGTTGTTGTAAGAGGCTGAGAGTTGTTGCAAAACTTGAGAAATCAAGTCTGTCATCGAAACCAACTGATGTGCTTCAATCATGGCATCGTCAAACTGCTCTCTTTCTACCTCATTAAAATTGCGATAAAGAGCATGCCCTTGGATGTGTTCCAAGAGGAGACGATTTTGTTTGGCAGCTGCTGTCAGGTAAACCATACCAGTTTCCAAGTCAGAGAGGGCAAAAAGATTTTTTTTAGTTGTTTTTTGACGAAGAAGTGCACTGATTTCATCCTTACTTTTATCCATCTCTTCAATCACTGGATAGTAAGCATTGCTAATAATCTCTAAACTGGCAAAAAGAAATTTATAGATTGAAACAACTTCATGGCTTTCAAGGTAGGTTGCCATACGTTTAATCACATAACTATTCTTGTGATTGCTAATTGTAATCAGCCGTTGTTTTTCAACGATAAAGGTCATCGGAATCGCTTCATAATATTCTTTATCTTTTTCTAAATCAAGAACATTATAAATGAAGGTTACCGTTCCCGTTTCACGGTGATAGTCCATGTGGGCACGCTCATTTCTATCCAGAGCATACTCGATGGTTTCCTTGTCCAATCCATAGACATCCGAAAGGTCTTCCATGTTTTTAATCTTGTCTACATCAAGGTCTATCCACGTACAATCGTGACCTAATTTTTTCTCTACAAATAGCATACTCTCTCCTTTACCAAACTCCTTCTATTGTACCACAAATCTGCTAAAATAGCCGGCCTATTCAGTACGAGATAGATTGCTGACGACGGTGATATTACGATTTGGAACAAAGTGAAGGGCTTGATCGTCACCTCGCAGTTGAGTTGTACGGATCCCTACGCTAACGACCTTTCCAGAAACGGTAATCGGTCCATTTGTGAGAACCACTTCATCGCCCACATCAAGCTGGCGTTCAAAGAGGATGAAAAAGCCATTGATGACATCGGATAGAAAGCCTTGCGCCCCCATACCAATGGCCACCCCGGCAATCCCCGCACCAGCAAGGAGGCTAGAAACTGGCAAACCTAAAATAGACAGGATACAGTAGAGCAGAAAGAAATAAAGAATGTAGTTAAAGACATTCTCCAGCAAACGGGAGATAGTCTTTTGTCTTCCTGCATCTCGATTGGAAAATTTAAGCGAGGGCTTGACAATCTTTCGTACAGTTGCATGAAGCATCTTTTTAGCTATATAAAATAGTAAAAACAAAATCAAAAGAGAAATCACCTTGGTCAAGAGATTCTCTAATATGGTTGTTAAATCAAGTTTATCAAAATAGCGTTGAAAAAAATCTTGCATATAAAACTCCTTTTCCCTATTATACCATAAAATCGCCCTTCTCTTTTCTTTCATAATTATTCAATTATCTGCCCTATTTTCAAAATATCACTTGCCTATATAGCATATTTATACTATAATTATAAACAATACATTTGAAGGAGACTGCTATGAAACGAATCATTAGAGCCTGGACCAAGGCAAGCCTCATCAAACGAATCCTTATTGGAATGATTTTTGGAGCGACATTGGGGTTGCTCTTCCCAAACCTTACAGGAATTGGTCTGCTTGGAGACCTCTTTGTAGGTGGACTGAAAGCCATCGCTCCTATTTTGGTTTTTGCCCTTGTTGCCAATGCCCTTTCCCAACATCAAAAGGGACAAAATACCAATATGAAGACGGTTATTTTCCTATATTTGCTTGGAACCTTTGCTGCTGCGTTGGTAGCTGTTCTAGCTAGTTTCTTACTGCCTGTGCAAATCACCCTGACCAGTGCAAATACAGAAGTTGCTGCTCCTGACGGTTTCGGTCAAGTCCTCAGCAACCTCTTGCTCAAACTGGTGGACAATCCCTTGAATGCCATTGTTGAAGCCAACTATATCGGGATTCTCTCTTGGGCAGTCATCTTTGGCCTGGCTATGAGAGAGGCAAGTAAACACAGCAAAGAATTACTGAAAACCATGGCAGATGTCACCTCTAAAATCGTGGAATGGATTATCAACCTAGCTCCCTTTGGGATTTTAGGTTTGGTGTTTAAGACTATCTCTGACAAGGGCATTGCCAGTTTGGCTAACTACGGTGTCCTCCTAGGACTTTTGATTGCTACTATGGCCTTTGTCGCTCTCATCATCAACCCGCTCATCGCCTTTCTCTTTATGAGGAAAAACACCTATCCCCTTGTTTTGAAATGCCTACGTGTCAGTGGTATTACAGCCTTTTTCACTCGTAGCTCTGCTGCAAATATCCCTGTCAATATGAAACTCTGCCAAGACTTGGGACTGAATCCTGACACCTACTCTGTCTCCATCCCGCTTGGTTCGACTATCAATATGGCTGGCGCTGCTGTTACCATAAATATCCTGACCCTGGCTGCCGTCAACACACTCGGAATCTCGGTAGACTTTGGGACAGCATTTGTGCTCAGTGTCGTGGCTGCCATTTCTGCCTGCGGTGCCTCTGGAATCGCTGGGGGATCCCTTCTCCTCATTCCTGTAGCTTGTAGCCTCTTTGGGATTTCCAACGACTTGGCTATGCAGGTTGTCGGAGTCGGTTTTGTGATTGGGGTCGTTCAAGACTCCTGTGAAACAGCCCTGAACTCTTCAACAGATGTCCTCTTTACAGCGGTTGCCGAATATGCTACAAACCGAAAACTTCGCCCCTAGTCTCTGACTCCTCGTTAAACACTTGATTCTATTAGTTTAGGAAATTTTCATGTCCCTCACTCAACGTACGACAAAACTGATCTTAGCGACCTGTCTCGCTTGTTTTCTCGCTTATTTTTTAGATTTATCATCAGCAGTTTCAGCTGGCATTATCGCCCTCTTAAGCCTTTCTGACACGCGCAGAAGTACGCTAAAATTGGCCCGTAACCGCCTCTTTTCCATGCTCCTAGCGCTCGCTATCGGCGTTCTAGCCTTTCAACTGACCGGCTTTCACATCTGGAGTCTAGGCCTCTATCTGGCTCTCTACGTGCCTCTTGCTTACAAAATGGGCTGGGAAATCGGCATCACACCTAGCAGTGTCTTAGTCAGTCATCTCTTGGTACAGGAGTCTACCTCCCCAGAGCTCTTGCTTAATGAAGTACTCCTCTTTCTCATCGGGACAAGCTTTGCTCTATTGGTCAACCTTTATATGCCCTCTCGTGAGAAAGCCATCCAAAGCTACCACCTTCAGGTCGAAGAAAAATTAAAAGACATCCTGCTTCGTTTTAAATACTATCTGTCAAGAGGAGACGGACGCAATCAAGCCCAACTCGTTGACCAATTAGATAAGCTCCTCGATGAAGCTCTCAAACTGGTTTATTTGGATCACTCGGACCATCTCTTTCACCAGACGGACTACCACATCCATTACTTTGAGATGAGACAGCGACAAAGTCGCATCCTGCGAAATATGGCCCAGCAAATCAATACCTGCCATCTGGCCGCCAGTGAGAGTTTGATCTTGGCCCAGCTCTTTTCTAAGATTGCTGCCCAGCTAAGTCAGACCAATCCTGCTCATGACCTACTTGATGACATCGAACGCTATCTGCAAGTCTTCCGCAATCGGAGTCTCCCGAAAACACGTGAGGAGTTTGAAACCCGTGCCACCCTCCTGCAACTACTACGTGAAGCCGAAACCTTTATCAAGGTCAAGGTCGATTTTTACCAAAAATATGGAAACTAAAACGCAAAGAACCTCAGAGAATTCCTCTGAGGTTCTTGTGTTTTGCATTTGGAAGGGAAGTTCTTCCTCTCGTACTATTCTCAATAAAGAAATAGCAACTCCTAGTCGTCCATCACACCACCTGTCAGCTGGTACATGAGGTAAATGTGTTCCAAGACTTTTACCTTATCCATGTGGTCTACATCTTTAAAGCCACCTAATGCTAGAAGTGGAACGAAACCAAAACACTCATCGTAGGCTAATTGAGCATGTTTGGCAACAGCTTGCCTATATAAATTAAGTTCAAAGTTATCAGTCACATATGAATTATCTAAAAATCGAATGAATAAATCCAGACCCTTACAAATAATATCCATATCCTGAATATTATATTGGACAATTCCCACGTAGGCATTCTTTTCCCAAGTAATAATATCTCCAAATGCCGTCACAAACATTGGAAAAGCAATGTCTCCTCTGAAATAGCTATTTTGGAGAAGCTCTAGATAATCATCTGGATTGATGACTTTTAGATAACCATCTAAAAAGGTTCCCAGACCATCTTCCTGCCAAATTTGTAGCAACTCCGCTGGAACTTGACCCTTATACTTTTCAATCACTTCTTGGGGCATGTCTGACACTTTAATAAAGTTTTCTAGCATGTTTTCCTCCTTTTTCAGTTTATAGACAAAACTATTAGATGCTATTCCCCTCATTCATAGAAAATCTAAAATAGGTTGCTTTCCCTCCCAAATAAGTCGGGTAGCTTTACGAAGCAGAAAAAACTTCCTCATCTTGCTCATTCAGAATCGCTTGAATATCTCCACCATTAACTACTACTAGGTAGTCCACTGGTAGAATCAAAGATTTTATTAGTTTTGGATTCTTTTTCAATATTTCAAAAGCATACATAGCAACAAAATCATCTGTATCTTGATTTTGATAGCCAATAAACCAGCCCGAATCACCTTTTCGATCAGTGTCTTGTCTCTGCAAATAGTAATGTTCGCACTCAAAGACACCTTTGGCCAACACTATTTTCTCATCAAATCTGATTTCAGAAGCTTCAATATTAAGCTCTTTAGCTAGTGTGCTTTGTTCAGACTGAATCCAAAGAGCCAAGGTCAAATCATCAGTAAACTCTTTAAAAGGGGTTGTTTCATAGTTGACTGACACTATCCTAAATTGGTCCATGTTCAATTGAACAAGTTTATATATGTTGAAACCGATTTGTATTAGCAGGCCATCTTGTATTCGTTCCTTCGAGGGCAGTACATTCACAACTTTGAGCCATTCCTCAAAAAGACCTTCAGAGAATGTCCCGTAAAAGATCAAACCATTCTTCTCTACTTTTGTATCAAGCACTTCCGTCATTTTTCAACCTCCTGAAAATTTCATTTTGTAGCTTCGTTCTAGCTTCACGCTCCAAAGCTATCATTTTTTCTCTTATCTCAGCCGGAATATCTCCTAATTTGGAATGCCCCTGCCAATCACTCCAAGTTTTAGACCCTTTGGAACTATTGGTAGGTTTACCTAATCCCATAAAATTATCCTCAAGATTCAAAACCTCTACCTTATCAACATCAGATAGAGGAGCAAATCCATCCATTTCGGTAATTTCTTTCATAGAGACAATATGGTCTGCTTCGAGGGTTTCAACTGGATAACCATAAATTGGATCAAATTTTTCTCCATCAATATTATTGACATGATCGCGTATCTCTTGACTTGGTGTTTTCTTGCGAAGAGAATTATATTCTTCTTTTGAAATTCCTTTAGAAGTACTCGCTACATCATCACTATGCTTAGCCAACTGCTCGCTGGCTTCTTGGCGGAATTCTTTACTTGCTTTCTTGCCGACTTGTTCTGCCGCTTCTTTCATGCCTCGAGCGACATCATCAGATGCATTGTGGACACGGGCACCACTTTTTGTAAAGTTGTCACTAAAGTTTGCTGGCTCTACAAACCTAGTATACCATAAAACCTATAGACCAACGTTTGATAAACCAGAAAAGACCACCATTAAGGTGGTCTTTTCTCCAATTTCGTGCCTTATTTCCAATTACGAAGGTCGCATGTCAACTGGGAGCGAGGTTGGACTCACAACTGATATTGATGAGGTTAAAAATAGGAAAAACTCCCCTCCGACCCCCTAGACGAAGATAAAAAATTTATTACACTACAGAAGGTCTCATAAAATCATAAACATCTATCTGATGTTCTTCAAACAATTCCTCTAACTTCTGTGCTCCCACTTCGGCTCCATGCTTTTCTATAAATTGAAGCTCAGCTTCTGTAATCGGGATAGCTTGTAACCACGTAACATACTCTTCATCAAAATCAAAAGATTCTAAATCCCACAAGAAAGGCTGAGTGAAGAATATATGATTTACTTTCGCATTGGGATAGTAATTTCTAATAATATTTGGATAGACTGCACCTGGAGAGATGCTGTACTCTCCCCTCACAATATTAAAACCACAGTCTGCTATAATATTTGGAAAATATTCCAGCTCCGCATCAGCTGCTCCAATGATTTCAACTCTTAAAGGCTTACCATTTATTCGACGATAAATGGTATATTCTGATAAACCGATTGTTGCTGCAGTTGTTAAATAATCATCCGGACAATTCTCTCCAATGAATAAATCTAATTTGTTATCGTGATTTCTAAATGTATAGGCTTGAGGAACTCCCCCTACAGCCCTTGCAATTTCCTGTGCAATTTTAATTTTATCGTATTTCATTTGATTCTCCTCTTAAAGTTTGCTGGCTCTACAATCCCAGTATACCATAAACCTTATGGACCAGCGTTTGATAAACCACAAAAGACCACCTAAATGGTGGTCTTTTATCAAACAAACTATTTCCCATTATGTTCTCTTTGGAAGGCTTCCATAGCCTTGAACTGTTCTAGTTCTTTTTCATTAGCTGGTTGCTTGCCGAGATATTTATATTCAAACAAGTCCATTCGAGCACTTGGACCATAACCACTTTCCAACCATGGGGCATAATCGAAGTCTACTGATAATTTATTATTTTCATCTAAGTGAATAATACAAATATACCAATCTGCCAAGTCGTTCTCAACAAATACTTTTTTTAATTCTTGCGACTTCTCAAACAATCGATCTGTTTGACTATAAATTTCGAATTTATCTACACCAAAATCTCTAGGAATGTATAAATAATAGTGATATTCATTCTTATATTTAAAATAAAAATAAACTTCTCCACTACATGTTTTGTCCATTTCAATTACAATATACAAATCATCCCACTCTACTGGAATCATATCGTTGGCTTGATGCACGATTTCGATAATTTTTTCATTCATTAGTTCTTCCATTTTATCCTCCGATTTGCTTGGATCTTTTTTTCGTGTTTAGTATTCCTCATCTGCGAATGGAACTGCATCCTTACTGATAGGTCACTATCATAAAAATAAGGAGCAATACAAACAGTGCTATACTGAGCAAGAGGGTTACAATTTTTACCAATCGGTTGTTCTGCCAGTATCCTGGTTTTCCGATATTGCTGGTCGCATCCATGGAAAAGAGTTGGCTTTGGCGAGGTTGGATGAGAACCAGGACAATCAAGGCGACGGCTAGGATTATTCCTATAATCATCAAAACTTCCATCAATTTCACCTCAAGATTCCTAATAATGTAAAGATCAGGGTAAGAAGGATGAGCATGCCGAGTAAAATGGAGAAAGTTTTACTGATCTTTTCTCCTCGGGTAGGCTTTTCTTTCTTAAGCGCTCCTTGCTTTAACTCTTCCATTCGTCCTTCGACATCCTTGTAAAATAAATCTTTTTTAGTCATGTCCTTCCCCTATTATCCTTTCCATCCTCTCTTGGTAAGTAGCCAAGTCCACATAGTTGGCATGACGACCTTGATGTCCAAGGGCTCGGCCCATCTTGTCAAGACTGCTGAGAGCTTCTTGAATCTTCGCAATCATGTCTCCAACAGCCTGCACATCAAAGAGGTGTTCTGGAGCTGTGTAAGATCTGTTATGAGCTGTTTGGTCAAAGGCTAGGATGAGCATGTTGTGCTCGAAGGCTTGACGGACAGCATCCAAAAGCTCGTTTCCGTAATTGATGTCTAGATAGAGATCCGACAGCTGGTAGAGTTCTCGAATCTTTTGCGGACTAGCGTTTTGATAGAGAACGACATTGGGATAGGAAAGCAAGGTCAGCAACTTAGACGACATTTCGGTCACTGCCGCGATTCGGAAGGTCACCATTGGCAAGGACTCAATCAGGGTTTCGATATGCTCGATCTGATCTGAGTTGGTAACGATCAAGGCATCTGGTCGAACGAAGTTTTCTCTTTTGAACTGATAATGATAACCTAGATGGACAAACTTGTCATGATAGACTGGATTGGCCAAGGCCAAGGCTTGTTCATAGGTAGCCTTGTCTGGTATGAGGATCTGCTTGGCTCTCAGCCCCTCTTGCTCCAAGAGCAGCTGCATATTCCCAGGAAGACAATCATCTAGCGGTTCTTGCCAGACTAAGATATCCTGTCCAGTCTTGTCTGGATAATGGTATGAGACCAAAAAAGAAGTTGCGAGAGTGTTAAAGAGAAGGTGGCGAGTGTCGATTCCCAAGTCTTGCAAAAAGAAGATCGTGAACTCCACTCGATTTTTAAAATGGCGTAGACCTTGTCCGGGCAAGGTTAGGAGGATATCGCCTGTCACATGATTTTCTAGGACAATTTCCTGTCCCTTTGCATCCTGGTACTTGGTCAGGATAGCCTGTCCATCTGCACTATAGGTGGTCTTGGCAAAGCAGGCTCCGTATCGGTTATAGTGGTCTGCTTGGTAGATGCGGCCGGATAGATCCTTCCAGTCGACTTGCTTGACCAAACGGGCCTGAGGAGCATCCACATAGTGAATCACGCCCCTCTCCCGAGAATCCTCTAAGATATGGGCCGACTGATTATTTCCCGCAATCTCCCAAAATTCAGGTACGACTACTTGATTGAAATAAAGAGCTTTTCCCGAATCGTAACCTAGATAGTAGGTAAAGGGAGAAAGAATCCTATCTGGGAGAAAGCCATCTGGCTCGATCACAACCGTGACATGGGACAGGCCAGCAGCTTCTAGACTTTCATGTAAATCTCGACTTTCCTGACCATATCGATCAAATAGTTGAATCATGCAGGACCTCCTCTATCGTTTTCTTCCACTTGTCCCTTACTTTGTCTGTTAAAAATCCTCTAGCTAGCTCATAAGATGCTGTTCGCATAGCTGGCAAATGATTTTCCTGATAGAGCTGGCAGATCTTTTCTGCAAAGGATCTTTTAATCGCCGTTTCTACATGGTCATCCGAACTTGGGATCAAGTAGCCATTTTGACCGTCCTGGATAAAGGTCTGGTTTCCATAAGGTACATCAAAACCAATCAGGGGCAAACCTGAACCAACTGCCTCCATCAAGGTCAGACCAAAGCCTTCACTGGTTGAGGCTGTCAGATAGACCTCGTACTGGGGATAGATCTGAGCTAGGTCTGCATGCCCCTTGAGCTGGATATAGTTCTCCGCTTGGTGAGCCGTGATGATTTCCCTTAAAAGGGACTCTTCACCCCCACTGCCATAAATGTCAAAGGTAAGCTCTGGAAGGATTTGATGCGCCTGGATAACCGCCTTGACGAGCCAGTCGATGTGTTTTTCCTTGGCCAGACGCGAAGCGGTAATGAGAGAAAAGGGCTTGCGTTCCCTAGCAGGCTCCGTCAGCTGATCAATGCTCCCAACTGGAATCGTGACGATTCGTGGACGATGCTGACTGTACTGGGCAAATTGACCTTCGAGAACTTCCTTCTGCCGATCCGTAGACACGATAAAACAATCGACCTTGTCCGCATTTGTAAACTGATACTCATAATAATTATTCCAAAGGAGATAGGCTTCGTTACTAGCATTTTCACTATAGTGCTCTGCGTGAACGACAACTGCTAGATGGGCCTTTTGTGCTTCTTCAAAAACAGCCTGACCAATCCCTGTTTCCCTATCCAAGATGACCAAATCAGACTTGCTCAAGTTCAAACGTTGCATAAAATAGCGCATAAGGGCTGGCTTTCCGTACAGAATCCGGTCCTTAAATCGATAGACCTCTTCCTGACCTTCAGTCAGCAAGATATCGTAAGCGGTGCTGCCGTCTTCATTGAAAAAGCTTCGTTGATAGAGTCTAGCCACTTGGTCTTTAGGCGCGAAATATTCTGTACAGTAGCGTTTGTAGGAGAAATAATCCTTGCGAATCAAGTTTCCCCCAAATACATACTCTGCATGCTGCACCAGATTCTTAGCCGAGTCTAACAAGTAGCAGGTCACAAACTTGTCCTCGTCAGAAAAGTAGACGCGCAAGACTTTGCCATCCTGCTCCCTATGACTCTCAAGGCCACCGAAAGAGGCCAAGACCTCGTCAACTGTAACACTGGTCGGTGCTAGCTTGATATCTGTAAAATGATTGTAAAGCCAGATTACCTGATCATCCGCAAAGCCGATATTGGCCGTTAAATGCTGGATATTGTCTGCTAAAATCAAGTCGGTAAAGATAAACTTAGATGCTAGGTCTAAACTTCTAAAAATCCCTGCTCGGTAGGCCTGGGCATACTCGACACCACTGCTCGCCCAACCGATCCCTAGATTTATATTGTAAATTGTCATATGATCCTCTTTTTATGGAAAATGGGTGAGAATCTCACCTTTGGGCGTTACTTCCACAATCCCCATGAGAAGATTGCGAACCATATCTGTACGGATTTGTTGCTTCATGGTTTCAAAGCCTGCATAGGCCTCCTGATAGTACTCCACGATAGGGTTCTTTTGAGAAGCAGACTGGCTCCCGATTGCTAGACTGAGCTGTTGGAGATAGTCGACTTGCTCAACCCAGTTGTCATCAATAGCCTTGAGCATGGATATTCTCAGAAAAGAGTCATAGAGCTGGTGAGGTTGGAGGACTTCCTTTTTAGCTGCAATTTCCTTGGCTATTATTTTCTCTAGTAACTCCCGAATCTGATCTGCATCAGCTAAATCCAAATCAGCTGGTAATTCTCTCATCCCAAAGCTAATATTGGTCACGATGAAGTGAAAGAGCTCTTGGGGGCTACTATAGGCTTTTTCTGAGATTTGTTTGGTATAGTCTGCCAATATATCCTCAAGGATATGCTCTAAATCACGGCTCCCATCCAGCAAACGATCTCTTTCTTTGTAGACCATTTGGCGCTGGATATTGACACTTTCCGCATACTCTAAGGTTTGTCTGCGCGCTGAGCGACTGGCACTATCACTAGCCTCTTGGGCTTTTCTGACGAGGTTGCGGTACTTGCGATCCTTAAGTAGGATGGGTTTGCTAATATCTTCCACTTGGTAGTCTTGATACAGGTCGTGAACCCAAGACGGCCCGAACTTTTTGATCACATCATCTTCAAGCGACACGAAAAATTGAGACATTCCTGGATCACCCTGGCGGCCAGAACGACCTCTGATTTGCAGGTCAATCCGTCGGCTCTCCATCCGCTCGGTACCAATCACAATCAGACCACCCAATTCTGCGACTCCTGGACCGAGTTTGATATCTGTCCCTCGACCTGCCATAGAAGTCGCAACGGTTACTGTCCCTATCTGTCCAGACTCTGCGATGATCTGGGCTTCACGCGCTGCATGATTGGCATTGAGGACATTGTGAGAAATCCCCTCTCGCAAGAGCAAGGACGAGTAAAGCTGGGACATTTCTACAGAACCGACAAAGATCAGGAGTGGATTGCCTTTGGCGTGATAGGTCTTGATTGCTTCCAAAGAAGCATACACTTTCTCAGGGAGGGTCACATAGAGATTGTCTGAATGGTCCATTCGCCTAAGTGGGCGATTGGTTGGGATGCGAATGACAGCCATATTGTAGGTTTCAAAAAACTCTTTTTCTGCCACCTTTCCCGTTCCTGTCATACCTGAGATTTTGCGAAACATCTTAAAGAGACTCTGGTAGGTGATTGAAGCCATGGCTCTGGTTTCAGGAGAAAGTTTCACATGTTCCTTGGCTTCGATGGCTTGATGGAGACCACCTTGAAGCTTGGTCATTTCCATCAAACGCCCTGTGCTCTTATCCAGCAAAACCATCTCTTGACCTCGAACCAGATAGTCCTTGTCCTTGGTAAAGAGCGTATGAGCTCTAAGAGCATAGACCAGATGCCGAACATAACTTGCGTACTCTTCCTTGTAGAGATGGTCGATTCCTAGGAATCCTTCAACCGTCTGAGCCCCCTTTCGGGTCAACCAAACCTGCTCTTTTTCTTCCTTGTAGATGTAGTCTTCTCCTTCAACCAAGGTCGTCACTAGGGTATCAATCATCCCATAATAGTTAGACTGGACACGGGGAGAGCCTGCGATAATCAAGGGAGTTTGGGCACTATCGAGTAGAATATCATCGATCTCATCGATGATGACATAGTTAAAGGGAGGCAGGAATTTTCCCTCACGAGTGGAGGCAAGGTTGTCATTGAGATAGTCAAATCCCAGCACACTATTGGTCGTGTAGACGATGTCCGAGGTGTAGATCTTTCTTCTCTCTTCCGCAGTCAAGTCCTCTTTTGGGTCCTCTGAAAAGGGAAGACCGACAGTTAGACCTAAAAATTGGTAGACTGGGCCCATTTCGCTTGCATCCCGTCTAGCCAGATAGTCATTGGTCGTGACCAGCATGCTGCCTTTTCCCGTTAGGGCATTGAGGTAGAGGGGCATGGTTGCAGTCAAGGTCTTGCCTTCACCCGTATTCATCTCAGCCACATTTCCTTGGTGGATCACAATGGCTCCCATGACTTGCACATCATAGGGAAAGAGACCCAAGACCCTTTTATCGGCCTCACGGACAAGGGCATAGGCTTCTACCAATAGCTCATCCAAGGTTTCTCCTTGGGCAAGGCGCTGGCGAAACTCCTCTGTCTTTGCAGCCATTTCCCCATCGCTGAGAGCTGCCATCTCTTCTTTGAGGGCGTTGATTTGGCTTAAAAGTTTCTTGACCTTTCTCAGTTGTCTTTCTTGATACAAACGATTAAACACCAGCATCCTCCTCAATAGAAAACGAAACAAAGTCAAGAGCCTCAAAACCTGCGCTAATCAAGGAGAGGCGATAGGTGTAGGCCGCTTCAGGATAGGTGAAGCTAAAGGAAAATTGTCTTTCAATCTTCTCCTCGATGATTTCCTCATAACGGTTTAAAAAAGTCAGTTTGAGATAGAGACCATTGGCTGGTTGAACCTGCATCTTCATAGAGAGACGGTAGGTGTGATTTTTCTTAAGAAGAGGGAGACTAGGTTGACTTCTAGTAGCCTGGTAATTGACACTGGAAAACCAGGTTTTAAGGGTTTCACCTGAAGCCAGCAAAGGATTTTTCAGGGTAACATGACCATCTGCATGATAGATAATCTGGCTACCATAAAGATAAGTGGCTCCCATCTCGCCCCACCTAATATCCTCTCTCTTGATGATAATCATGTCTCACCTCTTCCGTATTCTTCTAGTATCATCTTATAAAAATGAATAAACCAGGCAACGTTTGTTCCTGTGTCATCGTTGTGTCGACCTGCTGTCCCTTTTGACAAAACCTTAGCTCCTGTCTGGCAAAGAGTCTTCACTAGCTGGTCATAGGCACCACTATCCATATCCTCGTCCTTCATGTAAGAAAGACCAAAGGTCGTCTGGGAAAAATCAGCTTGTTCAAATCGGGTCCAAAAACGTTGATCCAAGTCCTTCATGTCTTTCTGGCTCACTCCTCCAGTCTGAAGGTGCAAGACATCAAAGCTAGTTGGAAAGACTCCTGGCGCCTCTAGTCGACCCCGCTGTGCGATGGTTCCTAGATTTGTCAAGGGTTTTCCGACTACGATTCCCTTGGGTTCAAAGTAGGCTCCATAGTAGAGGGCTGGGAAGGTTCCCATTGACAGGCCAGATAGGATCAAGTCACTTCTATCCAAGCCTAGGTAGTCTAGATAGTGTTGGATGGTTGCTTGTATGTTGTCTTCCAACTCCTCAGTTCCTAGGTAAAAGGCTCCACCCTCTAATCGAGGGTCCGAAAAGAGGAGAAAGGGGCATCTGAGATTCTTCATCATCCAGTAACCCTCAAAACCTTCCGCCGGACGATAACCTGAGAAATAGACTGCTAGAGGAGGTTTGAAATCCCCCGGGTGAAAGAAATAGTTGATTTCCTCACGTTTTTTGTCATGCAGGATATTGCCTCCGAGAACAAACTTTCCAAACTGTTTCCGGCTCCAGCGTTGGTGGAGATTGCCGATGTTGACCTTCCCTTGACCACGCGCTTCAAGAGAAATACTCAGATAAGCATCATAGTCTTGCTCCACTATGATTGCTGAGGCAAAGTCTGCTTCCTCAAGGAGAATGTCCTGTCTAATCTCTGAAACGGATCCTGCTGGGATTTTTCGCAATCGCAGGCGCAATTCCACTAGTCCACTCTTTTCATATTCGAGCCAGAGTTCGATTGGCGAATGGGCTTGGACAGACTGATTATAGGCCCAAGAAGCTAGCTGGGTATAGGTCTTGCCAAAGTCTCCTTCCAGCTCCAGATGCTCAAATCCCTGATAGGAGACAGAGCCTTGGAAACTCGGGTGAATCCTTATCGTAGCTGGGCTCAGCTTGTCTCCATAACCACCTTCAAAGAGGGAGGTAGAGAGGTCTCGAACAAAGCCCTGGCGGTCTGACAGGTCCATCGCTTGCATGCAGTGATGTTTGATGAGGTTCTGAATGTTTTTATCCTGACTTGCAAACTGTTCTGGATAGAAAACCGTATAGGGTTCTATGCTAGATGCAAAAGGCAACAAATCTACTAGATAAGCCCCATCCGTGAGAATGACAGCATGAAAGTGATCTAGATCATTCTCATCCATGATTTTCTGGATGGCAGACGGTGTGTTGGGAGGAACATGATACCAGTCTAGTTGGGCTGGTAGGGCAAGTGTCTCTCGCCAATCTTCTGGACCGATTTGCAAGATCTTATACTTCTTTTCCATGAGTCACCTCCTCCAACCACTTTTCTAGCTTGATCAGGAATTGCTCCCCAGTGTGTTCCTTTATCTTTTCGATGGAATGGATCAAAGCATCATTCCACACCTGCAGGCTATCGAGATAGTAATGGGCAGCTTGCGCAAAATCAGCTATATTTTCCAACAGATAGCCATTCTTCTGATGGCTGACATACTCTGTTTTGACCCTATTGATTTGAGGGATACCAGCACTAATCCCCGCGATTTGGGTATAAAGAAGAGGTTGCCTGTTCAGATCGACAATCAAACGAACAAATTCCAGCTGCTTGATTAACTCCGATTCATCCTTCATATTGACAAACGAATAGCGCTTGCTCTGATGGCGATTGTCCTCAAGCGGATTTTCAGCTCCTTGGTAATCAACTTCCTTCTCCAGTTCCTGGTCTTGAAACTGCTCTGAGACCATCTCAGCAACTCGTGTTTCCAGCTGCTTCATTTCTTCTTGACTAGCAGCAAAGGTTCCAAAGACCAGCTCCGTATCTTTGTTTTCAGAAAGGAAATGCAAGACCTGATAGAGCGCTTGGTCCTCTATCCCATGCTCAAAGTCCAGTTGATAGTAGAGGATTGACTCCTTCCGAGTCTGACTCTTTCCCAGCTCCAAGCGGGTATCAAAAGGTGATAAATGACGAAACTTCATTGCTTGTTCTGAAAAGGCAGACTGAGCCAAGTGCAAGGTGTCCTCTCTGTCGACCAGAACAAGGTCCACCTTAGACAACAAATTCGCCAACTGAGGTAATTGCTCTTGAGGATTTCGTCCGATAAAAAGACTGAGAACCTTAGTGGTTTGGTGAGGCAATCGTTCTAAAAGGAAGTCATTGTGCTGATCACAAGCAGGCAGAAAATAGGTCGCTCCTTCCTCAGGGAGTTGAGCTATTTTCTTCTCAAAAAACTCCGCAATCAATTCTCCCATATCTCGGTAAGCCTCTTTTTGGAATCGAAAAGCAAAGATAGGATTGACTTCGATACGCCCCCCATCTTGCAAGTGCTCTCTAAACTGCCACAGTCCCTTGGGATTGAGATAGTCTTGGTAGAGAGCCTGACCCTCTTCGTAGTAAATCACACTGGAAACCAGCCCCCGATCATCCATCAGGTAATTAGCAGACAAGAGCCCATCTTCCTTGAAATACTGAATCGTACTGATAAAACCTTCAATCCCATGCTCCACCTGAGCATAGGGCTTTCCATTTCTCAAAACTAAAATGGTAAAGGGACTGTAAACAAACTCGCAGTCCTCTTCCCACTCAATATCTCTGAGCTGCAAGACCTGCGGTCGAATCTCATGAAAATCCTGCAATTCATCAAATAAGGAATAAACTTGTGCTTCTAAAATACCTTGGCGATGGAGAAAATAGCGAAGATGAGGCTGATAGGACAAAAGGAGGACCTGTGCAGGGACCCCTTGGTGTTGCATCAAGCGAATCTGATTGAAGGTGTCATCAAATTCTAGCTTAAAATGAGAAAAATACCAAGGTGTCAAATCAGCATGCCAGGGACGCTCCTTGCCATACCAAGCCGGGATAAAGTAATACATCAAAACCTCCTAGAATAGTGGCCGATACCTTTCATTTAATCTGAGCGCCTGCAGTTCGTCGTGAATCGTAAAGAGCATGCCACTCAAAATTAAAAAGAGTCCGGGAATCATGCTGACTTTGAACAGACTCTCATCCTTCAAGACAAACAAGATCGGAAGTCCAGCCAAGATAACGTTAAAGACTGCACCTATCAGAGCAAATCGGAGAACCAAGCGATTGATAAAGCGACTAGTATCCTCACCGGGATAGACTCCGTAGATGTAATCTCCTGATTGCTTCATCCGATCTGCGATTTGTTGACCACTCACATTGACAAAGGCAAAGGCAATGCTAAAGACAAAGAGGATCAGGATATAAGCATAGATCCACAAGGGTTTCCCCATCGCATACTGCTCCAGTATGGCAGGGTAGAGAGGATTACCCTTATCCAGATGTTGAAGCAAGATCAAGAGATAGGAAGGCAAGCCCATGAGACTCATCACATACATATAAGGCATGCCACCTGCAGGATTGAGCATGATTTCCAGATAAGAATAGCGTTTAAAGCGAGAATGGAGCCCGATTTTATTGATAGGAATGCGGTATCTAGCTCGGTAAAAGAGAACAACTAGATAGGTAAAGAGGACACCAAGCACTACCAATAGGAAAAGCAGCCAAGGAGAGATCTTATGAACTTGGACCGATTGGATGATGTCCTGAGGGAGTGAAGCCACCATACTCGCCAATAAAATGACGATTGGGCCTCCAACTCCGATAGACGCATTGATGTCAGACAGCCAAACTAAGAAGAAGGTCCCCGCAACCAAAAGGCTGGTATTGAGGAGAAAAACCAAGAAGGGATTGTAGGGGGCTTGGACAGGGAGGTTTGTCGTCAAGGCCAAGGCCTGAATCAAGGCAATCCCTAACGTCAAGTACATTTTCCGTCTATCCTGGACTTCCGAAGAAACCGAGTTTAAGCCCAGTTTCTTTGAAAAGGAAAACATCTGCCACAAGATCATAGCTGACATCCAAGGGGAAAGTCCGATTGAAAAGAGAGAGAGGCTACGAAGATTTCCACCAGTCAGGGCTACTGAAAAGTCCAGATAGGCTGCGCTTCCTCCGAGAAAATTCCGGCTATTGAGGTCAACAAAAGGAAGAGCCAGACGACTCCCGAGCACATAAATAAAGAGCAAAAATAGGGTGCGCATCCCTTTTTTTACTGCTATCGATGAACGAAATTCTTTCACTAGCTCCTCCTTTTCTTTTTATCTTTCAATTGTCCTGTCATACGGGACCAATCCAGCCTTTTTATCTTAGCATCTTCAAATCTCTATCTCAGTTTTCGTGAGTTTTCTCGTCCAGATAAACCTTCAAAGTAGCCACCATTTCTTCTGGTCTTTCTGCTGAGAAGATACCCGCATAGGCACTTTCAGCTAGTTCCTGGGACTGGGTATTGTCAAAAGTCAAGATTGGTTTCTCAAAGCGTGAAATATAGTCATAAACAACACTCAACTTGTCATCGTGGTTAATATCAAGATAGACATCTGTCTGCTGAACCAGTTTCTCAACCAAGAGAGGGAAGGTGTTAGGATAGAGAGTAACATTTTCAAAACGTGACAAGAGCATGAGTTCAGGTGCCATCGTCGTATAGGCTGCAATGTAGAAATGCAACTCTGGCAAGGCTTGAACCAGATAGTCGATTTTCTCAAGATGCCAGGAGTTAGTCAAATTAACACAAGACATAACTGGCTGATAGACTGTGACTGGATAGTCAATTCCAGCCTGACGCCATTTTTCAGTAATGGTAGACCACTCCATCAGATGATAGTGCCACCAAACCTCACGCAAACGCCCAACCGAATGAGTGTTCCAAGGTTTGTCCTGAGAGAGGAAATGCAAGATAGCTGGCAGGGGCTCTAGGGGAATCTGGAAGATAAATTCATGTCCATGTGAGGCAGCCCCACTATCAAAACCAATCTGGAAATTATAGTTCTGATCCAGAGGAGCATAGCTGTCATGAAAGAGCATATTGAGGATGGACTGGTCTCCCTCACTCACATGTTGGTGTTCCCGCTCTGTCAACTCAACTAGCTCTTGTCTCACAGCTTCTGCCCGCCATTTTTTGTTATTGATCAAGAGCACACCTGCATTAAAACCAACCCCAACTCCAAAACAAGATGGTGCAGCAGCCAGGTAGTTTTCTCCTAAGTCCATTTCAAAGAGGGACGTCAAATCAGCCGTCACTACCAGATCGCTGTCCAAGTAAAGTACCTTGTCCTCTTCAACAAAATCAGGGATAAAATAACGGGCAAAGGTCATGTGGTTGATATGGGGCAATTTGTTACTCCAGTTCATCTGAAACTGGGCACCAAGCATCTTGACATCCACCAACTCACCACCCATTTGCTCTACTATCGGTCTGAGAGCGCGGAACCATTCTTGGGGAACATCCTGGTTAAAGATATAGACCTTGACATGGCTATTATGATAGCAGAGAGACTTGAGCGCTGTTTCAATCTGGCGGATATAGGCATAATCTCCTGCGAGAACAATTGTTTTTTTCATTTAGTTTCCTTCAGTTCACAACGACTGCTTCTGTGATTCCAAAAGCGTGCGGATAGACTCGATCATTTGATCTACGGCTGCTGGTGAGTAAACGTGACTGTAACCACTCGAGTCATGACTAGTGGTTTCAAAAGCAAATATAGGGATTTCTCTTTGCTGCACCTCTTGGATAATGTTTGCAATTTCATCCTCATGATTGATATCCAAGTAAAAGTCAATCTTTTCTAAGACTTTTTTGACATTCATGGGATTAAAGTAAGGATAGAGGCGTACATTCAGATGCGATTGCAAGTTCATGATTTCCGGCGCAAAATTGGTATGAGCTAGGATAGAGAACTCTACATCAGGCAGTTCTTGGATCAGGTGTTCGATTCTCTCTATGTGACACGTATTGGTAAAAATTGCGGTCGCATACTGGGGAGCTTGAACTAAAGATGCTAATCCTTTATGGAAATCACATTTTTTCATGACAATATCAGACCACTCTAGTCCGTAGTAAAACCACCAGTCCTCCCTGAAACGATTGAGGTTGATTTGGTACCAAGGCTTGTCCCCTGTATAATGGATAATCTTGGCTGTTTTCTCAGTAGCAAGAGAATCCCTATACCAAGAATCCATCTGGTAATTTCGAGCCACTGTATCCATACCAACCATAAAATTATAGGTAGCTGGCAGCGATTTCCAACGACCTTCAAAGAGGTGATTTAACACGCCCTGATCACCAAAAACTTGGTCATGCAGTTGGTCTGTCAAACTCAACAAGTGCTCCGTCACCTTTTCTTGACGCCAGAGAGCCACATTAATCAGTAAGACACCTGCATTAAAAGTGCTAGGAACTAGCGCATCTGCGACAGCAGCTACTGGCCAGTCCTCCATGTCTTCTAAAAAGAGTTGATCCAGGTCTGATCTAACGATGATATCCGAATCCAGGTACAAGGCTAGGTCTTCGCTAACAAACTGAGGAATAAAATAACGAAAGAAAGTTGCATAACTTAGGTGGGCTAGTGGCAAACTATACTCTTTCAAACCTTGATGACTAATCTTGACATTGACGATTTTTGAGGCTAGAGGCTCTAGACGTCTCTCCATGAGCTGAAACCATTCAGATGGCAAATCATCATTGAAAACATAAAAAGTCACTGCTCGGTTATGGGCACAGATTGACTTGATTGTTGTCTCAATCTTGTCCATATATGCATTATCACCACCGAGTACAATGGCTTTTTGAAGCTCTTTTTTCATTTCGTCCCCTTTTCTTTTCACATTCTTTTGGCTACTTTTCTACTACTGTAGTTCTGATTTTTTCGATGATTATCTCACCTTCCTATTATACCTTTTCCCCTAGTTTATTTCAAACTCGAAAGAGGATTTTCCCCTTCTCACATATAGAAAAAACCTTTGAAAAATCATGTTTTCAAAGGTTTTCCATTTTACTATTTATTCATTGATTTTTATATCTTATCAATGACTTTCTTGATCGTCACTCTGACTCTTCTTGGCAAGAAGACCGATACCTGTCACAGCTGCCAATGCTCCCAATAAAGCAGATGCTACGGAAGTCGACGCTCCTGTATTTGGCAAGACTTGTTTCGGCTTGCTTGAAGCGGATTGACCTTGGCTTGCAATGTTTGCCATTGAGAGAGAGGTGCTTGTTGAAGTAGATACCAGAGCACTTGCTGACGCAGATCTACTAATAGAATCTGAAGTCGAGAGACTAGCGCTAATCGACGCAGACTCGCTCACTGACATACTTGCTGAAATCGAAGCACTTTCTAGAGTCGATTCACTGGCTAACATGCTAGCTGAGAGTGATGCGCTCGTTGAAGTAGATTCGCTCACTGATGTACTTGCTGAGATCGAGGCACTCTCCAACGCCAACTTGTCTGCTAGCATACTTGCAGAAGTTGAAGTACTTGTTGAAGCAGATTGACTCGAGCTGACTGAGGCGGACTGGCTTGAGCTGACTGAGGCTGATTCACTTGAGCTTACCGATGCTGACTCACTGGCGCTCGCTGAAGCAGATTGGCTAGCACTCACCGATACAGATTGGCTTGAGCTTACAGATACTGATTGACTCGCGCTGGCTGAGGCTGACTGACTAGAACTTACCGAAGCAGACTGGCTCGCACTTGCAGATGCTGATTGGCTGGAGCTTACT